>CAYSAJ010000006.1:10571-73798 GCA_964429005.1 uncultured bacterium | reverse complement strand
AAAAATTTATTAACGGGGATATTTCTATCCCGACACTTTTTTTGTTCTTCACCTTTTCTTCAACTGTCAATAGATCTTTGCATCGTTTCTACTTTGCTATTCTTATTCTCGACTTACTTATCGCGTTTAAGAAGCTATAAATATAGTAAAACTCGAATTTTTTCGGCAATTTTTTTTCTGATTTTTTTTTCTTTTTTTTTTTGGCATTTCCTGAAAAGATCTATAAATATAAGAAAATAAGACTTCTAGGTAGCTTTTACATGGGTTCAAAAAAAGAAAAAAAACCAAAAGATCCTGAAAAAAATACGAAATTTATCCTCTACTGGACAAATTTAGTGAACGAACCCTTTACGAGTTTACAGTCCTATATTCCCTATATTTTAACAAAATCCCTTCAGGCTTCCTCTTTTTGGATAGTACTTGTCACTATGCTTCGCCCTGTTGTAGCGATTTTTTCTTATATATGGAGCTCAAGAATTATTCATTTGAAAGAAAGTTTACGATCTAACCTTGTCCAAGCTGGAATATTATCTAGAATTCCTTTTCTATTTTTCCCTTGGATTTCTTCTCCTGCATATATAGTGTTTGCGGCAGCAGTGTACGTTTTATTCACGAGAGCATCAGTTCCAGCTTGGATGGAAATATTAAAATTGAATTTATCAAAAGAAGAAAGGCACCGCCATTTTTCGCTCAGCTGGATCCTCGCCTATGTAGAGGGGATTTTAATTGCTTTAGGCATCGGATGGTTTCTTGACGCTGGCGCTAACAACTGGAAATATGTTTTTTTTGTATCTGCCATAGTAGGCATGTCGAGCGTTTTTTTTCATGCAACCATGCCAATTCTTGGAAGAGTTGTTGAAAAAAAAGAAAAAGCCCCTTTTCGCTGGCGCCATTTATTAAAGCCCTGGAAAGATTGTCTTCAATTAATCAAAGCAAGGCCAGATTTTGCTAAATTTCAGTGGGGGTTTATGGCTGGCGGCTTTGGTGTAATGCTGATGCAGCCCGCTCTTCCTTTCTTTTTTAAGAACACATTAGCTCTGTCATATGTCGACTTTAGCATAGCACTTACGATTGCTAAAGGACTTGGTATAGTTCTTTCTTCATCTAAATGGTCAAAAATGATTGGAAAAATTCCAATGCTTCTTTCATCGAGCTTTGTTTGCATTGGATTTGCCTTATTTCCTGCTCTCATGATGCTCGCCCCTTTCCACCTAGGTTGGCTCTATGCTTCTTATTTTATTTACGGGGTAGCACAAGGTGGAAGTCACTTAGTATGGCATCTGTCAGGCCCGATCTTCTCTCAGGATGAAGAAAGTTCACGTTATAGTGGGGTCAATGTAGTCATGGTAGGAATTCGAGGCTTAATAGCCCCCATATTAGGAGGCATTTTGAATTCATGGCTTGGAGCTCATGTTGTTTTTGGTATTGGTGGGTGCTGCTGCGCTCTTGGATTTCTTTATCTATTTAGATATCGCAATTTTACACTTCGCAGCACCCCCTAAATTTAAAGAAGGGAGTAAAGCACAATCCCCGCAAGATAACCTAACAAAGCAGGCAACGAGGCTTTCTTTAAATAGGTAATAAAATCGATTTTTTCGAGTCCCATGAGAGCCACTCCTGCTGCTGAACCGATGATCAGTATACTTCCCCCGGTTCCTGCAGCATAGGCTATGAGCATCCACAACTGGCTATCTGCTGGGAATGTTGAAAGATCATACATTCCCATAGTCGCAGCAACTAGGGGTACGTTATCTATGATTGCAGAGAGAAGTCCGATGAATGTAGCCATTGTTGTTATGCTGTGGAATAATTGACCTAAAGCTGATGCGAGTTTATCCAAATATCCAACAGCATCTAAGGAGTCCACGGCAAGTAGTATTCCTAAGAAAAATAAAACGCTAGAGATATCGATCTTCGCAAGCACTGAAGGGATTCTCAAGTGTTGTCGATGGGGATAGGCCTCATGCAAAATATCTGTAATTACCCAGAGAATCGCAAGCGCTAAAATAATCCCCATAAAGGGAGGTAGTCCCGTCATCCATTTAAAAATGGGCACACCGATAAGGCCTAAGATTCCTACTGAGAAAACAATTTTTGAGCCCACTTCGGTTTGATCTCTTTTCTCGTCAATTTCTGAAAGAGAATATTCCCCTTTTGTGGGGAGGACAAACCAAAGAAGGGGGACAATCATGCAGATAAGGCTTGGGAAAAACAATGCTTTAATGACGCCACTTGTAGAGAGCTGGCCATTGATCCAAAGCATCGTAGTTGTGACATCACCGATAGGAGTCCAAGCTCCTCCTGCATTCGCTGCTATGACGATCATACAACATAAAGGGAGTCTTTCTTTTTGGAATGGGACCAATTTTTTGATAATGGATACCATTAAAATCGTTGTTGTTAAGTTATCCAAAACTGCAGAAAGAAAAAAAGTGATAACAGAGACTAGAAGGATCACCCATTTTTTGGAACGGGTGCGGATCATTCTAATGATTTGATCAAATCCTTTATGTGTATCAATAAGCTCAACTATGGCCATAGCTCCCAGCAAAAAAAGGACGATTTGTGAAATATCACTCATGTGATGTGATAAATGAGATAATGAATCGCTCAAGGTGTGTTGTCCTGAGATGAAATAAAACATCCAGCAAAGGACAGCGATAAGAAGAGCCGTTGCTGACTTGTTTGTTTTGAGCAGGTGCTCAAAGATAATCACTAGATATCCCACGATAAAGGTCACTAGGAGCCAATTATGGGCCATTTGTATACTCATAAAATCACCATGATCAAGAATTTGTAATCTTAACTATGGATTATGAGATAAGACTTAAAAAAAGTTCACTAGAAAGTTACAGCGGATCAAATTTCTAACACTGTCGTCCGAAGACCTGCTTGGATTATATCATGCATGCAAATTAATCCCTTAAGAGAAGAATTTTCAACGACAGGGAGCATCATGACCCTTCTCTCGGGATCTTTTTGCATGAGATTGATTGCATCTAAGGCGAGGGCATTTTCCCCAATACTCAAATATTCTGGATTCATTAAAGATTCCATCGACATCATAAAGGCCTGTTGAGAATCTCGCTGCACGGCTCTACGAAAATCTCCATCAGTAAAAATCCCCAAAAGTTTTGATTCATCATCAATAATCAAAAGACATCCTTTTTTCTTATTAGTGAGTTCAATGATTCCATGAAGAAGTGGGTCTGTGGGTTTGCAAAGAGGTAGCTCGTCTCCTGTTACCATAAGATCTTTTACAAAATAGCTAATTTTTTGCCCTATAGCACCTGCAGGATGATTTAAGGCATAGTCTTCGATAGAAAAAGACTTTAGTTGCATCATAGCTGCAATCAAAATATCACCTAAAATCATTTGGAGAGAGGGTGATGTCATAGGAGCCAAATTATGAGGGCAAAGCTCTCTTTCCAAGGGAAGATAGATCACTTCATCAGATAATTCAGCTAATGAAGATTTGAGTGAGGAAATAAGGGAGATGAGGGTGGCATTCCTTCGTTTCAAAAGAGGAACGAGCTGTAAGAGTTCTTTTGTTGTTCCACTTTTTGAAAGGAAAATCACTAAGTCTTGATCATTTACCACACCAATGTCACCATGAAGAGCTTCTACAGGGTCGAGAAAAAATGACTTAATCCCTATTGAAATCAAAGTTTTTGCTAATTTTTGTCCTACTGCTCCACTTTTTCCAATTCCAGAAAAAAAAATTGTTCCTGAGCAGGCAAGCATACGAGCGAGGACTTTATCTATATCTTCGACGTTAACATGGTCAAAAAAATGATTAATATAAGTCCTTTGTTGATGAAGAAAAGATCGCAAAATCAATGTTCTTTCCATGTTTTTTCTTGCAGTTAGGACTAAAATTGAATAGATGATAAGTAGCTCATTATTTCTGATCAGGGACGATATGTCAATAGACTCTCAACAATCCTTTCATTCTTTAGTTCTTCTTAAAGGACCCGGAGAAACTTTAGACTGGCATCAGAGTGCTCTCCAAGTTTTGAGTGCGCTAGGCATCGATCTTCACACATACGTTATAGAAACAGAGCAAATGTTTCATCATACTTCGGCGGGTATCGAGCTTGACCCAAAAGTGGATCGTATTTTGAAGAGCACTCCGATGATTTGGAAAAGTTCCATATTGCACCAGGATCCCAAAATTCATAGAGAACTTGCTAGCGCAATTCGGTCTGCTCTAGGCATATCCACTCGTGTAGTTCACACAAGATCTTATGCTCCTTTTGTGCAGAGTCAATTTCCCGGGCTGGATCTGATTTTGATCTATGAAGGAAATGACTATCCCTATACTTACCAGGAGTTTGTTTCTTCCTCAGATCTTGTAAAAAGTGTTCAGTATCATCATCGATCAAAAATGGAAAAACTTCTCCTTTTTAGCTTCGATTTTGTTCGTCATTTCCATAGGAAAAACCTGACTTGCGTCTCTCATTTCGATCGTCATCATTTATCTGACACCTTCTTTCATCATTTGTTCACGATGTTTTCTTCAACTTACCCAGAAATTGAAACACAGCAGATGAATTTCGACGAGGCGCTCTCAACACTTTTTTCCCATCCTGAGAAATTTGATACAATTGTAATGACTAGAGAATATGGGGATATATTTGATAGAACCCTAACCCAAATCATAGGAAAAAAATATTTATCTACTAGTGTTGAACTAGGTGACAATTGCTCTATTTTTACCTATGAATCTTTCCATCTTTCAAACCAAGAGCAGCCATACAATCCTCCATCGCACTGGGTTCTTACATTGATTCATATGCTCTATTTTATCGGTGAAGAGCATAAAGCGAGTGAGCTGACAAATAGCTGGCTTAAGACAATCGAAGAAGGGTTACACCCAGTAGAGCTCTGCGATGAAAAGCTCAGCCATACTAAAGTTTCTTCAACAGCTTTTGTCTATCACATCATAGAAAATCTCGGGAAAAGTCCAGTTCATTTGCCTTTATCTAAACCAGCTTTTCCTTCAGAGTCCCTTGTTCACACTCCCCTCTATGATGAAAAAATGGGGCATATGGGTGCATGGGAAGGAACCTGTTTTAGCGTTAAATGTCCTGAAATGCGTCAATCATTTCTAGATAGGCTGTTTGCTCTTTCTTTTGACTCTCTACTTATTGAAAAAATTGTAGAGGGGGGAAAGCTCGTTTATCCAACTAACGAACAGGGCCCCGCTAGTGGAGATGTGTACCAAATCTTTTTTGCGCGAGTTCACTCCACAGGACCTTGGGAAGATTCTCAATTATTTTCCATTTGGGAAACTCTACTTTCCGAATCCTGGGAAGTGATCGATGTTATGAAAATTTATTCCTACTCTTATGAATCTACTTCAGAGAGAGGGGAGTTCAAAGCTCTCTAGTTGTTTTTTTAAAGCTTGAAGAAAGCCACATCCGTACATCCCATCAAGAGCCCTATGGTCAAAAGTCAAAGAAATATATGCACAATCTCGAATAGCGATCGTGTGAGCATCCATAGCCATAGGTGTTCTATTAATCGCTCCTACTCCAATAATTGCCACTTCAGGAAACCGAATAATAGGGACTCCGATACGGGTGCCCGACATCCCAAAGTTCGTCATCGTGATCGTACCGTCGCTCACATCCTGAGGAGAAAGGTCATGATCCCTCGCTTTTTTAGCAATTAGAGAAAGGGAGCTCGCGATTTCTAAAAGAGATTTGTTATCAGCTCGATGAATGACAGGGACCATAATCGCCTGCTCAACACTGACTGCGATTCCTAAGTTTACCGATCGTTTGAGGACAATCGTATCTTGATCGACAGAGGAATTGATAAAAGGATATTCTTTAATCGCACGGCTAATTGCATACGCGATAAAAGAAGAGACTGTCAGCTTCACACCATGTTTTGCCAAAAAACTCTCTTTATTGATTTCGATAAATTCGACAATAGCAGTTAAATCTACAAGATCTATTAAAGAAGCATGGGGAGCTTGATAAAATGACTTTACCATATTATCTGCGATGGCCTTTCGCATTTGGCTCATTTGGACACGCTCTACTTCTTCGCTCATAGATTTTGTGCAAACAGGACGGCAAGATTTTGAGGAAAGATATTTTTCAACATCTTGTTTTGTGAGGCGTCCCTGAGGGTCTGATTTTGGGATCTTATTTAGATCAGAGAGAGGAATACCCGCTTCTTGAAGCATGCGCAGGACAGCAGGAGAGAGAAAATTTTGTGGGGCTTCTGAAGTTGCCTTTTCATTGTGAGAAAATTTTTCTTCTACAGAAGCGTTCGTTGGACTTTGAGATGTTTCTACACGGCACAAAACTGATCCTACGTCATATTCAGTTCCTTCCTGAGCCAAAATTTTCGTAAGTTTGCCTGACACGGGGGAAGGAATTTCACTATTTACTTTATCGGTTGACACTTCAAGTAAAGGTTCATCTTTTTCAATAAAATCCCCTTCTTTTTTGAGCCATTGCACAATCGTAGCGCTGACAATACTCTCCCCTAACTTCGGCATGTGAATTTCTATGCTTTCGCTCATTTTCACCCTCACTATAGTGTCTATCATTGATTTACATGTGGATCGATATTATTCTGAGAAGAAAAAAATGCCAACTAAATTACAGCATTCCTTTTTTTATCCAAACCTTCTCTGATTTTCTCTAGGGCTTTCTCATAGATCTGCTTGCCAAAAAGAATTTCCATATCGGCTTCCATAATCACCAGATTTACAGCAAGAGGATGAGGGTTAGGCCATTTTGTTGCATCTTTTTCTGTGCATACAATTGCCTCAATTTCCTCTTTAAAAGATAGAGAATCCCACCATTTAAGTAAGATTTCTAAAGAAATGGCATTATGATCTGGCAGGGAAAGATGGGCCATAACTTCAGCTATTTCGTTAAGTTGGTCGATAAAAGGTTTTGGGAAAGCGATTGCTGTTACGACCGCAATTTTTTTTCCTTTAACTTGAGTAGAAGCTCCAACATCAAAAATCAGTTTTGTACCGATGATTTCTGCTGAAGAGTATTTCTGAATTTTTCTTGACTGCTCGATAAATTCTTCTTTTGAATCGACCTGATGCAGCGCAATGCAATCAGCAGAAGCCAAAGCTTTTGGAGAATCTCTCAAATGACCATATGGGAGATATCCTTTTTCCCAATCCATTTTAGAATGGAGAAGAACTATAGAAAAATCTTTGTGTAGTTTTCGATGCTGAAGTCCATCGTCGATGAGTAATATAGGGTGTTTCTCAAATGATATTTTTTGAGCAACCTCTGATTTTGATGATCCAACAAAAACGCCTGTCCCCTCACAATTTCTAACAAACCAGAGAGGCTCATCTCCCACATCAGAAGGATCATCTGAAGGGAACACCTCACGAAACGTTAGTCTGGCAGATCTCGACTTATAACCTTTTGCTATGATTGCCGGTTTTTGTTTTAGAAGATCTTTTGATAATTTTTTTACGAAAGGAGTTTTTCCACTACCACCTACGGCAATATTTCCAACACTAACGACAAAAGAAGGAACTTGAATGGGCTTGATAAAATGATATTGATAAGTTTTGTGAACAAAAAGCCCTAATTTATATCCACAGCTTAAAAGAAAAAAAAAGAACTTAAGAGGGAGCCATGCCTTAGTTCTTGGCTGATCTCTCACTTTCATGTAGATAGTATCGAACTTCGAAAAAAAATTAATTAAAAGATAATTGATTCGTTGCATGAGGCATATGAATGGATGTATCGTGAGAAAATAGTTTTTTCTCTACCATCTCTATAATAATATGAATGGCGGCCATGTGCGCTTCTTGGATTCGATCTGAATTTGCAAACCCTTCAACGATCCATTCAGCATCGCATTGCCCTTTAATTGTGCCCCCTGTTTTTCCGAGGAAAGCGACCGTTTTCAGCCCTTTTTTTTTGGCCGCTTGAACAGCTAAAACAAGGTTTTGTGAGCGTCCGCTAGTTGTCAGGCAAATGAATATGTCCCTTTCTTTTCCTAAAGCCTCAATATAACGAGAAAAAACATATTCATACCCAATATCATTGCCTACACATGTTAGATGTCCTGGATCTGAAATCGCGATCGCGGGAAGGGCCATTCGCTTTTCTCGATAAAAACCTGTTAGCTCTTCAGCAAAGTGCATAGCGTCACAAAGTGAGCCTCCATTACCGGCGATGAGGATTTTGCCTCCTTCACGATAACAATCTGCAATCCATGTGGAAATTTTATCAATAAACTGCATGGCAGCTGGTTTAGCCAAAAGAGAAATAGCCGCTATTGCTTCTTGTACTGAATAGCTTAGGGCTTCTTGCACCATACGAATCTCCGATAAAGAATTCATTCTATCCAAAAGAAAAAAAAGGCGCTAGCACTTTGCATATTCGAATAATCCCCACGTCCTGAAGCCCCCCATTGGCATCGAATTACAGGTTTGACAACTCCCCTGAGACAAGAATCTAATCCCCTGATTTTAAAGCATATAAAACAAGCTTTATTTGAATTTAAAACTCTAAAACAGAAAGCCTTACGTTTAAAATAATTTCTTTACATTCTAATCAATTTGTGATATAATTGTACTATAAACATATAGGATTAATATGGATGTTAGCCTTTTAGCAAAAGATGTAAGCGGACGGGAATCAATCTATCCACGACCTCCAATAAGAGAAGGTGGATCTAAGGATAGAGCCTCAAGCCTTGCTGTTACTGCTATTAGCAATGCAAGCGGCATTATGTCTGAAGCGACGGCCAGAATTCCTGTTACCCCGCTAGCTGAATCTGGGACCGCAGCTGCAGAAAAAGCTCAGGCTACATCAGGCTCAACTTTTCGCTTTCCTGAAGTTTCTTCTTCAAGAGCTGATGGCACAATATGGCTTTTCAAAGAAGCTATGCGCGTTCATGATTTTGCTTTGCTAACGACTCTATTGGAAAAACACCCAGATCTTCCGGTTGTAGATAAAATCCTTCTTCTTTCTCAAATTATTGAAAATTATGATTCACTACTTTCTACAGCATCGTCTACTGAAATATTAAATACATTGGATGCCCTTCTTAAAAATGGACCTATGGGACAAAAGGCAAAAGAAATGGCGTTAATTGCAGCAGCGCGAGAAGGACACATTCATTTGATGACGAAATTGCTAGCTCATGGTCCTTATTCTGACAAAATTATTCAATCAATCATTGTTGATGCTGCAAAAAAGAACGATTTGCCCGTATTAAACCTTCTTATTTCTTCAGAAAAAGATCGGGCAGTCGCTCTTATTGAACTTTCTAAATTGGGATTTAAAGATTCCATAAAAATTCTTATGAAGACAGAGCATTTACCGATGACAGCTCGAATAGAAGTAGCTAAAGCTTTAAAGGCAGCAGGAATGGTTACTGAGGCGAGACTTCTCATCAATAAAGATCTAGGAATAGATGGTTTGATCAGAATGAAAACAGCAGTTGATGAAACAGCGTCTCATAGTGTTAGCCCTTATCTCACTCGCTTAGCTGATAGCGAACCGCTATCAAGAGAAAGGCTCAAGGAGCTTGAAGCATATAGCTCAGAATATCGTGGAGAATTGGTTTTAGCAGCTCTAGAATGTGGATTCCCTGATATAGCTATTAGTTTAGTGCACGCAGGCCCTGTGAGCACAAAAGCTCTCAATAGTGCCCTCATTACTTCATTGAAAATGAGCTCATTCGAACTTTTTATAGGAATCATATCAGCGGTAGATCACGTAGATTCTTCAAGAAATGTAGTGAGTGGCAGCACTTGCTTTCGAGGGATACTTCATGTTATTCAACATAGTGATTTTACTGCTGAAGAATCGGCTTTTATAGCAAAAGCGCTTTTTGAAAGAAGTGAAATGACCCCTGCGGATAGAGATTATCTTATCAATGCGGCCCTTACCTCAGAAAAACTTTTTATAGCTAGAGCCCTTGGGTACTCTAAATTGTTCGTGATTGATGACCTAGACACAGCAAAATTTAGTTAATTTTCTTAAATTATCAAAGGGCTCCAAAGAGCCCTCTTTTTTTACGCTTAATCTTCAGATGAAAAACTTGAGGCATCAGAATCGTCAATCATCGGAACGCTTTTAACTCGTAGCAAAGGAAATTGAGTGATTTTGACAGCCAATCCCAATCCTGGTCGATGAACTATATAAGGCTTTGTTTTTAGCCGAACGACAACTTTATGACGACAGATGTCAGGAGCTTGATCTAGGTGAACAACCTTTGGCAAGTCTCTTTCTGCCAGCCAGCGAGAATAATCTCTCACATCCTCTGCAGCCTCAATAAAATCTCCCTCTTCAGGTATAGGTGTTTCTCGTGAATAAGCAAAGGGTGAATCAGCTCTTGATTCTTCTTCTCCTATGCAAGCTATCTTAGAAGTCTCTTCAGAAACACCTGAAAAAAGACTTGTTGCAGAGTAGGATCCTAAGGGATGAAGTGTCCCTACACTTCCACTGACAGGTGATACATAACCAGCAGGTCTCCCTTCATCACATATTAATGGATGTAGTAAAACCCTTTCTCCATCATTAAAATAAGGCAAAATGTCTACATCTGAAAAAGAACCTGTTTCAACCCGTAGTGTTCCAGCAGTGAGTGCTGCCCCTGCACAATCTGAGATTCTTTCAGGAGAAGGGCCCTCCATTCTATCTCCTCCGGGAACACAGATGGGAGAGACCACACCTGAAGTACACCCACTATTGCTCCGCGGTTTGGGCATCGAGCCTACACCACTTAATTCATCGTGTTCTTCTGTAAAACTGACTCTTAATCCAGCTATCATATCCATAGACTACCCTCATATTAAGGTTTTATGAAGACTATATTAACAAATTAAAAAATTTTTTATAAAGAATATCATTTGAAAAAGTTGATATTTCTCTCTAAGAAATGAGTTCAGGAAAATTTTAACCACTATTAATAATACGAAATTGTAAAAGATAGAGGAGTGTTTTCTATCGGATGGAAAAAAGATATTTTTGTGCAGCAAAGTTGGACAGGGGCTGGCTCAGAGGTGCCATACTTGCTGTCTCCTTTGATAGGACATCCAATCGCAGCGAGTTGCGCCCGAATTTGGTGATATCGTCCTGTGATCAGTTGTATCAAAAGCTCGGGAGGATTTTTTTTCACGACTTTGTAAAACAAAATCGCTTCCTTTCCCCCTGGAAAAGGTTCTCGACTTAAATAAGCTTTTTGATCTCTTTTTTCATGATAATGACGGAGTGTTCCTTCCTGCTGTAGAGGTAGCTTTTCTGTTCGTGCTGTGTATTCTTTGTGAATTTTATCTTCTCTCATTTGGCGAGAGAGTCTAGACAGTGCTTTTGAAGATCTTCCCATGACAACAAGGCCACTGACATTTGTATCTATCCTATAAATGGCATGAAGAAAGATTGATTCTTTACCAAGATGTTGTTTGAGGTAATCTTTAGCTAGATCTTCTAGAGAAACTTTGTGATCTTCACAAGGCTGAGTGGGAACACCACGAGGCTTTTTCACCACCAAAACTTGGCGGTCAAGATAGATGATGTCTTTGTCGGATAACTTCATAGAGTAATACAGTTGTTGCGTTCGATACATTGAGAGAATCGGCTTTCCCTAGCATCGGAAGTTTGATTTTCTTTGTTGCTTTTTCCATCCAAAAGGAAGAGAGGCCGAGCTGCTCTGTGCCTACTAGTATAGCAATAGGCCCTTTGAGATCGACATCGAAATAAAGATGAGGAGTGTGAGGAGTCGCAGCAAGCAGATCGATTTTATATTTTTTCACAACCTCACAGATTTCTTCATTAGAGAGTTCAAAAACAGGAACCGTAAATAATGTACCAACGCTTGAGCGGATTACGTTAGGATTATATATGTCTGTGCAGCGATTAGCTACAATGACAGCATCCACTCCTGTCGCATCAGCCGAGCGCAGAATCGACCCTAAATTTCCTGGTTTTTCAATAGCTTCTGCAATTACAAGAAAAGGATTATCTTTCTTTGTCAGAAAATGATCTAAATCTTCTTTAATAAAATGTTTTGTTTTTGCAACTGCCATGATTCCATCGGGGCGATCTCTAAGAGATATTTTTCGAAAAACATCGCCGTTTACTTCAAATTTTTCAGCTGAAATAGAAGAGATCAGCGCTTTTTCATTCACTCCTAAAAATAAAGAGGGAGAATAAAAAATCTGCAAAAAAGGCCAATTAGCCTCTTTTGCACGGAGGCATTCTCTAAATCCTTCAATAACAAATTGTCCTGTTTGATCACGATCTCTTTTGTCTCGGAGCTTCTGGATATGTTTAATTTTAGGATTTTGCATGCTTGTGATCGTTAAGGCGCTTTCCATAGACCATAGCTCCCCGCTGGTAAAAGAAAAGAAGATGTTGAAGAGATTTTCATTTCTCCTCCTTCAGCTCCTCTTCCAAAATGAGACTCTAAAAGTTGCTTCATGACAATCGGTGTAAATCCTGGGGTATGACATGTAAAAAGAACAAATGCTGGCTTTGGAGAGATCACTTTCTTACAAAGCTGGAGGAGAGGATTAATGTCATTTTCTATCTGAAATACTTCATATTGGGTTCCCCTGCCAAAAGAAGGGGGATCTAGTATGATCCCATCATAAAATGATTCTCGCCTAATTTCTCTTTCAATAAATTTTCTCACATCTTCAACAATCCAACGAACTTTAGCATTATCTAAATTTGAGAGAGCTGCATTTTCTCTAGCCCAGGCCACGCTTTTTTTGGATGCATCTACATGGCACACTTCGACATTTGGACGGCTCGCAAAATTCAAAGTGGCACCACCTGTATAAGCAAAAAGATTGAGGATGCGAATTGGACGATCTTTGGGCAGAGGCAGATCCCAAAATGTGCTATGTTCAGGGAAAACACCTAAATGTCCAAAATCGGTGCATGAGAGTTTAAAAGTGACAGGTCCAATTTTCATGTTCCAAGATGGAGGCATTTTGGTATGGAAAAACCATCCTTTTTTTTCTTCACGGGAAAACGAAGCATCCTTTTTTTTCCATAGTGAGGGGTTTTGCTTAGGCCATACAGCTACAGCTGAAGGCCTTTCAATAATATAGGGACCAAATTTTTCTAATTTTAAGAGATCGCCACTATCTAAAAGTTCATATTCGTTCATAAAAGTTCCTCAGTCACGAACTTGGCTAAAATCCAATTCGCCACATAGTCCAATAGGATTTGACGAGGAAGATTCTTCTTAAAAGGAAGCTGCAAGGTTTTTAAGTGCCCTTTTGCCCCATACGATACCCAAACGGTTCCAACAGGCTTTTCAGGAGTGCCCCCATCTGGGCCTGCGATCCCCGAAACTGCAACCACGTAATCAGCAGGGATCTCACAGAACAACCCTTCAGCCATTTGTTTTACACACTCTGCACTGACAGCTCCATGCTTATGCAGAACTTCTTCCTGTATGTGTAAAAGATGATGTTTAACTTCGTTGCTATAAGCCACTATGCTTCCTAAAAAATATCCGCTACATCCGGGAAGTGCTGTGAGTCTTTGGGCTATAAGCCCTCCTGTGCAAGATTCAGCGCAGGCAAAAGTTTTTTTAGCTTTGAGCATTTTCTCATGAAATGCGACTTCAAGACGTGGATCTTTTTCTGAGTAGAAATAGAGGCCAAAGAGATCTTTAATTTCAGAGGCAAATTTTTCCATCTGCTGCTGATTTTCTATTTGCCCTTTCACCCTGACACTCACAAAACCATAATGGGGATAAATACCAATATCAAGAGAAGAGGATTCTTTCCACTTTCGGAGAAAGGGATCAAAATCTGTTTCAGGAAGAAAGGCAAAGTGGAAGTTTCTTTCTAAATATGGTTTTGGCGTCAAAAAAGAAGGAAGTAAAGAAAGCACCCTCTCAGTAAAAATAGCTTTCATTTGTGAGGGAACCCCGGGCAAGGCGATCAGCCTCTTGGCGCCTTCTTCCATAAAAAGTCCGGGCGCTGTTCCAAAGGGGCTTGTTAAAAGCTTTGCTGTTGAAGGCCAGATAGCTTGATCTTCCAAATCAGAAAGGTAATGGCCAAATCTTTCCTTCAAATGTGCTAGCCAATCATTGAAAAGTGTCAGCTTATCTTGAAAGATCGTACATAAAGCTATTTTTGTTTCATCATCTAAAGTAGAACCAAGCCCACCTGTCGTAATAACAAGATCTGCCTCTGAGAGGGATTGCTGCAAAGTTTTCTCTATAGAGTCTAACTGATCTCCAACACTCACCATTTTGGTCACAAGATACCCTTTAATAGTGAGTTCATGAGCGAGGTATTCGCTATTAGTATTTAATATATGACCTGTCAGGATTTCACTGCCTATCGATACAATATGAATACTCATACAGTGAACTCTACTCCATTTTTCCTGCATTGCTCGTGCTTAGAGAGTAAGTATACGCTTTCTTTTCCTACTTTTAAAGAGAAGGCTGCAGATTTTTCTTGCCCTTTGAGGAAGACGGATTTTGTATGATGGCGTATCCAATGCAAAACTTTTTTAAAAAGAACGCCGTGGGGATGCTCTGATAGGGCCTGAATAATATTCTGCGTTGCAGGATCCTGAAAAAGCTGAGGATAGCTCATTTGAATACCCCAACAAATATGATTTTTACCCCAAGACTTTGTTTGAATTTTTCCTTCACTACTTATGCTAAAAGAAAGAGGTCTCAGTTGAATAACGGGCTCTTTGGGTTTTAATAGCACTCTTTGAGATGGAAGGGCTTGGATCGTAAAAGATTCCTTACTTTCTGAAAGAGCGCAAGAAAAAGGGATGCGATAAGAACTTAAATCCATATCTAGCTTTGTTTGTATTTCAGTAGCAAAAGACTCTACTAATGAATAAAACTCTTCAAAGGGGAGCTCTTCTGCTCCTTCCATTACGACAGCCGCTACCTTATAGAGCCTAAGACGAGGAAACGCCTGAAAAAAGGTTTTCCACTCTTCTGCACTCATCAGAAGGCCTACACTGACCCATCTGGATGCGGCAAAAGACATTATTTGAATCCTTTAGGAGGAGATCCAGGGAAGTCAAATTTTTTGGGGGGGATGAAAGAGGTTGGAACAGATGAACTCTTTTTTTGGATGAATGAAAGAATCATCAGCCATCCTGCTCCTAAACAAATACAAACATCGGCAATATTAAAAACGGGAAATGAATAGCCCCAGAAAACAAAATGAATCATATCTATGACATGGCCGTAGATAAACCCATCTAAAATATTACCTAATGCTCCCGTAATCACAAGGACTAGAGGAATCTGCTTTTGCTTATCTTGATTTATAAAAAAAAGATAGATGATTAGAAAGAGTACCAAAATAGACCTTCCCACCAAAAGCCCATCAAAGTATCTAGAAAAAAGGCCCCAGGCAGTCCCTCGGTTTTCTACATAATTCAGAGAAAGACTGATCCCATACCAATCCTTAAAGAGGCCCAAGCCTCCATAAGGATAAGCTGGATGAAACCAGTCCATCGGGCTGAGTAATTCTTTTGCTAAATACTTAGAAAAGAAATCCGCAGCAATACCAATAATGAAAAGAACAAACAAGTATTTACTCATTCGCTTTGTTTTAAACATTATATGAGGCCTTTTTCATATTTTTCTTGGGCAGCTACCGTCATATTAGCATAAGGAACAGCCTCTAACCTCTTTTTAGGGATGGGCTCTCCTGAAACATCGCAGACTCCATAGGTGCCTTCATCAATTTTCTCTAAAGCGCGCTCAATTTGACGTAAGATCGCAAGTTCTTTTCCAGAAACTTCGATACTGATGCTTCTAACAAAGTCATCAGTTCCTTCGTCAGCTTGATGCTGAGAATAACCTTTGGAACCTTCTGAATCCTTCACAGACTCGGTTGTTTCTTCGAGATCCTTCGTGAGTTGCTTTTTAATCGTCAGTAGCAAAGTTTTAAAATGCTCTATTTCCTGTTTACTAAGCGGGCTTTTTTTCATGTGTATTCCCCAGATTGTTAATCGGATGCAGTGTGGATAGCGTCCATCAGTTCATCCATGTCTTTGAATCGCTTATATACACAGGCAAACCTTATATATGCAATAGTATCAAGTTTCTTCAGATGGCGCATAACCATTTCTCCTATATCGATTGAATCAATTTCACGCAGATTTTTTTCCATAATTTCTGCAGAAATGTCAGCTGCCATCGCTCTCACCATGTCATAACTAACCTTAGTGTGCCGGCAAGAAGCGGCGATTCCCCGAAGAAGTTTTTCTAAGGAAAAATCTTCATAGGTGCCATTTCTTTTTCGAACCTGGACGGTTAATTCAACCGTTTCAAATGTTGTAAATCTTTTTTGGCACTTGAGACACTCTCTTCTGCGCCGAATAGAACCCGATTCAGGAGTATTTCTAGAATCAGTGACTTTAGAGTCGATGTAACCACAATAAGGACATTTCATATGATATACGGTGACACCTTTATAAAGAGGAGATCCACCGCTCCTTAATTATTAGTAAAAAATTGAGAGGCTTTTAGCCTTCCAGTAATCCATATATTACGGATATATGGAGAAAAAGTATCTTATTTTATCAAACATCGGAAAGGGTGGGATTCGAACCCACGATACAATTTCTTGTATACACGCTTTCCAAGCGTGCTCCTTAAGCCACTCGGACACCTTTCCATTTAAATAAAAAAATTAGAGCTACATTCTATCTTGGAAAATGGAAAAATGGCAAACGTTTTTCTCTATAAAAAAATGGTTCCCCTTGGAATAATAATGGGATTAACCCCAACTACCTATGAAAAAACTCTTTGCTATCCTATTTAGTGGTGTGCTGCTTGTTCTTTGCACCTGCTGTTCTTCAAAACCAAAACCTCAAGCGATTAAACCTGTCATCTTAGTCTCTATATCTCCTTACCATACCATTGTAAGAGAAATTGTCGGAGAATATGCTCTCGTAGAACCTGTCGTACCTCCAGGCTTTAATTCTCACACCTATGAACCAAGTCCTTCTGAATTCCAAAAATGGGAGAATGCTATTATTCTTTTCGGAATCGGTGATCGATTTGAACAAAAAGTTTATCAAAGCATCGTGAAAAAAAACCCTGGGTTCATTTATGTAAATTTAACCTCATCTCTACCAGGTCTTATTCACGACCACGATCATCACGGGCATGATCATGACCATGATGATTTTTCCTACGATGTTCACGTTTGGATGGATCCAATCATGATGATAGAACAGGCCAAAATCGTCACAGACCGCCTTTCCCAAATTTTTCCTGATCATGCTAAAATTTGGCATGACAATCTAGACACTCTCACACATCGTTTGCTACACCTCGACCAAGATATTGCCTCCACTCTCAGCCCTTTTAAAAATCAAAGCATTCTTGTTTCTCATGCCTCTTTGGGCTATTTTTGCAGAAGATATGACCTTCTCCAACTGAGTCTTGAAGTAGAGGGAAAAGATCCTCTGCCACAGGATGTCAAAAAAGTTCTTGAGCAGTGCAAAGCGAATCCTCCAAGATGTGCGTTCATTCAACCTGATCAAAATAACAAGGGCGTTTTAATCGTGGCGCAAAAGCTCCAAATTCCAGTTCATACAATCTACCCGAATGATCCTGACTACGAGAAGGGGCTTCTGAGTATCGCGAACTTTATCGCAGGAAAATCATGATTGAGTTTAAAAATGTATCTTTTGCCTACACCAAAGACTTGATTCTAGAAGATGTGAATGTAAGTATTGGGCATCACAAATTTGTTGGAATTATTGGCCCTAACGGGGGCGGAAAGAGTACATTTTTACAACTAACGATGGGACTTCTTGACCCAGGCAAAGGTTCAATTACCATAGAAGGGATGAACCCTGCTCATTATAAAACAAAGATTGGCTACGTTCCTCAAAAACGTTTTTTTGATACGCAGTTTCCTGTTTCTGTTTTTGAAGTTGTGATGATGGGAGCTTTGCAAACCATGTCGTGGCTTGGTCGCTATCCAAAGCAAAAGCAAGAAGAGGCTCTTCACCTTCTTGAGCAATTTGACTTGATCGATCTCAAAAATCAGCCTTTTGGGCAGCTTTCTGGGGGTCAAATGCAAAAAGCTTTTATCGCAAGATCTCTCCTTTCCAACCCCTCTCTATTGATTCTTGATGAACCTACAGCGAGTGTTGATCCTTATGCAGAAGAAAATCTTTATCAAATTCTTCTCTCGCTCAAAGGGAAAATCACTATTCTTCTTGTGACACATGAAGTGCCAGGGGTACTTCCAGAAGTGGATCAAGTTCTTTTTGTTCAAAAAAGAGTAAGAGAAATGAAAAAAGAAACAGTCTGTTCACACCTAGCTATGGGCCTGTATCATAACTTGGAGGGATTATAATGCTTTTTTCTTATTTTTTATGGATGGCGATTGCTGCATCGCTCATTGCATCAGTTTCTGCCGGGATGGTGGGTTCTTACGTCGTGGTGAAAAGAATTGTGTTCATCAGTGGTAGCATCGCTCATTCTGTTTTAGGTGGCATGGGAATCTTTCTCTACCTTCAAAGGACATATCACATACCCTACCTATCTCCCTCTCTAGGGGCCTTGATCACAGCTATTTTATCAGGGCTGTTTATTGGGTGGATTCATATCCATCATCGCCAGCGTGAAGACACAGTGATCGCTGCTATTTGGGCTCTTGGAATGGCTGTTGGCGTGATTTTTGTTTCTTTAACCCCTGGCTACAACGTCGACCTTCTCAGCTTTCTTTTTGGAAATATCCTATGGATCAATGAACAAGATTTATTTTTACTCTTAGGGTTAGATACTTTTGTCTTACTATGCATTTTATTATTTCACAAAAAATTTCTAGCGATCTGCTTTGATGAGACTCAGGCCTATTTGCAAGGGTTATCTGTAAAGAAAATATATTTTTTACTTGTCATTTTGATCTCTATTGTCGTAGTCATATTAATTCAAATTATTGGTTCTATTCTTGTTATTGCTATGCTTTGCCTCCCTCCTGCCATGGCTAATCAGTTTACTCATAAGCTCTCTCGTCTTATGTTACTTTCTGTTTTAATTAGCATGCTAGCGAGCGTGGTGGGGATTGGCGTCTCTTATACATTAAACTGGCCACCAGGGGCTACAATCGCTTTAATGACGACAGGATCCTACTTAAGCCTCATGAAACTTCAACAAATCCGTCAAAAATAATTTTGCATCTTTGTTTTAGATTGACTTTTCTCTAGGCTTTGTTCATAATTTATGTAATTTTCAACAATTTTCAATTATCGAAAAGGCAACATATGTACGCAATCATTGAAACGGGCGGAAAACAGTATCGCGTTCAAAAGGGTGACATCATTGATGTAGAACTCCTTGGGGATGCTACAGAAGTGAAGTTTTCATCCGTATTATTTCTTAACGAAGGCGAAAAAACTCACGTTGGCGCACCGCATGTAACGAACTTCTCTGTAATGGGTCAAGTTCTTGGCATGGTAAAAGGTCCAAAAGTCATCGCTTATAAATATAAGCCTAGAAAAAACAGCCGCAAAAAACTCGGCCATCGCCAAAAATATTCTAGAGTAAAAATTACTGATATCGTGAAAGGAGGCAACTAATGGCTCATAAAAAAGGTCAGGGATCCACACGTAACGGTAGAGACTCAGCAGGACAGCGCAGAGGCATTAAAGCATGCCACGGCGAATTTGTTCGTGCTGGCAACATTTTAGTTCGTCAGTGCGGAACAAAATGGCACTCAGGTAAGAACACAGCCCTTGGTTCTGACTTTACCATTTTTGCTCTTGTTGACGGAGTTGTTTCTTTTAAAAAATCGGATCGGACTGTCGTTTCGATTATTCCTGTGAGCGGATAATGTTTACGGATGGGGTTAAGCTCAAATTAACTGCGGGCAAGGGCGGCAATGGCGTCGTAGCCTGGAGAAGAGAAAAGTTTATCCCCAAAGGTGGCCCCTACGGCGGAAACGGCGGTCATGGTGGCAGCGTTATTCTCAAAAGCTCCAATCACATTTTTTCCTTAGATCGATTTAAAAACACATTCCATTTTAAAGCCCAAGATGGCGGAGTCGGCGGCTCTAATCTCAAAACAGGCCGGGATGGTGACGATCTAATTCTTGATATTCCTTGCGGAACAATTGTCCGAAGAGTGGATGATGGGACAATTCTTAAAGACTTTACTGAAGCGAACGATGAATTTGTTATCTGCCAAGGAGGGAAAGGTGGAAAAGGGAATGACTTTTTCAAATCCCCTACCAATCGAGCTCCTAATAAATTCACAGAAGGAAGGGAAGGGAATGAAATTGAAGTTGTCCTCGACTTGAAACTGATTGCTGATGTGGGCTTTGTTGGGTTCCCGAATGCGGGTAAGTCGACTTTGTTTACTGCGATGACAGCTCGCCCAGTGAAAATAGGCGATTATCCTTTTACAACTCTTATCCCCAACATTGGGTATATGGAGTTTGATGATTACTCTCGAATTTATCTTGCAGACATCCCTGGGATTATCAAAGATGCCCACAAGAATCGAGGCCTTGGACTTGCTTTCTTAAAACATATCGAAAGAAGTAGGGTCCTCGTCTATGTAATTGATGTGAGTGCAACCGATAATCGGAGTCCCATCGAGGATTTTTTTACGTTGTATGAAGAGCTCAAATCCTATTTGATCGATCTCACTCACAAACCATTCCTCGTCGTCCTCAATCAAATCGACCGATGTGAGTCGGAGTCCTTGATCAGTGATTTCTACACGAAATTCCCCTTCGAACATAAACACCTCTATAAAGTTTCAGCCAAAACCGGCCAGGGTTTAAATCAATTTATTCAAGCTATGCGTGACTTGAGCCAAGCAGATGGTAAAAGTTACATTTAGAGTCCCTTAGGACTTAATGGAGCTTTTCCTATGATATTTGAAGAGGGCCGCAGCTGAATTGATGGAGAGGCTTTGATTTTTAGACGATATCTCGTTAACTATTCTATTATTACTCATGGATTCCTCCTGTGAATGAGCAGATAAAGGGGCGCCACCTTATCTACTTCTTAATCTTGGTGTACCCCACCCCAGCGGAATATTGCAAGAAAAATCCTGATTTTCAAAAAATAATTGATTTTATTTGAATTAATTTAAGAAAACCAATTATTTAGCAATTAACTCAAAAGATTTGGACAAATTCAGAAATTAAAATTTTGGTCTTATAAAAAAGAAAAGGCGGATAAAAGTACCCGCCCAAGTGGCCAAAGCCGGAATCGAACCGGCGACACAAGGATTTTCAGTCCTCTGCTCTACCAACTGAGCTACCTGGCCGCAACATGAGATAATACAATATAGAGAAAGAGGATTAATCACAACGATTTTTAAAGAATTGCTTTTCTGGTTTGCTCGTAGAGACGGTCGTGATATAAAAGATCCTAAAGAAATATATTACATGTGTTTTATGCAGATTAAAGAAATCCTGAGCCAGAAATACTCTTACGGTCTGTTGAAAAACTATGATGGTGAATATCGTTATAGAGAAAAAAATTCCTGCGAAACTGAAGGATGGGTCCGCCCAATTACTTCGTTTGCATATTTAGGAATAGCTGTATTAATGCTTGCGGAGATAACGACTCGAGTCTCTTTAGGAATTTTAGCGGTGCCTATTTATGTGATTGGTTTAGCTACATCCAACAAAAGAATTCTGAAGCTCTGCTCTAAGTATATCTACAATAGAAAGTTTGATCCTATCTTTGGGAAAACAAGCTTACTCAAAGTCACCTTGCTTGTGATAAGCAGTTTTATACAACTCTTTGAAACTATCCCATTTCACTACTGCTACTTCAACTGGGACAAAAGACAGTTTACAGTCTACTTGCCAAGCCAAATAAATTATGATCCAGGACTCAGCTGAATCATATCACGAACGATCATCACGGCTTCTTCTATTTGGAGATCCCCAAGTTCTGAGATTTTCTGCTCGGGAGGAAGTCCTTTTTTGATGCGCTCTGCTTCAATAAGGAATGATTGGTATTTCAAATTCCCGCTGATTCTGTCAGAGCTTTTCTTCTGAAGATCAGGAAGGATTTTTTTCCATTTTTGCTCTTGCTTAGGAAAATAAGATGAGAACATTTGTCGAAGATCTTTTTGGGAATATTGCTTCATAAGATTGTCTTGATCAAGAAACGAAAACCCCAAATTATCCCGAGGAAGAGGATACATAAGATACTTTTCCCCAATATCAAATGGGGCATATTTGGTAGGAACAACGATGTCTGCAATCACCCCATCAATTTGTGTAGATCTACCAGAAATTGTGTAATAGCGCCCTACTGTCACTTTAAAAAATGCTTCCGCATCTTCATCGGTAATGTTTTGAATTTGCATCGAGCCTTTACCATAGGTTCTTTCATCCCCTGCAATCAAAGCTACGCCGTAGTCTTGCAGCGCTTGGGCTACGACCTCTGCTGCTGAAGCTGAGGCTTTGGATGTAAGAACTACAAGAGGGCCGTCGTAGTAAAGACGCCCATCTAAATCTCTGCTGTATTGAACTTCACCGTTAGAATATTTAGAGATCACAATGATCCCTTTTGGAATGAAAAGTCCAGAAACTTTCACAGCTTGAGTGAGAAAGCCACCTGAGTTACTTCTCATGTCAATTACAAGGCCTTTAAGCTCACCTTGCTCTTTGATCTTGATAATCGCTTCTCTGAGATCTTTTTCAACAGTAATGCCATCCCCATTATCATAGAAAGAAGTAAGATTGATCTTTCCTATGACACCCCCTTCTACCTTTTCTGTAGTAAAAGAAAGACGATCATTGTCCATAACAATCACTTCTTTTTTTAAGGAAACATGGACGATTTGAGGTGGCGATGAATCTTTTTTTCTTTGGAGAATAAGTTTGACTTTAGCCTGCCCTTTATTGCTGATGGCATCAAGGACTTCTTCAAAAGGAGCATCTTGGACATTCTTACCGTTAACTTGGATTAGAATATCTCCTTTTTGAATCAAATGGGACTTTTCAGCAGGCCCTCCGGGAATTAGATCACTGATATATGAACCTTCAAGTCCTTCTTTAATAACAACCCCGATTCCTTTGAACTGTTTTTGCAAAGAAGCTCTCATGCTTGTGGCTTCTTCGGGGCTAAAAAAAGCAGTGTGTGCATCTAAGCTACGAGCGAATGATTTTAAGATGAGAGTACAGGTGATATTCTCTTGCTTTTCTTTGCTGACTGGCTTGCCTTGGTAGTTTTGGAAAAGAAAAATATTTTCATATCTTCTGTCTCTTTGATCTAATAGCTGAATTTGGCGGGAGAGTTGAGATTCATTTAAACTTTTAAGGTCTTGATCAATCGCTTCAACATTAATTTGATAAACTAGCTTTTCACGAACACGTGAGCGAAGTCCCTCTACTGATGTTGCATAGCTAGGATAGTCGCTGATAGATAAGTTTTTCTCTGATACTCTGAAAGTTTTTCCACTAACGAGCTTTTTAATTTCTTCAGCTCGAAGATTTCTTTCTCTTTGGACCGCTTTTTGGCAAAGAAGGATCATGTTTTGATAAGTGCGGAAATCATCCTGCATCATCTGGCGGATGACCTGCATACGATCGTCATCTGAGAGGTTTAAATACTTATCCACTTCTTCCTGAAGAAGATATGTCTTATCAGGGTCAAACTGGTCAAAAAACACTCGAAAAGATCTCTCTACAATCTGAGGCGTAAGCTGCTTATAGTCAACATGGTAATAGAGCATTTCAGCCAGTATAGGCTTAATATCATTTGTGGTAAGAGGCCTAGGCTCTCCAAAAATGGCAGCACACCACACGATCATAATAGTAAAAAGCGGGGCAAAACGAGACAAGAGGACCTCTATAGGTTTTCTTCCATATCTTCCCCATAGGACTTTTAAATTAAAAAATAAACAGGTTTTTAAAATTATTATTATAAACTACTAATTATCTTTAATTAACCAATATAAACTATATTTTAATTAAACTAATTTAATACGACATTTTTTATAATATTAGTCATATGTAAGGAGAATTTTTATGGCAACACCTATCGCAGCAGCCGCTGTGGCCCCAACATCAATCTTTGAATTATTTGGAACTGACTCTCGCTCTCCGATACAAATGGCGCAGTCAATCATTCAATCTTACATGCCGAGCTACATAACTGGATGTAAGCTTGAAGCAAGAATTTCTGGTATGACAGCCGTTCAAGTTCAAGAGTTATTAACTCTAGTAAACGATCTTCTTATCTCCTCTCCTAATCCATTAGTAGCTTTTGAAAGAATTTCACAATATCTTCCCCTAGATAAAATAAGTTCTGGACTCAATCCAAGAGGCGCTTCTATTGATGCGATTCGCCAAGCCCAAGCTAGCCTTTCAAATGCAGAATTATTCATGAAAACCAAACATCCCCATATTCCCGTAACCATGCAAAGAATCCTTTCAAATATCATGTATTCTTTACTCAGCGGCCTTGAAGGGGTGATCTCAGTATTCGGAATTAGGGAATTTGTCCAACCTTCTGAATCTCCGATGGAATCAGGGGTCAAAGCGCAAAAACTCTTCATTCTCCTTATTTGCTTTTCTGCTCTATCAACACTGTTGATTCCTGTCGCAGGTCCTGCCCTTGGCGCTGCTATTTTGGGTTCGATTTTAGCTACGATCATTGTCCTTAGCTTTGTATACCCCAAAATTAAACCCTGCCCCAGAGAAATCCCCCGCTGTACAAATTGGAGTGAGCTTATACAGCAAGGAAAATTGCCAGACGCTGTAGGAAGATCTAGGTATTGTGAACAAATCGCTAACGCTCTGCGATCAGGAAATAGGCAGCCACTTCTTCTTGGTCTTGCAGGAGCAGGGAAAACAACGACTGCTATGGCTTTTGCTCACGAATTAGCTAGAGGAAAATATCCTGAGCTTGCTGGGAAACAAGTCTTTTATTTAAACGCTGGAACGCTTTTAGGTAGCAGCATCACAGGAAGTGCTAACATTTTAAAAACACTTCTTGAGCAAATGGGTCATCATACCAAAAACATTATTCTCGTAATCGATGAAGTACACACGATCGCTGGGAATGCCTTAATGCAGCAATTAAAAACTTATATGGAAAGAGATAAAAGCGAGTCATTCAAATATGTAATAGGAATTACAACTAAATCAGAGTACGATCGAGATTTAGCCCCTGATGCTGCTTTTTGCCGTCGCTGGCAAAATATTACTCTTGATTCTCCAACTGATGAAGAAAATCTTGCGATATTAACACACACCTTACTTCAGCAACCAGAACACGTCCTTGTACAAAAAGGAGCACTTAAGCACATCCTTGATTATTCTAACGCTCAAGTTGAAGAAACTCCTGATGGAGAGCCTCCTATCATAGGTAAAGTAGCTCAACCACTACTTGCTATGCAAATTCTTGAAAAATGCATTCGCAAAACCTCATCAGCGCAAATGAGCGTTATTCAAACTCAGCTTGATCAGTTAAGAACTCACCTAGCCGCGCTGCAATCTGCTAGCTTAACAAGCTCAAGCCTGTGGGGAATTGAATCCACTCCCGCTGAACCAGCAGCAGAAGCAGGTGTAGGCGTGGGAGCTGACGCTGAACACGCAGCAGGAGCAGTTAGCGAAGAGGCAGGCGCCCCGTCACTTCCAGACACCATACCAGGGACTCTAGACGTGATAGCTGCAAAAGAAAGTGAGCTCACAACTAATCAAGCATTGCGAGAAAGAATCCAGGTTCTTCGTCAATGCCTAGCCCTTGCAAAAATCAAACAATGCGAAGCTACAATTGCTCTTGGAAAGCCTGGCTCTCACCCATCAGCTGCGGCTCAAGCTCATTACCTTGCTCTGAGTGCCGGATTGATTCCTACAATAGAAAGACAATTAGAGACTCTTGGGGGGCAGGCTGCATTTCAAGTGATGATTACAAAAGACATGGTTGAAGAAGCAACCCGGGAAACTATTCAAGAAATTCGTGATAAATTAAAAAGAAACCCTTCTTTAAGAGCAGGCGATCCGGAACATAGAAGCGCTGACCCAGCAGAAGCTGATGCTGCAAGCGCTGTCGTTGCAGCATCAGCGGGAGCCACTCATGCTGGGCTCCAAGCAGGAGGCGGAAGCATGCCCCTAGGAGCAGCGACGGCTTAATAAATTAGTAAAATTTTTATTATTCTTTAAAGAGGGATTTTCCTAATTGGAAAATCCCTCTTGCGCTTGTGGTTTAATTCAAAAAAAGATAAAATCTCCCCCATTGGCAATTTTCCATTCCTTCTATTTTGGTTTTAGAAGGGTGTATCTCAACCATAAAGGAGACCATCTCGAATGCCAACCATTAATCAGTTAGTGAAGAAACCTCGTACAGACAAGGTTAGACGTAGCAAATCCCCAGCATTGAACGAATGCCCTCAGAGACGAGGTGTTTGCTTACAAGTTAAAACAAAAACTCCTAAAAAACCGAACTCTGCTCTTAGAAAAGTAGCTTGGGTTCGTCTATCTAATGGTCAGGAAGTAATCGCTTACATCGGCGGTGAAGGACACAACCTCCAAGAGCACAGCATCGTACTCGTCCGTGGCGGAAGAGTAAAAGACTTGCCAGGGGTTCGTTACCACATTGTTCGAGGTACACTCGATTGCGCCGCTGTTAAAGATCGTAAGCAAAGCCGTTCAAAATACGGTGCAAAGAAACCTAAGTAACATAAAGGATTAAATTTACATGTCCAGAAGACACAGAGCGCCTAAGCGCCTCACGGCTCCCGACGAAAGATTTCAAAGCCAAGTTGTGGCCAAATTTATCAACCGAGTTATGCTCGACGGAAAAAAATCGATTGCGACAAAACTAGTTTATGGCGCTATTGATCGATTTGCAAAAAGAATTAACGCCGAAGACCCCCTTCAAGCTTTTGAACAAGCTCTTGAAAACGCAAAACCTCACCTTGAAGTCAAATCAAGAAGAATCGGCGGAGCAACTTACCAAGTACCTATCGAAATTCCTGGCGAAAGACGCGCAGCGATGGCGATGAAGTGGATTATCACTCACGCTAGAGCCAAAGCTGGTCGCTCTATGGAAGAAGGACTCTCTCTTGAGCTAGCCGACTGCTATAGCAACCAAGGCGCTACGATTAAAAAGAAAGATGACACTCACCGTATGGCTGAAGCTAACAAAGCTTTTGCTCACTATAAATGGTAACGCAAGGAATAATTCACAATGGCCGAAAGAGACCCTAAGGATCGTTTAGACAAAGTGCGCAATATTGGGATTATGGCCCATATTGACGCAGGTAAAACAACTGTATCGGAAAGAATTCTATTTTATACCGGTAGATCCCACAAAATCGGTGAAGTTCACGAAGGCGCTGCCACAATGGACTTCATGGAACAAGAAAAAGAACGTGGAATTACAATTACTTCTGCGGCAACAACTGTTTACTGGAAAGATAGTAAAATCAATCTTATCGATACTCCAGGACACGTTGACTTTACCATCGAAGTTGAAAGATCTCTTCGTGTTCTTGACGGTGCTGTAGCTGTATTCAGCGCGGTAGATGGAGTTCAACCTCAATCTGAAACTGTATGGCGACAAGCTAACAAATACAAAGTCCCACGTATTGCGTTCATTAACAAAATGGACCGTGTTGGTGGCGATTACTTTATGTGCATCGAAAGCATCAAGAAAAAACTTGGCGCTAACGCTGTAGCTCTTCAACATCCTATCGGATCTGAAGGGGGCTTTAAAGGGATGGTCGACCTCATTACGATGAAAGCTTATGTTTTCAATGACGAAACGATGGGCGCTGCTTATGACCTTGAAGAAATTCCTGCAGACATCAAAGAAGCTTGTGTTAACCTACGCTCAAAACTCTTAGAAGAGCTTGCAACAATTGATGAAGAAAATGAAGATTTCATGATGAAAGTCTTGGAAACTCCAGAAGCTTTATCAGATGATGAAATTCATGAAGCGATTCGTAAAGGTGTTTGCGCAAATAAAATTTATCCTGTTCTTTGTGGTACAGCTTTTAAAAACAAAGGGATCCAACCTTTGCTTGATGCTGTAGTTCGCTGGATGCCATCGCCAATTGATCGTGGTCTCATTAAAGGGATCAACATCAAGACAAACGAAGAAATGACAATCGAACCAGATGATAAGAGCCCTCTCGCTGCTCTTGCGTTCAAAGTAATGTCAGACCCTTATGTGGGACGTCTTACATTTATTAGAATCTACGCAGGAACACTTGAAAAAGGCGCTTCTCTTCTGAACACAACTAAAGACAAGAGAGAAAGAATTTCTCGAGTACTTGAGATGCACGCAAACATCAGAAAAGATCGTGATGTATTCTTTACAGGTGACATCGCTGCTTGTATCGGTCTTAAGTACTCTACAACTGGTGATACACTCTGCGCAGAAAACAATCCTCTTCTTCTTGAGAAAATGGAATTCCCAGAACCTGTAATTTCGATGGCGATTGAGCCTAAATCGAAAGGTGATAGAGAAAAGCTTTCTATAGCTCTTTCCTCTCTTTCTGAAGAAGATCCCACTTTCCGTGTAACAACAAACGAAGAAACAGGACAAACGATCATTTCAGGGATGGGAGAACTTCACCTTGAAATTCTTAAAGACCGTATGTTCCGTGAATTCGGTGTTGATGCTAACGTTGGCGCTCCTCAAGTTTCTTACAAAGAAACGATCACTTCACCATCTAAATCTGAGACAAAATATGTCAAACAGTCTGGTGGTAAAGGTCAATACGCTCACGTTTGCCTTGAAATCTATCCTAACGAGAAAGGCAAAGGAAACGTTGTTGAAAGCAAGATCGTTGGAGGAACAATTCCAAGA
The DNA here is from genome assembly GCA_964429005.1 of uncultured bacterium. Classification (GTDB taxonomy): domain Bacteria; phylum Chlamydiota; class Chlamydiia; order Chlamydiales; family JACRBE01; genus JACRBE01. Next base: position 45,026 of record CAYSAJ010000006.1, on the reverse strand, counting down.
GAATTTATCCCTGCGGTCATCAAAGGGGTCCAAGATGGTCTTACAACGGGTGTTCTTGCAGGTTATAACCTTGTCGACATCAAAGTAGACATCGTCTATGGGTCTTACCACGAGGTGGATTCAAGTGAGATGGCATTTAAGATTTGCGGTTCGATGGCCCTTAAAGATGCAGCGAAAAAAGCTCAACCAATCATCCTTGAACCGATCATGAAAGTGAACGTAACAACTCCTGAGGACTTCCTTGGAGATGTGATGGGAGATATTAACAGACGTAGAGGTAGAATTTTGAACCAGTCTAACCAAACTGGGGTCACCATCGTTGATGCTGAAGTACCACTTAGCGAAATGTTTGGATACTCTACGACACTGAGATCTCTCAGCTCAGGGCGTGCTACTTATACGATGGAACCTTCTCACTTCGAGAAAGTGCCCAACAAAGTTCAAGAAGAAATTATGAAAAAATAAATAAAGAAGAGCAATACTGTTTATGGCTAAACAAGAAAGAAAAAAAATCCGAATACGCCTCAAGGCGTATGATCAGCGTCTTCTCGACCGCTCTACAGCTGATATTGTAGAGACAGCGAAAAGAACTGGCGCTCGTGTCATCGGTCCTATCCCTCTTCCTACAAGAAGAGAGATTTTCACTGTTCTTAGATCTCCTCACGTAGATCGTAAATCAAGAGAACAGTTTGAGATGAGAACACATCTTAGAATGCTTGACATTCTAGATCCAACATCTGATACGATTGACAAACTTAAAGTTCTCCCTGTTGCGGCAGGTGTAGAAATTGAAATTAGAGCGTAAGGCTTCCCTTACCTTTAAATACAAAAAGCCCTCTTCACTCAACATGAAGAGGGCTTTTTATTTTCATAGGACTTTTATTCAAATTCAATGATCATACTGACCGGTTTTGTTTCCTAGTTCTTAGGGGGGTATCTGAAAAGTTGCTGTAAAATAAAAACTTGATAACCGTTGGAGCCCTGATCATACCCTATATTTTCTTTATTGATTATCATAATTAGAATAAGATAAGACTTATTGAGTGCAGATTTTTATGAGAAAAATAACGGTTTTTTCATAAAAACCTTTTTTGAAACGAAACTAGTTTTTTTATTTAAATTTTTATTTTAACGCCGTTATACCAGAGTTTTAGAATGGATTCTTTAGAAATGGTTTTTAACACCGCACACAATAACTTATTTACAAGTTATGCAAAAAATCTATTGGTAACAAAATTGATAGCTCATACCAAAAATTCAAATCTTAATTCGTATTTGAATGGCATTCTTTCTTTTCCTCTAGTTCCTATATACATCGTTGAAGAAGTCGTAAGAGGCTCTTTATCTCCTGTTGCTGCTTTATTTTTAATATTCAAAAACGATGAAAAGACTGTAAATTTTCTTTTTAAAAACTTTTTTTGCCAAGGAATCGTAACTCTTATAATTATATGTGGATTACCTTTAGCTGTGGTTTTCCTAGCGATTACTGCAGTTTCTTATTTTTGCTGCTATTGCTGTAATCCAGAAAAGTTCTGTACCCGGTTTTTTTTCGCAATAGAATCTCCGAATATTTATCTTATTTTAACAGAGATTTTTAGAGAGTATTACAAGTCTAAGTATCCTAAAATGACCCTACAATCGCTTGGATAAAAAGCCCGTTACTGTAAATCAAAAGAGGCGATGAGGGAAAAATAGTTAGTTTTTCTAAGCTAATTTAGATTATATATAGACCAAGAGGGCTCTCATAACTCTTTATACAGATCAAGAGCTTTTTTACGTCTTTCATCGTGATCCACTAAAGGCTCGGGATAAGTTGATCCCAAGGTAATTTTAGCCGCTTTGAGAGCTTCAGCAGGAGCAAGCCAAGGGGCATGGATGTATTTAGAGGAAAGTCCTTTAAGCTCCGGGACCCACTTTCGGATATACTCTCCTTCAGGGTCAAATTTTTCAGACTGGGTGACAGGGTTGAAGATCCTAAAGTAGGGAGCAGCGTCAGCGCCAGATCCTGCAACCCATTGCCAAGAGGCTGAGTTATTGGCGAGGTCGGCATCTACTAGAGTGTCCCAAAACCACTTTTCCCCTTCTTTCCAATGAATGAACAAATCTTTAACGAGAAATGAAGCGACGACCATACGTACTCTGTTATGCATCCACCCTGTATGCCAGAGCTCTCTCATCCCAGCATCTATTAGAGGATAGCCTGTCATCCCCTTTTCCCAAGCATGAAGCTCTTTTGTATTTTTCTCCCACACAAACCCTTTAAACTTTTCTTGAAAGGGTTCTTCGGGGAGCTGTGGAAAATGGTAGAGTAAATGATAGGCAAACTCTCGCCATAGAATTTCAGAAATGAATTTTTCTTGCTGCTTTGTTTTGCGGGGGAGTTTTGCAAGTTCCTGGAGGATTTGGATTGGGGTAATTTCTCCAAAATGTAAATGAGGAGATAGTTTTGAGGTCGCTTCCAGCGCAGGAAAATCTCTGCCTGTATCATATTTTTCAAGAGAATGAGAAATAAATCTCTTTAATTTTTTATGAGCGCCCTCTTCTCCTGGCTCCCAAACTTCATCAAAACCACCGCTCCAGTCAGGCTTGGTAGGCAGCAAGCGCCAACTTGTAAGCTTATCTCCTTTCACTGAATGAGGAAAAGGATGGAATGCCTTATTAGGAAGAGGTTCTTTCAGTTCGAGTTTTTCAAGGCATGCCTTTGAAAAAGGTGTAAAAACAGAAAAGTGCTTTCCTTGTTTATTTTTGATCACCCAAGGCTCAAAAAGGAGATAAGAGAGGAAAGAAGTAACTTCTAAGTCTTTGAAATGACTTTTGACTTTTTTCTCTAATGCCAAATCGGCAGGATCATAGCAGCGATGAAAAAGGAGTGTATCAGCGCCCGTTTTTTTAATAACATCTTCAAGAGATGAGATGGTATCCCCTTTTCTTAGAAGCAGGTGTCCCTTATGGCTTTTTAAATTCTCTTCAAGGGCAGAAAGGCTATGGTGGAGCCACACTTTTTGCGCAGATCCCATCTTCCATTTACCCATGCTATCTTCATCTAGAACGTAGAGAAAAACAATAGGCTTGCCTTGCTTGATTGCATAATGAAGCGCGAGGTGGCCTTCTAAGCGGAGGTCTTTTCGAAACCAAATGATGGCAGGTTTTATGCTATCTTTCATATTCTTAAAAAGACCCTCTTTGAGAATTATTGATCAGGGAAAATGTCATCGCTATAGATGGCTTGGTAAGGAGGAGGATTCTCAAATCGAGTATACTTTCCTACAACTTTTCCATCCGTTACGATCAAATAGTATTTTCTTTGTTGAATAGTCTGAGTGCCCATCGTGATTCTTTCGCTATATTGATAAACCTCTTGGTTCTTTCCAATAGAACGGATCTCGATAGGAGAGCCATAGCGATCAACAACTTCTTTGATCGGGGTTCCTGTTGGAATATTTACAAATCGATCTTGCGTCATTACGGCGTATTTACTGCAGGCAAAACAAAGGACAAGCAGCATCATAAAAGGGATTTTTTTCATTGTTCACTCCTGCTTTTTTTGTTTCCAGATTTTTCCTTCAATTGTGGTACGGAAATCTTCTCCAGAAACGTATTCTGCTTTCATGAGATAACTACCATCATCTTGAAGTTGATAAAATTCATAACCTTCAAACCCAATATCATTGTCTCGAAATTCCCATCCAATGAAACCGGTATCTATCATCCCTTCACCAAATACTTTTCCCCAGGCCTGATTTTCAAGTTCCACTTCAAACCGTTTCCCATCAAGGCAGCTAAAAAGATATTGATTCATCATGATGTCACTATGTCCTGAAATTTGGATTTCTTGAAGAGAATCAAGTTCCCAAATTTGTGGATCGAAGGGAGACGTTTTCCATCTTGTGAAAAATTTTAATACTTCTTCTACGTTTGAAAGGCGAATCGTGCCTTCTCCGAGCCAAGGACCTGGAGTAAATAAAAAGTGATGATTATACATTAAAACATATACCTTCTTGAATAAATACTTTGTAAGATTCCAAGAGCCATCATAGTCGCTACTACAGAGGATCCACCATACGTAACAAGAACAAGAGGAATTCCTGTGATCGGAAGAAACCCACTCATCATTCCTACATTGATGATTACATGCATACTGATGTAAACACCAATCCCCGCGGAAAGCAACCTTCCAAACAGATCTTTAGCTACTGCAACTACCTGAAAACAAAAATAAATTAAAGCAAAAAAGAGGGAGAGTAGGAAGATCGATCCCACAAGTCCAAACTCTTCTGCGAACACACAAAACACCGAATCGGTGTGGCCAAAAGGGAGCCATCTCTTTCCCGTGTATTCGCTCTTGCACCATCCACTTCCAAAAACACTCCCTAAAGAAATCGCCGTTTCCCCAGCCTTTTGGTGATAGGTATTGGGATTGAGCCTTTCATACTGGTACTCTTTCAAAAATTTAGTAGCAACTGGCTTAAATTCTTCATGGGAAATGATACCAGAAAAAAGGAGAAAAACAATCAAAAGAGCGAAAAGTCCCATGAGATTCATGAGAAAGATCACCTCTTTTCGAATATTTCCTATATAGAACATGCCGAGGGTGATGGGGAATAAAATTAAAGCTCCCCCAAGGTCAGGCTGCTTTAATATTAAAGCGAAAGGGATCAGAGCTAAAAACCCAGCTAAAATAGCTGTTCCCCATGTTTTGATCGTTTGATGATGCTTATCGAGGAACCAGCTTAGCATGATCACCACCACGACCTTTGCGAATTCAGAGGGTTGGAGGGCGAAAGGAATCCCGGGAATGCGATACCAGCGATGAACATTTTGAATTGAGGGGGTAAAAAAGAGCCCTATGAGTAAAATAATCGTACCGATGTATATGGGGATGGCATATTGCCTGAGCTTACGATAATCAAAGCAAGCGAAGAAGATATAACAAATCAGCCCAATACCAAATGATCTGAGCTGGTTTTTTACGCTGGATGTAAACCAGGTTACCCCATCATAAGTTGCGGAAGAAATAATCAAAATGCTGATAAGCATGATGCAAAGCAAAATCGGCAGAGTCTTGAAGTCAAGCCTTCTAAGAAATTTAGCATCAAACATATAAATTAGTTCTGCATCAAAAGTTTTCTTTATTCTAGGCGATCTATCCTTTTCCCTAAAAGAGCTTTTGCTTATATTCGTCATTAAACTAGTGGTCGTCTAATGAAACCTTGGTCTATCAAACATCATTTCTTTTCAACGATAGATTCCACAAACACTTGGTCGAAATTGCATGCATTCCCTCAAGATGAAAATGATGTGATCATCGTTAAAGCTGATGAGCAAAGTGAGGGAAGAGGACAACATGGGCGAATATGGGTTTCTCCTCCTGGATGTAATCTTTATCAAAGTTATACCTTCTTACTACCAAGCCTTGAAAATGCCATGCATGTAGCACAAGTACTTTGCTTATCTGCTCTCCATACCCTGCAAGGATTAGGTATTCCAGCTCGAGTGAAGTGGCCCAATGATGTATTTGTTGAAGGAAAAAAAATCGGAGGCGTTCTTTGTGAAATTACAGAGGCTCGATGTATCGCAGGGATTGGTATCAATCTTAATATAAGTCAAAAAGATGTAGAGAATATCCCTCAACCTGCAATTTCTACAAAAATATTGTTGGGCAAAGATATTTCGGTAGATGACTTTGCAACTTCTTTAAATGAGAGATTTCTGGAAGATTTATCGATTCTTTTAAAGCAAGGTTTCGCCCCTTTTTATACTGATTATCTCAATTACCTTTTATATTTAAATCAAATCGTACGCTGGACACTCGGCGATGAAACTCATATTGCTAGATTCAAAGGAATTGACCCAAAGGGAAGAGCGATTCTGTTTCTAGAAGATCTAGAAACAGATCTTATCGTCCATTCAGGCCAAATTCGTCCTGCAGAAACCTACAACTCTTAAAGCAGATTGTAAAGAGCCATAAGTCCCATACCAACAGTTTCGATGACACTGACAGTACTAAGAGGTACATTAATAGCCGTGCCTAAACAAGCACACTTGATTTTTTGCTTGGAAAACACGCTCTTTAATACTCCTACAGCACTAACACCCATGATCACAACTGTTGCCATATTGGTTTCCACTGGAAAAAGGGAACTGATAAAAAGCAATCCTAACCCCAGCTCAAGAAAGGGATAGACGTAGCCATAAGCTCTCACCTTTCGTGTAATCAGGTCATACATCGAAAATCCATCGACAAAACCGCTCAGATCGAAAAATTTAAAAAGGGAAAGCAAAACAAAGAAATATCCCATAAAGCTACTCATCACAGGATCTGTATGCTGTAGCGAAAATTGATGGGTCGCTAAAGCCATCAAAAGACAAAACACAAGAACAACAATTAAGGGTTTGTAGCTGACTTTTTCACTATGATGCGTATGATTCATAGAAATATCCTTTTTCTTTATTGAAAATTAGAAGATTTATCACAGAGTAATTTTGTTTGACTCTCGTTAAATAGGATCTTATCCTATAAACTATTTTTTAGACACTCTATGGTTATGAATGCTATTTCTGAAATAAGCTATTTTGAACTTATTTTGTGAATGATTGGCTCAGAGAGTCTAAAGACAGTCCATTCAGACATAGGAGTTGCGCCCATTTTCTTATAGAAATTGATGGCTCTCTCATTCCAATCAAGTACCCACCACTCTACCCTACCACAATTTCTCTCTATAGCTAACTCACAAATTTTTTGAAGAAGCATTTCTCCATAACCTTTTCCTCTGCAGTGATGTTTCACATACAGGTCTTCGATGTAGATCCCCTTGCGTCCTAAAAAAGTGGAAAAATTATGAAAAAAAAGAACGAATCCTACAGGGATGTTATTTTCTTCAGCAATAAGAACCTCTGGTCCTTTTGGATCGAGAAATAAACTCTGATTGAGCGTTTTTTCATCAGCTACGACTTGATCTAATAATTGCTCAAACTCGGCAAGTTCTTTAATCATTTGTAAAATTAAAGAAGTATCGCTGGGTTTAGCGAAACGAACAGTGAATATTGAGCTCATTGTTTTCTCTGTACAGTTAGTCATACATGCTGGTATGTGACACTCTTTCCCTATGCTGCTCGTGATCGTGATGATGATCTGTAGCAAATGTGAGGGAAGAAGGATCTGCCACAACTTCAATACCGGGATGTACTTTCGTTTTTAGGATATGCTGAATTGCAGAAAGTGTATCCCCTGTGGCAGAAAAGCAGATTGTGCAGCTTCCTTGATAGCGCACAGTAAGCTGCATCCCTTCAATAGCAGAGATTTCTACACCACCTGCATCGAGTTCTACATAGGGTTTAACATCTTCATCAAGGACTTTTTGGATGACACCTTTTTTTTGTTCAAGCGTAAGGTCTGCAAAATGAGGGTATTCATGCGATACTCCTTCTAGATGAGAAAAAGGAGATGGAGGTGCATAGGTCGATGCGAAAGGAATATCTTGGCATTGCGTTAAAGCTCCGTCCAAAGTAGACAAAACTAGATTGAGAAAAAGATAAAGGCGAGGTGGGAATCCTTTCTTATCTTCTTTGACCTCTTTTTCCAGGAGATCAGCGGTTAAGCGCATCGCTTGGTCATAATTTTTACGAATAGCTAAATCACACAAAATTTCAGCAGCGCCAAAAAGAGCAGAATCGCCAAAGCATTCATATTTGATATCTGCAATAATCCCGTCAGACTCATCCACTAAAACATAAAACCTCAGTAAGTATCCATCTTGGAGGGAGCCTTCTTCATGGATGACGAGTCTCATTTCTTCAGATCTGATATCTTCTTTACCAATTTTTCCAAGATACATAGGGCGTAAGATCTTCAAGCGAAGCTTGCGACTATACTCGTTCCAGTAATGAAGAAGAAAAGGAGTCATACAAGAACCTCCTCTTGAGAAAGTGTAGTTGTATATTGCTGTTGGATCGATTTCAACTGATCGATAAGAACTTTCATATCTGTGAGAGTATGGGTTGTATCGAAACAAAGGGAGATGGCAGATTTTGCGAGCAAAGGTTCTATGTGAGATTCTTTAAGGATAAACTCTAGGCGCTGGACTTGCCCTCCTCCGAAGTTCACAGAGGTTTCTTTTTCGCTAAGGCAAAAGGCAAGAAGCTCTCCACTGAGCATGGGCAATGCGAAGCAACAAATTGATGGAATCCGATCGGAGCTTTGGAAAAACACATGTCCACTTAATGTTTCTTTTACTGCTTTTTCAAAGCGGTTGCGAATCTGAGCCACTTCAATGGTGAGTTGCTCTCTTGACTCATAGCGCTCCTTGATGGCAACCATACACGCGAGCCATCCAGCCATAGGCACAGGGCCTCCACGGAGCATCCCTTTAACAGAGGAAGGGATAAAAGAAGAAAATTTGCGATAATTTTGGACAATTAAAAGACCTGTTCCTACCGGGGCTCCTATGCGTGATCCTTCAATCGTAACGAAATCCACTCCTAAATCTTGAAGTTCAAAATATTGAGTTCCTATCGCAATCGAAATATCGACATGGAAAAGAATCCCCCTTTTTTGGCAAAAAGCGGCGATCTCAGCAATAGGCTGAACAACGCCAGTCAATCGATGAGCCCATGATAATGTAATGAGTCCAGTTTTTGGAGTGACAAAAGCCTCAAGAGTTTCTAAGTCTATACATCCTTGCTCATTTACAGGGATCTGAGAGGATATAACTCCCAAAGATTTATACTGTTCAATAGCAAGCAAAGTAGAGGCATCCTCAATCGTGGTCGTTAAGATTTGATTTTTTCCTGTTTCCGGGATTTCGTTAAGATAAAGAGAATGCAAAAGATGGGCGAATCCTTCGGCTGAAGAAGTGATAGGCATGATTGCTGCTGAGGGTCCAAGTCCCAAAAAATGTCTCATTTCTTCTTCACAAATTTCAAAGTGTTCACGAATTGAACTCTGAAGATGATAAGGGGATTCGATCGCTTCGCTATCTATATAACGGAGATAGACCTCTTTAGCTTTAGGATGAATCTTTGTTTGATACTGATGGTCTAAGTAGAGCATCTTTTACACCTTTTCCTTGAGCATGTGCTCAAGAGAAATTTTATTAAATGTTGCATGGTTCCAGCTGTAACAAAGGGGGATGCCTGTGGCGATTTCTTTTGCGACAATCTGTTCTGCGGACAAGTTTTCCATGAACTTGATGATAGCTCGAATAGAGTTGCCGTGGGCCACAACAAGAACCGTTTGTCCTTCACTGAGTTTTCCTAATATTTCTTCTAAAAAGTAAGGCAAAGTCCTTTCTGAAGTCATTTTCAGGCTCTCTCCGTGCGGAGGTGCCACATCAAAACTTCGTCTCCAGATATGAACTTGCTCTTCACCAAATTGCTCTTTGGTTTCTTGTTTATTCTTTCCTTGCAGATCCCCATACATCCTTTCATTGAGCTCCTGCGCTTCAATGACCGGCAAGATCGATTTTTTTGTTTTTTCGCTGTGAATTTCAGCCCATTTTTGGTCGGGATGAAGAACCACAGGAGTTGAAGAAACAAGATTTTCACTAAGCAGGATCGCAGCCGTCGTTTGAGCTCGAATCAAGGAAGAGGTAAATACGATATCGAATTTTATATTTTGAAGCTGCTTCCCGACTCTATGGGCTTCTTCAACACCCTCTCTACTTAAAGAGACATCCACCCAACCTGTAAATAAATTTTGTTTATTCCACTCAGATTGGCCGTGACGGACTAAAACGATAAACCCTTTTTTCATATTCCTATTATACCTCGATATTTGGTTTTTCCCAATTCCACTCTTTTTTTGACTAAAAGGTGAGACCGACTTGGGCGCCTAGCACCACTGCGTTTTTGATATTCCCTGTCCCCCCTGGATTAATAATATATTGGAGATCAGGCATGATATAAAGCCACTGATTGAGCTGAAACCAATGAGTGGCTTCAAGCACAATTTCGTAATGTTGGGGCTGATTTCCCCACCGCTCGCTGGTTCCAAGCCTTTGAAGCTCTCTGAGATCTGCGCTATACTGACCATAGATCATATCAATCGACGTATGGTCTTTATCCCTTCCAGGGATGAGTCCTTTATACGTAGCACCTATAACCCCGAAGAATGGGAATTCGGCATATTTTTTAGGAGAGAACAAAAGAGCAATAAAGGGTGTTAATCCTTGATCTGAGCCGGCGCCCCCTTCTCTATAGACCATTTGATCAAAAAGAAAATAATACCCTTGATTCCCTTGATGCTTGCCGTCTAAAAATTCTTGAACATCCCCCGTTACATAGTAATATCCAATTTTGTAGTTTCCCGGCATTCCCGTGCTACTGGGTCCTTGATTCAGCTTAAAATTCCATTCTGTAATGTATTGGACCCCATCTGTGTTATCAAAAGTAAAATTTAATCCATGATATTTGTTTTCTGAAATGTTGCCATTGGCGTTATACACCCCAAATTTGATATCGAGCCAGTGGATCGGGTTGATATCTATATAAGCTCCCCAAGTCGCAAAAGGATAAGCCGTTGTAATACTGCGGTGATAAGAAACAAAAGATGAGGTGTTATAAAAAATTGAGACAGGGTTCCCATTGATGCCGTTGCTCACAAAAAAAGAGTAAACGGGTGATTGCAGAAAGGTATCTCCGAGAGATAATCTACCTAGGCGAATCATGACTTTGTCATAAAAAAGTTTTTGTTGAATATAAAGACAAACGAAGTGAAATGTCTCTCCTCCAAAGACTTGAGCCACGTTAAACTGGTTGCCGATACAATCGGCTGAGAGGTTATTACCAAAACGATAGGCTATAGATGAGTACAAGAGCATGCCTGGCATCTTGGCGATTTTTTCTAGATCAAGGGTTATGTCAGCGCCCCATGAGGTTGCCTCTCGGAAACCTCGCCTGATTCCTCCTACGGGGTTCCCAAGGAGATCGCTAACAATAGTCGAAGTGAGTGTCACGCCAGATTCTGACATACTTTGTCTGACTCCCCCCCAATCCCCAGTAAAAAATTTTCTATCCCAAAAGCTTTCTTGAACCTTCCCAGAGCTTTCGTTGAAATACTGAACATGCTCTTTATGTCTTTCATAGGAGGTGCTTGAAAAATCTGTATCTGCTGCCTGACAAGCGGATATAAAGAGGAATGGTAGTAAAAAATATCTGTACATCATAGTTCCTGTAGCCCTGGAAATTGAATTGCAATTAAGCAAGTCTTAGAAGATAATATTGTAAAAATAAAAAATATAGGTGTTTTTTCTATGGAAACGCAACGTCTTGCTAAAGCCCTAGCTGCCGCAGGGATTGCCTCTAGACGGGCTTCTGAAGAACTCATTTTTGCAGGCAGAGTCAAAGTCAACCGAAAAGTGACTCTTCTCCCTCAAACGAAAGTAGATCCTTCGAAAGATTTGATCACTGTTGATGAAGAATCGATCAAAATTGAAAATAAACGCTATTTTATTTTTAACAAACCCAAAGGTTATATTTGCTCTAATCTTCCCGATCGTCGCACAATTTATCGTTTCTTTGCCCATATTCCTCAAAGAGTTTATAGCATTGGCCGTTTGGACAAAGATACTGAAGGTCTTCTCATTATGACAAATGATGGAGAATTCTCTCATAAAGTCATTCACCCCTCAAGTCAGGTTCTGAAAGAGTACATTGTAAAAACGAACAAAGAAATCTTAGATGAACATCTTAAAACAATTGCAGCAGGCACAATTGTAGAAGGGGTATTTATTCAACCCAAAAAAGTCGAAAAAATCCGCAAAGGAACTCTACGCATCGTTGTTAGTGAAGGAAAAAAACATGAGGTCAGAAAATTGATCGAATGTGCTAATCTGATCACTTATGATTTGAGACGCGTTCGGATCGGGGGTCTTCGTTTAGGCACGCTCCCTGTTGGCGCAATGCGAGAGCTCACTGAAAAAGAAAAATCGATTATTTTTGAGTAATCTATGTTAACGATAGCAAAATTGTTTGGTAAATCTCCATTCAATCATCTTCAAAATCACATGCATAAAGTTACCCATTGCATGAAGATGCTTGATCAGCTTTGTAAAAATCTCATTGAAGGGAATTTTTCTTTGATTGAAGAGCAGGTACCAATGCTATCCAAGCTTGAGCATGAAGCGGATGTTTGTAAAAATGATATCCGAGATCATCTTCCAAAAAGCTTATACTTACCTATTGAACGTTCAGAATTTCTAGACATCTTATCACTCCAAGATTCTCTCGCTGACAAGGCGGAAGAAATTGGCAACCTTATCTTACTTAAGCCTGTAAAGCATTTTCCTAGGGAAATGGAAACTTCATTTTCCCTATTTGTGAATAAAAACATGGAAGCATTTTGGCAAGCTCGTGACATCATCAAAGAGCTTAGCGACCTCATGGAATCTTCCTTTGGTGGGCAAGAAGCTGAAAAAGTCAAAGCAATGGTCGAAAAATCATCCTATATTGAATATGAATCTGACTGTCTTCGCCGGCAAGTTATGAAACACTTTTTTTCAATAGCCGATTCTTTTTCATATCCCTCGTTTTATCTTTGGATTCGCTTGATCGAAGATGTGGGCGAAATTTCCCACATTTCAGAGAAACTCGCTCATCATATTCGACAAATTATAGAGACTTAAAGCAAAAGGTAGGATGGAAACAGCTTTAATCATTTTTGTACTTCTTGTTGGTTTTTACATGGCGTGGAACATCGGCGCAAACGATGTAGCCAACGCGATGGGAACCTCGGTAGGTTCAAAAGCACTCACCCTAAAACAGGCTGTTATTGTAGCTGCTATTTTAGAATTCACAGGTGCTTTGATCATGGGCTCCCATGTATCAGAAACGATGCAAAGCGGAATAGTAAACCTGCAATATTTTGCAAATGAGCCCGAGAACCTGATTATAGGCATGCTCTCCGCCCTCTTAGCAACCTCCATATGGCTACAAATCGCCTCCTATTTTGGATGGCCGGTTTCTACAACCCATGCAATTGTTGGATCAATTATAGGATTTGGTGTTGTTGCTAAAGGATTTGAAGCTGTTTACTGGAAGGAAGTAGGCACGATTGCTTCCAGCTGGGTCCTCTCCCCGATTCTCAGCGGTCTTCTTTCTTTTGCAATCTTCTCTCTTGTTCAAAAAAAGGTGTTATTTTCATTTAGCCCTGTTTACGCTGCGAAAAAGCTTGCCCCCTATTTTGTTTTTGTAGTGATTACTACCTTTTGCATCGGAACCTTTTCTGATGGGTTATCCAACCTGAATCTTTCTATTCATCCAAGCATGGTAGTTATTGGCTCTCTTGGTATGGGACTTCTTGCTATGCTGATTGCCTACCATCTTTTGAAAAGAGCAAACATCAGCAAATATATGCCATCGAGCGGGGTTATTCGTGGCGTAGCTCAAATTTCTAGTTTGAACAGAGCCCAAAGGCACCTAGAAAAAGTCAGAGCCACAGCCTCCGGCGAAGTTCATTTACTTGTAGGAAATTGCCTTGGAACAATCCAATCTGCTGTAGAGCAAATTCGAAGAAAAATTGATGCCAAGCCAGTCCTTTCATCTGACTATAGAGCCGTAGAGGGAGTTTTTTCTTACTTACAAATCATCAGCGCCTGCTTTGTAGCTTTTGCTCACGGTGCTAATGATGTCGCGAATGCGATCGGCCCTGTAGCTAGTGTGATTCAAATCATCCGTAATCCCTACTCCTTTTCGCAAACAGCAGAAATTTCAACCGGCCTTTTAGCTCTAGGGGGCATCGGGATCGTGATTGGTCTTGCTAGCTGGGGTTGGCGTGTGATTGAAACAATTGGATCCAGAATTACGGAACTAACTCCTTCTAGGGGATTTTGTGCAGAATTTGGCGCTGCGACAACCATATTAATAGCTTCTAAACTCGGCCTTCCCATTTCCACAACTCATTGTATTGTAGGGGCTGTACTGGGCATCGGATTTGCTAAAGGAATTTCCGCCATTAATCTTCGAATGGTTCGAGACATCGTACTATCTTGGATCATCACTATCCCTTCAAGTGCCGTTACCTCCATTCTGCTATACTATATTTTGAAATCTGTTTTAAGTTCTCTTACCTTAATCTAAAAAACCTCTTGCCAATCCCCACCTCATAACATATATAGGTGACAAAGATTAAGAGGCGTGTATGGAGTCTTCATTAGATCCTCATATAGAAGCTGTCATCAATAAGATGAAGCACTACCTCATCACCTCTGCGGGAAAAACTCTTGATGAAGCCACCGATGAGGAGCTTTATAATGCTTTAACGATGTCTCTTCGTGAAGAGATCATGATCAATTGGACGGCAACAAATCACACTTTTAAAAAAAGACGGTGCCGAAAGATGTATTACCTTTCTATGGAATACATGCCAGGAAGACTCTTAGCAAACAATGTCACGAACATCTCCCAGATGGATCTTTTGAAAAAAGTGGCGTATGAGCTCCACAAAGATCCGATAGCTCTCTTTCAAATTGAGCCTGAAATCGCTATTGGCAACGGGGGCCTTGGTCGTTTAGCTTCTTGTTTTTTAGATTCATTAGCCACGCAAAAATATCCTGCGATGGGATACGGAATGCGTTATCAATATGGAATCTTTGAACAAGAACTGTGGTGCGGTGTCCAGGTGGAGAGACCCGATTGTTGGCTATTGTTCACAAATCCGTGGTCATTTCGCAAAGATGCTAGTGCCATCAATGTTCATTTCGCAGGTGAAATTATTTATGGGAAAAACAAACACGACGAAGAAATCCATCATCTGAAGAATTTTGATGAAGTGAGAGCATTGCCTTACGACTTACCGATTGTTGGATATGGCAGCACACAAAATTACTCTGTTCTAACTCTTAGACTTTGGTCGACAAAAGAATCCCCCAGGAACTTTCAATTACAAAAATTTAATGCAGGCCAATTAGACCAAGCGTCTGAAAACACAGCTCTTACAGATGTACTTTATCCAAACGACAACAACGAAATGGGAAAAAGAGTCCGTTTAAAACAAGAATTTCTTCTCGTATCAGCCTCTATTCAAGATATCATTCGTCAACATATGGAAGTCTATGGGACTATGGATTCCTTTGCTGATAAAGTTCGAATCCAAACTAATGATACTCACCCAGCTCTAGTTGTTCCTGAGCTGATTCGGATTTTGATGAAGCAGTATGATTATTCGTTTGAAGAATCGTTAGACATCACAAGGGCCGTTTGCAGTTATACAAACCACACTATTTTAAAGGAGGCGCTAGAAGAATGGAATGTCTCTCGTATGGAAATCTTGCTCCCAAGACAATATAAGATCATTCAAAAACTTGATCAAAAATTCCGTAGCCAGATCCTTCACCGCTATCCGAACGACTTTGAAAAAGAAAACCGCATGGCCATCATTGATCATGGCCAAGTGAAAATGGCCCATTTGTCAATTTTTGGGACCCACAAGGTAAATGGAGTCGCAAGGCTTCACTCTACGATTTTGCAAGAAGACATTTTTCGTGAATTTCATGAAATGTTTCCGCAGCGGTTTACAAACGTCACTAATGGTGTTACACAGCGTCGTTGGTTACTCATGGCCAATCCATCTCTGAGTCACTTTATCACAGAAAGAATAGGCGCTGATTGGATCACAAATTTTGAATCGATGGACAAATTAAGGGCTTTTGCCTCAGATAAAACCTCTCAAGAGGTTTTTTTGAAAATCAAAAAGGAAAATAAAAAACGCTTTATAGATAGTTTTAAAAGTAACCATAGTCAACAAGGCTCTATTGAAACTGAAATGGCAGAAATCGGATTTGAATATGATAAGGCCCTTTTTGATGTGCAAATTAAACGGATGCATGAGTACAAACGGCAACTCATGAACGCTTTGCATATTTTAATGATTTATCTAGAAGCTAAAGAAAAAAAAGTAGCTCCCCGAGTTCCAAGGCTCTGGATTTTTGCAGGCAAAGCTGCTCCAGGCTATGAAATAGCAAAAAATATTATCAGGTTCATTTATTGCCTATCGAGAAAAATAAATCGTGATCCTGAAATAAATCGAATGCTTAGGATCGTGTTTGTAGAAAACTATAATGTTTCAAAAGCGGAAGTGATTATCCCCGCAGCTGATCTATCTGAGCAAATTTCAACGGCTGGGATGGAAGCATCAGGAACAGGGAATATGAAACTTTCTATGAATGGCGCGCTGACTATCGGGACTGATGATGGAGCTAATGTTGAAATGAGAGAAAAAGTAGGCGACAGATGGTGGCCTTTCCTTTTTGGAGCAAGCGCTAAACAAAACCAAGAAGATCGTGCAAACAATCGCTATAATCCACGAAGTTTCTGTGAAGAGCACCCACAACTTCAGCGACTAGTGCAAACTTTGATTGATCATTCTCTTGTCGAGAATGATGTAGAACATCAAGCTTTAGAAACCATTTATAAATCGTTAATGGATGGATATAATTGGCGCCCTGCTGATTATTATTTTATCTTGAAAGATCTACTTCCGTACTATGAAGCGCATAAAAAAGCTGAAGAACTATATTTAAATCCTTCCCAGTGGGCCGAACATTGTATCCACAATATGGCAGGGATGAGCAGCTTTTCTACCGATATTTCAATAAAAAATTATGCCGAAAAAATTTGGGAGCTCTCTCCTTGCGAAATAGACAATCAAGAATTGCAGCGTATTCGCAAAGAGTTTTCCGAACACGACAGATGTCGAATCTTTGATTAAAATTCAGAGCTGAGATTCCATTTTTTGAGAAGAGCTCCGTATGTTCCTTTAGCTTTTAGCTCCTCTATAGCCTTTTCAAGTAATTGGAATTCTCGGTTCATGGGTTTATTCAGCGAAAGAGCACGAATCCCATGACTAAGAATAGGGTGGGATAATATGCGTAATTTTGCCTGAAATAAATCCCTTACAAATGAATTTGCAATGATTGAATCCATTACTATGGCTTGATAATTCCCGTTTACAAGATCATTCAATGCTTGCGAGGGGGACATGTAATAAGAAAGGACAACAGAAGGATCTCGAGCGATCTGTTGAACTGCAGGTGAAAATTCTTCAATCCCTATGATTTTATTCGTAAGCTCTTCAACATCTTCAATAGAGGAATCTGCAGGGACAATAACAACAGGCCCCGTTGAGAGAAGTATTGGAGAAAATAAGTAGAGTTCTTCGTTATAAATTCGAGGTTCCATGGAGGAAAAAACAATGTCATACTCATTCCGATGGAGCCCATCCATCAGGTTGTCCCATGAACGGTTGATTCTCTCTATCCGAATTTTTTTTAGCTTGGCGACTTCTTCAAGTAGTTCGTTGAAAAAAGCAAAGACGTACATATCATTATTTCCCGCTTCCACTGGATAAAACGTTGGATCAACGCCTACCTTAATTACTTTTGAAGGAGCAGAAGAGCACCCCACCAAGAGTAAAGAGAGTCCTATAAGTGCCATTTTAAGAAAACGAAGAGAATACATGATAATCCTTAGCTTAATCCGAGTGTAGAAGTTTTTTAGAATTTTTGAGAAGGGTCCTGATATATTTTTCTTGAATTTAGGAGGATCCCACGGAAAAGTGATAACATGCTAGAATCATTAGTTCATCATTAGAGGTCACTTTGAAACGAAAGAATATCATTCTATCCAAAATGGTTTTTGCGCTCCGAAAATTTCTTCCTAATAAAACCACTCCATGCAAAATCTTAGTAGTTTCAACAACTGGCCTTGGAGATACTATCTGGGCTAGCGGGGTTTTAACTTCTTTGAAAGAGAGATTTCCCCAACTTCAAATTGATTTATTGACGACTCCTTTAGGGAAAGAACTGCTCGCATCTCATATCGCGTTGAGTAATATCTACACGATCCCATCAAGGGGATGGTATCACATTTTTTCTCTATTGAGGATCTTCATCAAAATTCGTTATGAGACAATTTTTGTATTTCACTCTTCCCAAAGATGGGTTTTTTTTCTCTCAGCTCTTCTTAAGCCTAAAAACCTAGCAGGCACGAATTCTCTCAATAAGGGGCTAGATCACCTTTTTACCCACCTCACTCCTTTTGGCCCCATTCATGAAATCGAAAGGCGATATCTTATTGTCGAATCTGTGCTTGGCTCTTTAAAAAGGCGTCCACTGGACCTCCCCATTTATCCTTCGCTAACAGAAAAGGTGGAAAAAACATTAGATAAACTAGGCCCCTATTCGTTTGAAAACTATATAGTTATTCAACCCTTCGCAAAAGATCGTTTTAAACAATGGCCTCTAGGCAACTTTGAGCAAATGATGGATTTTCTTATTGGAAAATATCATCTTCCTATCTTCATTAACTCTTCTAAAGATGAACTTCCAATGCTTGAACCTCTTCGATCAAAAAATGCTCTTTTTCTTGCGGATCACTTTGTCTTCCGGGAAATTTTAGAAGTAATCAGACATGCAAAACTTCTCCTCACAAATGATACAGGTCCTTTTCATATTGGACTGAGCTATCAAGTTCCAACCGTCGCTCTTTTTTCTCCTACAGACCCATCTATCTGTGGCCCCTACCTTGCTCATAAAATTCGGTGTATTGTCAAACCTCCTACTTGTTACCCTTGCATCAAACAAAAATGCAAAGAAGCTGTATGCATGAGGCAAATTCAAATTCATGAAGTGATGAAAGAAATCAGTATACTGATGGACGCATCTTCAAAAAAGAAAGATGAAATTGAAGATTTTGAGTCCCTCACAACTGAGTATAGTCCTGTTAATAATTGAGTTCTCAGGATTTTGTTTTTGGGCTACACTGATTTCATCCTAAAAAGAGAATCGCTTGGCCTATGATCAAAATCGCAACTATTTTAGTGAACTGGAACAACATCAAAGATACAAGAGAGTGCCTCCACTCTTTAAAAGCCGTTACATATCCAGATCACCATCTTATTTTAGTAGATAACGGCTCCTCAGATTCGTCTTATGAAATTTTGAAAGAAGAATTCCCCCATGTCCAGCATGTAAGAAGTGAAACCAATTTAGGTTTTGCTGGAGGCAACAACTTAGGGATCAAAATCGCGTTAGAGCAAGGGGCCGACGCTGTTATACTCCTTAATAATGACACCACAGTCGACCATGATTTTGTAGCCTCTTTTGCTGCCTTCCACGAAAAAGAACGATCGGCGATTTTAGGAGGAAAAATTTACCAATATTTTCAAAAGGATCTCATCGATCACCTTGGGGGGTACTGGGATCCCCATCGACTTAATTTTAGACTATTTGGGCTGAATGAATCTAATGCCCAATCTCATTTAGACCATCCCTTTGAACTAGATTATATCGTGGGGTGCTGCATGTTTATCCCAAAAAAAGTTTTTGAAAAAATTGGTTATTTTGACGAGAGATTTTTTCTTATATGGGAAGAATCTGATTTTTGCACTAGAGCGAAAAAAGAAGGATTCAAAAATATCTATGTTCCTGATGTAAAAATATATCATAAAGGTTCTCAATCCTTTTCCGGCGGGTCAAGTCATTCAAGCTATTATTGGTACCGTAATCGAATTCTTTGGATCAAAAAGCATTACTCCCCCTTTGATTATCATAAGATTTTCTTATCCCATATACTCCCTGAGTGGATAAGAATGGCAAAACATTGTTTCTTCGAATACATCCGTTTTGGATTATTCAAAAAAACTGAAACAGAGAAAAAAGCTCGACGCAATCTTGCAGCTCTCCATGGAGGTTTTGACCATTTTTTAGGGAAATATGGTCCAGGACCCGCGTGGATCAGTCGAAAAAAAACAGCCCATAAATAAAAAATTTTTAGAAAAGAAATCAGCTTTCTATATAAAAGGAAGAGATCAATAGTCTATTACTTGGGTTGTCCCTATGAAGAAGATGGTTTCATATATCTCTTACCTCACCCTCATTTCTTTATCTTTTTTTCTTGTCGGATGTAGCACATCACAAGAACAGATCATCTCGCAAGTCGATGAAAGAGAAGCCAATGTTATTATAGTTTTTTTATCCTCCAAAGGCATTCCTGCTGAAAAAGTCCAAGCTGCATCGAGCGGCATCGGTGGTGGAGACAGTTCTGCTCCCCTTTTTAATATCACAGTAGAAAAGTCTCAGATGATAGAAGCAATGTCTCTACTGAACCAAAATGGGCTCCCAAGAAAACAAGGAACAAACCTTCTTGATTTGTTTGCAAAACAAGGTCTAATGTCTTCTGATAAAGAAGAAACGATTCGATATCAAGCAGGACTTGAGCAACAAATTACTAATACGATCTTACTGATCGATGGCGTGATCGACGCGACCGTTCAGCTCTCTTTCCCTCCGGACACTACGGCATTAGCAACAACTGTAGCTCCCACTAGAACGACTGCTGCTGTTTATGTGAAGCACCAGGGAATTATCGACGATCCAAACGCTCACCTTGAAAATAAAATTAAACGCTTAGTATCTGGAAGCGTGAACGGGCTTGATATTAATGATGTCACCGTGGTCTCCGATCGTTCTCGATTCACAGATATTGCCATCAATGCTCCTGGGGACATCAAAGGTGGCTCGAGAGAATACATCAGTATTTGGTCCATTGTGATGAACAAACAATCAGCAGGACGTTTTCAGTTTATTTTCTTTGCTATACTCTCACTCGCTATCATCTTAGCTGCTGCCCTAGGCTGGATCATCTGGAAAATTTATCCTATCCTTCGCCGTAGGGGATTAAAAGAATGGTTTAGCCCCGTACCAATCATGGAAGAAAAGTCTTCACAAGAAAAGAATGAAGAGAACCCCTAAGGGATAAATGTCTACAGAAGTACTGCGACTTGCAGCCCTAAAGTATTTACTAGCCCATTCCCCCCATCAACAGGGGGAATTACTGCTTGGGTACTTTTCTGAAAAAGAACAAGTAGATATATGCAATGCACTTGATCTGCCAAAAAATCCTTTTGAAGCGGTGAATTCTGGGTCGTGGCTCGAATTAATTCATCCTGCATGGATCGATCAAGCTCTAAGTCAATGCACTCCCCCTATTGATCCATATCTTAGTGTTTTGCCTTCTGAGGTCCAAGAATCGTTACAAAACATCTATAATATCCCGAAAAACAACGCTTTGACCTCTCTGGCTAGGGAATTTTTTCAAGAAGAACTCCACCGCCATATACTAGGCAATTTTTCATTCTTTTCTCCTGATACCCTACCTCCTAATCCTTTGAACAAGCTCCTCCCTTTAACCCCTCTTTTCTTTGAAAAATATTGCCGCATCCTTGGTCTTTTTGATCTAGTCGTTGAACTAAAACAAATGATCAATCCCCACCTCTTGCGTCAGATGGACACATACTTTTCTGATTTGGAGAAAAAATGTATCCATAACTTTATGAAAAAACCTGACTTACTGAAGTTTACCCCGTTGAAACTTAATCACTGGAAAGGTGAAATTGATGAACTCTATAAAGTACTATACTTTAGAGGACTCAACAGAGTAGCTAAAGGATTGTATGATGCTCCCGATGAATTACTCTGGTATATTCAAAGAAAAATTCCTCCTGATCAAACCCCTTTTCTTAACACGATGAAAACACCTATTCATCAACAAAGAATCCACAACGTATTAATCTCTCAACTCATTGAATGCGTTGACATTGTAAACTCATACCTTCAAGAAGGGAATTTGTTATGAAACTTTTTACTCTCATCCGTTCTGGCTCAATTCATTTCGCAAAAAAAACAAAAATTGTCCCCAGTGAAGAGTTTTCTGAGCTCTTAAAAGCTAAAGAAATTGTCACAAAAGCTAAACAAGATACAAAAGCATTAATGGAAGAAACTCATGTCGAATGTGACAAGATCAAAAAAGACGCTTATGAAGAAGGGCTTCAAAAAGGACTTGAAGAATTCAACCAACAACTCCTTTATTTAAATCAAGAAATCAAACAGCTTCGCATTGAACTTCAGCAGCAAATTTTGCCCCTTGCTTTAAAAACAGCAAAAAAAATTGTTAGTGATGAGCTAAAAATGAATCCCGAAGCTATTGTTAATATTGTCCAACAAACTCTAAAACCAGTTGTCCAAGCGGAAAATATTAAAATTTTTGTGAATAAAGGGGACATTCCTTATCTTGAGAAGAAAAAAGAAGATTTCAAGAATCTATTTGAGCGGCTTGATAGTTTAAGTATCGAAGAGCGTCCTGACATTGAGCCAGGAAGCTGTGTTATCGAAACAGAAGCAGGAATTATCAATGCAACTCTAGAAAATCAATGGAGAGCTTTAGAAGCTGCTTTTGAAAACTTCGCTAAAAAGAGAGTATAAATTACGCTATGAATATCTCCAAAAGCACTTTCTTTCGTCTCTCATTGTTTTTTTTTCTTTTAGGTAGTTCGATTGTTTTTGGAGATCCCATAAACCCTGTTGTTGATATCACTCAAGTAAGTGGGCCTCAGCAGCCCTCTGTCATAACAAAAATGGCAATTTTGGCAGGGCTTGCCCTTTTGCCGTTTGCTATCATGCTCCTCACCTCCTTCCTAAAATTCGCTGTTGTGCTATCCCTTCTTAGAAACGCTATCGGTGTCCAGCAAACACCTCCTAACCAAGCGATCAACGGTATCGCGTTGATTATGACGATTTATGTGATGTTCCCCACAGGGCTTGCTATGTATAATGCAGGACAAGCTACAATACAAAATCAGCCTCCACAAGCTCTTTTTTCTGATGAATCTGCTTTTTATTTAGCAGCTGTTATCGATACAACAAAAGATCCCCTTCGAGATTTTTTGATCAAAAACACTTCTCCAATGCACATCAAGTATTTTTACCAGCTCGCCTATAATAAATTTCCAGATCCCTTCAAAGGAAATTTGAAGCCCACAGACTTTATTGTGGTTGTCCCTGCATTTATTATTTCACAACTTAGAACTGCTTTTGAAGTCGGTGTTCTGATTTATTTACCCTTTTTTGTCATCGATCTCGTTGTATCGAATATTCTTCTTGCTATGGGTATGATGATGCTTTCTCCTCTGACCATAGCACTTCCGCTGAAATTACTTCTTCTTGTTATGGTGGATGGCTGGACACTCATTGTACAAGGTTTAACTCTCTCATTTAGGTAATACATGTACGAATCAGAGATCTTTCAATTATCTTATCAAGCCTTATTTCTGATTTTGATTTTATCAGGCCCTCCTATCTTTATAAGTATGATCCTAGGCCTTTTTGTTGCAATTTTCCAAGCTGCAACACAGATTCAAGAGCAAACCCTATCTTTTACTGTAAAACTAATTGCTGTAATCCTCACTCTCATGTTCATGGGAGGCTTTTTGAGCGCCCAAATTATGTCCTATACGACAACGATCATGGAAAACTTCTACAAATGGCGATAATCCATGTCACCCGACTTTTTGGAGATGATGCTGAATTTAAAGGGAATGACTCCCATGAATTTGCTCACCTTTTTTCTACTCATCTTTTTTCGTTTAGCCCCTATAGCTGCCTTAACCCCTTTTTTAGGGGGAAAAGTCATACCCAGTATTACTAAAGCTGGTCTTGCCTTTTTTCTAAGTATTGTTTACTTACCAATAGCCATTGATACTTCGACTACGATGGTAGATTTTAATCTCGCGTTTTTGGGATTCAGTGTAAAAGAGCTTCTCATCGGCACGATCATAGCAACTCTTGCCAATATTCCATTTCTAGTCGTCGAATCAGCGGGTTCCATCATAGATTACCAAAGGGGTGCCTCTCAAATGATGTCTCAAGACCCTACAATGAAAGTCCAGGCGTCTTCTATTGGGATATTGTTTAATTACTTGCTGATCGCGATTTTTTTTGAATTAAATGGTCCTCTTTATTTTTTTGATAGCATATCTGAATCATTCAAAGTTTTTCCTGTTGATGGTATTGTTTCAGCCCCTTTTTTTACTTTAAAAAATCCATTTTGGAAAGACATGCTTTCAATGATGGGATACTTGTTTACTCTTTCGATTCAAATGTCTGCTCCAGCACTTGTTGCTGTCCTGATGGCAGAAACATTTTTAGGAATAGCAAACAGACTTGCGCCCCAAGTTCAAATGTCATTTCTAGGGATGCCTTTGAAGTCTTTTTTAGCTCTTTTTGTTCTTTGGGTAGGATGGGCTGTTATACTAAAAGCCTTTGGGAAACAGTCCATAGATTATATTCAGCATATAACAAAACTCTTGCAGAATATGCGCAGCTAATTTAAATAAAAATATTACAGATTAAAATTTCACGTTTTTGGATACTCTTAAGGGCGTTTTTCTAATTTTTTTTTCTGAAAAAATTTCGAAATCATTTGCAGATTACATTTCTGATTGATATAAGTTGTATTAATCTGACAAACGATTGAGTATCAGGGAGCAATTTTTTAAAAAAGTTCCCCTTTAAAGTGGTTTTGAAGCCATTTTTTCTCAATTTTTTTAAGAATAGAAAAGTGAACTGCAGATTTCTGCACGCTTTTTGTTGACTCAATTTTTAAAATTTATTACAAGTGTACTTCATAACGCACCGTAAATGGAGATTATAAAATGGAAGTAAACTTTCGAAACGTTATGGCGTTTGCAGGAATTGCTTGCACAACCCTAACAGGAACGTTGTTTGCCGCTCAGGACCTACATTCAACAGATACTGATTCGGATCAACAACCAAAAGTCATCACACCAAACGCTGGACCAAGAGTTCAAGATGGCGCTGATGTATTCTTTACAGCTGATTTTATCTATTGGTCTGTAAGAGAAGAAGGTCTTAATTTTGCTAACACTGGCTTCGCAGCTGGTGGTGTTGCAACTGAGACACTATCAAGAGGTTCTAGCTATGCACCAAGCTTCACATGGAGACCTGGTTTTAAAGTTGGTATGGGACTTCAAATGGCTCATGATGGCTGGGATCTTACAACTCAGTACACATGGCTTAACAATGGAACAAGAAGCAGATCTGTTACAAATGCAACAGATTCTGGTTATGACTTGACACCTACTGTAATTACAGATCCAACAGATCTTTTTACAGCAGTTGACACAGCTACTGGTTCTTGGAAGTCTAACTTCAACACAGCTGATCTTGATCTTGGTAGACAATATTTTATTAGCCACTACCTAATCTTGAGACCATTCGCTGGTTTGAAAGCTTCTTGGCAAAAACAAAAATACAACGTTACCTATGGAACAACTACAGGCGCAACTACAGCTTATGAAAGAAGCGCTTCTACAGAAAGATTCTTTGGTATCGGTCTTCATACAGGTATGAACGCAGCGTTCCAATTTGACCAAAACTGGAGCATGTACGGTGATTTCGCAATTTCTGCACTTGCTTCTCATTTCAACTTGAGCCAAACTGTTACTTCATACTCAACAACTGGGACAACAACAACAGAGTCTCTCTACCTTGGTAAGTACAAAGCAATTTACAACACAATTACTCCTGTACTTGAACTTGGCATGGGACTTCGTTGGGACTACTGGTTCAATGATGATTCTTACCACGTAGGACTTTCTCTTGGTTGGGAACAACAACTTTGGTGGTCTATGAACCGCTTTGCAACAATCATGGCGCCTGCTTCTAACGGCAACTTGAGCATGCAAGGTATCACATTCAAATTCAGATTTGATTTCTAATTTGAGATTGACATCATAAGGTTACAAAAAAACCTGAGGTTAATCACCTCAGGTTTTTTTATTTTATACGATTTTTAGAAAAGCTAATTCTATGATCTTACGTAAACAGCGTCACGAACAACGTTAGTTTTATGCAGTATCCTGCCTTCAACTTCTCCATCAAAACCGCTTAATACTGCATCAACAAAGGTTTGAGACACCTGCGTTATGCTTTGATCGTTACATTGCCACCAAGTCCCGTCAGCGTGTTTTACATAAGCATAATAATGATTATCTGAGTATGATGCCTCTGATAGAACTGCTATCCCAAAGCTTTGGAGAGTATAGGTATGAGCTTCACTATCAGTTGTCCAAACTGCCTCAGCTGTAAGTGTGCGTGGAATAGCTGGCAAAGGCAAATCGCTCTCTTTAGTTACAGGTGTTGATCTATGAACTCTTAAAACTTGAGGCATCGTTGGGTGAGGGGTTGTTCCAGTAGCAAAGCTTAGTCCTAAATCAGTTTTAAAGTCATGCCCTGGAAATGTATTAAATGACACAGAAGAATAATCTCTTGGTGTAGCTCTTGCTGCTAGTCTAGAATCCACCATCACTCTCAAACCATCTATTAAATCATCTAGAACTACCCTCACCTTAGCTTCATAATGTGGTTGATTCATACCATAGCGCAAAATAGCAAATCGTTCTTTGTGTAAATAAATCAATAACTGTCTAATAGGTTCTGCGTCTACTATAACACGAGTTGAGCTTGCTTCAGCTGCAGGGATCGTCTCAAAAACAAGCTTATTTGCTGCTTGAAAAACAGTATTGTGAGGTTCAAGTGCGCATAATTCTCTTATGTTAGTCTCAAACTGGGCTCGAAGGGATGGATTGACTAAGATCATTTGAAGAGGCGTAATATATCCACAAATATGATGAGGGTTTTCAAAAGCTAGCGAGTGTCTTGCAACTCTTGTTCCAGCTGTAGAAACTGTAATTGAAGCAGCGCTAAGAGGTGTTGGTAATGCAGAAGCCCCTGCTCCCCCGGCAGCTGGTACTGGAGTTGGTCTATGACGAGCAGCAGGCACCGTTGGTAAAGGGAGAGGAGCTGGTGAAGGAGCACTAGCTCTACCAGATCCAGTTGAAGAGGTTGGCGATGCTGCCGCAGGTGATCCAACTGTCATAACTACAGCAGGCAATGCCGTGAAAGCCTCAAGTGTTTGTACTGGAGGAGGTAAAACTGGAGATTCTACAGCATCAGGTCCGGAAGGTAATAGGGTACTTGCAAGCGTAGCTGTAGCTGCAGCTGTAGATTCTTGGCCAGGCTGTGAAGCGCTAGTATTAAAAATTTCTAAAATTCTAAGGGGCAAGAGGATGATGTCTAGGAGGAAATTCAGAATGGATGCTAATCCTGCAAACCATCCCCCTGTGCTTTCAATAGACTCCTGAGCTACTGCAGACACTGCAGCATCCCGGGCAGCTGACGAAGGCAAAGAGCTTGGAGCAATAGGTATTGCTGATCCAATAGGTTTAGTTGTAGTTTCCATAAAGGCATTGGTTTAAATTATTAACTATAATTATAAATCAAAACATAATTAAGCAACAGAAACTAAACTGCTAATTTAATAAAGAATATATACTATCTAAAGAATTTAAAAACTTATGTATCTCATCTTCAGCAGTATAAATACCAATAGAGGCCCTTAGGACTTGGTGGAGCCCCAAGCTGCGAAGGAGGGGCTGAGCACACAAATGGCCCGATCTGATGCATATGCCTTTAGCATCTAGAAATGAGGCAACATCAAGGCAATGTATCCCTTGTATAGTGAATGATACAAGCCCTGCTCTTTCAGGGGCTGATCCTATTACTTTCACAAACGACTTAGCCCTAAGCCCTTCTAATAAAATGGCTAACAGATACTGCTCATGGTCATAAATGCTTTCAAGGCCTATTGTTTCGATAAAATCAATAGCAGCGCCGAGCCCAATAACCTCAATGATACTAGGGGTCCCAGCCTCAAATTTGAGAGGAGCTTCCTGATAAGAAGTATGGCTAAATGACACCTCTTTGATCATATCTCCCCCTGTTTCATAGGGTGGCATTTGATCTAGGAGGTAATACTTACCATAAAGGACACCAAGCCCTGTGGGGCCGTACATTTTATGGGCAGAAAATACGTAAAAGTCTACATCCAGATCGACAACATCGATTTTTAAGCGACCTGCAGCTTGGGCTCCATCAACACAAAAAACTGCCCCTATTTCATGAGCTTTTTTTGCCATCCATTTAATTGGATTGATTGTTCCAAGCACATTTGAGACATGCGCTATACTTACAATCTTTACTTTTGGAGACAACATTTCTTCATAAGTTTTGAGGTCGATTGTGCCATCAGCTAAAACAGGAACGATTTTAAGAAGTGCTTTTTTTCTTTCACAAATTTGTTGCCAAGGAACGATATTAGCATGATGTTCAAGTGCTGAAATCACGACTTCATCCCCTTCTTTTAAAAGAAGCTCTCCTAAGCTAGATGCTAAAAGATTGATTCCCTGTGTTGCTCCCCTTACAAAAACAATTTCACCATCACTAGATGCATGAATGAATTCTTTCACCTTTGCTCGTACTTGTTGATAGCGCTCAGTGGCATGGGTTGCATTTTGATAGACAGCTCGATGAACTGTGCCATACTCATGGAGGGCAAAATGGGACATTTCCTCAATAACACATCGAGGTTTTAGGGATGTGGCCGAAGTATCTAAGTAGATAAACGGCTCGTGATCTTCCTCTTTGTGGAGCATGGGAAACTGATTTCGAATCTCAGATTCTAAAAGCATCTTTGACGACATCACGCGCACCTTTAAGAGGGATTTCATGAAGAATTTCTTCTAAAAATGCTTTAATAAGCAGCTTTTTTGCATCGTCCTTAGCAAGCCCTCTAGAAGTGAGATAGAACATTTCTTCTTCTGAAATCTTTGCTGTAGTACATCCATGGGAAGCTTTGACATCATCTGCAAAAATTTCGAGATTAGGCTTACTAAATGCGGCTGCTTGATCAGAGAGAAGAAAATTATTATTGAGTTGATAGGCTTCAGAATATAGCCCTTGCTGAGTTACAAAAATTTTTCCATCAAAGCTAAATCTTGATTTGTCTTCAAGCATCGCTTTCATGTGTTGCTGTGAGTTCGTTCTTTCAGCTGAATGCTG
The DNA here is from genome assembly GCA_964429005.1 of uncultured bacterium. Classification (GTDB taxonomy): domain Bacteria; phylum Chlamydiota; class Chlamydiia; order Chlamydiales; family JACRBE01; genus JACRBE01. The sequence continues at coordinate 16,278 of CAYSAJ010000006.1, read as the reverse complement.
GAAATGAGTAAAGATATGGGCGTGGTGATTTTTCTTTAATGAGGCCAGCCCTTTTAATTGGCTAGAGGCTTCGATACCCTTAAGATCTTCATGATAAGATTTTCGCACAATAGCAGACCCATTCGTTGCGATATAGGCAGTGTAATCTGCTTTTTGCTTAACCGAAGCTTCCACCGAAGAAACATAGTAGTGATGGTCCTCATTCAATATGCTAATATCTGTATGATTTAAATGAGCTTTTTCTTCGAGCCACACTTCAATACACTCATTGACCCAAACAGGATTTTCAGAGTTAATAATGGTTCTTGTTAAAACTTTTCCTTCCGATTCTCTTCCTAAATATAAGTAGACTCGGGGGTGAAGAATTCTCGATTGTGTCACAATATGCAAAATTTGAAGCGGGGCTAATAAACGAGCTTGTTTTGCTATAGAAACGAAAATCCCTTCTTCAAAAAGAGCCATGTTGAGCAAAGTAAAAGGATTATCTGTTTTACTAATGTCTTCCGCCATTTTTCCTCTTAAAGAGGTGCCAAAAGTTTGATAAGCCTCCTCAAGTGTTTGAACATGAATTAATTCATCGTCGAAACTTGATAGTTCAGGAGAATATTCTCCGTCGACCATAACAATATAGGAATAAGAGCAATCAGGATCGATGTTTTTCTCAATGATTTCATCATCAAAGCAAGATGAAGCATTGTGATAGTGAGAAAATTCCTGCCTTGCGAATCCTTCTAAAGGAAGGTATTCAAATCCTTCCGATTTTTTCGTAGGTAACCCGATTTGGATAAAGCGATCCCAAGCGAGTTTTTTGATCGAAGCTACTTTTTTTCGATCTTCCAAATTCACTTTTTCATGCTGTTCATGCAAGGTATCGATTAGCATACCCCTGCCTCCTGAGCAACAATCCAATCATAGCCTTTTTGTTCAAGTTCAAGAGCGAGCTCTTTACCCCCTGAGAGGATAATTTGACCCTCTTTCATTACATGAACAAAATCAGGTTCTACATAGTCTAGAAGTCTCTGGTAGTGAGTAATTAATATAAGGGATTTGTGGGGCGTCATGAAGGTATTGATTCCTTCTGCGACAGTGCGAAGAGCATCGATATCAAGCCCTGAATCTGTCTCATCAAGAATAGCGAGAGTTGGATCGAGGACAGCCATTTGAAGGAGTTCATTTTTTTTCTTTTCTCCTCCAGAAAAGCCTGAATTTAAATCGCGGTCTAGAAAGCGAGGAGGTATCTTATATTTGTGGAGAATGGCCTGAAGGTGATGATCGAACTCATCTCTGCTCATTTCCCCTTCTCCGGAAGTTTTTCTTTTTGCATTAAAAACGCTATAAAGGAACTCGAAATTACTGATCCCTTGAACTTCAATAGGATATTGGAAGCTCATAAAAAGGCCCAAATGAGCCCTATATTCTGGTTCTAGTTCAATCAAATCACGCCCTTGAAATTGCAGAAGATCCGCATCAGATTCATAGGAAGGATGTCCTGCTAAGACTTTAGCAAGGGTCGATTTTCCAGCTCCGTTAGGTCCCATGATCGCATGAATTTCTCCAGGCTTTACCGATAGAGAAAAATTTCCGAGAATCTTTTTTCCTTCAATGCTCGCTTTAAGGTTTTTGATTTCTAACATGCATTAACCCACTGAGTTTTCTAATTTTAAAGTTAATAATTTTTTTGCTTCTGCCGCAAATTCTAAAGGAAGTTCGTCGAAGACTTCTTTGCAAAATCCACTAACTACCATGTTAATAGCATCTTCTTTTGTGAGTCCTCTTGACTGGAGATAAAAGAGTTGCTCTTCGTTCATTTTTGATGTAGAGGCCTCATGCTCCATTTGAGCAGAAGAGTTGTAAACTTCTATGTAGGGGAATGTGTTTGCAGAACATTCACAACCAACGAGCATAGAATCACACTGTGTGTAGTTTCGAGCGCCCTCAGCTCGAGGAGAGATGAAAACTTTTCCTCGATAGGTATTGTGAGATTTGTCAGCTGATATCCCCTTAGAAACAATCGTTGATTTCGTATTTTTTCCAAGGTGAATCATTTTTGTACCGGTGTCAGCTTGCATAAAACCATTTGTTAAAGCAACTGAGTAAAATTCGCCTACAGAATCATCTCCTAATAATATACAAGAGGGATATTTCCAGGTAATTGCTGCTCCGGCTTCTACCTGAGTCCAGCAAATTTTCGAGCCCCTGCCTTGGCATTTACCACGTTTTGTGACGAAATTGAAAATTCCGCCAAGTCCTGTTTTAGGATCACCTGCATACCAATTTTGTACTGTGGAGTATTTGATTTCGGCATGATCAAGAGCGATGAGCTCTACAACCGCAGCATGAAGTTGATTGGTATCGAAAGCGGGTGCAGTACAACCTTCCAAATAGCTTACGCTAGAACCTTCTTCTGCAATAATCAGGGTGCGCTCGAATTGACCTGTATCTCTTTCATTAATTCTAAAATAGGTAGAAAGTTCAATAGGACATTTTACTCCTTTTGGGACATAAACGAAGGATCCGTCGGAAAAAACAGCAGAGTTTAAGGCAGCATAAAAGTTGTCAGTTGGTGGAACAATCGTTCCTAGGTATTTTTCTATGAGATGAGGATATTTATGAACCGCCTCACTGATTGAGCATAAAACAACCCCAGCTTCTTCTAGAGTTTTACGAAATGTAGTACCTAGCGAAACAGAGTCAAATACAACATCAACAGCGACATTCATAAGTCTTTTTTGCTCATCAACAGGAACCCCTAATTTTTCAAGGGTTTTCAAAATTTCAGGATCTACTTCATCGAGGCTGTCTAAAGATTGTTTTTTCTTGGGAGCAGAGTAGTAACTAATATCTTGAAAATCGATTGGCGGATAGTCTACATTAGGCCAAGTAGGTTCTGTCATATCTTGCCATAACCGAAAAGCTTCTAACCGAAATTTGAGTAAAAACTCTGGTTCATCTTTCAGCGCAGAAATTTGACGGATGACATCTTCGCTAAGGCCTTTAGCCAATTTTTCAGATTCAATGGGTGTTACAAAGCCATACTTGTAATCAGCTCTTTCTTGTAACAGCTCCTGAGTTGACATATTTTTTAATCCTTCTAATCATTTTGAGTGAAATTGTAATCCGAGTGTTTGTGCATGTCAAACACCATTTAAGTAAACAGGATTAAAAAAAAACCTAAGTCAAATTAAAATTTTTATAGTTAACAAATCCAGCGGAAACTAAATAGATAAATATTATCTATAATAATTATATTTTTAACGGTTTCATATTAATTTCGAATTACTTAAAATTTTGGAAAAAAGAAGGATACTATGATTCCTGTTGTAAGACCCAAAGCCTCCCCTCACACAAGCTCACCTGCTGCTGCAGGCGCAGGAACAGGCCCCAGAACATTCATCCCCCTCAGACGTCTTGTTACGCCGCTGGTCTTCGACACTTTAGAATCTTCAATTCTCCATCCAATACCACCGGCTCTTACTGCTCTTTTAGGAGGGAGTGTTTCTCCTGCCCCCTCTCCTTCGCCATCCCCGAGCTTAGCAACTGTATCACCTGCAAAGCTTGTGGAATCAAGAAGAATTACAGCCATATTAAAAGATGCTGGTTTAAGGGAAAGAGATACAGCTCCCCTACCAACACCAGCTTCAATTCGCTCAAGCTCTGCTGCTGATAGAGATACTCCGGCTTCAACTGACTCTCCAACAAGATTTGTCCACACTCCTTCTTTTGGATCTACACCCAAACCTCATATCAACTTTTTTGCTGGAATGCCAGACGTTAAAATCAGTCCTTTGGACTGCAAGCCCTTATCAGCTTCAGAGGCAACTCTAATCGCTGCAGGCTTTTTATCTTCAAAAGATCCTATTAAGAAAACTAATGAAAATGCTGATTTGCTCTTCGCATTATCTAATGTCTTAAAATTTGATATTTTTTTGGACTGCTTGGTTAAAATCAAATGGGTCATTCTTGAGGATGAACCGATCTCTGCTTCTTGCCAAATGAAAAGCGACTGGGAAGATCATCTTCTGCGCATCATAACAAAAAATTTTAAAGATCGCCCAACAGAATTCGGCGAGCTCCTAGAATTCTTTATGGCCTATGGCGTATTTCCTGAAACTCGAACTCTCGATGTATTGATTTTAGCTGGCCATGTCGATTCTGCACGAATCTTAATTCATAAAGGTAATGTAATCCCTGATCTAAGTACATTTTACTTAGCCGCTAGGTATAGAAATGAGCTTTTGGGAGAACTAGTGCATGCGATTGGAAGGGAAGAGCTCCAAGATTTGGTCAATCACATATCGATAGCCTCAGATCCCGTCTTTGTAGCAACTGTGCGTTTTCTATCGCACCATGGTTACGTGGAAAGCCCACCAGGCCTCTAAAACAACTTCGTAATTAATTGTAAACTAAAGACTTAAATCTTTTTATGACTCAAAAAATCCATTGAGTTAAAATAATCTTTATTATATAATATATATTAATAATTCTAAGGTTATTATGATTAATTCATCTTCAGAGATATTTTCAATGCCTTGCACTCCCGTGGAAGAATCGGGAGGTTCCTCCCCCGCTCTACCTCTCACCTTATCTCTTCTTATGACACCCCATATTCCGAATCTCCCCCTTACCTCATCTCTTCTAGTCCCCCCCGTTATAACCCCTCTGGAAAACAGAGTGGAAGATGTTACTGTTTTTCCTGAAAAATCGTCTGCTCGAGCTCTCTCCATTAGAGGCGGACTACCTCTGACCTGTTCCCTCGTGCCCACATTAAGAGCTGCCGCAGAAGCCCCAGTTCAAGTTGCAGCTACTCCCTTCGTTTCCGAAACTGCGAGGTGTCTGAAGCAAAAAAAAGATCGTTCAATACGATTGTACCCAAGATTGATGTCTCAACTGTGCTTTATTGCTCAACATGAGCCAGCTCACCTGCTTGAGTGTTTAAGAAAAATTGAGCCTAGCTGGACTATGCTTGATGATGTAAGACAAGAAAATTACTCTCGGATGGAAGAGGAGCTGATTCATGATATTATTCCCTGTTTTAGAGGAACAAATGAAGAGTTCAGACAGATGCTTCTATTTTTTACATCAAATTCCCTATTTCCATCTACCAAAACACTTGATGAGCTCGTTAAATCGGGTAAAGGTGATCTTGCTAAAATTTGTATAGAAGTTGCCCATGTTTTGCCTGATCTGTTAACGCTCTCTTTAGCTGAAAAAAATTGTCCTGATTTAGTTCCTTTGATGATGAGTTCCCTTTATATTGAAGAAGGTGAATTGGATTCTGAAGAGAATTCTGCTGCTGGCCTTAAACCTTTGCCGGATGAAGCGCATATAAAAGCGACGATGTAATTGAGTTTTTAACTTACGAAGACTTCAGAAGAGAGATATTTAGATACTTTTTCAGCATCTTCTTTAGTATCAATTTCTATTGATTCATGAGTTGTTGTTCCCACATGGATTTTTATCCCATGATAGAGGAACTTAAGCTGCTCAAGCATTTCTATTTGTTCTAAGTCAGACTGAGGCAGTTCATCTATTTTTAATAATGCTTCTCTGCGAAACGCATACAGCCCAATATGTTTGAAGTAAGGTAAAATCGGCTGAGATTCAGACTGATTTCGGATATAGGGAATCGGTGCTCTTGAAAAATATAGAGCTCTGCAAGAGTGATCTGTAACTACTTTTACAACGTTTGGATTCACAACATCTTCAT
>CAYSAJ010000006.1:0-10561 GCA_964429005.1 uncultured bacterium | reverse complement strand
GAAGTAATCGCTTTTTTCAGGGTCCACACTCCAATTTCAGGATCAAAACTCGAAAAAGTAGATTCTAGCATGGACCTGTTCACAAGTGGTGCATCTGCCTGCCAATTGAGGATGATTTCAGGAGAATTTTTCATCCTTTTCACGACTTCAGCAGTACGCGCTGTTCCCGTCGGACAATCAGGAGAAGTAAACTCATACTTTCCTTTGAACGACTCGACCACATTCTGTGTTTCTTTGCTATCAATAGCGATGATCACATCAGAAAAAAAATCTGAATTCAAAGCTGCCTCATAGACCCATTGAACCAAAGGTTTGCCTTGGATTGACTCTATAACCTTATGAGGAAAGCGAGTGGATTTCAAACGTGCTGGAATTACACATAAGATTTGTTCTTTTTTCATTGAGATACCAATTTAGAGTTTTGCGTAGCCCTTCTATCATCGAATGGTGAGGAGTCCAAGAGAAATCGTTGACCATTTTAGCATTTGAGAGAGCGTAGCGCAAGTCGTGCCCCGGCCTATCGGAAACAAATTGAATGAGGTTAGTAAGTTCATGGGGATCTTTGTTTCTCATTTCAGCAAAAAGCTCTATCAGTAAATGAATGAGGTCAATATTGCGCCACTCGTTATCTCCGCCGACGTTATAACTACTTCCCATTTTTGCATTCTGCAAAAGGAGATAAATCGCTTCAGCATGATCCTCAACGTAAAGCCAATCTCTTACGTTATGCCCCAATCCATAAACGGGAAGAGGTTTTTTATCCTCTAGGTTTGCGATGATTTTTGGAATGAGCTTTTCAGAGTGTTGTCCACGGCCATAATTGTTTGAAGCATGAGAAATTGTAATTGGCAATTTATACGTTTGATAGTAGGCACGAGCTAGGTGATCTGCAGCCGCCTTTGAAGCGGAATAAGGAGAGTTAGGACGAAAAGGGCTCTCCTCAGTGAATACCCCCTCTAGAGATAGGGAGCCATACACTTCATCTGTGGAAATGATGTGAAGACGAACAGTTGGATGTCTTCTTACAAATTCCAGGAGTTCAAAAGTACCCAAGATGTTTGTATCCACAAACGATCTAGGATTGACTATACTGTTATCTACATGGGTTTCTGCTGCGAAATGGACGATTGTAGAAAATGCAAACTCTGCATAGAGCCTTTCTAAAAGATTTCCATCTTGAATTGCTCCTTGGACAAAATGATAATTGGGATTGCCCGATACATCTTTTACATTTTCTGGGTTTGCAGCATAGCTCATAATGTCAAGATTAACTAAAGGGGCTGTAAGATTTTTTTCCAGCAATACATAACGAATGAACGCTGAACCAATAAATCCCATTCCCCCTGTCACTAACATGGCATGCTCTCCCAATATTCTTTGAAGGCGACTTTCCAATCTCTTGGATGAGATTTTGTCAAAGAAACGTATTTATTTGTTGATAATTCTGTGTAAAGAGGTCGCATAGCTATTGTCTTAACAAGGTTTGATTCTACAGGAACCAGTTCTTTGCAAACGATCCCCTTCATATTCCTCTCTTTGCATAGCTGAAAAATATATTCTGCCCATCCAAAACGAGATACGCCACCTTTGTTTGCAAAATGAATGATCCCTTCAGAATCTTTTAGTAAAAGTAGAGCCTCAACAAGATCACGAACATAAGTGGGGCAAGCTATTTGATCTTGTACAACAGAAATAGAGGGCCTCACTTTGAGCAAATCACGAATTCTTTCAGGGAAATTATGCCCAAAAGGGCCATAGAGAGAAGAGGTTCGGATGATGCAATAATGATCATTATCACGCTCAATGCTTTGCTCTCCGTAGAGTTTAGTCATGCCATAGACATTTACGGGATGACATGTATCGTTTTCGGTATAAGGTTTATCGGCACATCCATCAAAGACATAGTCTGTGGAAATATGGATTAATTTTGCGCCGTTTTCTTGGGCGATAATTGCTAGATGTTTTGGACCCGCGGCATTGATTGCAAACGCTTTGTCAGGATTTTCCTCACAATGATCTACATTTGTGAACGCTGCAGCATTAATGATATATGAACAAGAATGAGTGCTCATGAATCGATCTACTTGATCCATATCACTGATATCAACTTCGGAAGATGAAGTCGCAATAAACGGAATAGATTTTTTTTTAAACTCTTCTGCTAAAGCTTGGGCTAGCATCCCTTTTTTACCAACTATCCAATACATGAAATCATCTCCTGGAACGACGGACTGGTTTGATCGCGGGTTGAAACAATGGGTTTTTGCGCGGGCCACTCTATTTTGATTTCTGCATCACAATAAGAAAAACTTTTTTCTGTTGCAGGATCATAATAAGAAGAAACCCAATAAAAAACGTGCGCCTCAGAGCTTGTAACACAAAAGCCATGAGCGAAGCCAACTGGGATATAGAGCATGGAAGGAACATCTTGTGATAAAAGAGCACTCTCCCATTGGCCGAAAGTAGAGGATCCTTCACGGATGTCTACGACAACATCGTAAATAGAACCTATAGGAACATACACTAATTTCGCTTGCCCTGGAGCAGATTGGAAATGCATGCCTCGAATGACATCTTTTTTTGAATATGAATGATTACATTGCACAAATGCATCTTGAATTCCGAGATCAGAAAGTTTTCGGATACTGGAAGCTTCTAAAAAAAAACCTCGAGAGTCTTCGAAGCGATCTAAGGTAATGCGTTGGACATCAGTCAAGCGCGATAGCGGTGTAATCTTCATCGTAGCTTTTCAAAAAAAACAAAATCTTAATAAAAGCATGAATAACTGGCTAACTTTTCTTCTCATTTCAATGGAATAACTCCGTCTGAAAGGGTAGTAAACAGGATGAACATCCTCTCCCTAGGGTTTTTTATCTTATTAAAAATAAAGGTCTTACAATTTTTTTTCAAAACAGTTGATTTATTTTAATCTAACCTTACAATCAGGCCTTTGTGGGGGACAAAAGTATGGCAGATCGTTTTTATGAGTGCAGACATTGCAATAATGCAATGGATGTGAAGTATAAGCAAATTATTGATGAAACAGTGCGGGAAATCGAATGTTGTAGCCACTGTCCCCAGCTTTCTAAATGTGTCTATAATTCTGAACCTGTGGCCTGTGATGTTTCAGATAATATTTTGGAGCAAACTTGCGCTATTTGCCACACGAGAGGGCGAGATATCTTCGAAGGTAATCTTGTAGGATGCGTGTCTTGCTATGAGACTTTTAGACCTATCATTATTTACATCTTAAAAAAGCAAAACTTATTTCCAAATCCTATGATCTCTCTTTTTCAAGAGCAGGGAGATCATTCTTTCCACATCGGCCATAATCCTTTTGATGGCTATGACTTGCAAGTTTCTCAGCGTTTGAATGATCTTCAGATTGCCCTGCAACAGGCTGTTAAGGCTGAACATTTTGAGCAAGCTGCATGGATTCGTGATCAAATCCGCCTTTTAACCAGTAAAGGAGAACATGAGCGATCCAACACCTAATCGATTCCCTTCTTATCCCCTTTTTCACGAATCGACAAATTTGATTTGGCCTATTTCCCGTTTTGAACTGCACAGAAATATCGTTCACTATCCTTTTCCTCATAAAATGGAAAAAAAGGAAAAAGAAACCCTGCTTTCATCTATCATTGCAACGTTGGATGGCTCTCCTCTTTTTCCAAAATCGATTCTTTTGACAGCCGGATCGTTAAATCCTCAAGAAAAGCAACAACTTTATCAACAATTTTTAATTGCTGAAGACCTCTGTGAAACACAGCCCCAAAGTGCATTTTATCTGGATGAATCGGCCCATTATCTTCTATCTCTTCAAATGGAAGACCATTTGATTTTACGAACTCTAGACCCTACTACTGCTTGGCAGGGAACGATGGAAATGATTAATAAGCTTGATAAAGGACTTCATGAAAAATTTACTTTTTCATATGACCGAGCTTTAGGGTATCTCACATCCAACAAACAATATTGCGGTACAGGTTTTGTTGTTACGTGTTATTTACATCTTCCTTGTCTATGCCAGCCTAAGTACTGTGCTGAGATGAAACAAGCTCTTCATCCATTTTGTAGTATAGAAAGTTTAGAGGGCCCCGATTACTTGGGGGATATCTGCATCGTAAAAAATAAATTTTGTCTTGGAGTCTCGGAAGAACAAATCTTAGAAGCTGTTCATACAACATGTTCTCAGCTTCAGCATTTAGAGTTGCTAAAACGATCCCTCCCTGAAGTTCAATCCCAGATGAAAGATCGGATATCGAGAGCGTTTGGGCTTGGTAAACACTCCTATCAAATTTCCTATCAAGAAGCGATATCCCACTTAAGCCTTCTTTTACTAGGTGTTGAGCAAGGATGGATCGAAGGGCTATCTCCGACCGGCATTCTCAATTTGTTTTTTGACGTGAGAAAGGGATATTTTCAAGCTCTCCTTAAGGAAGGCGCTGACAGTGACCTTCCCCGCAAACTCGCTCAAAAAATGCAAGAGCATCTAAAAGAAGTCCAGATTAAGCTCTAAAATTCTCGATTTTGGTACAATGAGGCATTATCGAGGATTCTCATGAAATATCAACCCATCATCGGAACATTAGGCTATATTCTCTCCCCTGACCATAAAGATGTTTTACTCGTTCACCGGATGTCTTCCTCACATGATGATCACTTTGGGAAATATAATGGCCTTGGTGGCAAAATGCACTCAGATGAAGATGTTCTTACCTGTATGAAAAGAGAAATCAAAGAGGAAGCTGGCATTGAAGTCACAGGAATGGAATTTAGAGGATCTATAAACTGGACCGGTTTCGGCAAACATGGGGAAGACTGGATTGGATTTGTTTTCTTAATTACTCAATTTGAAGGAACCCCTCATCCCCACAGTCCTGAAGGTCCATTAAGTTGGCATCCTATAGAAACTATTTACTCCCTGCCCATGTGGGATGGAGATAGGCTATTTCTTCCTTTAGTTTTTGATAAGGATCCACGTCCTTTCCATGCATTTATGCCTTATAAAGATGGGAAAATTGCAGGGTGGAGTTATTCAAGGCTATGAGCAAACCCAAAATTGTTGCCGCTCTTTTGATGGGAGGCTCTGGTCAAAGATTCAACAGTCCTCTTCCAAAGCAATTTGTCCTACTTGGTGGTAAACCTGTTTACCTTCATGCTCTAAATACACTAGAGGATTCAAAGCTTTTCGATGAAATTTTGATTGTTTGTCATAAAGACTTTATAAACAGAGTCGATGCAGAAACCCAAGGAAGAGCCCGTGTAGTTGAAGGGGGCTCTACGCGCCAAGCCTCTTCCTACGAGGCGATTAAAGCTGCAGATCCTTCTATAGATTATATTTTATTCCACGATGCTGTGCGCCCTTTCGTTTCAGTATCTCTTTTAGAAGCACATATAAAAAATGTTATAGAATATAAAGCGGTAAACACGTGCATTCCTGCAACAGATACTCTCGTACAATCTCTTGATGGGAAAACTATAGATACTATTCCAACTCGCAGTGAATATTACCGCGGACAGACCCCTCAAACTTTTAGCCTTCCTTTGATTCGGCGCGCTCATGAAAAAGCTTTGGAAGAAACTTTTATCGGAACTGACGACTGCGGATTAGTGCATAGACTCCCCCATCCGGTACATTTAGTGCATGGGAGCGAACAAAATATCAAAATCACCACAGAAACAGATCTTTACTTAGCTGAGCAAATTCTAAGACTTCAAACAAAACGTATATCTACAACATCAACACATTCCTTATCTGGTAAAACCTACATCGTATGTGGTGGGAATGGCTGCATTGGATCCGCGATAGTAAAAGCTTTGAATGCACAAAGTGCACATACAATAGTTGTTTCTCGCACATCCTCCCCTTACTCTGTAGATTTATCTGACGCTGATGCTACAAAGCTATTGTTTGATAAAATTAGCCGCGATATAGGACCTGTAGATGGCCTCATCAACTGCGTGGGCGAACTGATTATGAAACCGTTTAAGGACCTCTCAATAGATGAAATGCAAAGCCTCCTTGGCTGCAACTTAACGGCTGTGCTTCACTCCTGTAAATTCGCCGATCTTAAACCAAAAGCGCATATTGTAAATGTGTCTTCATCTTCGTACAGCAGGGGAAGAAAAAATTATATTCTATACTCTGCAACGAAAGCTGCTGTCGTGAACTTTACGCAAGGGCTTTCACAAGAAAACCCTGAATATTTTATTAATGCAATCGCTCCCCAAAGAACCCTTAGTGAAATGCGGAAGAAACACTTCCCTAAAGAATCCCCCACAGATTTACTCAGGCCTGATGCGATCGCAGAGGAAGTGATTCTGCTACTTAAAGGCGAAGATACGGGTCTTGTGATTGATATTAAGAAGATATGAACTTCTAAATTCCTACATAACCGGGTTGATTATTTTCTCGTCTAACGCACAGCTCTGTTACAACATACCCTAATCCAAGAAGCCCCATAGAGAGGAAATTCAAGCCATGAAAACTCATCACAATATGAGCTGCTAAAAAGCTATCGAACCTTTCGACTCCCACTCTTGATGCAGGCAATCTAAATCCAAACTGATGGATATTTCTCAGAACACCGGGAGTTGTGCGAATGACTTCAAAAGTAGCGAAAACGCTATAAACAGCACTAGCAACACCTCCAGCTACTGGGATTGCTACTAGGGACATCTCATCCATCATTTGATCTAATCCCACTCTATCATGTGCCCATGCAATCGAATCAAGAAAATCTAATCCAAGATGTGCCATAGACCTCATTAGGCAAGTGATGAGCTAAGAATCATAGCAAGCATTCAAAAAAAATAAAGAATTTTCTAAATCTTTTACCAATAACCGAGGTTAGACATTAAATTTATAACCACCCATCCGATAGTAGCTTCTCTTCTTCGCTCCCATGCCCAATTTCCAGAAACTTTTAGTACTTCTCTACTCAGTTGATCATATCGATGGTACCTTACGTCAAGGGAACTTGAGCCGCTTAATCCTATTTCGTCGCGAAGATACGTTTTGGCAATTCGTCTCAGAGAACTATAAACTTCTTTTGAACAGGATTCTGCCTCTTGCAATGAGCAGCCTAACTCTCCTAGGTGAGTTATTGAGGCAATGTAAAAAGCCCTTCTTAAATCTTTGAGTTGCAAAGCTGATTTGACCGGATGGAGAGTTGCAAAAACGCCTGAATTTCGGTAGGTTCTCCAAATCCCAATTATCACAAAAGCGCATACCTCCCAGGGATCGAGAAAAGATGCAGTAGCTTCGGTATCGATAACGTCCTTGATCGTTCTTATTACGGGATCTGTGGTGGCAGCTTGATCTCTTTCCATTAATTCTCTGGTTAAGTCTCGCAACTCGTCATCTACAGCAAATTCGATTTGTCTATCCAAAAACTGCAAAATCTTGCTGTTGAAAAAAAGAGTAAAGTTAACACCTTTACCTATCAGATATTTGACTCCAACCCTTGTGCAGTTCCACGAACGGTATGTGCTGGTTCCGATGTCCAACATCAACTCGGCCGGATTGGAAGTAAGACGTTTAATTTCTCTTCCTTCCTGGTTAAGTTGAAATGAAAACCACCCTTCAGGAGATAGATTCGCCTCTTTCCATAAAATGTCCGCGACATCTTCTCTTCTATATCCTAAAGCCCTAATGAAACCTTTAAGCGGGAAACTTATCCATTGAGAAAACCCACTAAGCGGGTCATAGACTGGGTGAACAAGTTTTATGCTAAAGATTTGATTGGTAGGACGTATTAGGCTACTCAAATCTTTGGCACCTGTATCTAATATTTTATGAAGATTTTTTTCGAACGCTTCTATATCTGGAGTTATAATACTTTTGGAATACCTCGTTGCTTGTTCGTCACTTACGAAAATTGGGGGATAGATACATCCTGATCCTAGCTTTAAGTCTTCTTCTACGTATCTTATTGGAGCCTGCATGCTGATCCTAAAATTGCATTCTTATAATACTATTATAATTCCAATAATAAAATTATTCCAACAAATCAAATTAGGTTTATAATTAAATCGTTAATATTAATTCAAGATTTGAAATGCGAATAAAAACTTCCAGAAACAAAAAAACCTGAAGATTTCTCTTCAGGTTGTTTTGAGGTATGATGGATTTGAACCATCGACCCTCTCCTTAAAAGGGAGATGCTCTACCGCTGAGCTAATACCTCTAGGACATGACCCCAAGGGGATTCGAACCCCTGTTGCAAGAATGAAAATCTTGTGTCCTAGGCCGGGCTAGACGATGGGGCCATAAAAGTTGGTTACTAGTTTAAATAAACTAGTGATTGTTTGCAATTTTTTTTGCTAAACAGTCAAAATCTCTTTCTCTTTCTCTACAAACGATTCATCGATCAATTTGCAATGTTGATCTGTGAGTTCTTGTGTTTGTTTTTCTAATTTCTTCACATCATCTTCTGTGATTTCACCATCTGCTTTTTGCTTTTTAATGAGATCATTGGCTTTACGGCGGATCTCACGAATCGCAACTTTAGCATCTTCAGCTTTCTTCTTTCCTGTTTTTACCATTTCTTTTCTCACTTCTTGAGATAGAGGTGGTACGGGAACTCGGATGACGTTCCCTTCTGGAGAAGCCATAAGCCCGAGGGGAGAATTTTGTATCGCTTTCGCGATACTAGCTGAAGTGCTAGGATCAAAAGGTGTTACAAGAAGTTGTCTTGCATCAGAAATTGAAATTGTAGCAAGGCTCTTAAGTGTCATTTCTGAGCCGTAAACATCAACACGGATGTCATCTAACATTCCAGGACTAGGACGCCCTGTACGCAAGTTTTTGAGCTCTTTTTTAAAGTGCTCGATTGTTGCATCCATTTTTTGCTTTGTATCTTTGATTACGCTCATAGATTCCTCTTTATGGCTACTTATTCACCTACTTGCCAGCGAACAAAATTCTTCACATGAAGATGTTTGCCCACTTTTTTCCCTTCTTGCTCAACATGCTGAGCAACAGTAATAGAAGGGTCTTTAACAAATTTTTGGGAAGGTAAGCATGTAGCGTCATAGAAAGACTTCATTTTACCTTCGACGATTTTGTCGATGATATTTTGTGGCTTTCCTTTGACTTGCTCACGTGCAATTTCTTCTTCTCTAGCTTTAACATCTGCAGGAACAGAGTCTGGTGACATAAACTCAGGAGCTTCAGCAACAGCATGAAGAGCTACTTCTTTAGCTAGAGCCTGCTGGTGAGAATCACCTTCGATTTCCACGAGGCAGACGATTTTTCCAGACATGTGAGAATAAAGACCGATTGAACAATTTGCATGCTTAGGGTGGATATGAATTCGCTTAACGCGAATGTTCTCGCCTAAACTTTGGATGTTTTCAGCACGAATTTCTTCAGCTGTTCTTCCATGAGATAAAGTAAGGTTCATAAGTTCGTCTAAGCTTTTCACCGAATGATGAGCAGCTACATGGCAAAGGTCTTTCACAAAATGTTGAAAACGCTCGTTTTGAACTACAAAGTCTGTCTCTGCATTCACTTCGATCATGACTACAGATTTATCAGATTCTGCAAATCCGATCATTCCTTCGTTTGTCTCACGAGATTCCTTTTTTACAGCAGAAGCCATTCCAGCTTTTCGTAAGAAATCGATCGCTTTTTCTAGATCCCCACCGGTAGCATCAAGGGCTTCTTTACATTTACCCATGCCTACTCCAGTTCGTTCACGAAGTCTTTTTACTAAATCAGCAGTCACTGTGCTCATGCATCATCTCCTTCTTCTTTGTCCTCACCTGCTAGTTCTTCTTTAGCAGTTTTTGGCTTAGAAGAGCGTTTTTTTCCAGGAGCAGAACCTTCTTTTCTCCCTTGAACAACTTCTTTAGCTTCACGAGCAGTAGTAGAAGCAACTTCTTCTTTTTTTGCACTGATAGCTGTTGTTAAGGCTGTAAGAATTAATTTGATGCTTTTGAGAGCGTCGTCGTTGCATGCAATTACATAGTCAATAGGATCTGGGTCACAGTTAGTGTCAACAAGAGCCATAACAGGGATGCCGAGCTTTTTTGCTTCAGCAACAGCAATATGTTCTTTACTTGGGTCAACAACTACAACAAGACCTGGTTTTTTTCTCATGGCACGAATTCCAGAAAGGTTGCGATCGAGTTTTCCTTGGAGTTTTCCAAGCTCAATCATTTCTTTTTTGGTATAGCCTTCAGAACCAGCAGCGACTCTTTTTTCAACTTTTTCTAGTTTTTTTACAGATTGGCGAATTGTAGAAAGGTTTGTAAGCATTCCACCAAGCCATCTTTCACATACGTAGTATTCACCGCAAGCTTCAGCGCATTCTTTAACGACTTCTTTCGCTTGCTTCTTTGTCCCTACGAAGAGAACGTTTTTATGATCTGCAACAATTTCTTTTACTACATCAACCGCTTCACGGATTTGTTGCATAGTTTTTGCTAAATCAATGATATAGATTCCGCCTCTTTCTTCGAAGATGAAGCGCTTCATTTTCGGATTCCAACGATGTCTCTGGTGACCAAAGTGAGCTCCGGATTCGAGCAAATCCTTAATAGTGATGTTGTA
>CAYSAJ010000005.1:0-85395 GCA_964429005.1 uncultured bacterium | reverse complement strand
AACAGAGTCGGTCATCTCTTGGTCATAAAGGCGATCTCTTTCTTCTAAAGCTTGCCAAAGCTTACGATTTCCCATGATTACAGTGTCGATAAGGCGAAAGTTTTCAAAAGCGGAGATGTTTTGCTTCAGGAACCCTACTTTTTTAGGAAGAGATACAGATCCGCTGGTTGCTTCTTCAACTCCCATCATGATCTTTAAAAGGGTCGATTTTCCTGCACCATTAGGTCCTGTGAGACCATAGCGGTTGCCTGTTGTAAAGGTTGCATCTACATCTTCAAAAAGAATTCTTGAACCGATTTTTTTTGAAATTTTATTTAGTGTAATCATATGTGAGCCTTGCTAATAGCGAGGAAAAGGGATTTTTGTGATATGGTGAATCTTAGGAGAAAATTGTATGTCAGATGTCGTTATAGATCAACAAGCAATTGAGGACTATTTAGCCTATATGAGATCGGTTCGGGCAGCTTCGCCCCATACGATTCGAAACTATCAAATAGATCTTTTGGATTTTCTTTCTTTTCTTGAAGGAAGAAGAGTTACCATAGAAGTCATTCGTCAATATATCGCTCATCTGCACCAAAAAAGTTTTAAAAAGAGAAGTATTGCAAGAAAAGTCTCCTCTTTAAAATCTTTGTTTAAATCACTCTTTATCCAAAAAAAAATTAGTGTTAATCCGATGGAGGATATCCAAACGATTAAGCTCGATAAACCGATTCCGACTTCCTTGTCATATGATCAAGTTGAGCATTTTTTCTCCCAGCCAGATGTAAGCACTTATCTAGGTTTTAGAGATCGTACAATGATGGAACTGCTCTACAGCTCTGGGATCAGGGTTAGTGAGCTTGCAGGGCTCAATCGAGACGATCTTGCCCTAGAGCACAGGATGATGAGAATTCGAGGAAAAGGGAAAAAGGAAAGGCTTATTCCCATGACTCAGAACGCTGCTGAGTGGCTGAGTAAATATTTAAACCATAGCGCCAGGTATTTAGATAGTACTTACCACCACAAAGAAAACGACCGCCAAGCCATTTTTTTAAATCGGTGGGGAAGCAGAATCTCAACGCGCTCCATTGATCGCACATTTCGCGAGTATTTACTCAAAAGTGGGCTTGCTGAAGATGTGACCCCTCACACCATACGTCATACGATAGCTACCCATTGGCTTGAAAAGGGAATGGATCTTAAAACCATTCAGGAGATTTTAGGACACAGCTCTTTAATGACTACAACGATTTACACGAGAGTCTCTACATCGCTGAAAAAAGATGTTTATAAGAAGGCTCATCCTCTGAGTTTGGATGAGAAAGTAAGGGGAGAAAATTAAGCCGGATTCTGTGATGGGCAATCATTCCTCTAGGGCGCCTATCGCTAGGCGCCTCAAGCGACCTTAAAAAACACGCCGGAGAGGCGAATTTGTTTTTCTCTCTTGCTTCGAATAGGGTTTGTATCACGCCAAATTGCTTTGTGCGGGTCTAACTCATAAAGCTAGCATTTCACCCTGTCTACGTTAAACGTAGCGGAATGTTTTCTGTTACACTTTCCGTAGCCTTTCGACCCCCAGTCTTTCACTGGTATTCTCTCCTGTGAAGTCCAGACTTTCCTCCAGCTAGAAATTCTAGCCAGCGATTGCCTCTTTCTCCCCTAAAAACAAATATTAAGTCGTTGCTGTGGTAGAGCGACGTCTTCTTTTCTTAGTAGCAACAGAAGTTCCTTCAAGGGATTCGCTTTCTTGCCAGAAGTGAATTCGTGAGCAATGTTCGCAGAAAACGAGGTTTTCTCCCTTTCTGACGAGGTTTTCATGTTGGGCTGTAAGAGCGATGTGGCATCCGCTGCAAGTTCTGTTCTCTAAAGGAACTACTACGCGGTCTTTCTTATTTTTAAGAAGCCTTTCGTAGGTCTTTAAAATGACTGGGTCAGCGTTTTTCGCAAGTTCATCACGTTCGTCTTTGAGCTCTTGGCCCTCTTCGTTGATCTGCTGGATGCTTGTTAAAATTTCTTGTTCAATCCCTTTGCTACTCTCTTCGGATGCTTTTAAGCTCTCTTTGATTTTAGCAAGGATTTCTTCTTCAGCAGCCCTTCCGTCTACAAGGTTAGAAACTTTATGTTCCAAATTTTTCTTTTCACGTTCTGCTAGAGTAACTTCTTGAGTGATCGCATTAAATTCATCAATTTTTTTGATGCTAGATTGGCGAGACTCGAGTTCTTTGATCTTTTTTTCAAAGGAGGAGATCTTCTCTTCTTCTTGAATAATGAGATCATTCATGTCTGTGATTTCACGTTCTTTGGAAATAAGCTGATCTTTAAGTTCTTCTGTAAGTTGGTGGAGCTGAACCAGTTCTTTTTTTCTCTGGCGCTTAAGGCGAATAAGCCGAATCATCTTAATATCGAGTTCTTGAATCTCTAATACTGGTTTTAATGCCTTTAACATGGTAGATACTCATCCTACTTGAATTTAACCCAGGAATTATAGCTAAACTGCGGGGATTTTTCAACTAGAATCCAAAGTTCCCAGGAATATTCCAGAATCAGGGTGAATTTTTTTTTGAAAGCAAGAAGTTGTCTTTTGAAGAGTTTTGACATATTATGACCTTCTTATATTGAATGAGGACTCTATGGGTTATTTGAAAGACTATCTCCGCCATTTACCTCCAGATCAGGTCAAAGAAGAGGCTGTTGCTTTTCTTGCAAACCTCGATCTCATTAACCATAAATTTCCTGAAATTGGGAAGGCGATTGTTGCCGAGCTCAAAGATCAAAGATCTTATTTGAAAATGATCGCTTCTGAAAATTACTCATCGTTGGCAACGCAAGGAGCGATGGGAAATTTATTAACTGATAAATATAGCGAAGGATTTCCTTTTCATCGGTTTTATGCTGGTTGTGAAAATGTTGATACTATCGAAGATCTGGCTGCAGGTGAACTAAAAAAACTTTTTGGGGCGGATCATGCGTATGTGCAGCCTCACTCTGGGGCAGATGCCAATATGGTTGCATACTGGTCCATATTAGTGAAAAGAGTTCAAGCTCCCGAGCTTGAGAAATTTCATGGTAAAACGCTCGATGAACTTACACCTGTTGAATATGAAACGATTCGTGAAAAGTTAGTTAGTCAAAAAATCATGGGGATGGCGCTGGGAAGTGGAGGCCATTTAACCCATGGCTATCGACACAATCTTTCAGCAAAAATGATGAAGGCCTGCAGTTATGACGTCGATCCTAAGACTGAAAGACTCGATTATGGGGCGATTGCAAAGAAAGCAAAAGAAGAAAAGCCCCTGATTCTTGTCGCAGGATATTCAGCATATCCAAGGCTCATCAATTTTGCGAAAATGAAAGAGATCGCAGATTCTATCGGCGCAGTTTTCATGGTTGATATGGCTCACTTTGCAGGACTCGTTGCTGGTAAAGTGATGCAAGGGGAGTATGATCCTGTACCGTATGCAGATATCATTACTTCTACATCTCATAAGACACTACGTGGACCGCGAGGAGGTATTATTCTTTGTAAAGAAGAATTCAAAGATGTAGTTAATAAAGGGTGTCCATTAGTGCTAGGAGGCCCTCTTCCTCATGTGATGGCCGCAAAAGCAGTTGCCTTTAAAGAAGCAAATGAACCAAAGTTTCAAGCTTACGCACATCAGATTGTAAAAAACGCTAAAGCTTTAGCAGAACATCTTTTATCAAAAGGTGTAAAGCTATATACAGGAGGAACAGACAATCACCTGATCGTGATCAACGTGGCAGAAAGTTTTGGATTGAATGGAAGACAGGCAGAAAATCTTCTTCGCGAAGCAAAAATTACAGCCAATCGCAACACAGTACCGTTTGATCCTAATGGAGCTTGGTATACTTCTGGAATTCGTTTAGGAGCTCCAGCTCTAACGACGCTCGGAATGAAAGAAAAAGAGATGAAAGTGATTGCAGATGTTATTTATGATGCTTTATCACACACACAACCTGTCATCAACGTGAAAACAGGGGAACCGTCAAAAGCACAGCGCAAAATGGATGCAAAAGTTTTAGAGCGTTCACAGCATATTATAAAAGAAATCCTTCAGGAATATCCTTTATATCCTGAAATAAGAATAGAATAGGGAGTCAATTTAGATGCAAAAAGACGAAGATAAAGAACCTAAAAAAATGGGTATAGATGAAGAAATCGATCGCTTTCTGCTAGAAAAACGATGGATTTACTTAGCGAAAGCGGTTGATGAAAATTCTGCGCGTGACATTATCCGTAAGATTTGGCACTTAGAAAACTCTCATCCTGGAAAGCCTATTTTATTCATCATTACATCTCCCGGGGGATCAGTTGATGCAGGTTTTGCGATTTGGGATCAATTTAAACTCATTTCATCACCTGTCACAACTCTTGTAACAGGCCTTGCAGCTTCTATGGGATCGGTTTTAAGTTTGGTCGCTCCTAAGGGAAAGCGTTTTGCTACGCCATATGCGCGTTTCATGATCCACCAGCCTCTTATTCATGGGGTGATTCAAGGTCAAGCGACAGATCTTGAGATTCAAGCAAAAGAAATGCTTCGCACAAGAAAACAGCTTGCAGAAATCTATGTAGAGGCTACGGGTAAAGATTATGCAACTGTTGATAAAGCAATAGATAGAGATACATGGCTATCTGCTCAGGAAGCGAAAGAATTTGGTCTGATTGATGGAATTATTTCTTCCTACAAGCAAATTGGTTTTTAATTTTTACAAGTATCAAGCCAGTGGAAATGATTTCGTCTTGATTGAAGATCGGGACGAAACATTTCCTCTTGATGACATTGCATTCATACAAAAGATATGTGATCGAAAAAGAGGGATTGGCGCAGATGGCCTTTTGCTCCTGCAATCTTCTGATCAAGCAGATGGCCGCATGCGAATTTTCAACAGTGACGGCCAAGAAGCAAATTTGTGTGGTAATGGGCTTCGTATTATAGGATCTTTTCTCCTTAAAAATGAATCGTCAGGATCAATAATAATTGATACCAAAGTGGGTCTTCATAAAGTAGAAAAAATAGAAGGCATAATTTGTGTTTCCTTTCCTCTCCCAAAACTTATTAGAACACTTTCACTCTCCCTCTTTGATCAAGATCTTACCGCTTCATTAGTGGATGCTGGGGTAAGGCATCTTCTCATCCAAGATCTTGGGCTTAATGAATATCCATCGATTGATTTTCTTCAGGGGTATCGAAAAGAGTTTGATGCGAATGTATCTCTCTATTTTGGAGAAAAAGATACCCTTAGAATCCGCACCTTTGAAAGGGGAGTCGAAGGAGAAACAAGTTCTTGTGGTACGGCGAGTATTTCTTTAGCGTCAATTTTACCCCTTGAGAGAGCACAAATTCTTTATCCTCAGGATGAGCTTTTCACCTATAAAGATGAAAAATATGTTCGATTATCAGGTTCAGTAAGCTCAGTGTTTTCAGGAACATACACTCCATAAACGCTAAAGCTTAAGAGAAGCCAAGATTCTACGTGTTAGATCTTTTCGGCCTGCTTTCGAGCATTCCGACGAGATTTGTGCCATGAGCAGGAGATCTGCTTTGTGTTTTGGAAGATTTGCTAGCAGTGGTTCAAGCAAGGTTGCATCGATGTAGATCGCTTTTTTAAAATAATAAAGGAAGATTTTTGGGTCATCGAAGGCAGAAGGAGGAAGAGTTTCCATTTCCTTTTTGACTTTCATTGTAAGAACTTCTAAAGCCTCAGCAAAATGAGGGCAATCTTTGAAAGACTCTAATTTGTCTAAATGTTCCCTTGAATATAGGAGAAGAAAAGCAGTTACAAGTTGATCTTTTGTCAAAGACACAAGATCGCTCCTTGCAAGAAACTCGGGCAAAAGATGCATTTCATGAGGATTTCTTTGAAGGACTCTTAAAGCTGTTTCTAAGGGTAGAGAACCAATCGGCTCTCTTTTGCTTTCTGTATAAAGCGTTTCTCGCTCGCCAATTGCCATCATTTCTAATACTTTAGATGGGGGAAGAATCTCTGGAAACAGTTCTTTTACCGCATCTTCATCTGATGCAGTCCCATCCGCTATTGACTCAAGAGAAGTTTTCTTCTCATCAATCGCCAAATGGAGTTTCGTTAGTAGCCGATGTTGGCTGAATGCTTTGAATGCTCGATACGTCTCATCAGATAGATGAGAGTGAATCCAAATTGATAAAGCTTTAAAGGCACAGTTTCCAATCGTTTGGGGTTTGTAAGGGCGCAGGTGAAGTACTTCTGGATCTCCTCTTATTCCTTTTATAGTTTCAAGAGATAAATAAATTTTATCAAGGCCCTTAAATATTGTTGTGCTTGTTGATTTCGTTTCTATGCAAACAGTAGCTATTCGGTCGATTAAGCCTTCAAGATCAGACAAGGGAATATTATGTTTTTCATAAGGATAAAATCTGTCGAGATCAATATGTTTACCTCTCAAGACTGTATGATGCGCAATTCCTGCCCCGGAGTTATAAAGAATAATCTTGAAATTCCCGTCAGGTTGTTTTGAAACTTCCAAAATCATGCCGTGGGCTGCTTTGTGTTGATCATCAATAAAAATTGGAAAGGCGCAGGTATCTTCCGAATTCATATCTCTAATTTTTGCTTTGGCGAAATCTCTTCTTCTTTCTACTGTAGATTTTAGATCATCTCCGACTGGCGTGTCATGTAAGAATCCTAAAAAAGCGGGTTCTAGTAATGAGGCAACATGACTCATCTCGGCTAGTTTCGGGTCTGAAGAGGGCAATGATAGAGCAAACTCTTGAATACATCTCATTTGGTAGAAATAATTCATGATGCCCTCACCGCCTTCTAACTCCTTTACAAACTCTCCTCCAAACCGATTTGCGGAAGAAAAGGTTTGCAAATAGAGAAGGTGAAGCAGTTCATGGGGACTGTCTTGAAACTTGGTGATCACTTCCATGAATTTCGCTTTAAGAATTTTAATGATTGGCTCTGGAAGTGTCCCAGAAATAGCATGAATTTTTTTTCTTAAGGTCTGTGCAAAATTGAATATGGAATTTTTATCTTTTAAATGGCTGGTGGGAAAAGCTGCATCAAGAAGCGCTTCATCATAGGTTATCATGGCTAGAAAACAAACATTTTCCAGAGCTTTTTGATCCCCTTCGCACATCAAGACAATTTGGGTAGATAAAGTGGTGTGCAGAGCAGGAAATGTACTAGTTTCTATTAGTAGAATCAAGTAGTCGTTTATGGTCAGTTGTTTCGCAGTTTCATTTTGCAAGAGTTTTACAAATTCAGATTCAAAGTAGGGAAAAGTAGAATTGAAAGAAATAAATTCTTTAAGATAGGTTACGTAACCTGTTTCTTCCTTAAAATACTGATTGTAAATAGGACTTCCTAACGGTTCTATCCAAAAAAGAGGGGTCTGCCAGCAAGCGTGTAGAAAATCACGCAAATAGGGACGATCACCTTTGACAAATGAAGCCGCAGCTTTTGAATGGAGGGAGATAAATTGAGCCCTACTTACCTCTATCAACGAAGGATGATCAAATAACACAGAAACAAGAGAGGAAAAATTTTCTGGTACTCTTACAACGATAGGATCAGACAAAATGCGCTGAGTCAAATCAAATAATTCATTCGCAGAGAGTGAGGCAAAATCTGAATCAGCTCCAAGAGCTTCCCAATCAACACGAGCATCCCCTTCGAGTTTTGATGCTATTATAGAGAACAAAACATCAATTTTTTCACGTTGGCCTGGAAGGGAGACTCTCCCAGTCAGATCGGAGCCTATTCCTGATGGAGGGGGTGGGATGGCAGGAATTGGAGGATGAGCTGAGCTAGGCGATCCTGATAATGGGCCGTGAGCATCTCCATCATCTGGAGGAATGGGAGGTGAAGAATAACTTCCTGGAACAGTCATAATTTCTAGGTATCAAATCGTTCGATTAATCGCAATTACGAGTATGTCTTGAGGTCTAGTTACAGGAGTTGAAATGGAAAATTCATCATTTTTCTCTATGAATCCGCCACAGTTTTTCAATCATATCTGTATTTCCCACCCTTTCACATTTATTCAGTAAAATGGTGATCAAGTGAGGGTTTTCACTTAATGGGGGCATTTTTGTGAGCAATGAATCAAGCTGGGACGGATCAAGATACAGAGCTAAAAAAAAAGCCTTTACAAACATATTTAAATCTACACTGGTTGAACTCTTAACTTCATGGATAAGTTTTTTTAAATTACTTTGCAATTGATCGCTTGCATCTGAAAATTCATAACTAGATTTCAACTCTTCGATTCTGTCTAAATTGTCTGTAAGATAGATCAATTCGAGCACATAAGCTAATTGTGAGGCACTTAAAGATTTTATATCTTTATGGAGCAAAAATTCTTCCAGTAGAATCAAGTCGTGGGGATTTCTTTCAAGGACTGTAAAAGCTTCGTCTATAGGCATGGATGCAAGCCGTGTTTTCTTCGTTTCAGTATAAAGTGTTTCTCTTTCTCCAAGTTTTAGGATTTCTAATACCCTTGAGGGGGGGCTTATACTAGGAAATAGGCTCATAATAACTTCTTCGTCGGTTGGAGGATGGCCTAATTTGCTAAAAAGGCGTGCTTTTTCATTTTCGATCGCTTCCTTCAATTTGGCTAAAAGAAGTTTTTGGCTGTGAACTTTGAGTTCTGTGTATGTTTCCTCTGAAAGTTGAGAGTGAATCCATGTGGAAATACTCTTGAAGGCACAGTTCCCAATATTTTGCTGCTTATAAGGGCGTAATCTTGTATCTCTAGGATCTCTTTCTTTGCCAGCCCCTCTTCCTAATGCTGAATAGAATTCAGCCATGTTCTCATCTGTTTTTTTTCCGTTTGTTTTTGATTGCTTGCTTATTGAGCTGATTTGGGTCAATAAATCATCAAGACCATCCAACGGAATCGAGTTTTTTTCATATGGGTAGAATTTCTGAGCTGCAATAGGCCCTTCCATAATACACGGGTGATGGTAGATGCCATTCCCCGTATTATAGGTTCTTAGGGTGTATTTATCGTCAGTCTGTCTAGAAACTTCTATAAGAACGGCATGAGCTCCTTCTTCACCAAAAAAGGAATAAGGGAGAACACATTTTTCTCCCGGTTTGAGAGCATGTGCTTTTTTCAACGTATAGTCTCTAAATAAATCATCAATTGGAGTGACATCGAGGCTTGAATAGACTAAAAATCCCAAACTAGAATCTTCTAATTCGGTGATCAATCGATCAAGTTCTCCTCTTTTAGGATCAGACGGAGCAAGTGTGTCTCGGTATTTTTGAAGGGCTTCAAGTTGGTAGTAGAAAGGCTCTCTTGAATGGCTTCCTTCAAGTTCTATGACACTTCGATCTTCAAAACGAGAGACTGAAGAGAAAGTTTGCAAATAAAGAAGATGGATAAGTGCTTCCCCACTTTTTGGAGATCTATAAATCGCAAATTTAAAGGATGAATTGATGATATCTTTGAATTCAGGAGAAATCAGATCAAATCTTTCATGGATTTTAGGAACTATATTTTTTATAAAATCGTCTAACTTCTCTTCGTTTGTCAATAAATGAAAAGGAAAACATTGTTTATAAAGCTCAATGTCACCAGTTTTTATAGCTTCCAAGCACAGGTTCTTCCTAACCTCATAGTCAGAAGAACTTCTTCCTGCTAACCATGTTATTGTTATAAAGCGGAGTTCGGGGAGATCCTTGCATAGGTCCAGTAATTCTAGAGATTCAGCATAAGTCACATACTTTGAAATATCTGTATATAGAAGCTTTTTTAAATCTATCCTGCTATCCGGATGAGTGCGCTTGAAAGAGATAAATTCTGCTAAATACTTTTTAAAGCCTGTATATTCCTGATATAAATTATTGTATTCCAAACCACCAATAGGATTTGACCAAAGTAGAGGTGTCTCCCAAGTCGCATGTAGAAACTCTTTCAAATAGGCCCGATCTTGCTGAATAAATGAAGATGCAGCGAGAGAATGAAGAGAGATCAGTTGGTTAGTCTTCAAGGTGCTCCATGCTGGGTGAGATCGTATCTCAGAGAGCAAAGAAGAAAAATTTGCTGGGTTTTTCACAGGAGAGGTATCGGAAATAATTTCGCTTATGACGACGAATAATTCATCCCCAGTTAGGGTTCTAAATTCATCCGAAGTCAAAACAGAGGCCCAATCAACTGTATCATCACTTTGCAGGTTAGGTAGGATAGAACCTACTAGGCTACGAACTTTTTCAAAGGAATAGGCTTGTGTGACTCTACCGGCGAGAGGGGGTGCTTGAGCACTAGTGGGAGCACTAGGATGAGGCAGTGCAGGGGAGGGGGGATCTGCTGGTGATTTAGACGGATCACCTTTCTTATCTGAGGAGGGAGGGGGAGAAGAACCTGTTCCTGAAACATCCATAGTTCCCCGCTAACAAAAAATTTGATTTAGAGCAAAAGATCTTTTTTTAAGGGGAACAAATGATTTAACAGGAGTTTGACTTATTAGAAATTGAGTTGCTATTTCTATTTTCTAAATTTCTTTTTCATAATATTCGCTGTTGTTATAGTCTCCGAAAAAAAAGATTATGGAGTCATGCATGTTAATAGGCGTTCCTAAGGAAATCAAGAATCATGAGTACCGTGTAGGTGCTACCCCATCTATAGTAAAAATGCTTGTTGATGCTAAGCATCACGTACTTGTTGAATCGAAAGCAGGAGATAAAATCGGCTATACAGATGAAATGTACGAGCAAGCGGGTGCTAAAATCGTAAAATCTCCAGCAGAAGTATACAAAGCAGAAATGATCATCAAAGTCAAAGAACCTCAAAAATCAGAGTTTCCTCTGATGCATGAAGGACAAATTCTCTTTTGCTATTTACACCTTGCGCCAGATCCAGAGCAAACAAAACATTTGCTAGAGAGAAAAGTGATTGGAATCGCCTACGAAACAGTGACAGATGCTCAAGGAAGATTACCTCTGCTCACTCCTATGAGTGAAATTGCAGGACGAATTTCGGTGCAAGCAGGAGCTACTTGCCTCCAACTTGCTAACGGTGGTCGTGGTGTTCTCTTAGGAGGTATTCCCGGAGTCCCTCCAGCAAATGTTGTCGTTCTCGGTGGCGGTGTTGTAGGTACGCAGGCTGCGATCATGGCTGTTGGAATGAATGCTGATGTAACAATACTCGACAAAAGCATACCTCGACTAAGAGACCTTGATGTCATGTTCAATGGAAGACTCAAGACTCTCTATTCTAACTCGCAAAACTTGGAAGAACAACTTATGAGAGCCGATCTTGTTATCGGAGCTGTGCTCATTCCAGGAAAACTCGCCCCAAAACTTATTCGCAAACACCACCTTTCGATGATGAAGAAAGGATCGGTTATTGTAGATGTTGCGATTGACCAAGGAGGATGTGCTGAAACATCTCATCCCACAACCCACTCTGACCCTACTTATGTGGTCGATGGTGTCGTTCACTATTGTGTGGCGAATATGCCAGGAGCGGTCGCTGGAACAGCAACACTTGGTCTTACAAATGCGACGTTCCCGTTTGCTTTGCAAATAGCCAACCATGGATATAAAAAAGCGCTTTGGGAAGATCCTCATTTATTGGCCGGGCTCAACGTCTATCGGGGACAAGTCACAAATGAACATGTAGCCCATGATCTTGGGTATACGTATGTTCCTCCTCTCGTTGCTATTAAAGATTAGAGAATAAGATTTTACAATTTGGCCTCTGGCATGCTACCCTGAAAAGTTGGAGGGAGTTATGACCAGAGTGCCATTCTCGCCCCTGGATCTGGACATAGGCAAAACCTTTCTCGATCAGGGAAAATTGCGAGCCATTTTATTCTCTGATCGCACTTATCAAGTCGAAGTGAGCGAAAATGGAGAAAGTTATTGGACTTTCTTACAACTCACTGGCGACGCCCAAATCAAAGACTATTTTTGCACCTGCCAGACATTTGAAAAAACTCGCTCTTGCCCTCATTTGGGAGCATCGTATCTCAGGATTTTCGGAGAAACAAAAGAGGCGTGGCACCTTCGATTTAAACGCTCTGTTTGGAATGAACTGTGCCAGATGGAAGCTCGCCGCCACGGATATGAACCCTCTTGTATAATCAAAGAGGATCCTATAAATGAGGAGCTGGCTCGCTTCGTTTGCAAAACTTCTGAAGGAAAAACTTCTTTTTCTTTGCTTATCTATACTGAAGAAGAGCTCAAACGCATTGAGGAAATGATCTTTGAAAGGGTTGTGGAAACAGAAGAATCTTCGATTAAATTTTCAAATTTGTCTCAAGAGGAGCTGACTGCATGGAGAAGAGGAAGACCGTCTCATTTCCTTCGTTATGAGCTCTCCTTTTGGTCTGACCTAGCCAAGCATTTGTTTTGGCTGTATGAAGAAAAGCAGATTTCTAAAATAGCGTTTAAAGGAGGGTCTTTGCCTTCAATCATTGAAGCCACAAGTTCCTCACTGTCCATGCAGTTTGTGATTACAAAACCTAACTGGCCCGACATTATCCCAACTCTTGTCGACCTTCCGATTCCTTTAAAAGTTCATCCGTTTCAAAGAATTCGGATGAAGAATATTTCTTATGATAAACAAAGATCATGTTTTGTTTTAGATCGAGAGAAAATTGATCCCCATAAAGAAGGACAAATTCTTATAGATTTAGACGATTGGATCTTTGTTCCTAACGATGGATTTTATCCAAAAGAAGAAGACCCCATCTTAACGAAAGATGTAATTGAAGCTGAGGAAGTACCTCAAATGCTTCGTAAGTATTCTCATCTCTTGAAGAAGTTCATCCCCGAATTACGAATTCATTCTATTAAAACAAAACCCTCCTATCAGCTATTTTTTGATCAATTTGATCGTCTGCACATTCAAATGTACCTGTTTGAACCAGGAGATCTAACTTCTCCTTATTCCCATCTTTTTGATTCATGGGTTTATTTAGATGGAGTAGGATTTTATCCTCTCGAAGAGCAACGCTTTGATAAGATAAAAACAGTCATTGAGAAAGGAGGTGTTGGTGGATTTGTGAGCCATCATCGACTTTGGCTCAATCAATATGAAGGATTTCAAACACACCTTGCGAATATTGAGACGAAAGTTAAATATCATGTCGACCTTGAACGGAATCTCCACATCCAATCAGAAATGTCTTTAGAAATTGATTCCATAGATATTAAAGATTTCGGGGAGTGGATTTACATTCCAAGACAAGGGTTCTATTCTAAGTCTGTTTCTAAGCATAACTTTTTCCCAACAGCTATGATGATCCCCATGGAAAAAGTATCAGGGTTCATTTTAGAAAAACAGATTGAGCTGGAGTATATCAAGGGTTTTTTTGCTGTAGAGTCTCCGATTGAAAAATCTGGTCTTGAAATTGTGTGCAATTTGCAAGGCGCAATAGAAGTAATTCCTGATTATATGTTTTCTGCAGCTTATGCAAAAAAAATGGTTATTATGTTTGAGGAACACTCGTACGTCGATGGAGAAGGTTTTTTCTTAATTCCTCCAGAAGTACGTCTTCCTAAAGAATATCGTAAGCCTGTAGTGATTGTTTCAGAGCAAAAACAATATGAATTTCTTACAGAAGAGCTCGAAAAACTTCGCCCTTATATTTTGTCTCTGGACACAAAAATTAAAAAGCCCAGTTTCCTTTCTTTGCAAGTCAGTCATATTCGGCAAGATCATCTTACAGGAAAGTGGTGTGTGTCTCTTGTCTATAAAACGGAATTTGGGGTTTTCCCAGCATCTCTTGTGTGGAAAGCTGTGAGATCACGCAAAAGGTTTTTAATGACAAAAGCAGGACTATTTGGGTTAAAACAACCACGGTTTGATTGGCTCAAAACACTCCCTCCCGAGAAATATTCAAATGCCTCCCAGCAATTTGAATTAACGACGATTGAGTTTATGCGACTCAAAATCTTTGAAGATATCCAAATCATGCCCTCGCAAGAAGAGACTAATCAAAGGGTGATTGCGATCTTTAGGGGAGTATATGATCCATCCCAAGAAGAGATGCCCAATATTGAAGGGCTTCACAGTAAACTGCGACCCTATCAAGAAATCGGGGTAAAATGGCTTTGGCATTTATACCAATTCGGGCTTTCAGGACTACTGGCTGATGACATGGGTCTTGGAAAAACACACCAAGCGATGGCTCTTCTTGCCGCAGTCATTAACCAAGACACAGATCGATCTAAAAAGTATTTAGTGATCTGCCCTACTTCGGTCATCTATCACTGGGAAGATTTGCTGGAAAAGTTTTTTCCTTCAGTAAAGGTTTTAGTGTTTTATGGTGCAAGTAGAACTCTATCAAAATTTGATCAGAAATATCAGATCCTACTCACTTCCTATGGAACTTTGAGAAGTGAAAAAGATGAAATAGCCAATTACCAATTTGAAATAGCGATTTTTGATGAGATGCAAATGGCCAAAAACCGTCAATCTCAAGTTCATAAGTCATTAAAACTCGTAAAGAGTAAAATGAAGCTTGGCCTAACGGGTACACCTGTAGAGAATTATTTGAGTGAGCTCAAAGCGCTTTTTGATATTATTCTTCCAGGATATTTCCCGACAGATTCTCTTTTTAGAGAGCTTTTTGTGAACCCTATTGAAAAATATCAAGATGAAGAGAAAAAACTTCTGCTGCATCAGCTGATTAAGCCCTTTGTACTGCGCCGTAAAAAAACGGAGGTTCTTGACGACCTGCCCGATAAAATTGAAGAAATTTCTCATGTGGAACTTTCAGATAATCAGCTTGATCTCTACAAAAAGATCTACCTCAAAGAAAGTGAGTTCTTATCGCATGTAGAGCAGCTCGATAACCAATCTTTTTATACACATGTTTTTGCGTTAATCAACGCGCTGAAGCAAATTTGTGACCACCCCGCCTTATTTCTTAAAGATCCCAATAACTATCAGAAATATGAAAGTGGAAAATTTGAGCTTTTCAAAGAGCTCATTCAAGAAGCTCGGCGCAGTGGTCAAAAGATCGTTGTCTTCACGCAATATCTCGACATGATGAACATCATTGAAAGCTATTTAGAAGAAGAAAATATCGGTTATGCTGAAATTAGGGGCTCGACGAAAGATCGAAGACAGCAGGTGATGCGCTTTAAAGAAGATCCCACCTGTGAAGTGTTTGTCGCCTCTCTGCAAGCGGCCGGCGTGGGAATAGATCTTGTTGCAGCTTCTGTCGTGATCCATTACGACCGCTGGTGGAATCCTGCTAAAGAAGACCAAGCAACTGATCGCGTTCACCGAATCGGGCAAGTGAGAGGGGTTCAAGTTTTTAAAATGGTCTCTAAACATACGATTGAAGAGCATATTCATCGCCTGATAGAAAGGAAGATCGATTTGATTCAATCTGTGATTGGATACGATGCCCATGAAGCGATCCAAACTTTCGATCGAGAAGAGCTCATAGAGCTCCTACGCCAAGTTCATCGAGATATCAAAGCGATCGAAAAAAATCCTGAATAAAATTGCACCAATTGCTCTATTAAATTAATCTTTTAGCTTTATTTAGATTAATGCCTAAGTAATAAAGGGTAGATAGTTCGAAGAAGAAATAGGATCAAAAGAGGCTTCTGGATATGTTTCTAGCCATAATTTAGGAGGTTTTGCGATGCAATCCCATTTAAATTCATAGCCGAATAAACGACCTTCTCTCTCTTCTACCCAATCAATTTCCTTTTGATCATAGGTTCTCCAGAAGTAATTGTTGCTACGAATTTTCTGATATTCTTGTTTTTTGATTCTTTCCATGACCAAATAATTTTCCCAAAGCTCTCCTAGATCCGATCGGCGTGTAAGGGGGTTAAAATTGTTGATAAGAGCGTTACGAATCCCTATATCACAAAAGTAGTAGCGGGATGTTTTTGTAATTTCTTTTCGAAGAATTCGGCTAAATCCTCTTATATTGACAACAACAAAAGTCTGCTCAAGTAAATCCAAGTATTTTTCAACAGTTGCTCTACTTAACTGAAGTTGATTTGCAAGTTCAGTTTGAGAAACCTCTTTACCAATTTGAAAGGAGAGTAAAATCAGTAAATCTACAATTTTTTTAGACTTGTGAATTCCTTCAAAAGCCAAAATATCTTTCATTAAATAGGAAGAAACAAGCTCATGTAAGTAATCGATTCTAGCTTCATCTCCTGCATGGATGATAACTTCTGGATAAGATCCAAATACTAGCCTTGACTCTAAATGAGATTTGGTTTCGGGCTTAGTCTCAATATGACTCAGTTCAATTTGTGAAATAGGATACATTCTAATAATCGTTTGACGACCTGTAAGAGGTTCTCCTAATTGTCTGGCTAAATCAAAGGTTGAAGAACCTGTAGCGATAACACGAACATGGGGCATGTGGTCAACAATCAGCTTTAAATTATGACCAATCGCGGGAATATATTGGGCTTCATCGATGACTAGAAGAGTTTTATCTCCTATAAATTCTTTGAGCTTTTCAATAGATCCGCTCGCCAAATAATCTGCTACAAAAATGTCTTCCCCAGTAGCTAAAAGATAATTGGATTCGCTTTCTAAAAATTTCTTAAGTAAAGTGGTTTTGCCAACTCTTCTAGGCCCGTAGACGATCACTACTTTGCCAGGGGAGCAAACTGACCGTAGCCTTTCTAGCTGAATTTGGGGAATATATGTTTCATATTTCATAAAATTCAGAATATAAAATAACCAAATTCTTGTAAATATGGTTGTTTTTAGCAAAAAAACCAATTTAAGCATCTAACTTCTAGTATCTTATTAATAAATTTTCGCTTGATTTTTTGAAATTCAGAATTTAACCAGCTGAGGTTGTTAGGTTTAATGATATTAATAAATTAGAAAAAATTCTTTATGAATGTTCTTTAATCAAGTTTAAGAGTATCATTTGGGCTTTATCATTTTACAATTTGTTTATTATGCAAAAACCAGTGACTATCGCCGTTGTCGGCCGTCCCAATGTGGGTAAATCTGCTCTATTTAACCGTATCGTAGGAAGAAGGATTTCAATTGTTAGCGAGGAAGAAGGTGTAACTAGAGATCGCCTTTACGAGAAAATTGACTTTTTCGGGAAGCCTGTCCGAATTATTGATACGGGTGGGATTGATAACCGTGAAGATATTCCTTTTGCGACCCTTGTTAAAAACCAAGCTTATATTGCAGTTTCTGAAGCCCAAGCCATCATTATGGTGGTGGATGGCTCTGTAGGTCCTACAGTCCAAGATAAAGAAATTGCAGACTACCTCCTTAAATCAGGACGTCCTGTGATCCTAGCGATCAATAAAATCGACCATATGAGGGACGTCCACAATATTCATGACTTCTATGAACTGGGAATTGAGAACATGGTCGGAGTATCAGCTCTCCATGGTAACCAAGTGGCCGATCTTCTAGAAGTAGCTTTAGATAAAGCTGATCCATTAGATGAAGAGGCTGATAACATCCCAGAGGGAGCTATTCGCGTAGCGATTGTAGGTAGACCTAATGTCGGTAAATCGACCTTTTTTAATGCCATCTTAGGGCAAGACCGTTCGATTGTGAGCGATGTGGCTGGAACAACGCGTGATAGTATTGATACTTTAGTTCAGATCAACGGTAAACCTTACGTTCTTGTAGATACAGCAGGGATTAAACGAAAATCTAAAGAAAAAGATGTCATTGAGAAATTTGCCCATATCCGCAGTGAAAATGCGATTGATAAAGCCGATGTTTGCATCCTATTGCTTGATTCGAATGAAGGAATGACCCATCAAGAGAGAAAAATCGCTAAGATTATTGAAGACAGTGGTAAAGGGTGTATCATCTTCTTTAATAAATGGGATGAGGTAAAAGGATTTCGTATGGAACATGCTAAGCAAGGATTCATTATGGAAAATGAATTTTTGAAGCATTGCCCGATAATTTTTGGCTCTGCCCAGTCAGGACGTAACTTAGACCAGGTATTCCCAGCTGTCAGTTCTGTCTATGAACATATGAATCTTCGTATTGGCACAGGAGAGCTCAACCGCTTTGTTGAAAAGTGCCTGCAGCTTAACCATCCTTCGATGATTTCGGGAAAAAGACTTCGTATTTATTACACAACGCAGGTAGAAGTAAATCCTCCTCGCTTTGTTCTTTTTGTGAATTATAGAGAGCGCTTCGATCCTACTTACCTTCGTTATTTGATCAATAAGCTTCGTGAAGAATATCACTTTATAGGGACTCCGTTCAGAGTTGAAATCCGACAAAAGGCACAGGCTGAAGAAAGGGAAAGAGAACATATCGCTCGCGAAAAGAAAGTGTTTGCTCATCAACATGCAACAAAGATCGATGATGATGACGAAGACGAAGACTTTGATGATGATGAGTATTTTGATGAGAATTAATCTCTAAATATTTGACATTTCAGTCTAAATGAGAAAAAGTCAGGGGTTGCATAGCAACCCCTTTTTTGTTCCCATGTTTTTAGCCCATCATTTTTACGCTGCAGCCGATGAAAGGCGCTTTGATCATCTTAGTGATCTGATCACTCTCTATCCAACCATCTATTTGCAAGAAGCTTCACCTCTTCTCCTTCAGTTAATGCTTAAAGGCTGTCCCGTTTCATACCTAGAAAAATATTGGAAGCTTACATCTAGGAATTTTGATCCCTTTTTAGACAATTGCCTTCGAGTTGCAAGAGGAGAGGTTATTGATATTGCTTCAGTAAACGACCCAAGACTAGAGCAGCAAATCTATCAGATTGCTTACACCTATAATAATCCATATTTATATCAGAAAGGATCTAGGGATGTAGGGAGTGATGACTATTCGTTACATTTCATGTGGATTCATAGGGGCAAAGTCTCTTCCCAGCAAGAATTTCTAATAGGAGATAGATTCGAAACAGATAGGCAATTTTTTCAGCCTATCAGCAAATGGGCTAGGCTCCATCCTACGCATCTATATATTTGGGTAGATCTTGAATTTCTACCACTTGAAGTGCTCAATCGGACTAAGGATCATCTAAAATCGATCCTTCAGGAGAGGTATAATCATATCCATTTTCGAAATATTAGAGATTTTCAAATTGTGAAGGATGAGCCCGAATTATTTTCATGTGAAACTCCTTTGTATTTTCGGGTGGATTTGCTCAGGGCCGCGATGATTGATCAGATGATTCTAGAAAGTGATGGACGCTTTATCATTTATGCTGATCTTGATATGGAGCCCATGTCTAGTGAGGCAATCTTCGATAAGAGAACCTGTGACTTCCTTCAAGATTTTGGAATCGTTATGGCGAAACGGGGAATCGCAAGTTTTGAAAATGGCTTTCAAATCATCGATAAAAACCATCAATTTCTTTCACAATGTCATCGAGATGTTGTCGTTGATCTTTCTATAGAACTAGCTAAAAAATCGCCCCAAAAAATAACGCAGGAAATGATCTTTGATTCATATGCGTTGCTCTTTGTTCATTTACTTGATCAAATGCAGATCTATGGTCGGCTGAAAAAAGAAGTTATAGATTTGGATTATAAAAATCGAAGAGAGCTGTCTATTGATTTCCTTCAAAATTTGACTTTGTTTTCCCAGGTTCCTTTCGAAGAGAAAACCATAAGACTTTGCGATGTTCTTCCTCGCAAACCTGTTCATTTACCCCCTTCGAAATTCGTTTGCAAACCAAAACAAGATGATTGAAAAAGTTCTTGATATTTATATGATTGGAGCTGACGATAAAGTCATTTTTCTTGGAGAAAGGACTAAAAAATGGAGTGGATCATTCTTACGCTTGCCGGTATTTTTGAAGTTGTATGGGCAGTGGGATTAAAGTATTCGGCGGGTTTTACAAAATTTATCCCCTCAGCGATCACTATTGCAGGCATGGTTCTCAGTGTGTGGCTTTTGAGTATAGCTATGAAAACTCTTCCTTTGGGGATATCTTATGCTATATGGACAAGTATAGGAACAATCGGAACTGTCATTTTCGGCATGATATGGCTAGGGGAATCGGCCAATATCCTTAAAATCATTTTCATATTATTTATATTGATAGGAATCGTGGGTCTTAAAATTTGTACTAAATGACGATAGGAGCTCCTTAGTAGTTTGAACTAGAGAATTTTTCCTGAAGTTTTTTCTTCTAGAAAAAGAGGAGCTGTAAAGCGAGAAGCGCGTTTCAATGTGGGATCCCACTTGAATTTTACATGATCAATGGTGACTGTTTTATAGATCCAAGGATCTTTGTTTTCACGCTGCAAGCGATCACATCCCATAATAAAGCCTTTTATTAGTCCATATCTGCGGATGCAAAGAAGCATATATCTTGCAGAAGTAGGTCTAAAATGGCTACGAGGGCCATCTGCAGGAGAAATCACATTTTGATGAAATAAGATAACCGCTTCTGCTGCTTTAGAAACGATACCACTGCTTTTTTTAGGTTCGGGGACTCTTTCATTAAAGAGATCATGATCTTTTCCCCAAGGCTCGATATATCCGATTTCTCCAAATAGATAAAAAGGACAAAGGAATAAGGCAAGTAGGCTAAAACGCATGTTCGATCATTAAGATGGGAAACATCTTTTTTTGGTTCATAAAATACTGGGCTTTATTCTCATAAATCCTTTCGTTGTACTGCTTTGCAGCTTCTCCTGACCCATAAATTCCACCAAAGTACCAACCAGCTTCAAAACTTGTGGTAATGAGACCTGCTGCAAGATTTCCATCTAAAAAGAAGTGAGTCGCTGCTGCGATAAAGAGAGAATTAATCAAAAAAGAGGTGAGAGCCGATTGCTTTTGTCCAACATAAAGATATCCAGCACCAGGAATAAAAGCGCTTAGAGCTTGGGCAGCTCCAGGAGATTTTTTTTCGTTTTGATAGTCTAACGATATTTTTCTAAAATCATGGGCGAGTGGATTGGTATCAGCAGAAGCGATGACTTCTTGAAAGTGTCCTTCTGAAATCGCAGAATAAATCGATAGTTTACTGGCTAACGCTTCATCTTTGTCTTTCATGAGCTGCAAAATAAACTGAGCCTTTTCAGGTTGTTCTGTTGCTTTGAAGCTGTCATAGAGCATTACGAGAAGATCTTTATAGGCAGGAAAATTTTCAGAAACATGAGCGAGCTCTGATTTGTCAAAGGTTTCAATCGTTTCTTGATATTTTCCTCCTAAAAAGTAGGAAAGCATAATGTAATATTGGATCTCAGCTTTTCTGTAGATTAAATCTTCCGGGATCAGATAACTTGCTCTTTTAAGAGCTGTAATACTTCTATAAAGGTCGAGTTCTTTAGCAAAAGCAAGACCTATCCAATATTCTTTACCCCATTCTTGCACTTTTTCATGATAGGTAAGAGGTGGGAAGGGAGAAACAAGCTTTTTTAAACTCGATGGATGAACGACAGTACTAATTTGGGGATGAATTTCGTCATGGACTCGTTCACATCCCATAAAAAGCAGGAATAAAGGGAGGGCTAAGGCCCACCCTTTATGCATCATCTGGCGTAGATACGAGATTAATTCCTTTATCATAAGATTCTTTTTCAGCTTGTGATCTGAAGAGCTCTTCTTGTCTTTCAGTAATCTCTTTGAATATGTCATTAGTTTTAATAATCGTGGGTTTGAGGAACATGATAACGTTGTTTTTCTCTGTAGTCGTTTGGTTTTCACTAAACAGGGCTCCAACTACTGGTAAACCGCCCAGGCAGGGGATCCCTGTACGATCATGAGCGGTCGTATCTTGGATCATACCACTGAGGGCCACAAAATGTTGGTCTGGGATTTGCAGACGAGTTTGTATCGTGGTTTTTTCCGTAATAAGGGCAGAAACTTGGTTGCTTGGAACCGAAGAGCTACTGCTGCTTGAGGCCTGATTGGACTGGTTATTGGAAGAAATCTCAAAGTCAATATCAAGGGTAATGATGTTGTTGTCTCCAATGTAGGGGGTGATATTTAAAGAAGTTCCTACATCTCTATATTCAAGGTTCGAAGAAGTTGTTTGTGTTTGTCCAATAATTTGCACGGTAGATCCACTAAAGGGGATGTTACTACCCACGAAAAGTTGCGCGTTATTGTTATCCTGAGCAACGATCTTCTGGTTGATCACAACAGTAGTGTCACCATCTTGTTGGATAGCGTTAACAAGGGCTCCTAAAGCAAAATAGCTTTTTCCTTTATGGAGGATGATATCCCCAATAATGCCAAGCTCTCCACCAGTAATAAAGGGGATATCACCTCCGGTGGGAGTATTCGTAGCAGTTATGCCAGAGAGATTTTTTGCAAACGTCCCGTTGTCCACTGGGGTCGCAGGGAAATTCCCAAAACCATAGCCAAAACGATC
Organism: uncultured bacterium; assembly: GCA_964429005.1. Taxonomy (GTDB): domain Bacteria; phylum Chlamydiota; class Chlamydiia; order Chlamydiales; family JACRBE01; genus JACRBE01. The sequence goes on along the minus strand of CAYSAJ010000005.1, from coordinate 63,130 downwards.
TTTATATTTCCCTTGAGAAGCCCATTGAAGACCGAAGTCAAGACGCTTACCAAGTGTGGTTTGGAGCACTAAGACTTCAATATATACTTGTGTAAGGGGTCTATCAATACTTGTTAAGAATTCTCGAAGTTTTTCTAAAGTGCGAGCATCCCCTGAAGTAATCAAAGAGTTTGTTACTTTGATCCACTGAATGGATTGGATTGCATTCACTAGTTTTTGATTTTCAGATGAATCTTTAATTTTTTGAAGATCTTGGGCTACTTGTTTCAAAGCAACTTGGATCTCATCTCCTTGGTGATATTGAAGCTTATAAGTTAAGAATGTCATATCGTCGTATGTTTCAATATTTGCAGGCTTTGATTGCCCTTTTTGAGGGACATCGAAGCGCTCGAGAAGATCTTTTACTGCTTGAACTTGGGTGTCATTCCCTGAAACAAGAATGTTTCCTGTTTTATCCATCCATTTGAGGTGATTGATCACTTCATACAGATCTTGTTGATCGATCCCTGTCGATTGGAGGTTTTGTTCAAAATCTCGCAAAATGTTGATGAGGTCGGGTCCTGGAACATATTTTGGCTTATAAAGGATATATCCACCTGGAGTTCTTACCGGCGCTGGCTCTCCAGTAGTCACATCAAATTTTTCAACGATTGTTTTAATTTTTTCAAGAGTCTGAGGAGAGCCTGTAAAAACGATCGAGTTTGTATCTTTAATGAAACGCATTCCTTCGATGGACTTAACAAGGTCTTTGTCTCCTCCTTTTGCAGCATCAAGATCGTTTGCTAATGAGCGTAAATTTGAGAGGAGATAGTCATAATTAGAGTTCTTGATTTTGTAGATCAAAAATGTGCTCATGCCTACTTGTTGAACATGGGCATTAGGATTTTCTACATCGATCGTTGCAATCAGGCTCTTGATCCTATCTAGATTAGATTGAGTTCCAGTGAATACTAAAGAACCTGTTTGGCCTGAAATTTTTACACTGTTGATCGTATTGATCAAAGAGGTGTCTGAGAGCCCTGACTCCTCGAGATCTGTAGCAAGGCCTCTAAGATTATCTTCAATATCCTTGGCGCTCATATGAAGGGGCTTATAAACCAAAAAGTTTGAGTTTAAATCGAGTGGTTTTTGGTTTTTATCATCACTTGGAGCATCGAATTCAGAGATAAGGCTCTTGATTTGGTTCACATCATAGGTTGGCCCTGAAATAAACAGAGAATTTGTAGATTTGATCCATTCAATATTATCTACAACAGAAGAGAGCTCATCTTGTTCCTGTGATGAGACCTGAAGGTTTCTAACCATTTGTTTGAGGTCTTTAAGAACTACATCACCTGAAATGTACTTCAATTTGTAAACAAAATAGGTCTTATCAGGTTTTGCCGGTCCTGAAACATCAGTGACAGCTAAAAGTTGTTGAATTTTCTGAATAGAGGCAGGCGGGCCTTGGAAAACAAATGAGCGGGAGGTGTCTATCCACTTCCCTGTTTGTATGGTTTGTTTTGTTGGATCACTGTCAGAAAGTGTGGAAGAAAAATTTTCGAGAGAATCACGAATTGTTGATTCAGAGACATACTTTGGTGAATAGATATATACTTGATCTTCTGTCCGGATAAACTGTTTTCCCTGATCGAGTGTTCCAAGAAGTGTTTTCACTCTTTCTAGCGCAGCAGGAGATCCAGTAAACATAATCGCATGGCTTGCTGGAATATATTTTGCCGATTGTAGAGACTGAATAAGAGCTGGATCAGCGGTTGAGGATTGTGAAAGTCGCTGCTCAACATCTTGAATTGTTTGCAATAAATGCTCTGGCATCACGAATTTTGGCGTATACATGATAAAATCTCCTGTGCCAGAACTCACGGGAGTATCAGTATCAAACGTGGGAACGATAGTATGCAGTTGGGCAATCGACTTATCATTGCCTGTAAAAATGATAGAATTTGTTTCTTGGATATAGCGCATACTTTGGATCGCTTGGATCAAAGGCTGATCTGGCATTTTACTATTCGATAAGTTCTCTACGAGGCTAGTGAGAGATGCTTGAATGCTAGCGATATTCCCATGCTTCATTTTATAAATGTAATACGATGAGGAGGCGCCTGGCTGAGCATTTTGTTTGTCAATTTGCTCCGCAAGAGTTTTGACTTCCTGGATTGAGGCTGAATCACCAGTAAATAAAATAGAATGGGTTCCATCAACAATCCGAGCATTTTGGATGGTGGCAATCAAAGCTTGGTCAGAAAGGCCTGACTCATCCATGCTTGTAGCAATGTCTGTTAAGTGACTCTTAACTTCAGAGGGGCTAATATAGGTTGGATGAAACATAAAAAAGTGAGCGTGCTCATTCATATTTGCAGGTTTGCCTGGAATATCAATTTGCAAAAGAAGCTGTTTAATACGTTCAATAGAGTCTTCAGGACCAATAAAAAGTAATGAATTCGTTGTTTTTAGATATTTTTCATTAGCAATTGTTTCATAGAGACCCTGGGAAGAAAATCCAAGGCTCGCTGCATTGGCTCCGATATTTTTTAAGGAGTTTTCAATAAACTCTGCTGAGCGGTATTTAAGAGGATAAATGTAAATATTGCTTCCAGATAAAGTTCTGCCACCTTCATTCATTGAAGCCGATTCAATTTCAGAAAGTATACTTGTGGCTAAATTTGCCGCATAAGGTGTTGATACGATGTAGAGGATATTTGAAGAGGGCTGGGGCACTAAAATAAAAGGGGCATCCCCGATGAGTGGTGGGATGAGTTGTTCAGCAAGCATTTTGAGTGCAGATATGTTACCACTTCTAACAGCGTAATTGCTAAATTGCAAGTTAGCTTTAGGCTGGTCCAAGATAGAGATCAACTTAGAAATTTGATTGATATTCGACGTGATGTCGGTCACAATCAGGAGACGTGAAGTTGGGAAGATATCGACGAGGGCAGTTCCAGATATCATCGGTTTAATTAAAGTAGCTACTTTGCCTGGATCAACATTTTCTAATCGGAAAACCCTTGTCACATATGCGGGAAAATTTTTGCCGCTGAAAGGCATTTCATCGGAAACAATCGCAGGAATTTGTTTGATATTTGGATTGCGATTAATGAGATAGCTATTGCCATCTTCAATTAAGCTCAGCCCATTAATTTTTAATACTTGGGTAAAAGCTCCCAGAACATTCTCTAGAGTACTTGGTTGATCAGAAACAACAGTGATAGCAAAATTGAGGTCGGCTGGATCATAGATAAAATTGATATTCCCTATTTTTGAAACAAATTTCATGAATTCCAATATAGGAATATTTTGGAAATTGATTTTAAACTCTTGAGAACCACCTTCAAGGGATACATTGACCAGTTGAGGTGTTGTTGGAGATTTTGAGGAATTAGCATCATCCGCTATGAGAGGTGTTGTACCCCATAGTAAAGACTGGATAGATAATGCAACCAAATATCTGTTTTTCATTCATCACTCTCTTAGAGTTCCTAGGGGCTATAAATAAAACCGAAGGCTAAAATTCGTATTAAACAATAAGCCTGATTATCAATCAATCCTTTGAATCGAAAGAACAAGAGTTTGTCCTTTGTCAAATGTGTTAGGAAGATGAAGAATCAGTTTTTTTAAAATATTATCACTTGCTGTTTGACTTGAAACAGCAAGGTTTTCACTTATAGCTGCTTTTGTAAGTGCTTCAATAGTGGCAAGGTCTTCTTTAATCATATTTTCATGTGCTGCGGTGTGGAAAAAAATTTGTTCTCCTTCCTTCCATGAGTCGTTAATTTCAAAGGGAGCAAAGCTTAAAGTTTCACCAAGAAGTGGATTAGTCGCTTTTAGAAGACGAGGCGTTTTGGAGGTTTCTGAAAGATGCCAAATTGAGGGGTAACCACAGCCAATAAAATGAAATTCTCCTATGGAAGCATCTAAAAAAAGTAATCCAAAGCGGAAGAGCATCTTTTTTTGTTCTAAAAAGATTTTTTCGTTAATAAGAGTCAGGTGAGCTGAAGGGTCAAAGCGTTTTACTCCTCCTTGGTGCTCATGGAAAGACATTTTAAGAAGTCCTTTTAAAAAGGAAATATAAGAAATTGATTCAATTTCCTGAGAGAGGGATTCAGCAACGATCACAACATGACGTCTGTCATCAAATCGAACAAAATCATAGGAGAATCCTACAATATGGTGAGCTGCAGTTTTAGCAAGACCTATTTCAATTTCATTCCAAGATGGAATTGTAGCCGGAAGAAGAGATCTTTGGGACTGTGTAAGAGATTCGATCATCTCCTTCATCTCATCCTTTTCACTTCTCTCAGATAAAATCATATCTTTTTTGAGGTATTGGGAAATGTCAGTAATGAAATCGACGATATCTTGGTAGCGATGGGCGGGATCGGGTTGCAAAGCTTTTTGGATAATAAGACGGATGTTTTTAGGGAGTAGATTGAGCTGAATAGTTCCGAAGCTTAATTTGCCGATGATCAGCTCATACGCAATAATACCTAAAGCATATATATCCGATGTGAAAGAGGATGTAGTGGACGATTTCATCTCGGGACTCATATAGCTAGGAGTTCCTACGAGTCCTTTTGAGGGGCTATTCGCAGATGATTGGAGCTGGGCGACGCCAAAATCAATCACCTTGATCTGACCACTTTCTGTAATGAGGATGTTCTCTGGTTTTAAATCTCTGTGGATCACGCCATGAGTATGTAGATGCAAGAGGGCATAAGCCACCTGGAGAATGATATCAAGACTGCGTCTTAAGGATAGAGAATGTTGAATAATAAATTGTTTAAGAGAAATCCCTCGAATGAATTCCATCGCAATATAGAGGCCACCTTCCCATTCTCCTTGCCCATAGAGCTTCACAATATTGGGATGATCGGTCAGGCTAATGATTTCTGCTTCTTTAAGAAATTGGCTTTTAAGTTCATTATGAGTCACAAAACGAGGGGATAGAACTTTTATAGCGATCAGTTGCTGGCGATCAGGATGTTTAGCAAGATAAAGAACACTCATCCCTCCTTGGCTCAGCAAACTTTCAATCTTATAGGGACCTATTTGCGAGGGAATAGGAGTCTCTTCTAGAGAAACACTATGCCCAGGTAGAGTGGTTTGAAGATAAAATTCTTTATTCAAAGCCATAATGATTTAGGGGAGCTCAGTAATTTTTATGCCTACTGCATCATCGAGCTCAAGAAGTTCTCCAAGAGCTATGCAGCGTCCGTTCAATGTTAATTTCACTTCTCTTTCAGGATGAGTAGAAAGGGGAATAATAGAACCGGGTTTAATTTGCACTAGCTCTTTTAAGCTCATATTGAGCTGGCCGATCTCAACACGTAGAGAGAGGGGGATTTCATCGGCCATGGTTAAAGAGGGAGCCTGTTGATTTTCTCCTGATGTAAATTCTTCTTCATAAGAATCTTCATCAGTATTAGGATTTTGCGGATTCATAGATAAGCCTTGTTGGTAGAAAATATAATCGAGGACTTTGATTTGCCCTTCTTTGATTTTCAATTGAAATAGGGGTGTTTGATTTAGAACCATTGTGAGTGTACCCTTTTTCTCTAATGGGTGGTAGCTACACTGATCTAAAACGATCCAATCGCCCACTTTAACACTTCCCCATTCCTGATGAGATAATTCTACTGATCCTAGTTCTAGAGGAGTTGTGATCAGCATATTTTCTATTGAATTGAATGCTGTAATCGAAAAAGGTTTGCTTTGATAATGCTTAATAAATTGGTGATGAAAAGATGTGGGGCAGACTAAACAAACGGGGATTTGTTGCTCACCGTGATGAATCGTTAGATAGATGACATAAGCTTCTTCTTCTAGGTAGCTATCATGGCTAAGAGATGGTTTGAGTCCAGAGTATATTCCCAGTTCATCAATAGCCCTAAGAACCTTACTTAGGGTAAATTCTAAATAGGCATTGATCAAACTGTTATTTTTTACTGGCGTACCCAGGCACCACTCTCCTAATTTGCTTTTGTCATCTAAAGACATAATCATGAAAAAAGGATCTGTTATGGGAGCAAGATGAAAAGAAAAATGAGCAGGATGCTTTCCAAAAGTTTTGGCTGTTTTCGCATGAGATTGCCAGTCAGCTTTCACAAATTCTACGTGGAACGGGGAGAGGCCTAATTTTTCTGCTAGAAGGTGAGAAAATTTGTCATAAGGAAATGAGGGTAGATGAGGCCAGTTGGGCCTCAGAAGAGAAGGCTCAATGATTTTTGTAAGATGTTTGATAAAGGGGTTATCTGCACTCATCAACATAACCTCATTGAATATTTTAAATTGCAGAATATATAAGCTAAGCGTTTTGCAAAAACACTTTTTGGTATTTTTATAAAATTTTTTATCACACCTTATTCTTCCTGATCTTTTTTATCTTTATTTTTCCCTTTCACAGGACTAACAGGTCGTGGGCCTTTTCTGCTTGTCGCTTGATACTCATTCAATAGAGTAGGACGCTGCAAGTTGATTTGCACACTTAGTTTCGCGGATTCCATGGCAGCCACAAGATTATTGAACTCTGCGTTGACGACTTGAAGAGCTTCAGGATTTGTCCGAATTTCAACGGTGAAAGCGTTTCGTGCTGTAGAAAATTGTTGAAGGACGATTTCAGCCTTATCAAATACCGATCCCGGCATAGAAACGGTAACTGTGGTTGTACTCACTCCCATCGACGTTTGGACAGTAATGAGTCCTACCATTTTCTCAAAAAGGGCAAAAGTCTGTGGAGAAAGTTGGGAAAATGAAGTCATGGTTGTTGGAGTGACTTGAGAGGGTGCTTCAGGAGCTTGAGGCAAATTTGGAGAAATGATCGTATCGGCTGCTGGGATGCCTCCTACAGAAGTTGTCTCTTCTTTTTTCTCTTTTGAGTGGGGCTGTGCTTCTCGATTGATTACTTGGATGGGCATTTGACTCAGAGGTAGCAAGGGGGCCTCGATATCTTCCTCTAGGGGTGCTTTGGGACCAGGTTTTTGAGTTTCTGCAGGGGGTGAAGAGGCAGGTGTTTTTTCTGTAGGTTTGTTTGTGGTAGTAAGTTGAGATTCCTGAGATGTAGCAGCGTTTGGTTTGATCTCCTCAATAGCTTCTTCTTCAAAACTCGGCAGGGTAGATTCCTCGCTTTGATTTTTCGCAGGAACTTTAATCGATGGTTTTCCAGGAAGTGGCTTTTCTTGCGCAGTTGTTTTTTTTCCACTAGGAGGTGCTGAAGGCGGTTGGAGAGTATGTGGGAGTTTCACTTCAGTTTTTTTATCACTAGGAATCGCTTTAGAAGGTTTTTTTTCTTCTGATGTTGGAGTTTGTGTAGAAGAGGGCGGCGGCGTTAAAAGAGTTTCTTCTCCACTGAAGGGTTCTTCTGGAGGAGTGGAAACTTCCTCAGTTGGCAACGTGTTTTGAGGTTGTGGAGGAGAAGCAAGAGGCGCATACTGCGCAGCTTGCTGTGACACCTGGTCATTTTGATCAAAATCTGCCTCGTCGCTTGAAGAATCTCCCACTTCAAAATCAGGGTTTACTTGCTTCAAGGAGGGTCCTGTTTGTGAGGATTGCACACCTTGCTTACCGTAAATGCCCTCATCAGAGGTTTGCTCGCCCATCAGACCTTTAAATTCACCACTTGGAGTGGCCTGAGGGGTTACATCTTCTGTATCGTCACCCTCCTCCTGGGAGCGATTGAGATTTCGCTTATTACGTTTTTGGGCGCTATCAGAATCATCTACTTTGAGAATTTTTTTAAATTTTTCAGGATCGAATTTTTGTTCAAATTCTTCTTCTTCCGCTTTCGGTTGACGCGGAACACCGCTTAGATTTTTGGGTTCCATAATGAGAATCCCCCTGCCATACGTATATTGGATTCACATTCGCAATTTTTATGGTTTTTTGCAAGAGGTCAAAAAGACAAAATAGAGATGTTATGGTTTTTCAAGAGTTTCTATCACCCATTTTTTCCAGCTGAATTTGGGTGGGGGAGTAGGATGTACAACATTTCTTGTGCAAAGTCCCCAGCAGTGCCATCTTGCTGCTGGAGTTTCTACTACTTCAACTTTTGGCAATTTTACCCAAGCCGTAGGATTTAAGATCCAAGGGGCGGGTATAAAGGTCAGTTTGCCATATGTATAACTTTTGAAAGTAAATTTCACAAAAAGAAAAGTTTTTTGAGCTACTCTTTGCATCTCTTCACTAAATAGAGGATCTGTGCAGAAGGCTTGAGCTACTTTGAGCTCAGATATGGTGGCGCAGCGTGTTTTTCTTAGTAGATCACTTGGACGATGGATTTTTTCATCGGTGTCAATACAAAAGATCACAGGGACAATAGGAAGACCTTTTTTTTCTCTTCGGTAATTCTCTACCATCACACTGACTAAAATAGCTTTATACAACCGGATATGACTTTTTGTCGCAGTATAGGATGAGGGGAGCTCAGTTGCTAGGGGATTTAAGGGGAAATAATTATCATAATTTAAGGGTTTAAATGAAGTCCCTTTTAGGAGAGTGAATAACATTCCGTAACAGCAGTGAGAAAATCCATATATAACGATCTCAGAAACGGCATCGCCCACTTTTTCTCTTAAACACCTTTCCAGGTCGTATGAAATGGGGGCTAGAGGAACTGGTCTCCCGGTAGGAGATGAAACGATAGCAGTCATAAAAGCTCATATTTTAAACTGTTATTGTAATTTGAAAAGTTTATTTAATAAACATCAAAATTATAATAAAAATTATTTAAATATTTGATAGCTGTTATTTGGGTTCATTTTTCTTTCTGACAAATCCCGTGGACCCAAGCTCATCCATGAGTTTTTCTTCTTCTTGAGCCTCTAAGACTTTCATTTCTTTTTCCCACTCTTTGCGGTGCATATGAATTTTTTCAATCTCCGTTTGCCTTTTAATCAGCACAGCGCGGGCTTCCTCAACAGCTTTTTCAGCTACTTTAACAACTTGTTGTTGTTCTTGAACTTTTAGCTCTTTTCCTTTTAGTTTTTCATCAACAACTTTTAGGTAGACTTTTGCTTGCTCAATCTCATCACTAGAAATCCCTTCATCAAACTTTTTGTTGAGCTGCATGATTTTGTCTGCTTTGTGAGCTTTGACTTGATCACGCTCTTCTTCACGTTTTTTTAATTTTTCTTGTTCGATCTCGAGAAGTTCTTTTTTCCGTTTAAGATCCTTTTCAGCTTCTTCTACACGCCTTTGTTTGATTTCAGCGAGTTGTTCTAAAGGATATTTAGGTTTTTTCATGGGGATTACTTAAAGAGAGCTTTTAATTGCTCTAGGGTCTCTTGGAAAGTACATTTTTCATCGGTTCTTTGTTTTAAGAAGCGATTGACTTTTTCAATATATTTTATCGCAAAGTCAGCATTTTTGTCAGAACCAGGTTTGTATTCTCCAATCCGAATAAGAAGTTCGTTCTTCTTGTAGTTTGCGAGGACTTCTCGAATTTTTCCAACAAGTTGGAGATGTTCTTGATCGATGATCGATGAAATGATACGGCTTGCTGAGCTCAGAACATCAATAGCAGGGTAGTGATATTGCCGTGCTAGCTCTGAAGATAAAATGATGTGTCCATCCAAAATAGAGCGTACCTCATCAGCAACAGGCTCATTCATATCATCGCCAGCTACAAGCACTGTATAAAACGCTGTAATAGAACCTCTGTCTGAGTTTCCCGATCTTTCAAGAAGCTTTGGCAGTACCGCAAAAACTGAAGGAGTATATCCTGCTCTTGCAGGGGGCTCTCCAGCAGCAAGACCAATTTCACGAAGAGCTCTTGCAAAGCGAGTGACAGAGTCCATCATTAAAATAACGCTTTTACCTTGATCGCGAAAGTATTCAGCGATTGCAGTGCCTACGTAAGCGGCGTTTAAACGGAGCTGAGCAGCTTGATCCGATGTTGAGACGATAATAACAGATCTCTTCATCCCTTCAGGACCTAAATCGTTTTCTAGGAATTCTCTTACCTCGCGACCTCTCTCACCAATTAGGGATATCACATTCACATCAGCTTTAGCATAGCGAGCGATCATTCCAAGCAGTGTTGATTTACCACCACCTGCTGCAGCAAAAATACCGACACGCTGCCCTATACCGCAGGATAGGACACCATCAATACAGCGAATACCCGTGGATATAGGCTCAGTGATCATTTTACGTTTTAAAGGATCTGGAGGATCATTTAGAACCGGGTAGGTCTCATTTAAAATGAGGGGCCCTTTTTCAGCTTCATCTAACGGCTCGCCAAGACCATTTAGCACCCGTCCGAGTAATCCTGGACCTACTTTGATGTGAAGAGATAGTCTCATTGGGATCACTTCAGAAGATGGTCCAACGCCTGACATTTCACCGAGAGGGGATAGATAAACTTCTTCTTTAGTGAAGCCCACAACCTCGGCAATAAGAGGGGTGCCTTCACGCTTGATCATGCATACTTCCCCCATTTTTACGTTGGGGACAATAGCCTTGATGAGCATTCCGACGATTTGTGTAATTCTTCCATGAACGGATGTGAGCTCAAGGTTTTCCAGCTTTGTGAGGAGGTTGTCGAACTGAGAGTCATCGATCATGGACTAGCCGTTATAATTGAACGTTGAATAACATCTTCACATCACTAATCGCGTTATTTAAAACGATGGAAGAATACTCAAGCTCCTGCTGAGCTTTTGCTAGTTTAACTTGAACTAGTAATAATTGTGCAGGGTTTAGTGTTTTACCGCTTTGAGCTAGATTCGCAACATTAAGCTGAGCGGCCTCTAATTGTTGTTGGCCATCTGAGACCAAAGCTAAAAACCTCGTCATGGGGTTTTGGCTTGAGGCCCCTTCAGGCATTTCTCTGACATCAACTCCCGTTTTCGTCGCGGCGGCGCGAATTTGGGTGTTAGCTTCAGTGAGTTTATTGCGGAGAAGATATTTTTGAGATGATTTAAGATTCAGGTTGGGTGTTTGGAGTTTATTTTGGAGATCCCCCAAGCTTGTTGAAGAAGTATTCATCTGAGCAATCACAGATTCCATTGAGGGTGGCCCCATGGTTGCAGATTGTTGACTCACCAGCTGAGCTGGTGTGGGTCCGCTTGCATTTGGGTTTGTAGCTTGAGAGGGAGTTTGTCCTTCCATGTACGATTGAAAGGAGCGGGTGCTCTCCCCCTCTTGATTGAAACCTTTTACAGGCTGATTCGCGCCGATGGGATCTGTTCCATCAATTCTATCTGCAAAATCGCTTGCCATTTAGTATCCTATTTATGCTTTTGGTCTTTAGATCTTGTGTGATCCATAGCATGAGGATTGGGTTTTTTCACAAATTTTTCGACGAAGTCAAGCGTTGTGTTTGAAAGATTTTTTACATCTTTATTGCCTGATTTTGCTGTTTCGTGAAGAACTTTTTCTCCTTCTTTCCAATGATCTGGAGTCATGCTTAGAGTGAGACCAAGCATAGCTTTTGCCATTTCATTTTTTGGGTCTTTGTGGAGAACACGGTTGAAGTCTTCAACAGCTTTTTTAAGTTCAAGCTTACACATGTGAAGATAGCCCATGCCCAGGGTAGGAAGGGGACTTTCTTTGTTAATTAAGTGAGCCGCTTGAAACAATTTGACCGCAGAATCTTCATCAGATTGATTTACTGCAATAAAACCTGCCTCTACGAGTAAGAGAAACTGATCTTTATGTTTGCTAAGGTCGGACATGGGTTTTTCCTTCTTCTTATATTTAATAGTTTGTTTCGTATTTTCTCAGTTAGATCATTATGAAGATTTTTGGTTACGAATCGAGTTGTTGACCATTGAGTTTACCTGAGAAATTACGTTAGAAATCGAATCTCCAATCTGCGTTAATTGTGACATTTGGAATTGGAGGAGCAAAAAGGTACCAGGTGTCGTCGATGACATGTTGGAACCTAGGCTTCTGATTTGTTGAACAACTTTACATTGTACCTTAACATACGCAGAAATGATCTGTGTAAAAGACAAGTTTAGGTTGGTTGGATTGTATGACATAATCGTCCTCTTTCTGCTTGTTAATGGATTTTAGAGATCACTTTTTTTGCTGCTTTGTAACCATGAGCAACAGTCATGAGATCGTCATGGGGAGATGCTTTATGAGCTTTCATTTCATGTTCAATTTCATGCAAGTGAGAATCAATTTCACTTGTCAATTTTTTCGCTAATTTGTTATCTTTTTTGATATCTTTTTCAAGATCAAATTCGAATCGTGGTCTCTTATGTTGATCTTCTAAGCCGTACATAGCAATCTCCTTATTGCATTTACCTTCCATCCATAAATGTTTTACAGATTGTAGTCAATTACATATTTCAATCCGTCTTTTTCAAGAAGAACAGAATCGGAAGTTATTTGTGTAATATTGAGTCCATCGACACTTTCACCGACAGAAAATAATTTTCCATTTATTAATACAAATTCACTTTCGTTATCAACGAGACCTGTTCCAGAAACAAGATATTTAGCGCTGATATTGATGCGTGAGCTTACATGGTCGGATGTCACAACAACATAGTTTTTCACTTCTTTGATCCCTTCAACGTGGCGAAATTCACGGATCAAAGAATTAAAATCAGATTCACTCTTTGAAGCAATCCGGCCTGATAAGAGAAGCTCTCCTCCTGATAAAGAGAAGTTAACAGTGCCAAAGCCACCACTGATGAGCAGTGCTTGAACTTCTGTCTCTAAAGTGTTTTCTACGTAAACCTGGTTCTCGAGCTTATTTAAATAGGGGAAGTTGTTATTTACATAGTCCATGAGCTGGATGATTTGATCGGCAGATTTCAAATACCCTTTGATCACAAAATGTCCGGGCTCAGTTGCGACAATTAAAACAGATCGCCAATCTGGATTTTTGAAAAGGAGTGCATTCATGTCTTGCCATACATATTCATCAACAACGACATTGTTTTGCACAGTGGTAATGAAGGGGAGTGATTGGATGAGATAAACAAGTTCTTGTTGCTCTACTTCAGTAAGAACATGTCCAAGTAAAAATAATTGACCGCTACCGGGAGTGTAGGTGAATTCAACGGAAGGGAATCTTTTCAGCATTCGATGAATTTCATCGTATTCGTCACTTGTATTAACGATGATGGATTGAGTTTTGAAAAGGGATACTATACTAAACAAAGAGATGCATAATGCGAGCGTGAACATAGCAGCGATAGCAATATGTTTAGTAGGTATAAACATCTCCTTCCAATGTTTCTTCGTAGGGATCGCCATTTCAGCTTCAGAGGCCTCTGCCGCGCTCGAAGAGAGTCTGTAACTATTGACTTCAGGAGTGTAAAGAGTGTCTTGAGTTTGTTCTCTGTCAATAATAATAAAGGATGTAGTACCTAAAGAAACGACATCTTGAGAATGAATAGAAAGTTCTTTTTCGATCGCTTTGCCATGAATAATCACCCCATTTCGGCTCCCTAGGTCTTCAACTGTGAGAGTTCCCTCTTCCGAGAGTGTTAGCTTAGCATGTTGTTTTGAAACGCTAAGGTCCTGAAAGAAAATATCACAGGTAGCAGGATCTTTCCCTATGATGTAAGTGCGGCCAGTTTCTAAGGGGAACTCTGCCCCAGTATTAGGCCCTGTGATGACCTTAATAATCCAACGACTTTGAGTTTCATCAGCAAGGGTGAGCAAGCTGAGCTCCTCTTTCATTTTTTCCAAAGTGTCGCTTTCGGCAAGAGAAGGCTGTATGATATTTCCTGTTGGTTCAAGCAAAGTGAACCGGAAAGTTGTGCCTCCAACTTGAAGGATATCACCTTCATTCAAAGGGCGGGATTCCTGAAGGGCTTCACCGTTGACTAGAGTAGGATTTGTAGAGCTGAGGTTTTCTGCAAAATATTGGTCGTTCTCAACATAGAGCATGACATGGCGTCTGGAGACTTGGGGATCTTCAAGAGTTTGATAGGATGATTTTGCGTCACGTCCTAATATCCAAGGGCCATCTTCTTCGAGCCTAATCACTAGGCCAACAAGTGGACCATCTTCTCCTATTAAATACCCAACCATTTTCTACGCCTGTTTTTTGATAAAAGTTTCTACCTGCTCTTTCCAATAGATCAAATAATTCAGGAATTCTTCGAGCATCTCTTTGAATTCAACATAGTTTGCTTCATAAGGGATTGCTAGCGAGAGTGTCAAGAATTTCTCTGTCGGATCGAGACTGACCCAGCCGCGACCTGTACCTTGTCCCAGATAATTCCCACTCATCACATGCATGAAAAAGACCTCGAGGTCTTTTTCGGGGATTTGGGCGATAGGACAAGTCATTAAAACGCCTGGATCCAAATACTTTATGTCGATCTTTGGCGTGTGGGAAGTCATGAGCCAGTAGTCTCTTTCCCCTTCTTTGTGGAAGAGCTGAGGCTGGACAAATTCTTTTTCAAAAGTTCCAATATGGTGATCTAAGATCGTGAGCCTCATGGTTTTTCCTGAATTTTTGGCATCTTATGTACTTATGAAAAATTTATTACTCTTTTTCAAGAAAAAAATATCTAAGGACTCTTTTTTTTATAAAAATTAATAAATTGATAATTTAATAATCCTATTCTAAAAATAGAATTAAGATAGGGGATAATTTTACTTAATTTAAATTATGAACGAAGAAGAACCAATTTATTACAAAATCTTCCAGAGGTTTTTTAGCGAAAATTCTTCAAATTCTCCTGATATTATGCGAGTTGCATTTCAAGAAGTCCTCAAATATCTCGAACATCTTAACAAGGTGCTTGTCACTGGAACTGAAGAAGAAAAGAAGAAGGCCATCTTTGAATATAAAGAACTTAGAAGGCTTATTGCTGAGAAAGTAGAAAGGTTTAAGGCAGAGAAAAATCTTAGCGATGACCAATTTCAAAAGATCATGAATGACCCTGCAAGCTATAAAAAGGAAGATTGGGAAGTAATTGAGGATTCTAAAGAAGAACTCAAAAGTATCCCTGATCTAAAAAAGAACATTGAAAGACATGCACCCATCAAAAAAGCTAAGAAGAAAACGACGAAATCGAAAGATAAATGGTTAAAATCATAATAACACTTAATAAAAGGCGATTTTATGCATGAGGAATTTGAAAAGCTACTAAGGCACATCATCCAAGCAGGTGAGGTCGCTAAACCGAATGTGAACGAACTGGTTGTAAAAACGCTCCATTTCTTCCAAGCTATGAAAAAAGAGTTTATAGAAGCCTCTCCCGCTGAGAAGAAAGAGTTGATTGTGGTCATCAAATCGATGCATGAAAGGCTCTCAGAAGAACTCTCCAAAGTCCTCAAAAAAGTAGGGATGAGTGAAGATCAACTCGCGAATGTTATTGAGGATCCTAAACTTTTCACTCCTCAGCAGCAGGAAATGCTTACCCGGGCAAAGAGAGAAATCGAGGACACAAAAAAATCAGTCAGTCGGAAGTCAAAAAACGGGAAATCCTCTGACAAAGAAAGAGGCCCTTCTTCTCGTAAGAGCAAATGGATGAAGTCTTAAGGGTTTTAGCGGGCTACTCCTGCATGAATGATATCAATCGCTCTTCCTCTTTCACCTCTGGGTGTTACAACTGTTCTATTTTGTTCATAAAGAGCATATAATCCGAAAGAAGAGGCATTATAAGCATGGAAGATCAGCGTCGGTAATAGGTTTTCACTGGCATTTTGATCAAATATCATCCGGTCCATTCTTTGAAACCCAGATCGACTTGCAAATAACATGGCTACTCGATTTATCGCTACGGCCGCTACGATGTAAACGATAGTGGCAAAACTGTAAGCTCCTCCAATTACTGGGGTCGCTCCAATTCTTCCGCCTAGAGGTGCTAACCCAAGGCTTAGGTGTTGATCAGCGTGATTTATAGGTCCCATAACAATCTCCTTATTAAATTGGGTTTATTTTGCGTAAAAATCTGGGTCGATAACGAGTGCCCTAGGTGTTGTTCGAAGAGGGGGCCTATAGTTGTCATACTGGGGCCATGCATATTGAGTCAGTAAAGAGTGAACTCCTAGAGTAACAACATTCATTGCATGAAATCCAAGAACATCTACTAAGTGCGCCTGAGCATTCTCTCTGAAAATTGTGACGTTAAGGGGCAAAATTGAGTTGCGTGCAGTTAAAATCCTGAGCTCATTAAAACAGACCTTTGCAAGCAAATAGACGATCGATGCAAGGCTAGACAGAGCGCCCAGTACGGGAATGGCGCTAGTAGATATGCCACCTATTCGGCCGCCATAAGAAGTCAATCCTAGACTAGCAAAGTCTCCTGGTGTTGGACCTCGGTGAATTTCCCTAGTAAGGGGCAGTGTGGGTTGGAGAAGGTGCATCATAAACCTCAATTTGTTTAATTATTAATTATATAATAAAAATTAATTTAATTAAATTATAATCAATATATTTTTAATTCAACAAACTATGGATGTGTAATGAGGTCTGAGGATTCGGCCCCTGAAACAGAAATCTTTATAAAGCACTAAAAACAAATATCTTATAATCTTCAAGCAATTTAAACATCTTAAATTTAGGCGCTTACAAAATTGTCGTATAATATTTATTGTAATTTAAATCAATATGTTATAAAATTATCTATAGGAAGATATTATTTAATAATAAAAGGTAATAAAATGTCAGACAACAATGTCCATAAAGGTCAAGGCGTGCCCAACCCAACTCCAGATTCTACAACTTGGGATAAGTGGTATCAGCAATTCTCATATGACGTAACTACTTTTGAAAACTCTTTCAACCAAATGGAAGGGATGATCAAGGCGGGTGATGACCCAGGTGCTATTATTATGTTCGCTATGTCTGTGCTATTCCCCGATAAAATGCAGCTTGGCGAAGACCAGATGTCTGAGCAGGCGTATGCGATCCAAGACCTCTCTAACATTACTGATATGATTTCTAAGGTTCAAGAAGACCTCCAAAATGGGGATTATAGTAGCTATCTAACAGACTATAATGCTCTTACAAAATATATTGGTACTGATAGTACACCAGGTACGGACCCATGGCTTCAAGCCCATAATACGACAATTGATGGTGTTCCGTTCAACTTTGAAGGTCTATTAGGAGACGCTGGAACAGCAGGTTCTGCCTTGAATTCTCTTATCGCTGAGGTGGGAGATCCAGGAAGCCAAACAGGTCTTGGCGCCTTGACCAATGAAGAAACCTTTGATGATACTTACTATAACCTGACTGGAAACAAGCCTTCAGGTTGGACTCCTCCTCCCATACCAGCGCCGAGTGGTGGAACTAGCCCAGGGCCGCAGCCCGCAAACCCTAGCCTTGCCCAAGAGTATGTTAACGACTTCTCTCAGGCGACAAGCCAGGTGAGCTCTGCGTCGAGCTTTGCGAATAACCAGCTTCAGTTTGATCAGCAAAACTATCAAAAAATGACTCAGGCTGTGCAGGATACGCTTAGCGACGAGCAAAATCAGATTCAGCAGATCAACCAAAACATGGCTTCTGCCTAATATCTAAGTCTTTAATTACAAGCCTCTTAAAGAGATTTAAGAGGCTTGTTTATTATATTCAAATACTTAAGCCTCTTAAAACTAATCTATTAAGATTAGATCGAGCTATTTGTTATTGCAATTTTAAAATATTTATTATATAATTAATATAGGAAGATATTAAATTAATAGGTTTAATCAATATTATGGAATTAAACAAAACACAAGATTCAGATAAGCCTTGGGTACAATCTCAAGAAAACTATCAGACTTGGTATGCTGACTTTTATAAGGACATGGTAGCCTTTTTAAGTGACATGTCCCAAATCGATGGTTTGATTAACAAGGCCAATTCTGAAACAGGTATGGCTAAAGAAGCTACTCTTTCAGAAGCTCTTAACTTTGCGATGCTTCACTTGTTTAATGACAAAATGAACCTCGGCCAAGACTCTATGTCTGAGCAAGCTTATGCGATCCAAGACTTATCTACGATTACGAACCTTGTTTCTACAATGCAAGAACACCTTCAGTCTGGTAACTATACAGAGTTTTGTAAATCGTATAACACTCTTAGCCAACAGTTGGGAATTGGAACAGACCCTTGGCTTGATTCACAATCTGCTACAATGAGCGGTGGTGGTCTTTCTTACCAATTCAACTTTGAAGGTATTTTAGGAGAAAGAGGTAAAAATGGTGAATCAACAGGTTCTGCCCTTGACTCTTTACTTAGTGAATTAGGAACACCAGCTATTTTTGGTTCAGGAACAGGACTTGGTCAGTTAACAGACCAAAAAGCGTTTGGCGCGGCTTATTATAACCTTACGGGAAGTACAACTTACTATGTAAATGGTCAGCCGACACAGTATAACCCTCCATTCTTGCCGAACCCAAGCGGGGGTCCCCCACAAGGTTTTGAGCCTGCTAACCCAGCTGAAGCTCAGGAATTTGTTAACGACTTTTCTGAAGCGACAAGCCAGGTGAGCTCTGCGTCAAGCTATGCGAATAACCAGCTCCAGTACCAGCAGCAGAACTACCAGAAGATTACGCAATCGGTTCAAGACACCTTAAGCGATATTATCACTGGTTTACAGCAGATCAACCAGAACATCTCTTCTACATAATCATAAACAACTAATCCAAAGCCTCTTATGAAAATAAGAGGCTTTTTTCTTTTCGAATTTATTTATTCATAAACCCTTTATAATCAATATCTCGTTTAATTATATAATAATAAAAATATCTTGAAAAATTAATCGGTTTATTATATAATTGATTGTAGGAAGATATTAACTAATTAATAAACATAATAAATCTTAATAGAGGAAAGTATGACCCACATAGGAAAAATTGAATCTAGCCATAACGCTAATAGCTCAAATGTAGCAGGCGGAGATGATCAAGCTTCAATCAGCGCTGAGATGTTAATCATGATGGCGATTGAAGATATGAACAATACGCTCGATAAAAAAACGACACTCGACGCCCAAATGTCCAGCAACTTAGCCAATGTAGAATCTGATTATATGAATTATATGAACAACGGTACTGTTGACGGAGTAACACCAAGTACACCCCCAGCAGGGACTCTGGCTTATGATATTCTTAAACTTCAAACAGATACTAACAACAATGCTGCCCCTGGACAAATTCAAACAGATAACGCTCAGTTTGGTCTTGACCAGACAACAGCAACAACAACAGATAACTTAATTAAATCGGTTGAATCGACATCAACGACAGCGACTTCATCGGACAACAGTAACATGAGTAACTTTATGCAGTTCGCTTCTTCAGCGGTACAGCTTATGGGATTTGCGGTTCAATTGTTACAACATGCGATGTAAGATAAATAAAAAGTTAATAATAAATAATAATAAAAATTTAGATAAAGGTAAAAAATGTCAGTATTAATTAAAACACAAGAGACTTCTTTCCCAGTAGGATCGGTTCCTTCATTAGGTACGCTTCCTTCTAGTAAAGAGAAACTTCCTTCTGACGTTGCTACACTTGTACAATTACACGCAGCTTTAGCTTCTCTAGAAGATGAAAAAGATTCTTCTAAAAGTACGAGTTCTAACCCGACATTAGAAGAAATTGCATCTCAAGATACAACAGCTACTATGCAGCTTGCAATGTCTAAACTTGCTGGTGTACTAGCGGGGCTTGAAGAAGAGCTTTTAAAATACCAACAACAAACAGAAGAAATGCAAAACGAAGTTGGTAATATATTTGTTAAGAGCGCTCAAGAGCAGCTTCAAAAAGCACAACAAGCTTACCAACAAGAGCAGGCCGCTGAGGCAGCCCAAAGTAAAGAAGGTCTTATGATGAAGATCTTCGGCGGGATTTTAACAGCCTTATCGATTATTGCTGCCGTGTTTATGGGACCTGAAATGTTGGTTATGACAGCGGCTTTAGTTACGCTTCAGTATACAGGTGGTTTAAACGATTTAACAAACGCTATTACAAAAGGGCTCTCAAATGTTATGCCTCCTGCGATTGCGAAGATCGTAGCGGATGTAATCACTACGCTTGTGATCGTTGTAGCTTCGGCTGGTGTGGGTAGCGTAGGTTCTGCAGCGGCAGTTGCAAATACTGCTGAATCAGCAGCTACAACAGCGGCTCGTGCTGGTGAAGAAGGTGCTGAAGATGCTGCCTCTGCTGCAACTGATGCAGCTGAAGATGCGACTTCAACAACAGCTACTTCTTTAAATGAAACAGCTGTTGAGACCGTTGAAACAGCAGCTACTTCAGCAACAAGAACAGCTCAAAGTGCAACAAAATTTGTTGAAAATGCTGAGAAATTTATCGGTAAATTGACATCACTGTTTGGTCGATTTCGAACAAATGGTGTGGCGTTTGCTAAGATGTTTGGAACGATGACTGGCGTACAAACAGGTCTTCCTGGTGATATTGCTAAAGCAGCCGGTGCTAGTGATAAAGTCGCTGACATCATTAATGGTGTTGTAGGGTTTATTGCTGCGATCTATACAGCGAAAGTTGCCTTTACAGAGTCTTCAACAGTAGGTTGGGGAACTGCATCAAGAGCAGCTTCAGCTGTTGCAAGTTCAGTCAGTAAAACTCTGTCTAGCATCTTGCCAGAAGTTGCAGAAAACTTCCTTATAGCGTTTGGTAAATACATCCAATCTGCTCAGTTTGCGACTCTCGCAAAAACACTAGGCCTTATTGCCCAAGCTGGAGCAATGATCGGAGAAGTTGGAGTAAACGCTTCAACATACAAGACTGATATGCAATTATCAGAAACGCAAAGAGCGCTTGCTGATGTGGATTCGAGGATGGCCTTCTTTGAAACGATGGAGAAGATGTCTTCGTCCCTCAACCAGCAAATGCAACAGTCGATGACAGACAGCGTTACTGAAGTAGGTCAGCAGATCAACTCAGTAACAGCTTCCTTCCTCAAGCCTTTAGCCGCTGAGGTGTCTGTTCTCCAAGAGTAAGAGGTTCTTCTAATCCTCTTTTTAGGCTCCCTGTAACTATCCCCCTTAGTTACAGGGAGTTTTGTTTTTATCACAAATTCTTGAAAATCAATGCTATACGCTAATATGAAGTGTAATTCCCTGCTGTTGAAAAAGTTAAAATATTAATTTAACTGTTGCAATTAAAATAATATATATGATAAAATAAATGTAGGAAACTATAAGCTTTAATAATAACTATATAAAATTCATATTAGGAGATAATAATGAGTTCATTAATTAGGCAAAATGGCGCTTCGCCAACACCTCCTGCTGCAAGTTCCTCTTCAGGATCCTCAACATCTGCCGGAGGATATTCTTTCGGTTCTTTCGCTTTATCAGGAACTGCGGCGCTTATGTCAGAGATCCTTAAGCTCCTCCAAGAGCTTTGTCAGATCGAGAACCTCTATAGCGAGCTTACAAAGACAGACATTAGCGAAGGGAGCGCCGCTGCCGCTGCCAACGCTCAATCTACGCTAAGTGCAGGGAATTCACAAGCTGAAGCTACAGCCGACCAAGCATGGGCTCAATTTGGTTCTGCCCTCTCTAACGCCGGTGGTTTAGCTGCTATGGGTGTTGCTACTTATAAATACTCAGGTGTTAATGAGATTGATAATCAGCTTAACGTCAATAAGAACGTTACAGCTCAAGTTGACAGAGCTCTTACAAACCCAAGTACAGAAGAATTTGTTCTTTCGGGAGAAAGTGCTCCTGCTCAAGCTGGTGTCACACAAAAAACACTTACTGCTAGACAAGAAACTCTTGTTGATAGTCTTAAAAAAGGTTCATTTGGAACAGAAGGGTCTAGATCTCTTGCTGGTTATACAGATGAAGATTATGAATGTGCTCTTGGTTATATCAAGAAAACTGATGGTGAAGCAGCCCTTAAAGAAATCCAGACAAGAGCTGGTGACAATACAGACAGGCTTAACACGAAAAAAGACAGTATCCTTCGTCAAAGAGACCAGCTTTCACAAGCAGGGAACACATTTGCTCAGATTGGTTCTTCGATTGCGAACACATCGGCTAACCAGTGTGCTTCACAAGCTCAGAAAGACCAAGCTAGTGAAGAGGCCGACAAAGCCTACTCTCAAGCGTCTCAAGGGATTGCTCAGTCTGCTCAGCAACAAGCTGTGTCTGCAAGGGACAACAAAGACCAACAGGTCTCTCAAACCCTTCAGCTTATACAGTCTGCAGTTGCAGCGAACCAAATCAACTAAGCCGTTTAGGTTTGGTGGTTTACAGGCCGTTACCCAGTTTCTGGGTAGCGGTTTTTTTATTTATATAATTATAAATTAAAATCAAAACTATATTGTTATTGTTAGTAAAATATGCTATAATTTATATATTAATATATACTAGGTTAGTAATATGGCTACGTCCCCACTACCTTCACCCGGCGCAGGATCCCATTCTCCAGTCACTGGTGGATCAACACCTCCTGCTTTTTCTACATCAGCCTTAGCCAGAACCGTAACTGGAACTGCTACTCCTGCCATAGCTACCGGTGCGACTCTCCCCGCGGCTGCTGCAGGTACTGGACCCATTGCGACTTTAACAGCGACGCATACCGTTAAAGTCATCCGCTCTTCTGTTGTGGCAAGAGGTCAAACCCAAGATATCCCCGTAGAGCTCAAAAAAACCGCTGATAAGATTCAGGATGTTTATGGGCGGATCATAAGTGCTCTTCATGAAAAAACAGGACATACCATTGATGAGACATCCCTTAGCGTTGGATTGAAGTATGGCCGTATCATGTACCGAGAGGCTAGTGTTAATGGGCAGCCTGGAGTTGTCCATACTCATGTTATTGATATGAGCAACGATACTGACACCCTGAATATACTTCGAAAAGAAGCCTTAGAGCATCTCAAAAAAGAAGATCCTAGTATTAACACATCAGAAACTCACTCCTTTAGACACGGAGGCTATGATGAATTTAGCTCTACCCGTTCTTTTGAAAGAGATCATGCAGCCTTAGCAGGCCTTCCTAAAGACCTCTCATCAGCAGCGAAGCAATATCTCTCTGTTCTGCTTGCCCCTAAAACAGGGGAACAGCCTGCAGATTTTGCGGCAAGGCGCTTAGAGGCCCTTAAAAGAATTGCGTACGCGCAAAGATCCAAGCATAAAGCCGTTCATTTTTTAAGAGCTCTTGTTACAGATCAAAGAGCAAAAGTACAAGCTGCCACCAAAGCAAGTGATCCTAATTTAGGTAAGCTGCAAGGGGATTTAGAGCGCTATGAAAAGATGCTGACAGACATAGAACATGTTGATGAGTTTGCTCTTCTAGCAGGATGTGCAAGCTTTACTCCTAGAAGTACAGACGCAGACTTTGAGACAATGAGAGATGCTTTAAGAGCTCCTATGACACAAGATACAGGCCTAGAGAAATTCGGTAGCACTGTTAGATTGCGATCTCAAAAGGCGCAAGCGACAGCCGTCGCTGAGCGTCAATCAGCTGTATTAGAGTACATATCAGATATTGGAGCCTTAGCTCATACTACTGGAATCGTAGAAAAAGACCGAGAGCGGATGTACACCCACGCGCAGAGACATTTCAAAGGTGGGGCACCTAAAGCGCCTACAGCTGAAGGGGTCTTTGTTCAAGCGGGTATGCTCGCTTTATCCATGCAGGGTGTGCCTCCTCAGGTCAATCCATTACAAGAAAATTTAGGAATGGCTTTTGCAAGTCGTTATATGGATCC
This sequence comes from uncultured bacterium, assembly GCA_964429005.1. Lineage (GTDB taxonomy): Bacteria > Chlamydiota > Chlamydiia > Chlamydiales > JACRBE01 > JACRBE01. The sequence continues at coordinate 39,543 of CAYSAJ010000005.1, read as the reverse complement.
AGGCATGGCGAAAGCGTTTGCGAGAGAAGTAGGCCTTACTCCTGATGAAAAAGTTGCTATTGACTCTCAATTAGACGCTGTTAGAGGGGACCTACAGCGCGTGGATGCATTCAACCCAGGTAGATTGACAAATCCTCCCGCACTCACAACGCTTCTAGCTGTTTGCAAAGCCCCAGCTTCTCTACCAAAACCGAACTTAACACCCATCACACCAAATTTAACCTTAGCTGGCTCAAATCCAGTAGGGGGGCCAGCAGCAGGCACAGGCTTAGTGGCTCCTGCTCTGCCTCCTCATCAAAGGGGCGGTCCTGCTGCACTCCCGCCACCTTCTACCCTAGGGCCCGTAACAGCTATGCCACCTGTAGGACATACTGGTTGGGGTTCTGTCCCTCCAGCAAGAGAGGCTGTAAGAGGATTAAGAAGAGATCCTAGGACTGCGGGTTTGTATAGACAACCAGCGGCATCAGGTCCTGTATCAGCCATGCCGGGCGTGCCCACATCCGGAGCTACTGGAGGGACAATTTCCAGTGGTGGAGGTGCTGCCGTAGGAATGCCATTGGGAGCTGCTATAGCTCCACCTGACTGGAGAGATGACAGAGCTCCTGCTGCGTTAACACTTCCGGCAGGACACAACATGTGGAGAATCGAGAAGGGATCAGGGAATACTTTTAACCTCTATACGAAGATTGCTTCTGATCGCTCAGAGCCTACGGGACCAACAAGAGTCCTAAGTCGGGCTGAGGTGGAAGATGTCGTAAGGACAGACGGCCTGGATGCTGGGTTAAGAGAATATTTCACGAGCCTGCTTAGCTAGCTTTTTTGTGGATCACGTGGGGTTTAGCATGGCCCTTAACACACTTCCCATCGATGATGACCTTTTCGATCGTCTGATCTGAGGGGGCTGTGTACATAAGTTCTACAAGCAGATTTTCTACAATCATACGAAGAGCTCTTGCCCCTGTGCCCGCAGCTTTTGCTTTTTCAGCGATTGCTATGTAAGCATCATCAGAAAACTCGAGTTCCACACCATCTTCTTTAAATAGTAGTTGATATTGCTTGATGAGGGCATTTTTGGGCTTCACAAGGATTTCTACAAGGTCTTCTACTGTCAGTTCATTGCAGTTCGCAATCGAATTGAAGCGTCCCACAAATTCAGGAATCATCCCAAAAGAGATCAAATCTTCAGCTTCGACTTTAGAGAGGATGTAGTTTTGCTCGTTTTGATCGATGACTTTCTTTTCATCGACATCAAAGCCGATCGATCCTTTACCAAGGCGTTTTGCGATGATTTTATCAAGATGAACAAAGGCTCCTCCTACAATGAAGAGGATGTTCTCAGTGTTTACTTTGATGTAATCTTGGTTCGGATGCTTACGTCCTCCTTTAGGAGGAACATTTGCAATCGTACCTTCAACGATTTTGAGAAGGGCTTGTTGAACACCTTCACCAGACACATCGCGTGTGATGGATACATTTGATGTTGTTTTTCGAATTTTGTCGATTTCATCGACATAAATGATCCCTTGCTCTGCGCGGCCCACATCATAATCTGCATTTTGCACCAGACGAAGGATGATGTTTTCCACATCTTCACCTACGTATCCAGCTTCTGTGAGTGTCGTCGCATCAACAATGGCAAAAGGGAGGTCTAAGATTTTTGCGAGTGTTCTTGCAAGAAGTGTTTTCCCCGATCCTGTAGGTCCTAGCAGCAATACATTCGATTTGCTGTATTCGACTTCAGGTTCAGTGTCACCTGCGAGTTGTTTTGCACGAACACGCTTATAATGATTGTAGACAGCAACAGAAAGAGTCTTTTTTGCTTTTTCTTGACCAATGATATAAAGACCTAAGTGATCAAAAATCTCTTTAGGTTTGAGTAATTTGAATTCATGGTGTGGTTTTTCAGTGGTAGTTGTCTTTTTGTCGATAATATCAACACAAAGGTGGACGCACTTATCACAAATATAAGCGCCAGGCCCAGAAATGAGTTTTTCAACTGCATCTTCTGTTCTACCACAGAAAGAACATGCTGCTGCCGGTTTGGTCATTTTTTATTTAGTCTCCTTCTTTGCGGAGGTAAGAACCTTGTCTACAATGCCATAATCAATGGCTTGAAGAGGGTTCATGTAATAGTCTCTTTCAGAATCGTGAATTACTTTCGCGATCGGTTGTCCTGTATGGTGAGCAATAATTTCAGCGCACATTTTTTTCATCGCGATGATTTCTTGCGCTTGCACATAAATATCAGCTGTGGTTCCACCTACGCCACCAGAGGGTTGGTGAATCATAAGTCTCGCATGGGGTAGTGCATAACGCTTCCCTTTTGTTCCTGCTGTCATGAGAAGACATCCCATGGAAGCTGCTTGGCCGATGCAATAGGTGTTAATATCACACCCTAAAAAACACATCGTGTCGTAAATCGCAAGTCCTGCAGAAATAATACCACCAGGAGAATTGATATACATATGGATATCTTTCTTGGGGTCTTCAGCACGCAGGAAAATAAGCTGAGCTACAACAGAATTGGCAACATGGTCATTAATTTCAGAACCGATAAAGATAATGCGATCTTTGAGCAGTCTTGAATAAATATCAGTGGTTCTTTCACCACGACCCGTATCTTCTGTTACGTAAGGTGTATAATGCACGTCGACTCCTTTGATAGTATTAATTTAAGATGACAAAAGCCTCATCTTAAAAAGAATCTACGATTTTTGCAACTTCTCAATCAAGAAATCCTCAGCCGCGGCGAGCATCTTTCTTGAATATTGAAGAGCTTGCTCTTCTTTTGAGAGATCATTAAACGAAGTATGAGGTTGTCCTGCATTGAACATTGCTTCTATCATATTGGATGGTGGCATGACATCATCTTCAAAATTGAAGCGGATGTGGTTGCTTTCAACAATATGTTTGCACAGATAGAACATGCGAATCGCTTCTCCAGATTCTTTAATGACTTGCGCTTGGAAAGCATCATTTTCTTCTTTCGATTGATTCATAAGCTGTTTTCTGTGCTGCGGAGAAGACATATAGGAATTTGTGCGGTGCTGTACTTCTCGAACTAGAAGCGTATTCGGAATTTCAAAAGTCCCATATTTTTCTAGGAGCTGACGGCTTACGCTGTTGCGGAGCTCTTGCATGTAAACTCTTTGAGCGCGAAGTTCTAGTTGTTTTGTAAGCTGTGCATTCATTTCTTCTACTGTTGAAACGCCAAGTCTTTTTGCAAACTCATCATCAACAACAGGCAATTTTGCCACTTCAATAAGTGCTAAGGTGACACGAACTTTTTTAGGTTTGTACTCTGCTTTGATTTCTTCAGAATCGGATTCATTAGGGCGACTTAGAGCTTCTTTGCTCTCGCCAGTATTCATACCGACCAAAATCTCATACATCCAATCAGACATCACACCTTTTTTTACATGGAAGCGAGTTTGAGAGAAAACCTTGGATGGGGGATCTGTCTCGAGATCTTCAATGTCAAGAATGACATGATCATCATCTTGAGCAGGGCGATCGCTGACTGTTTCGAAGGTCGAATAGAAGGAACGGATTTGATGGATCGTTTCGCTGAGTTTTTCTTCAGTAATTTCTTCTTTTTTTACATCGTTAATGGATAGTGTCTGAGTATCGATTTCAGGCATTGTAGGTTCAGTTTCAAAGCGGAAATGAAGAACAGCGTGTTCTTTCGTCATTTCTTTAACGTCATAAGAAATTTTTGCATCTTGGTTGAGAAGGGGAGTTCTAGCTAATTGCTGAGCTTGAACATAAGCGAGTTGAGCCATTTCAAATCGAACTTTTTCATCAACAGCTTTGCCAAACTTTTTCAAGATCATGGCTTCAGGAGCTTTTCCTTTTCTAAAACCTGGGATGCTTACGTCTTTGGCTACTTTTTTGATTCCAAGGCGAGTGGCTTCTTCGATGAGTTTAGGTCCAACGTGAATGGTGAAGCCCACCATGCAATGAGGATATCGGTCTAAAGTGAGTTTGATCGAGTCGTTTGAAAAATGCTCTGTGCTAATTGGTGTGTTAGCGTTTTTTGCTGTATCTACAATTTGCTCTACGATTTCTTCGTTTGAGTGCTCTTGACTTGTCATGACTACCTTTCAGATTGATTCAAGCTGCTGGAAAATAACAATGACCCTAAGAAACGGGCATTGGTTTAGCGGGTGATGAGACTTGAACTCACGACACTCACGTTGGCAACGTGATGCTCTACCACTGAGCTACACCCGCGAATAATTGGACACCAAGGATAGAATTTTTCACGATTTTTCAGCAATAGATTTAAAAAAATATACATTTTTTCATTGAAGCTCTGATAAAAAAGATGTAAAAGCTATTTGCTTGGTAAAGATTATATTTTATGGGAACAGGGCCATGTTAAACTTACGGAAACTCAAACAGGATTTTTCTTCAGGGGTTTTAAAAGAGGGGAAACAGCTTTTTGATGAAAAAAAGGTACTTTCGGCAAAAATCCTTCATTTAGATTCTTCAACGCTGCGTATTAATGCCAAAGTTTTAGGCCAGTATAATAATACCTATGAAAGTGAAATTGAGATCAATAGGAGCGAATGCGAGACCATTGACTCTGACTGTGACTGTCCCTATCACTATGATTGTCAGCATCTTGCTGCCTTGCTTTATTATTTAGAGGCTAACCTTGATGCGATCTTGGTTGAATATTCCAATGAGACTGATCTTTCTCAAAGAGAAGACATTGACCATGAAGAGAAAAAAGAAATTCTTGATGTCGTCAAAGAGGCCGCGAACAAGCAAGAAGAGAAAAAGGAAGCTCAATATCAAAAAGAGCTCATGCAAGAGTATCTCAGCGCCTCAGGTATTTTAGCTAAATCTCCCTTCTTCACTCCATTTCGTCAAAAAAATATTGACTATGCAGAACTTGCTTTAATTTACACATTCCCCCAAGAAGCGGTCAACCAACACCTTGTTGAACTCCAAATTGCTTTGAGACTTCCCTCAAGATCAAAACCTCTTTACGTCCCCCAGGCCTGTGAATTCCTTGAAGCCATTCGGTATGAAGAGCCGATTGTAATGGGAGGTAAAAAATATATGTTTTCCATCGAATCGTTCCCACAAACTCACCAAGAGCTGGTTCGTATGGTTCTAGATTATGCAAAAGAGCATAATAAGATGGCGACGGAGAAAGGGCAAAGAATTACGATTATGGATATTCGTTTCTTTGGTCTTTTGCTTGCCAAAGCTTATGAAATCGCAGTGAAAGAGATTGCAGATAAGGGAGGAGTATTTGATGATGAAGATCTACCAACCCTTCCATGTATTTATGAAGCTTCCTTAGAGGCCCCCTTAAAGTTCTCCCGTAATTTTGCGATGTTTGAAATTGGGATCGATTATATTGCTCCTCCTGCATCCAAAATCCTTCTTGATCCTAAATTGTCTGTCTCACAAAAAAGTGTGCTACTTGAAGAAGGATGCTTCTTTGAATGTGCGCAGCCTGGTGTGATTTTTGATCATACTTACTTTAAGTTTTCTCCTCATGTAACACGTCAGCACCTCAAACATCTTCCTACGCTTAGAGAGCTCACCATTCCTGAACCTTTATTCGGAAGTTTTATTGAGAACTCACTGCCCGTTTTATCCAATTTTTCGGTGATTAAGGATAAAGAGCGTCTAGATCAGTTCGTAACACTTCCTTTTGTTGAGCCTCTCAAGGCGATTTGCAACATATCGTATTTAGATGGGGAACTCGATGCGGTGTTATTTTTCCAATATGGGAATGTAGAAGTGCCTGCTGCTAAAAGCCAACTGAAGCAAGATCATCTCAAGTCTTTCATTACAAGAGAAGGAGTCCTTGCTAGAAATCTTGTGGAAGAGAGAGAGCTATTAGAAAACCTCTTTAGAGATTTCCAGTTCGATAGCGATCTAGGTGCTTTTGTTGCCAAGTCTGAAAAGAAAATTATTGAATTTATGACAGAAACCATTCCTGCGTTCCAACACTCTGTCACATTCAATTGCCCTCAAAATCTGCTTGATCAGTTTATTTATGACAAAACGGCCTTTACTTTAAGCTTATCTCATACAAATCGTATGGATATTTATGAAATTGACCTCAAAGTTGATGGAGATCTCAGAGGGATCCGCATGGATCGCCTGTGGGACTGTGTTGTCTCTAAAAAGGCATTTATTGAAGTTGAAAGTTCAAAAAAGAAAAAAGGTGATAGTCCGAAACTTCCGAAGATTTTAGTTCTCGATCTTGGAGTAATGACCTCACTTGTAGGACTCTTTGATGAACTAGGTCTTGATAAGCTTGATAACTGCAAATTAGAAAGACCCCTTTGGAATCTTGCAAACATCGATGAAAGTAACTTTGTTGGCCTTCCTGTAACTTTCACCATGACAAAAAAGCTCAGAGAAATCAGAGCGCAAATGATTGGAGAAAAATCGATTGAATTCACGCCAGTTCCTCACGAGATCAAAGCAAATCTTCGCCCCTACCAAGTTGAAGGTGTAAATTGGCTTGAAAGACTTCGTAAAATGTATCTTAACGGAGTTCTTGCAGATGACATGGGTCTTGGAAAGACTCTTCAAGCAATCACAGCGATTACACAAAATTATGCAGGCGGCCAAACCTCCCTTGTCGTATGTCCAACATCATTATTGTATAACTGGAAAGAAGAGATCTCTAAGTTCAACTCGAATTTAAAAGTTTCAGTGGTTGATGGAGTTCCAGGGCAAAGAAAAAGAATGATAGATCAAGCAAAAAATTTTGATGTGCTTGTGACCTCATATACACTTCTCCAAAAAGATATTGAACATTACGGAAATTATGAATTTTCGTATGTCATTCTTGATGAAGCGCAGCACATCAAAAATAGAGGAACAAGAAATGCAAAGTCGGTTAAAAAGATCTCAGCAAAACATCGGATGATCTTGTCAGGTACCCCGATTGAAAACTCTCTTGATGAACTGTGGAGCCTCTTTGACTTTCTCATGCCAGGATTCCTTGGCACCTATGATCGATTTGTTGAGAAATATATTCGAGTGCCAAAAGAAGAACAATCGAAAAACCTTGAATATCTCAAAAAGAAAGTCTCTCCTTTTATTCTACGTAGAATGAAAAGTGATGTTCTTAATGATCTTCCACCTCTTCAAGAACTTACTTATCACTGCCAGCTTACTGATGCCCAACAACAACTCTACAGCTCTTATGCTGCATCTGCAAGGGATGAGCTTGTTAAACTGGTTGAAAGAGATGGATTTGATAAAGTGCAAATTCACGTTCTCGCTACCCTCACAAGGCTTAAACAAATTTGCTGCCATCCTGCTATCTTTGCTAAAGAAAGTTCAGAAGAGGGGGATAGCGCTAAATATGAAATGCTTTTAGAGCTTCTACAAACCCTTATTGAAGGAAATCACAAAGTTGTCATTTTCTCTCAGTACACAAAAATGCTTCACATCATGCGAGAAGATTTTGAAAAGAGAAAAATTCGTTTCGTTTATCTTGATGGATCGAGCAAAAACCGCTTAGATATTGTTAATCAATTTAACGAAGATGGTTCCATTTCTGTTTTCCTCGTTTCATTAAAGGCTGGTGGAACAGGTCTGAACTTAGTCGGTGCAGACACTGTTATCCACTATGATATGTGGTGGAACCCTGCTGTAGAAAACCAAGCGACAGACCGCGTCTACCGCCTTGGTCAAGATAAATCAGTCTCTGTGTACAAGTTAGTTACAAAAAATACAATTGAAGAAAAAATCGTTGAAATGCAAAACCGTAAGCGAGGGATTGTCAAAAAAATCGTCAGCAGTGATGAAGAAGCCCTCACTAAACTTACTTGGGAAGATGTTCTGGAACTTCTTCAAGGATAAGTATAACAAAATCGGTAGAATGTATAAGATAGAAATTATGGTTAGACTCGCGAGATAAATAAAATGAATCAAAAAGAGCTTTTTGAGCAATATCAGAAGATTAAGAAAATTCTGACGAAAAGAGTGCGTGGATTTTCTGGTCTTTTTTCAAATGATATTGGAATTGACCTTGGAACAGCAAACACACTTGTATATGTGAGAGGAAAAGGGATAGTCCTGGCTGAGCCCTCCGTTGTGGCTGTTGATTCCACGACCAATGAAGTTCTTGCGGTCGGCCATAAAGCTAAAGCGATGCTTGGTAAAACACCTCGCAAGATCCATGCTGTCCGACCTATGAAAGATGGCGTGATTGCCGATTTTGAGATAGCAGAAGGGATGCTCAAAGCCCTCATCAAAAGAGTGACGCCGACTAGGAGTCTTTTTAGACCTAAAATTTTAATTGCTGTTCCATCAGGAATTACTGGGGTAGAGAAAAGAGCAGTTGAAGATTCAGCCCTTCGCGCTGGAGCTCAAGAAGTTTTTCTGATCGAAGAGCCTATGGCAGCTGCTATCGGTGTCGATCTTCCGGTTCATGAGCCTGCAGCGAATATGATCGTCGACATCGGCGGCGGTACAACAGAAATCGCGATTATTTCTCTAGGGGGTATCGTAGAGTCTCGTTCACTGCGTATCGGTGGTGATGAATTTGATGAGTGTATCATCAATTACATGAGAAGAACTTACAACCTGATGATCGGCCCAAGAACTGCCGAAGAAATCAAAGTGACGATTGGTTCAGCCTATCCACTGGGTGACCATGAACTTGAAATGGAAGTGAGAGGTCGTGACCAAGTTGCAGGTCTTCCACTAACCAAAAGAATCAACTCTGTAGAGATTCGTGAGTGTCTCGCAGAGCCCATCCAACAAATCATCGAAAGTGTAAAACTCACCCTTGAAAAATGTCCCCCAGAGCTTGCCGCTGATCTCGTTGAAAGAGGGATCGTCCTTGCAGGTGGTGGATCTTTGATCAAAGGTCTCGATAAATGCCTTATTAGAGAATGTGGTTTGCCCGTAATCATTGCGCCAAATCCTCTTCTTGCTGTATGTCTAGGAACAGGGAAAGCTCTAGAGTACCTAGACTCCTTTAAGAAGAAAAAGGTATTAACCTAAAAGTAATCAAGCATGATTTCAACACTCGCGAAGATTAAAAACGCCTCTTTAAAAAAGTGGCTAGAGGGTCTTATTGACCTCTGTGAGCCTTCATGGATTCATATTTGTGATGGCTGTGAAGAAGAATATCAATCTTTAGCGCAGGAAATGGTCGATAGGGACGTTTTTGTAAGACTAAATCCCGATCTGCGACCTGATAGCTTTTGGTGCGCATCTGATCCATCTGATGTAGCACGTGTTGAAGAGCGTACCTTTATTTGCTCTAACAAAAAAAGCGATGCTGGTCCCACAAATCAGTGGTATGATCCTGATAAAATGAGACTTCTCCTACAGGACAAATTTAAGGGATGCATGCGAGGAAGGAAGATGTACATCGTCCCTTTCAGCATGGGACCCCTTCATTCACCTCTCTCACTTCTCGGTATCGAAGTAACCGATTCTCCCTATGTAGTCTGCAGCATGAAAATCATGACACGCATGGGAAAAAAAGTGTGGGATCTTATTGAAAATGGATCCTCATTTATCCCTTGTGTTCACTCTGTAGGGTTCCCTCTCATCGATGAAACTCCCGATCCCATCTGGCCCTGCCAAGAAGATAAATATATCGTTCACTTTCCAGATACAAAAGAAATCTGGTCATACGGCAGCGGATATGGTGGCAATGCACTCCTTGGGAAAAAATGTTTAGCCCTTCGTATTGCTTCCAAAAAAGCTCAGGAAGAGGGATGGCTTGCAGAGCACATGCTTATTATTAAAGTTACAAATCCTGAGGGAACTTCAAAATATTTTGCAGCCGCATTTCCAAGCGCTTGTGGGAAAACGAATCTGGCGATGATGACACCTAATTTACCTGGCTGGAAAGTAGAGTGCGTTGGTGATGATATCGCTTGGATGAGAGTCGTGAATGGAGAACTGAGAGCCATCAACCCTGAGTTTGGATTCTTTGGCGTGGCACCTGGGACTTCGATGACGACAAATCCTAACGCCATGAAAACGATTACTAAAAATACGATTTTCACCAATGTAGCCCTAACGAAAGAGGGGGACGTATGGTGGGAAGGGATGACCAAAAATCCTCTTCCAATCGAGATCAACTGGAAAAGAGAATCTTGGAGTCCTGAATCAAAAGAAAAAGCAGCCCATCCTAACTCCCGTTTTACAACACCTATCCAGCAGTGCCCTGTTTTAGATCCAGCTTATGACGATCCCAAAGGGGTTCCGATTTCTGGCATCATTTTCGGTGGGCGCAGAGCTTCAACAATTCCTTTAGTCATGGAAAGCTCAAGCTGGAACCATGGGGTTCTCTTTGGCGCTTCCCTTTCATCAGAAATGACAGCAGCGGCAGCTGGGGAAATTGGCAAAGTACGTCATGATCCCTTTGCGATGCTTCCTTTTTGTGGTTACCATATGGGAAAATACTTTGCCCACTGGATAGAAGTAGGGCAAAAACTCAAGCACCCACCTAAAATTTTTGAAGTGAACTGGTTTTTGAAAAATGATGAGGGCAAGTATATCTGGCCCGGATTTGGGGATAACATCCGCGTTATCAAATGGTGCTTTGAAAGAATCGAAGGAAAAATTTCAGGACAGCAGACACCTCTTGGAATTATCCCTCATGAAGAAAATCTAGATCTGTCTGATCTTACACTATCTTCAAAATTTCAAGAGCTTTTCCCGGTCAACAAAACTGTATTAAAGAAAGAAATCACAGAGCTCATCGACTATTTTGAAATCTTTAGGCCTGATTTTCCCATAGAGCTCGATCACGAGCTAGAACGCATATTGAAGAGTCTCTAAATATAAAAAATCTAACCTGTAGTTAACTCTTCTACCTCTGTGATAGGATCTTCATCAGCTCCTCGAGGTGCACCTACATCTAAATCACCTGCAACCTCTATTCTGAGGGCAGAAGCTCTCATAGCATTTAATAAATCTAGCTGAGAGATCATTTCTTCTTCAGATACAAATAAAAGATTATAATGTGAAATAGGAAGCCCAGGGCCCATTTCTTCTGGAGTGATTACTCTAGCAGTTTGTGTGGGAGAGGGATCCTCTCCAAAAGTCTCTCGATATTTCTCTACTGTAAATCCGTGAAAAAAAATAGAGGTAACATGATTTGTAAGATAGATTCCCAATTCGAAGTCAGAAAAAACCTCCCCTAGAGATCCAAAAAAATTTGTTAATAATGAGACATCCTCTAAAGCAACATCAGTAGCAGTATAAAATTCTTGAAGTTTGTGTAAGCAAGATATCCCCGCAACTCTTTGTTCAAGACTCAGTGCATCAGCAAAATAACATGCCATCGCTGCTTGGTAGACTTCTTTTGAAAGCTCTGTCAAAGAAATGCTCCCCTCTATAGGAATTCCATCTGCAGCTATCGGATGATGTGTAACCACTCTAGATCCAAAAAAAGTAACGGAAGGTTGCACAATTGTTAAGAATGCCTCAACATCCCTCCAGTCAGGAAAGTCTCTGTCCATGGGTGAGATGACATTTCGAAAACGGGTAGTAAGGGCATCCATAAATTTTCCTAAACTGTGAGCAAAGGCATTGAATTTCGAATCATTTCTCTTGAGGCAACATATCTTGGCATATGATCATCAAGCCAATATGAGCCCGTAGATAAAGTTGTGCTCTTGAATGATGATTTAAATGTTTCTTCTGAATAGCTGCACACTAATTCCCCCAACCTACGGTAAAGTAAGAAGTGTGAATCATCAAATTGAAAACAACTCACGCAGCCGCTAATCCATCTTTGATAGAAGGGACGACGAGCTGAAGCAGCGCTTCCTCTTTCATAAAAGTTTTGAATCTGATCAATAACATGCAGCGCACTAAGGCGATCCTCTTTGGACAAACAATCTAGTATACATGCCTGTTTTGCTACTGCATGAACCTTTGATATCAGCGCGCTGAGTGCAATAGTATCAATAACACCTTCTATGCGAAGGTTATTCGTTACAAAACGATCACCCCAAGTTGTAACTCCTACATTTAGATCACTAAGAAATGTAGAGAGCCCATTCCAATCTGTTCTTTCAATGTCTTCCGGGAAATAATGATTTAATCGTAGATCTAGCGATGCCATAGGAACTCTAATCTTCTGGGTACTAAAGCGGAAGCAGCCGCACGCACGTCTTTTTCAAATGCTAAACACCGGCTGAATCTGATTTGGCGGGCAGTGAGAGTTAATTCACTAGCAATCGTTTTTCCTGGGAGTAACCATGCAAATGATGCAGCAGAAAAATTAAGAGCCATGAATTTAATTCCCCGCAAGTCCATAGAATAGGATTCTCCTGGTGCTTTTTCAAGCCAGCAGCTAACCAGGTGAAACGCGTAAGTGCAGCAGGAAAGCCTAGAGATCATTCGATCAGCATCTCTATAAAAACCTATGATGGCATCTCCAATATCTAATACCCTAACTCTATCCTCCAACTCAAAAGTGTCTCCTATAGAATCCCTGAAAGCACTATTGAAAATTCTTATTGCAAAATCATGCAAGTTCATGGCTGAGTCAGATGGATCGACGACAATTCTCTCACCCAAACATGAGATTTCAACACTCAAAGAACTGGTTAGTGCTAAAGCTGTTGTCCAGCTAGTTACCTCATCACCTCTAAAAACAGTCGAAAAAGACAGAGGATGAATAGCCATAAATTGTAATCCTTAGATTAAAAGGGCATAATTATCTTAAATAGAGCATTTAAGTTCACTTTTTTTCTATGAAAGCGTTGATTCAAAAAGTTTTACAAGCTTCCGTCACAGTGGATGGAAGGATTGTCAGTTCGATTGGAAGGGGCCTTTTGGTGTTTGTCGGATTTTCTAAAGCTGATACGGAAGATAGACTTAAAGATTTTGCCGCAAAAATCCTTAACCTCCGATGCTTTGAAACATCTACCGATCATTTTGGGGATTCGGTAATAGGGACGCAAGGAGAGCTTCTGATCGTTTCCCAATTCACACTTTATGCTGATTGCCATAAAGGCAGAAGGCCATCTTTCACTGAGGCCGCTAGATCAGAAGTAGCCCTACCTCTCTATGATAAGTTTATCCAGACCTGCAAAGATCAATATTCACCTCAAAAAATCCAAGCAGGAGTGTTTGGAGCTGACATGAAGGTAGCTCTCGTTAATGATGGGCCGATCACCCTGGAAATTATTATTTGATCTAAAAAGATATGAGCTGATGGTGTGGTAATCGAAATAGTGAATTTAGCTTCAAAAGGGAATATTTTTACGACATTTTACGACATTTTTTGTGACAATTTTCTTTGTAATTTGTCATGAAAAGAGATTTATAAAGCAGGGAGAGACCTCCCTGCTTAGAGAAATTAGCGAGACTGAAGCTCAAGTTCGGAAAAGAAGAAAGAGATCTCGATCTTTGCATTTTCTAAACTGTCAGATCCATGGACTGCGTTAGCATCGATAGATCTTGCAAAATCACGACGAATTGTCCCTGGAGCTGCTTTTTGAGGATCTGTAGCGCCCATAATATCACGGTTTTTCAAAACAGCATTAGGACCTTCAAGAACACTGACGAAAACAGGGCCTGAGATCATAAATGAAACGAGGTCATTAAAAAATCCACGCTCTTTGTGAACGGCATAAAAAGCTTGAGCTTGTTTCTCAGTGAGGTGAAGCATTTTTGCTCCGATCACTTTAAGACCATGTTTTTCAAAGCGAGAGAGGATATCACCGATATGGTTGTTAGCTACAGCATCGGGTTTAATAATAGAGAGAGTTCTTTCTTTTGTCATATTCAAAATCCTTAGATTATAAGTGCAATCATCATAATCTTTCATTCGATTTAATAAAAGACTCCCTCGTAAAAAGATGAAACAGTATCGTTTTCAAGAAAGTTGTCAAAATAAATTTTGCCTCGCTTTATTTATCGTAAAACTTATTTTAAATAATCTTAGGAATTCTCTTTTTTACTATAATTTACATTTAAGAGGAGATGTATGAAAAAGTTTTTATTATATCTTTTGCTAATATGTTCCTGTTTTGTTTTTTGTTTTTCTGCAGAAACGAAATTCACAGAAGAGGAAGAGACCTCTTCAGCCAACTTCCCTGTTTCGATTACAGCCGTTACAGCGAATATTTTAACCTCTTTTGAAGATCCTTTTGAGTTCGCAGGTGATTATGGCCCTGAGATGAATCCAACTAGGGAAAAAGTCTTTGAGCTTGTCATTCCTCAAAATGCCCCATCTATTGATTTTAGAGAGCTCATCTCTCCAGAGTTATACCCCTTGATCCAAAGCCCTGAAGTTGTGGCCTTTTTAGAGCAGAATGCAAGTGTAAATGCCTATGAGTTCCTCCGAAATTGCCCTAATAAACTTTTGCAATTTGATAAAAAGATTCGCGATCTAGCGGCAAGACAAGGGAAGCTCCTTGATCTTTCTATTCTGAGCTCTACTTATCCTTTAGAAGGATCGACAGCCATCGAACTCGAGCGTCATTTGCATGATCAGCTTATTAAGGAAGAGATGATAGCTCTTGTAGGTCCTCTTCAGGTCGATGATGATAAATATCAAGTCTTTGCTAGCCCTGAAGGACAAGTCTATTTTTACTGGCTTTATCAATCTCTTAACCTTCACCTCATCGCTAAAGAGCCAGGTCTGATTGATCAAATCAATGATATAAAAACTCTGTTTAAAGATAAATTTGCAGACCCTCACCAAAGGGCTACTGCCTTCAAAAACAATCTCTATAAAGTCTCTCCTGACGTTCTGTTTACCCAAGAAGCGGATGCTCTCACAGCAAATGAAATCACCAAATCTCATCGCTTTTTTATACCTGAAGGACTCATCCCTGATGATGGATCTCTGATCTTCCTAAACTCAAGCAAATGGAGCGTGGAAACTCAGGCCATCGAGGTAGACAACTATCCAGGGTATCAGTGGGGAAAAATCAATCTTGTTTTAGCGAATTATCTACCTACAGGGCAAAAATTTCTTCTCGCCTCCTGCCATGGAAATTCCACAAATCCTGAAGATGGCCGCCTTCAAATCACCCTCGTGAAAGAAAAGTATCTAGAGCTTATAAAGCTTTATCCTGATCTTCAACTCCTCATCGGCACTGACGCGAATACGAAATCAGAAAAAGATGTTCATGACCTACAGGCTCATTTATCTAGCCTTGGCCTTATAGGAACTGATGTTGGACCGACCACCATCAAAGAGCGTATGGTGACAGTTCAGCACAAAAAATCTAAAAGAAAAGCTGTCGATCAAGAAGATTTTATCATCACCTTAAAGCCTGATGCTGGAGGGAAGTACTGCTTTAGTCAAATGAATGTAGGTTTTAGTGGCGAGCCTATTGACCAAGGAGCGCCTCTTCCTAATCAAAGCAACTTCTCTGATCACTATCCTGTGAAAGCTGTATTAACTCCAAACTCTTAATAAATATGGTGATTTGAGGAAAAGTTCAACATTATGAATCCACTCATAACTCCTAAAATAATGAGTCAATAGGAGTGGAGAGGAAATCTTGGATCGAGATCCCTTGGTTTCCAACAACTAGTGCTTTAAATGGATTAAACATGCTGACAAAAGCGTTCATTCCTGAAAGTGTTTCTTTTTTTAGGGAGCTTTTTACTTCTAGCGCAATCAGCTTTTTTCCTTTTTTGAGAATAAAATCTACTTCCTTATTTTTGTCTCGCCAATAAAATAACTCTATTTGAGTTCCTCTTATTTGATTCAGTAGATAAGCTCCAACTGCAGACTCAACGAGCCTTCCCCAATATTCGGTATCATCTTTCGCCTCTTGAAGGGTTTTTCCTGATTGTGCACTCATTAATGCCGTATTTAGAACTTGTAATTTCGGACTAGAACTTTTACTTCGAACTTCCTCATTCGCGAATTTTGAAATTCCTGTTAATAAGCCTGCCCCAGATAAAAGTTCTAAATAATGAGCGAGTGTTGTGGTGTTCCCAGCATCATCAAGTTGACCCAGCATTTTTTGATACGACAGAATTTGAGAAGAGTAAATGCACCCAAGTTGAAAAAGTCTTCGAAGTAAAATAGGTTTATTGACTTGAGTCATCAAAAGAATGTCTCTAGAAATGGTAGTTTCAATAAGGGAATCATTAATATAATTTTCCCAACGAGAATATTGATGATTTTGAATGAAAGATGCAGGTCCTGGATAACCCCCATAAAAAATAAATGTATCAATATCCCAAGAAAAAGCAGTTTGCATTTCCTCAAAAGACCAATGAGTGATTGGAAGAATTTCAAATCTACCAGCTAAGCTTTCTGATAATCCTTTTTGCATGAGCCATGGGGAAGAACGAAGAATAATCACCTTTAGATTAAGTTTGGTTTTAGTATCTTCATCCCACAACTTTTTGATCAATGATGACCAGTGAGGGATTTTTTGTACTTCATCAATAATAAGAAGAGCTGACCCATGATTTTTTGCTAAAGTTCTAGCGACTTGCCACTGTGTTTCGATCCAAGACAGGTCTTCTAGAGTTGCGATGTCTGCAGAATTATAATGAATCGATATTTGAAGATCCTCTTGGATTTGCAAGGACATCGTCGTTTTGCCTACCTGTCTCGGTCCAAGAAGAACTTGGATAAATCGCCTAGGCTCTTTAAGTCTTAACACTAAATCTTTATAAACATTTCTATGGATCATAGCATTTCTTTTTTACTCAATTCATTGAGCAAAATCAATAAATTTTCTTAAACGCCTAATAGTAAACGCCTAATAGTAAACGCTTTAATTAATAATGTCTGCGATGATCGAATCAGGGATTTAGAACACAGAGCCTTAAAATCCCATCCCATACTGAAAAGTAAGAGTGGGCCAAAGCATCCAGGATCCTGGCAAATCTAGACGAGATATGTTGGCACTAACTTGAAAAAACTGCATTTTGTCGTTAACCAGATAGTTTTTGCCAAAAGCAATTCCATTGATGGCAAGAAGCCCTGAATCAGAATTTTTTAGATCCGTGCCGAAAGTGTAGTATTGATTAAAGCCAACGCACAAATAAGGAGCGATATAAGCAGATTCTTCAGGATTTTCTTTATTCAAATAGACAGGAAGCATTCCTTTCCCAAAAAAATAGTGGCTAACGAAAGTAGCCGTATAGTTGATCGAAAGATCAAAACCCATCCTATGATTTGGAATCGTTTGCCTTGCCCCAAATGCTGCGTTTGCAGAATAAGGAAACGAGATTTGGTATTGAGATCCATAAACAAATACAGAAACTCCTGCCCCTAAGTAAGGATGATACGAAGACTCCTCAATCGGCTTGTGTAAACGGATTTGTTTTGCGGGTATGTAATAAGGGGAATTAATGGGGTTTTCAGACCAGGCTAGAACACTGAGCAGAGTAAATAGTATCGCGAGAGTCTTTTTCATGTTAATTTCTTGTTTCTTCAATAAATTCTAATAAACCTAAAAGAATTGTTTCTATTTAATAAATATTTTTAATTCTGAATCGAATAGCTCGCTTTTTCTAATTTTATTTAAATTAGTTTGTGTAATTTTATTAATTTTTGCTTTTTGATAAATTAGTCTCTCAATTATTTCAAAATGGCAAATTATGAATATAGATGCGTTTTCGTCAGTTCATCAAACAAACTTTTCTCTGTCTGATATAGACGGCCTACCAAATAATCTCATGGATTCCATCTCGCTAAAAATGTATGCAACCGCCCTTTACAAAGAGCTAAGAGAGATATTGGAGAGTGATGAAATTGATATCGATCGCTACATCTCACTCACAGAAGAATTCCTCCAGAAAATCGAGAAACAAGACCCGGATGGTTCGTTTTCTTCTATGATGAAAGACTACTTAAGCATCGCCTACTATGAGACTGAACAAACTGATAAAATAGAACTTTCATCATCATCGAGTTTAGCTAAAGTTTATATTGAAACGAAAAAAGGGACTTTTGCTCCGCAGGAATATTACGAAGCTCTTAGCTACCTAGATTCGATGACAAAAGATTGTAATCCAGATCAGATGCTATCTGATGGACTTCTCGTTATGGCTCTTTTGCACAAGATCATGGACAATTCAGAAAAAGCGGTAGAATTTAGAGACTATGCCGAACATTCAAGAAGAGAGTTTGAAGAGACTCAACTTTACTGTGACTCAGCGGTCTTAAATTCAAGAGGAGCCGATTCAGGGATTATCTTCTTTGTATGTACTTTTTTTGTAAGGGATATAGCACAGAGAATTGTTGCAAATAGCATTTAAAGGAGTAGCTTTATGATCAATCTTGAACATCTATTATCTTCACAAAGACAGCCAGCCTCTAGAAGTGGGTCTCTTGACAATCTGCCCATTACTTTAAAAGATTCGCAAGAAGTTTCTAAACCTTCAAAAGCTGCATGGAGAAAGTTTCAACATTTAAGTGACACGGCTCATAGAAGAATTGAAGAACACAAAAAAGAACATGAAGAACTTGAGAGACTTCTGCAGCAGATCAATGAGTCTCCATTCCCGGAAGAGCAACTCCCCCTTTATTTATCGTTAGCTGAAAAATATGCTCCTTTAGACTCTGCTGATGAGATGAGCTATGTAACCAAGAGAGAATATTTCGCACTTGGCTTATGCTATATCTATGAAGGTCAACCAGAGAAAGGGCAAGAGATCATCTACAAAATGGCTGAGTTAGAAATACCCATGGCTTGGATCTACGTAAAATTACATCCTGAAAAGTTTCCTCAATGCCCTCCAAGACCTCAGGGGTTCTACATGAAAGAAGTGATGGATAAAGTCGAAGAAGGAGATCTTGAAGGAGCGCTTAAGATTCCTTTTGCCGCTTCAAATCAAGCAGCTCTTGAGGCGAGATATATCATCGCGGAAAAACTAGATAATAAAGAGGTCATGAATGAAACGGCCTATGCTCTTGTAGATCTCAATAAACCTCCTCATACTAATCCTCTGGATCAATATTTCTTATCCTTCTCTTCCAAGATGCTTGCTGTCGCGTTAGCTCAAAAATTAGAGCCATCGCAAAATTCTCCTTTCTCTCTATTTATGAGAAAAATAGAAGAAGGAATGAGGCTTTTCGAAAACAGATCTTATCAGGAAGCTGTTTTGGCCTTTGAAGAAGCGATCGATTTAATGGAAACTTATGAGATTCCTGCTGAGCTCTCTTATCATCACTACAATATTCTAGCACAGGCCTATTATCAAATCGGAAACTTAGAGGCCTCTGCAAAATGTCTTGTTGAAAATTGTAACGGGGGAACTCCTTTTTTCCACTCTCTTCAAAGAGTCGCTGCATTTTACCTTGGTGGTGATGAAAATCTAGAGCTTTTGAGGCAGGGAAATCGAATAGATCAGATTTTATCTGCGCTTCTTATGAAAGCCGCTGGGTTAAATCCTTCCTTTGTAGCTTCCGATGAGGAAATTTTTATGAGCTCGCCTGAAAAAGATTTTAGAAGAGGGGATTATGAAAAAATTATTTCTTCACCGATATTTCCACACCATTTTTCTTACTATAAAGCGCCTTCGTTGGCTTTGATGGGTCAGTATGAGGAAGCTCTTAAAATTTATTCAGACGAGATAACCCAGATGCCAGAAAACTCTAATCTTTTCATAGAAAGAGGGATGGTTCATTTTTTAATGGGGAATCAAGAAGAAGCTTTAAAGGATCTTCGAGCGGCCGAAACCATAGAAAAACAGTGGTTTTCTCGACGGGAAGGAGAGGTTGTATTCATTCCCAGAGCTACCTTTCTGATTGATTGGGTCAAACTTAATTCATAACATCCTAAATATTAAATATCTAAATAAATAATATTTGATTAATTATAATGTTCAAATAAAAGAGAATAAAACATATAATATAAGCAAATTTTAATTATTAAATTGGTATATATGGCTTCTCCTGTCGGTTTGTTTGGTAGCACATCAGTGTATTCTCTTTCTCTCAGTAGGGAGGAGGCAGTGTCTCTAGTGCGCAAGGCAATAAAAGATAAAGCTTCAGCAGATGTTATAAGAGGTCTTTTTGCTACTTCCCTTCAAGTTATAGATCTCAAAGATATTACAGACTTGGCCCATGAAGCGCATCGAGCCAAAACCCCTGAGATACAAGCCATTTTAAATGACTTCCCTATAGAGCTATTCACTAGAGCCCCCCATGAAGATCAAACGACGTATATCAGCGAATTGATCTTTTTTAGAGCCCCATGGGATAGGATCAAACAGCTCGTCGAAATCGTTATCCCTCCAGATAGCCCCGAAATGTCCTCTCTATTCATTCAAGCTGTTCACTGTCATCGTCCAGAAATTGTCGCTTCAATGGCTGGGGATGATAGAATGATCACTCATGTGGAAGGGCTCACTCTTTCCCAAGAACTTATCATGATTTTGAGCGGTTATATTCATGAGCTCGCAGCATCGTCGAGACTCTCTGATACAGATGATGCCAGAATTACAGAGCGCTCTTTAACTTTGTTTTCTACTTCAGAAGAAAGATCTCCAAAAGCTTTTGTCGCAGGGTACTTAGCGGCCCTTATATTTGCTAAATTTCATAAATTATCAATATTACGAGTTCAGATTCCAGAGTGGAATTTTTCTAATCCAACTGAAATGGGTGCCCATCCTGGGTTTCTCATATATCTAGAACATGGGCTCGTTCGAGAAGTCTTTAATTTCCGATTTTTATCTGAGGGAGGGATCCATACTCCTACGGCGTTGACCCCCAGAGTGAATCTTATGGTGCGTGATCATTTATTTTATGATTCTGAGGACGAAACAGCAGAACTTTCTGCCGATGGCAGATCTGCAAGAGCAGAGGCTGTAACCACAAAAATAGTTTCTTTAGCAGAGCCAGCCTTCAAGTTTTACATTTTTGCTGGAGCGGCCGAGCTTGCTTGGAGAAGAAGACGCTACGCTGTCGCTTCTTAATGAATCTAAGATGAGTCATAGCTTTATCTTTTTTATTTGTTTTCCTCCATAATAGTTGGCAGTTCTTATCTCTAAAGTATAGGAAATTGCCATGGATATCGATTTTGCAAAAATCAAAAAAATCTTAGTGATTCAACTGAGACATCATGGGGATGTCCTTCTTACAACTCCTTTGCTTTACACTTTAAAAAAAGAAATGCCCGAAGCCGATCTCGATGTTTATATCTACAAAGAAGCGGCGCCTATGCTGGAAGGGTTACCCTTTATTCATACTCTTAAGCTTTATGACAAGGGATGGAAAAAACAGGGGTTTTTCTATCGATATACCAAAGAGCTTAAGATGCTTTTTAATCTAAGAAAAGAATCGTATGACCTTGTCATCAATATGACTGAAGGGGACAGGGGAGCTCTTGTCTCTTTGCTATCGAATGCTTCTTATACGATTGGGTTAGATCCCAAAAAAACAGGGATGTGGCTCAAAGAAAAATGCTATACAAAACTCTCTAAAGAGCGCCCCGGAATCAAGCATAAAGTGGAAATGAATTTAGACATCCTTCGTGATATGGGGATTCATCCTTCAGTTGAAGATCGCTATTTACAATTTGTGATCCCAAATAAAGATCAAGCATCTGCTTTGGATTTATTAAAACTTCACCACCTAGATGAGTTTTATTTAATTCATCCCGTATCAAGATGGATGTTCAAATCATGGCCTGTAGATAAAGTTGCAGAGCTCATGAAACAAATTTATGAAGAAACGAAGGTCCGTTTTGTGATTACAGGGTCACCGGCAAGGGAAGAAATGGATTATATTCTCCAGCTCGTGCAAAAGCTTCCCGAAGAAATTTTTGTGAACTTTGCCGGTAAAATCAATTTGAAGGAGCTCGGCGCTTTAATTCAAAAAGCGAAGATCATGGTGAGTGTTGACTCGGTCCCGATGCATATGGCAGCAGCACTTAAAACACCCTTAGTTGCTATATTTGGGCCTACTTCAGAAAAACGTTGGGCTCCATGGCAACATCCTCATGCTGTCATCGTTTATAATGAAATGGCATGTCGCCCGTGCTATAAAGCAGGGTGTAACGATTCACATCGTAGTGAATGTTTAGAATCACTTCCTATAGAAGAAGTCAAAAAAGCTTTTTACAAACTAAAGTTGTGACCAAGGTAGAGATTCTTAACTTCTTCGTTGCCAAGCAGCGCAGAAACATTTCCTTCTGCTTTGACCCCCCCTTGATAAAGAAGATAGCTACGATCTACGACAGAGAAAATTTCCCTTGCATTATGGTCCGTGATCAAAATACTGATATTTTTATCTCTCAGGAGACAGATCATCTTTTTCACATCAGATACTGTCAGAGGATCTACGTTAGCAAACGGCTCATCGAGTAGTAGAAGCCGAGGTTCGGAAATGAGGGCTCTTGTAATTTCAAGTCTTCTTCTTTCTCCTCCTGACAATTTGCCTGCTTTCACCTTTCTAAGAGGTTCTAAATGGAGCTCACCTAAAAGGGCTGTTAGTTTCATTTCAAGCTGGTTTTTGCTTAGGGGAAGAGTTTCTAAAATGCATCGTAAATTGTCTTCTACTGTTAGAGCTCGAAAAATCGAGGGCTCTTGAGCTAAATATCCGATTCCCATTTTTGCCCTAGCATCAATGGACATTTTTGTGATCTCTTTCCCTTCAAAAAAAATTTGGCCCTGATCTGGTTTGATCAGTCCAACAGTA
Organism: uncultured bacterium; assembly: GCA_964429005.1. GTDB lineage: Bacteria > Chlamydiota > Chlamydiia > Chlamydiales > JACRBE01 > JACRBE01. The sequence goes on along the minus strand of CAYSAJ010000005.1, from coordinate 16,949 downwards.
ATATAAAAGGCTGTCGTTTTCCCTGCTCCATTGGGCCCCAGAAGACCCACAATTTCTCCGGGTGCGACATAAAGAGATACCTGACTGAGCGTTGTTTTATTTCCATATGTCTTAGAGATCTGACGAACTTCTAAAAGGGGAGAGGAAGAATTTTCCATAGTTATCGAGGGGGTTTTTTAAGGGCTTTTTTTAGGATATTTTTCTCATCAGTAGAAAAGACAAATTCTGTTTTGCCAATTGCTTTGATTCTTTTCTTCTCAAAAATTTGGATTTTTTCCGCCTGCAGAACCATTTCACACGATGATTTGTGAAAGGATATGGCGTTACCTTCATGGGCTGATAGAGTCATTATATCATTAGATAAATCATAAATAAGCTCATCACAGATTACACGGTCAAATGCAAGATCTTCTTTAGACAATACTTGTACGTGACCAGCAAAGCGAAGCAGAGTTGGAATAAGCGCTCCTGGCTTTTTCTCTATCTCCATGGTAAGTTCGTCGCATAATACTTTTAGAGAACCTCTTTCGTAGACGTTTTGTCTAAATTGTGAATGAGGGATGATTGCAAAAGTGGGTTTAATCGCCCTAAATGATCCTAGGTTTTTATCAAGATAAGTCGTGCCGTAGCATTCAAGTCTCTGCTTTTCTCCTGAGCTAATAAAATCGACAAAAACTTTCCCTTTTGTGTCCATATGGTCAAAAGAAAAAGTGCTCACAAAGGGCTCTTTCCAAAGAAGAACTGACCCCTCACTGTAAATTTGCCCCCACTCCTCATCGCTAAGGTAGGATTTTTCTTGAAATAAGCATTCTTGGTAAAGCTCATCGTAGGAAACATGATCTGTTTCAAAATAAATCGATTCAGTCCGAGCTGGGTGATGAAAAAAACCTTTTGCATGGTCTATATGAAGGAGTGATTTTTCTATTTCATAGAGAATAGAATTGCATTTCATCTGCTGTTTTTCATGAATCATTTCACATCCGTAGGGAGTGTGAGACATAACTTCGATGACATCAGATTTCCCTTCTTCATGGCGATATTCTCCTAGATCACCTTTGAGCGAGTAGGCATCAGAGTAGAGGATCTCAATCCCATCTTGTAGCCTAATCTTTGAAACATCATATGAATTTGTCCCAAGCGGGATCAGCTCAAAATTCATCTTAGGTCCCAAAATCTGCAGAGGCAAATTTTGGTAGGTGTGGGATGAATCTCTGAAGGATACGATTTTGCCACCCATAGATCCTTGCAGAGTTTGAAAATCGATGGTTGCTATCTCACAAGAAAGGGAACTTTGATTAGGGAAAACAAGAGAGACACTGCCCTCAGCAACTGCTTTAAGCAGCTGTTTTGCTTTTGTTTCTAGAAGAGCATGTTCTGAGGAAAGATTTGCCATAGGATGATCAATAAGAACATGACCATCTAGTGCAAGATGCTGCTGCTGATAGCGGATATGGTCTGCCTGGATGTGGGTGGACTCAGCGTAAAGTGAAATAAAAGGAAGAAAAAGGAGATAAATGAAATCACGTTTCATTGATTTCTACCTGAAATTGATCTGCATCGAATTCAGGCCTCTGATCCTGAAGATGAAAGTAAGCTTGTTGTGCCCTTCCTTTAAAAAATAGATGAGAAGGATGAAGTTCAAGAGGTAGATCAGACCCTTTTTCTTCGTAAAATGCAAAAATAAGGTTTCGTGCGAGAAATTCCTGGTCTCGGTAAAAATAGGTTCCTTCTCCAGCTTTTATATACTGAATTTTTTGTTCGTTGAGCACTGGATCTACTTTTTGCTGAAGCCAGCAACGGATTTGTTGCATACTCTCTACCGCATCGATTCCTTTCTTCGAAGGAATAAGAGTTAAGGTTGATTCAGGGGAATTAAGATGATGATGATGTCTTCCTTCTTCGGTTACAATCCATAAATCCTTATTAATTCCAAAACGATGTTGATGGGAGATAAGGGGCTTTTGCTCTTCATCAGGAGAATAAGAAAATGGCCTGTCGAAAAAACTCCAATAAAGAAAGAAACAACAAAGGCTCAGGATCATCGTGGGATAGAAAGGAAGTGAGAGCCCTTTTTTCATGAAATTCCTAATCTAAATTGTGAACCAGTTCATAAAGTCTTATTAAACTTGGCAAAGCTTTTTCAAGTTCTTCAAACGAAATCTGTGTTTTCGCGTCACTCTTTGCTTCACTTGGGTTTGCATGAGCTTCCATAAAAAGCAAATCTGCCCCTGCTGCTAAAGCTGCTCTAGCTAGAGGAAGAATATATTGACGATCTCCTCCAGATGAAGTTTGATCTCCTCCTGGCAGCTGTACAGCGTGCGTTGCATCAAAGCATACAGGATAACCCCACTGCTTCATAATGGGAAATGACCTCATGTCAGTTGTGAGGTTGTTGTAACCGAAGCTGCAACCTCTCTCTGTTAAAATCACTTGATGATTACCACATTCTTCCAGTTTGACGATCACATTCTTCATGTCCCAAGGAGCCATGAATTGCCCTTTTTTCACATTCACGATTTTTTTCGTGTTGCCACAGGCGATGATTAAATCAGTTTGCCTGCAAAGGAAGGCAGGGACTTGCAATACATCACAAACTTCTCCAGCGGAGCGTGCTTCTTCAGGAGAGTGTACATCTGTCGTTACAGGGAGGTTAAATTCATTTTGAATTTTTTGTAAGATCCGAAGTCCCTCGTCGATTCCTATTCCACGATACGAATGAATTGAAGAACGGTTGGCTTTGTCATAGCTCGATTTATAAATCAGCTGAAATCCATATTTTTGAGAGAGCTTTGATAGTACCTGTGCTGCATAGAGCGCCTTGTCTTCTCCTTCAATAACGCAAGGTCCAGAGATTAAAGTGAGCGGAGAATCAGGATTTAATGTGAATTGTTTGAATTGAAGGTGTTTCATGCACGTGTCTCATTTGGTATAATTTAGGAGGTTTCTGATAAACAAAATGGGCAGCCTCTATAGCTCCTTTTGCATAGCTCTCTCTAGAGAGGGCCTTATGGCGATATTCAATTTTCTCGTCATCAAAAGAAAAAATAAGGTGATGTTCCCCCACTTCTCCAGGATGACGAATAGAATGAATTGTTACTAAACTCTCTGGGGAATAATGGAGAATTTGTTGTTTTAAAAAAAGAGCCGTTCCACTCGGTTTATCTTTTTTTTGATGATGATGCTTTTCAATAATGTCTACAAATCCTTTTGAGTAGCGCCTAAATAGAATTTCTAAAAAGCCGGTCAGACAATCAATTCCTAGTGCAAAGTTACTGGCCAGTAATATGGGGATCTTTAAAGAAGCTTCTTCTATTAGACTCAGCTGATCTCTTGTGTGCCCCGTTGTTCCAATAACCAAAGGAATAGATTTGGTAACACAAAAACGAAGAATTTCTTCGCTGCCTTGGGGACTTGTCACATCAATAACTACTTTAGCATCGTCGAGAGTCGATAAAGTAGACTGAGAGGACCCCTGAAGTTTCTGAGCAATCACGCTGCCTAGGCGGCCTTTCATGCCATGAATCGCGATGGGGAGCATAGATTCTCCTTCGTTTTAGAGAGAAATGTACCACAACAAATCAATTGAAAAAATGAAAAAGGGTTGCATTTGATTCTCTGAATCGTTAAAATATCGCATGTTTTGGATTGGTAGCTCAGGGGATAGAGCATCCGCCTTCTAAGCGGATGGTCGCAGGTTCGATTCCTGCCCAATCCGTTTTTTCTTTATACTGCAGAGCTCCATGAAAAACCATCATCCCCTCGTAGGAGAGGTTTCCTTCCCAGTATACCTCTTTCCTCGTGTCGATGCAGCCATAGGGCGCCTCGAAAAAGTTTCTTTTACAAATATTTTCCAGCGCCAACTTGGTATTTCGGCCGCCCTCCATCAGCTCATTCAAGAAGATTCTTCAGGGCTCTTTTTGCTGCCTGCTATCGTCGACTTTATGGACAAGGTAGAAAAAAAAGGACTTTATAATGGCTATCATATCTCTCATTTTGAATATTGGGTTAATCAACACTCGGGACTTTCTTTTTCTGAGCAATATCAGCTTCGCGGAAAAATGGTGGGAAAATGGATTCCACGCAGTGAATATCAAGCGATCTTCCCCTTAGGAAATGGCAAAGTTTATTCGGGTACTCACTTCGTCACTGCTCACAGCTCTCCCGACTTAGATACCATCGTTGCCACCTTTTGGGGATGGATGGATGCTTTCTCTGCAAAAGTTTCAGCGGGTTTTCATGTTTGGAATGTCCCTGAAGGCCCTCCATCTTCTACTGTAGAAATCGACATGCTTTTTGCCGATGTTTTTGGTAAAAATGTTTTTTCAATTCTTTCTAAAAATAGAACCTCCCTTTCTTTGACCGCTCTTGATTTGCTCACAGGGAATGGGGTCATGCAGAAATATCCTCAAGAACTTACTTTTGATATCGAGCATGATCGAAACAAAACAGCTGTTGTGGTGATCGATAATGAAGGAAATTATGTTGGAGATTGGCGCCAAATCGATGTTGAAGGGGTGCGTCAAGTCATCCATACATTCAACAGCTGCTACAGATGGCTAGAGAATGAGCTTCATATCCTCCTTATTTCCCTTTTTGCTGAAAAGAAAGTTCATAGATACCAAGTTCATGAAGTTGTTCAAACGATCTTAGCGACCAAGCTCGCTGGCGTTGAACCTATTTCTGAACTTACAATGCGACAACAAAAATATTTACAAGTCTTCCTTGAAGATATCGTAAAAATTCCTGGTGGGCTCGATGCGAATTTTAAAGATTTTCTTGTAGCTTTAGAAGAAGCGAAAATCGTTAAAACAACCCACGCACTACAGGCCCTTGAAGAGCTCTCTCATAAAAAGCTTTTTTCTTCGGATGATGAACTCCTCGAAGATCGTCCGCTGATTTTTACTCTTTTGCAAAAAATCGTTATCCTTCTTTCAAAGATATTTAAAGAGGTAAAAAACTTTGTTGACACCCTTGACATATCGATGAAAGTCAAAAGAGAGATTTTTGCCCACACCCCATCCCACCTCTCCTACAGAGCAGATATTGAGGAAGTGAAAGCAAAAATGGATGCCTACCCTTATTTAACAGTGACTTTGCAAGGAACTGAAGAAGAGCTTTTACCTCTGGGTGTCATTTTTGCTCAAGATCTCTATCAAGAAAAACTCGGTACAGTCACTCTTAGGGACTTCTCGAACAAGGAAGAAACCAAAGTTCCTCCTTACTTAGATGTAATCAGTGTCATCGACCACCATAAGTCATCTATTTCTACATCATCTCCCGCTCAGACCATCATCGCTGATGCACAATCTTCGAACGTGATCACTGCTAAACTCAGTTTTGCTATGAATAAGGGCTATAGCTTAGGAAACATGACCCTTGATCAGATCGAAGATCAGATTGCTAAAGTCACCAAAGAGCCATGGAGCTCATCTCAAGGAAGAATCTTACAGCGCCTTATAGAGCGCAAAATAGCAGCTATGGGCCGAGGAAAGCATTTTGTTTCTCCAGATAGAGAATTTATGGAGTATAAACACTACATCCATGCTATTTTTGATGATACAGATCTCCTTACGAAAATGACACCCGTTGATGTTGAAGTCGTGAAAGACCTTCTTAACCGCTTAAAATCTCTTCAACTTCGAAATGAGGTAGAGATCGTTCACTTTGATGACATTCCTCAGGATGAAAATTTTGTGAAAAGTGCAGCAAAACGCCTTCTTCAAAATGAAGACCTCTATTCACTATATGCTAAAGTCTACCAAAGAAGAGAAGAAGTAGCCTCTGAGCAACTCATCCGGTGCGCTAGGGGTGAAAAATCAGATGTGTTTGCTGATACGAAAACACAAAATGGAGCTGCACGTGTAGGCCAAACCAAACTCTTCCAAAAAAATATCCCTCTCTTCCACCAATATGTAGACAAGATTCGAGAAATTTGGGTGGATAGGTCTAAAAAGACTCTAGCAGAGCAACCAGTTGTTGAACTCTATATGCATATGATCTCAACAATTGCTGGAGCGGAAGATCTCTACAAAGGAAACGCGGCTGATTATCACCACAAAGATGAGCTGTGGTTTTATATTCCAAATACAGAATCGGCGACAGAGCTTTTAAAGCTGTTCTTAAGCAGCTTCCAAACGGCTCCAGGACTTGTATTCCCCGGAATGGAACTTGAGCTCCTAGGTGATAATGCCCATGATCTGGCCCAAGTGTTCAAAGAGAGCTTCCCTCAAATTCCTGTAAAATCTACTTATAGGGGACTTCCTATAGCAGTCCTTTACTACAAAGCAGGAACTCTCAATTCTAGAAAAACGCAAATCTCACCTTTCTTACCCAAGAAGTAGCGAATAAAAAAAAAGACCGGAATTTCTTCCGGTCCTGAATTTTCGGTATTCAAAAAACAGAATTAGCGGTTTGTTCTGCTTTGAGACTCGTCCTCGATGATTTCAAGGCTAACGCGAATTCCGTTGCGGCTTGCAACAGACATAAGAAGCGTGCGTATGGCATTAATGGTTTTTCCCTTCTTGCCGATGATTTTACCGATGTCAGATTTCTCAACACTGAGTTCTACGATTAATGATTGGCTTCCACCGATCTCATTAATTTTCACCTTGTCAGGATTGTCAACCAGGTTTTTAACGATGTATTCTACGAATTCTTTCATGATCCAGATCCTTGATATTTTGAAAAGCCTAGAAAGATAGCATGTGAGGGGTCACATTTCTTCTCAAAGGTACACAATAAAAAAATATTATTCTAGAAAATTGTACCAACTAGGTAAAGATGTACTAAACTGAACTCTTTTTTTCTCTTTGGGATGAATAAAAGAGATCGAATAACTATGCAAACATTGTTTTGAAAATCCTAAGTTTTTATTGAGTCCCGCGTGCCCATAAATGGAATCGCCGATGATGGGGCATCCAATATGTTGCAAGTGAACTCGTATTTGGTGGGTTCTTCCTGTGACAGGTTTGGCTTCTATCAGGGAAATGCCCCCTTTTGACCTAAGAGTTTCAATATGGGTAATCGCTGGTTTCCCCCCCTCTTCAAGCACGCTCATTTGCTGTCGTTTGGTAGGGTGACGCCCAATAGCAGCCTCAATAACGGATACTTTGGGAGTATGGGCGCAAAGAGCTAAGTAAGTTTTATGGACTTCACGGGATGTAAACTGCTCAATAAGGGCTTTATGGCTTTCATAGGTTTTGGCTAATACCATGATCCCTGAAGTGTCTTTGTCTAATCGATGGACGATGCCAGGGCGAATATCATCTTGGTCGTATTCGAGCCCTTTGCAGTGAAATAAAAGAGCGTTAGCAACAGTATCCTCCCAGTTCCCTGGAGCTGGGTGAGCTACCATCCCTTGAGGCTTATCAATCACCACAATCGAATCATCTTCATAAATGACACTCAGAGGGATGTCTTGAGGTGTCACTTCGGTAGGGGCGGTTGCTAGGAAAGAAACTTCAAGAAGATCTCCCTCTTTCACAAGCTCTCTTTTTTTAAGCTTTTTCTGGTTGAGTAAAACCGCTTCATTTTCAATAAGGAATTGAAAATAGGTGCGGGAATGCTCAGGAAATAGAGTTTTAAGGGCCTCATCAAGGCGCATCCCATGAGTATCTGGCCCGATCGTCAGAACTTCAGAGGGGTAACTAGTCTTGTCCAGTTTCTGATTCCTTCAGCTGTTGATTCGCTTTTTTCATTTCTTGCTGGTCATGCTGAATGGAATTGGCAATCATTTGGCAAAGGTTAGATTGAAATTTCGCCCAACCTTGAGGACCACAATAACTCTCAATCCATTGCTGCAAGCTTTCTGCACCACTTCCACTACTTCCGTAAGCTCCTTTAGCGGCGCCAGGGCCTGCACTAGAGCTGCCGAAAGATGGCATGGGTGGCATTCCAGGTGGAATTTGGGACATAATCATACCTCTTTTGGCGAAAACTTGCCAATGGTTAAGTTGTTTATAATTCCTATTTATAAAATTATTAATTAACATTAAATGATTTTTAACAAACTCATTAAAATTATTAAGATAATCGATGTCTGCTTTTCTATATTTTTGTAGTCATTTGAAAATTAATTATTTAAGAATGAATTGTTTTGATTTTTGGCTGATCTTGGATGGCATCCTAAAATAGCCATTATGTGGATAGAACGGGATTTATTACTTAATTTTTTAAGTTCCATACTAGTTTCTTGTAATGAAATATTTGAAAAGCTTAAAAGCTTTTATTAATTACCTGCGTTTTTATATTAATTATTATTATCCTTTAAAAACAAAAAATTTGTATACTGTGGGCTTAAAAAGAGGAAATTATGGCCGCAGCCCATACAAATTTAGTAACTTCGTGGCTCAATCAGACTGGCTCTTCTGCTGCTACCGCTCCTTTGGAATATAGAACAGAGATTGAATCCAAGACCTGGAGAATCACACGACTTATCCTTCAAATTCTCATCCTCCCTTGGGGTCTCGCTAGTGCTCTACATAGCCTGATAGGTCGTGTAGCCATTTTCCCAAGCTCCTGGAGTAGGCCTGATCACTACTGGATGCGCTCTCAATCTAATTACCGAGAAGTCACCCTCCATGTTGATGGCCTCAAAATCAGTGCCTTACTCATCAAAAAGCCAGAAACTTCGACTGCTAGTTCAGATACACCGGAAACCTCTTGTGTCATCTACTCAGGTGGTTTTGGCACAAGGTGGGAAACTCAGGATTCTACAGCGGCTGCTTTGGCACAGAATTTGCACTCTCATGTCCTTATGATTAATCATCCTGGCATGGGAGCATCTACAGGGTGGCTTAGCCGCTCAACGGTTCAGAAAGCCTATCAGGCAGCTATTCGATTTGCAACGGATGAATGGGATGGCGTAGGAGCGAAAAAGGTGATCTTGTGGGGACACTCTCAAGGGGCAGCGGTTCAGTCTGAGGTTGTTCCTACTTTGCCACTTCTAACTGCAGAGGCGCAAAAAGGGGAAGCCGCCGTAAAATACGTCATCGTATCGGACAGAACTTCAGCTCGCTTTTCCTAGTCTGTAGCATCCTTCATAGGATGTGGAATATTAGGCACACTTGTCGGTTGGATTATCCGGTTAGCTGGTTGGGAGTATCATACCTTTGCTAATACCAGCAAAACTCGCTGGTCTCACATTGTCCTTCAGCAAGGCCCCTATACTGATGGTACTGGGTCTCGCCATTTACTTAATGGATTGGACGCCGTCAGGGCAGATTCTGGATGGGAATCTGCAAGTGTTACAGTAAATCTGCAAGATGATGGATTAATACAGCCTTCTCAAACTCTTGCCCATGTGATTGCTATCAGAAAAGATGAAGTTTCTTTAGGCTCCAAGCAGATTTATGCACCAAATTTTTCTTCACACTATGCATCTATCCACATCGCTACTCATCTTGAACCTATTGTAGAGATCATAAGAGGCTGTTTTACGACCCTTTCAAGGACTCTTACACAGTCTGCAACAAGACCTCTTGATAGTTAACGCTCCAATTTTTCTGTTTCAGAACAAAAAAACTATTGTTTGATTTTTTTCTCTAGCATTCTCTATACCATACCTAGAATCGGCGAATGGATTGAGTATGCAAATTGGACTTTTAGGTCTCAACTACAGATTTTCTAGTGCCTCTCACCGAGAATCCTTTACTGCTCATCTTTTATCGATTGTAGAGCCATATCAAGAACTTTCTTATGTTCTGGTTTCAACATGTAACCGGATAGAGCTCTATTTTTCTGCGGAAGATATCTACTTACAAAAACGAAAGCTCCTCAATTCTCTCGCTAAAGTGATGCCAGCGCAGCTCATGAATGAACTTTATGCGTTTGTCCAGTTTGATTGTTTTTATCATCTCACTAAAGTCACTGCAGGGATTGACAGCGCTCTTTTTGGAGAAAGTGAAATTCAACATCAAGTCAAAGTAAGCTATGAGAGCGCAAGAAAAGAGAGGATCTTATCCAAAGAAATGCATTATCTATTTCAAAAAGCTCTGATGATTGGAAAAATGATTCGTAAAATGGGTATAGAGCGTCTTCATCGAAATGCACTTGAGCAGACGATTATTCATTTTATTTTAAGAGAATATCAGGGAAAAAAAGCTCGTTGCTTACTTGTCGGAAATTCCCATGTGAATCGCAAACTGTGGCCCTTTTTAGAGGAGCAAGGTTTTGATGTGACCCTATGCTCTCGAACTTTGGCTCAAATCGAAAAATTTCTTCCAAGAGAACGGCTGACCTCTCTTTCAGAGTATGATGTAGTAATTTGCGGGACAAATGACCTTCTGCCGATTGTGGATAGTAAGCTTGCAAAGACTATCCATTCCTCGTGTCTCATATTTGATTTAGGGATGCCACGTAATGTCGACCCACTGATTACTCAAAATTCAAAAGCCTGCCTTTTTGACTTAGAGCAGCTCCAAAACTTTATGAAAACAGAATTTCAAGTCCCTCAAATGGTCCAAGAATCTTTTATGAGCTCAGCTTATAGTATGGCAAAACGTTATCATGAGAGGTTTGCTGCACGTGAGCAAACCTCTTCTCTATCTTTGATCGATGCCAGTTAGAATTCACAATGCCCTGGAGTCCGTGGGAATGCGTTCACATCACGAATGTTCTCAACCCCTGTAATAAATTGAACAAGACGCTCGAATCCAAGTCCAAATCCAGCGTGGGGAACAGAACCATAACGCCTTAGATCAAAATACCAGCTGTAAACCGTAGGATCAAGGCCGTGCTTCTTCGCCTTTTCTAGAAGAAGATCATAGCGATCTTCTCTTTGAGATCCGCCTATGATCTCTCCAATTTTAGGAACTAAAATATCCATCGCAGCAACAGTTTTACCATCCTCGTTGTTTCTCATATAGAATGCTTTGAGATCTTTCGGATAATCGGTCAATATCACAGGCTTTTTGCAATGCTCTTCAGCGATGTAGCGCTCATGTTCGGATTGGAGGTCACTGCCCCAGTGGAACGGGAATTCAAATTTCTTTCCTGATTTTTCAAGAACCTTGATCGCATCGGTATAGGTCATATGAGCAAAAGGTGTGTCCACTACAAGCTGAAGGCGCTGAATAAGTCCTTTCTCAATAAATTGATCAAAGAAAGCCATATCTTCAGGACATCTTTTTAAGACTTTTGATACGACAAACTTGATAAACTCTTCTGCTACTTCACGGTTTTTAGTAAGGTCCGCAAAAGCCATTTCAGGTTCTACCATCCAAAACTCTGCAACGTGTCTTGAAGTATTCGAATTTTCAGCACGGAAAGTAGGTCCAAAGGTATAAATGTCTGACAAAGCGCATGCCATAGCCTCACCGTTGAGCTGCCCTGATACGGTTAGATAAGCTTTCTTCCCAAAAAAATCTTTTGAATAGTCCACTTTGCCTTCAGGAGTTTTTGGAGGAGACTCAGGATTTAGCGTCGTGATTTGAAATAACTCTCCCGCTCCCTCGCAGTCTGATGCTGTAATTATCGGGCTATGAATATAGACAAAACCCTTTTGCTGAAAGAACTCATGAATAGCAAATGCAGCCGCACTTCTCACTCTAGCTACGGCCCCTTGAGTGTTCGTACGGGGCCTGAGGTGTGCAATCGTACGTAAAAATTCAAAAGAGTGTCTTTTCTTTTGAAGAGGATAGTCTTCTGTGCAAGGATCAAAAATATCTACATGCTCTCCTCGAATTTCTACACATTGCTCATGTCCAGGGCTTTCGACGACTTTCCCTTTGATCATAAGGGAGGCTCCCGTCTGGATTTTAGCAATAATATCGGCATAATGAGGAACTTTTTCGTCGAGGATCACTTGGATACCAGCTAAGGTTGAGCCATCATTTATTTCTAAAAAGGAAAACGTTTTTTGGTTGCGCATGGTTCTGAGCCATCCACAAAGGGTAACTTCATGTCCAATCAACGAGGACCCGATTTCTTTGATTTTTGTTCTATTCATTCGCAAACTCTCTTAACATCTGAATTTCTTGTTTCCATTTTTCTTTATGAGGGGTCTCTAAATATTTAGGGAGATACTTGAGTCTTGGGTCTTGCATAGTAAATTTGAAGCACTCAAGACCGATTTCACCTTCTCCTAGATGAGCGTGGCGATCTTTTCTATCACCAAAGGGCTTCATTGAGTCATTTAGGTGAAGAGCATAGAGATGATGAAGGCCTATAACTTGATCAAATTGCTGTAAAGTGTGATTCCACGCTTCTTTTGTGCGAATATCATAGCCTGCGGAAAATATGTGACAGGTATCGATGCAAACACCAATTTTAATTTGCTTTTCGACCCCTTGAAGTATGTAACTGAGCTCCTCAAAACGATAACCAACACAGGTGCCCTGGCCTGCTGTTGTTTCTAGTAGCAATCTCGTTTCTCCCTCACTGGCAAGTCCTTTTAAACTTAAAAGACTATCAATAATTTGATCGAGACATTGCTCCTTAGTCCCAGTTGTAGCAGCTCCTGGGTGAAAATTAAGGAAATCTACCTTTAAAAGGTGGCAACGCTTGATTTCTTCGGCAAAGGCATGTTGGCTTTTGCTCACCATGTCTGGATCAGGAGAGCCTAAATTAATTAGATAGCTATCATGACTCATGACTTTATCGATACCAGTCTCTGCTCGTATTTGATGAAATTTTGAGATCTCATCAGGGGAAGGGGTCTTCCCTTTCCACTGCTTTTGATTGCTTGTAAAAAACTGGATGGTGTTGGCGCCAATTTCTAATCCTTCAAGCAGAGCATTTGGTGCTCCTCCTGCCGCCGAAGTGTGGGCTCCTACATAAATTTTTTTCTCTTTTACTGTCATAAGGACTTTGGATGTTGTCTGATATTCCAATACCCCGGGCCATAGTTATAAGAGAATTGCTCTCCTTTTTCAATAGGGCGCAAGGCAAGAAAAAGTAGATGATACAACCCATCGTAATATGCGTAAACCGGTTTTAAATTGGGGGTTTGGCTATGATTAATAAACCGTGTCAGATTTCCATTTTTTGCATCGATAACATAATTACGACCTATTTCATCTAAAACAGGGTAGGAGTACAGATAGTCAGAAAATGAATAGCCATGGCTGTTTTCCCTAATGATCCCGGTATATCTACCGATCATCATCCCTTCTCCAACGTTTTCTTCCGCAAAGAGTCCATAACCTTCTATATCTCCTGCGAATCGAACTGAACTCGGAGCTAGGTAGTCGTTTTCGATCTCTTTAGAAAATTCAATCCCTAATCTTTCTTGATGATGAGTATAAGAGCTTTGTGCTTGTAATCGGATATGCTCTTCAAGAGTAGAATCTAGGAAGTAATAGCTTGAGAGATACTGAAATTGTAATGAAGTTGATAGCTCTTCAGCGGAAAAAAAAATTGGCTGAAGAGAATCCTTCAGCCAAACAAGAATGGACTTCACTAGGGTATTCCTTAGTTAGAGTGAGCTAAGAACTCGCAAACTAGAGGAATATTGATAGGAAGTGGAAGAGAAATTTGGTCAATCCCTGGAACTACAAGAAGCTGGCCTGAAAATTTTGCAGGGTCTAATTGAAGGTACTCAGGAACTTCTCTTGATTTGTTTTCAATAGAATTGATGATTTGTGTGTTCTTTTGAGACACATCATCCAAGGAAATGATCATCCCAGGTCTTACTTGGAAAGATCTAACATCAACTTTCTTCCCATTAACACGGATGTGGCCGTGGGCAACGAGTTGTTGAGCATGGAAAATGCTAGAAGCAAATTTAAGTTTATAAACAACAACATCTAAACGGCACTCGAGTTGAGAGAGGAATTTTTCGTTGGTGTTTTGTTTGCTTCGTACAGCTTCTTTGTAATACCTTACGAGGATAGAGCTAGAAAGCATTCCATAGATCGCTCTAAGTTTCTGTTTTTCTTCAAGCTGAGCGCCAAAGTCTGATTTCTTCTTTTTTGTAGCTCCATGAACGCCTGGAGGATTGGGTTTATGAAGAAGAGGGTTTCGTAGTTTTCCGAAAATGTTAGCACCAAATCGACGTGCAATCCTGTTTTTAGGTCCAGTATAGCGAGCCATTGTTCTCCTAAGAATAAGTTTTTGAATAGAGTATCATAAGGGAAACTTTGTTTTTAGAGCAAGGAAAGAAATTTTCTTGAGAAAACCCCCTTGTTTTTGTATCATATTTTTCCATGGAATACTTTGTTTTAGCATATTATTGTTTTACAACTATTGACAATCCTCATTTGGAAGTAGCGAATCATAAAAGATTTTTTAAAAATCGTGATGCTACCTCACGAATTTATATCTCTGAAGAGGGGATTAATGGACAAATGAGCGCCTCTGAGCAAGACGCACTTGCCTATATGGAATGGCTTAAACAAGACCCCCGATTTAAAGATGTCGAATTTAAAATTCATCATTACCATGAACAAGCCTTCCCTAAGCTAACAATTAAATACCGAAAAGAACTCGTTTCTGTCGGTTTGAAGGTAGATGTGGAAAATGATGGTGGAAAACATGTTTCTCCCAAAGAATGGAGAGAAATGATCGAGAATAAGGATGAAAACACTATCCTCGTCGATGTCAGAAATGACTATGAATGGAAAATAGGCCATTTTGAAGGTTCTTTATTGCCTCAAATTAAGTGTTTTAGAGAATTTCCCCAGTATGCAAAAGATCTAAAAAAAGATTATGATCCCGCTAAAACGAAAGTCATGATGTGCTGCACTGGTGGAATTCGCTGTGAAATTTATTCTGCTATCATGAAACAAGAGGGCTTTGAAGAAGTCTATCAGCTTGATGGTGGAATAATAAAATATGGGCTCGAAGAGGGTACAAAGCACTGGAAAGGAAAGCTTTTCGTGTTTGATGATCGTATGGTTGTCCCGATTGCTCAGGATCAAAATGAGACGATTGGAGCTTGCAGCTTTTGCAATACCTCCTGTGATGTCTATTTCAATTGTGCTAATATGGACTGCAATGAGTTGTTTATAGCTTGTGAAGCTTGCGTAAAAACCATGCATGGCTGCTGCTCCAATGAGTGTTACGAGCATGGAAGAGTACGCTCCTTTGAGGGAACTCCAAAACCCTATCGTAAGCTTAGTAAAGAGAAAAAAGACGAACTGCTCTCTTCTTGCACTCTTTAGTTCTTATACTTTCTATTAGTTCTGATAATCAATGCTTTATATTAATTTAGTCGTTGTTGATAAAATAATATTATCAGTATTGATTCTTAATTAGTTGATTATTTTATTTTAATTTGTTAATTGATAATTATAATACAATTAATAAATTAATATGAAAAAGATATTGAGTCTTTTTTTTGTCGTTTTTCTATTTAGTACTTCTTGCTCGAAAGGCCGTGCAGCTTCCGATGATGATGTTGATATAGAAGATGAAAAATATTTCGTAGAATATAAAGGAAGCCCACAATCTAATTATGAGCTTCCTGAAGAAGCGATTTATATTTAGAAATTCCATGAGGAATTTAGAGATCTTTCTTGGAGAGTAGCAATTTCTGCTTCTCTGTCGCAAAGCTCTTCGTAGCGCTTTCTGATGACTTTTTCGTCATTATAGAACCAATCTGTAGAAGTAAGCCCATCACAATAAGAAATTGCAGGACCGTGCTTCTTGCCGTGGAACCATTGAGTTTCGTTTGCTAGGATTTCTCCATCGATGTATTGCTTTTCTAAGCCGTGTTTAAGTCCTTCGCTATACGGAACTTCTAGATACTTATACCCATTTTGGTAATAGACGGCGGACCCATCTAGTTTCCCATTTTTCCAGTTTTCGTAGAGAATAGGTTCACCTGTAAGGCCAAATTTGCATTTTTCCCCTGAAAGTTTGCCACCCTGAAAACTTACAATTTCATGAGGAACGCCATTAGGATGAAATGTTTCTCTTCGAATGACTTGAGAGTTTTCAAAGGTTTCTTTTGTAAGAAGCTCTCCTGATTGAGTGCGTTGCGTTCTAACGCCACGACCACGGTCTACTTTAGATTCAAGTTCGTTTTGGGGACTGTAGTATTCACCATATACAAGTTCATTACTTGAGTATTCTTCTGTTGATTTGGGGACCCCATTTTTGTACCAGGAAATGACTTTTACATCAGAAGGAGAAAGATAGGTTTCTTCTTTTTGAGGTACGCCTCTTATATCAAAGAATGTCTGTTTGCAAAGAGTTCCTTTATCAAAAAGTTGTCTAATGCGCAAAGTTTGGCTATGAGGATAAGTTTCCGTTGTAGGACCATGTAAGACTCCTCCTTCGTAGGAAGAGGAAATAGTTACACCATTTCTTTGTGTTGTAACGACTTGTCCTGGTTGTTCTTCTTGTTCCCATTCACTTTTCGACATGGCATAGCCGTATCTGTGATAGAACCTTTGAGAAACGACTTCTTCATCTCGGGGCTTTTTGTTTTTTTGACAACTTGTCAACGCCAGAGATGCAACGCCCACCAAAATCGCTAAGTGTGTTTTCATAAGCTTGCCTCACTAATATTTCTTCTTTAGAAAGTAAAGATTGCTCAAACGATCCTTTTCTTCAAGAAAAATCGATTAATTTAGCTGAAAACAAACCCCTGAAGCTTTTCTTGAAGTACAGGCAAGATTTGTGAGTGAGTATTATCCACTTCTTGTGATTGTATGGTTTTGTCGTTGTCACGATATACAAAACGAAGCGTAACGCTTATTCGATCTTTTCCCAGCGTTTCACTTTCATAGATGTCCACTAGCCTTACTGATTCAAGAAGAAAGAATCGTTGATCTAAGATTGCATCAATCACTTTTTGCAGACTCAAATTCTTATGAATGTGAATCGTTAGGTCTCTTTCTGAGCTAGGAAAAAGAGGGAGAGGTTTCATGCAATATTTGTGATTGGAAAGCTTAAAAAGAGTTTCTAGGTCAATTTGAGCGAAGTAAAGGGGATAACGAATACCATTATTGTTTTCCACGATAGGATGAATTTGTCCTACAACTCCGATTAAAGAATTCTCAACT
>CAYSAJ010000004.1:0-94623 GCA_964429005.1 uncultured bacterium | reverse complement strand
TAATCAGTTTTTTTGCAGCGTTCAGACCTGCAAATCCACCACCTACGATGACAACTTTTTTTCTTGTCATTGCTTTAATTCCTTATCTTTTTTACCTTCATTTTTTTTATACATAACTTACCAAGCTAGGTAAATAGAATTTTATAGCCAAGCCAACGATCTATTAAAGAGATATAAACATGATATCGATAGAAGAGCTCCTAATCAAGTATGGAAAAATCCTTTCCCTTCAAATCGTCGCAGGAAAGATGGGAGCAGAGCGCTCTTTAAAAGCGATGGATATAGAAAGACCAGGCCTCATCCTTTCAGGATATCTCAAAGGATATAGCCAAAAGAGGATGCTTGTATTTGGAAAGCTCGAAATGGAATATTTAAAGGATCTTCCCAAAGAGCAAAGGTATGACCGTCTTGAGAAAATCCTAACTTGCAAATTGCCTGGGATAGTTGTTACAAGAAAGCTCTTCCCACTAGAAGAAATGATTCAAATTTGTGAAGAGAGAAAAATTCCCCTCCTTCGCACTTCGATGACCACAACATCATTTATTTCGCAGCTCACAGTTATCATTTCTGAAGAGTTTGCGCCTACGATTTCCTGCCACGGAACACTTGTTGAAGTGTTTGGTATGGGAGTTTTGATCCAAGGAGATTCTTCTGTTGGGAAAAGTGAAACAGCTCTAGGAATGATCGAAAGAGGACATCGCCTCATTTCGGATGATGTCGTTCTAGTAAGAAAAAAAGAAGGGACTTATTTGGAAGGATCAGGCCCAGACTTAACTCGACATTTGCTTGAGATCAGAGGAATAGGGATCATTAATGTCGCCCATATTTATGGCGCTGTGTGTATTAGTGAATCGAAAAAAATCGATATCATAGTCAAAATTGAAGAGTGGGATGACACCCATTTCTATGACCGTATCGGCCTTGAGGAAAAACAAAGTGAGATGTTAGGGATCAAAGTCCCGTTCTATCTGCTGCCTGTGAAACCAGGAAGAGATGTAGTATTATTATTAGAAACGATTGTTCTCAATCATCGCCTCAAAAAAATGGGATATCACTCTGCTAAGGAATTCAATATAAAACTCCTCCAAACCATAGAGAAAAGGCAAAAACTAACCAAAGAAAAGAGAAAAAAAGCTTCTCAGCAATACGAAAAACATATTGTTTGAATCTCTTTATTGGTGATATCCTGTGAGTTTTACTTTTTTTCATTGAGATGATGAAATCAACTGCTCAAACACACACCTCCGAGAGGACCTTAAAGGGGATTCCCATTAGCGAAGGGATCGCAGTTGGCAACTCATTTTTTCTTAAAGTCGAATCAAGACGTTATCCCGAATTTCATATTTCTTTGCATGAAGTAGATCGTGAAATAGAGCGTTACCGTTCAGCAATCAGATCTTCAAAAATTGACCTGCTTTACTTACAAAAATCGCTTCAATCAGAAGGTTCTACAGAAGCCGTTTCCATAATAGATTCACATATCGAAATGCTTGATGATCCTTTCATCACTGTTGAAATAGAAGAAAAAATCAGACATATGATGAGAAATACAGAAGCTGTTTTTCATTCTGCAATCACCGACTATGAGAAGCAATTTGCAAAAATAGCAGATCATTTCTTTCAGCAAAGATTAATCGATGTAAGAGACCTCTCGGAAAGGATTTTGAATCATTTACTTCCTTCTTCTTCTAAACTCTATTCTAATTGTCCTGTTGATTCGATTATTTTTGCTCAAGAAATCACTCCATCACATACAGCGGAAGCTAGCTATGATTTTGTGAAGGCGTTTGTTTCCCAGACAGGGGGAAAAACCTCTCATGCAGCGCTGATTGCAAGAGCCAAAGGAATTCCATACGTAGCAGACATTGATCTCACAGATCTCCAAGATATGACACGCTGCCCTGTCATTGTGGATGGCAATGAAGGGCTCGTCATTATTAATCCCTCACCAGAGTGTATTAATGAATATAAAGAACGATATGAGAAACATAAAGAGCGCTACCGTTATTTCAAAAAGAGTGTCCACATCCCAGCAATGACCCAAGACCAAGTTCCGGTTGAAGTCATGGCCAATATCGAAAATTTAATCGACATCCCCAAGCTTTTTGAATATCAAGTGCCAGCTATAGGTCTTCTCAGGTCTGAATTTTTCTTTCTTCAAGATGACATCGCACAGGTCACTGAAGATCAACAACTCGCTGTTTATGAGCGTCTCATTCAAGAAACAAAAGAAATT
The DNA here is from genome assembly GCA_964429005.1 of uncultured bacterium. Classification (GTDB taxonomy): domain Bacteria; phylum Chlamydiota; class Chlamydiia; order Chlamydiales; family JACRBE01; genus JACRBE01. The sequence continues at coordinate 92,387 of CAYSAJ010000004.1, read as the reverse complement.
CCAATCACCTTTCGTGTTTTTGATATAGGAGGGGATAAAAATTTTTCTTCTTCTTTGCAACCAGAAGCCAATCCTGCACTAGGATGTCGCTCTATTCGTTATTTACTTCGTAATCCCCACATCCTCTACACACAGCTCAAAGCGATCATCAAAACTACTCAGGGAAAAAACCTTAATTTGCTTTTTCCCTTGATCAGCGATGTCTCTGAGATTCATGAGGTGAAAGATATTGTCCACCGCGTTCAGAAGGAACTTGGTATTATTACACGCATACCGATTGGTGCCATGATAGAAGTGCCTTCGATTGCGATCATGATAGATGCTGTCGCAAAAAGTTGTGATTTTATCTCAATTGGAACGAATGACCTAATACAATACACTCTTGCAGTAGATCGCCAAAGTACGATCTTAGCAGATCTTTATCGAGGGTGTCATCCGAGCATTGTCAGACTCTTAAAGCTTGTGATGGAGCAATCCAAGGCTTGCAATATCCCTGTCAGCATCTGTGGAGAGATGGCCTCAAATCCTCTCTACACACCTTTGCTTTTAGGTCTTGGATTTAATCGATTGTCTTGTTCACCTCGGCATATCCCAATGATTAAATATATCATCAGAAAAACCACTTCAGATATGGCTCTAAAACTCGTGTCGGATGTGCTCAATTGTTATAGTTATAAACAAACCTACGACTTACTCGAAGAGTATCATCGTAGGTTCTATGATGATTAGATAGAGAAAGGAAGAGAACCAGAAAGTTGGTTCATCGGATTAGAGTCTTCTGTTTTGTCTAAAGCCTGATTAAAGGCTGCTTGAATCAAATCTTCAAGGCCCTCAATATCTTCAGGATCTACGCAATCTTTAGAAATCGAAATCTTTTTTAGTTTTTTATCCCCTGTCAAAATCACTTTGACAAGCCCATTTCCTGCTTCACCTACAACTTCAGTATTCTTCAGATCTTCTTGGATTTTATTGAATTGCTGACCAAAGAGTTTGGCTTGCTTTTTCATCTTAGAAAAACCACTTCCCATGGAGTTTGTCCTTTCTGTAATTTGATGAAAAGGATAAACAATTTTTTGGTTCCTTTCAACGTTTCAAAAAAAATCTAACTATTACCAACGGATAAATAAGGGGATCTTTGTGCCCCAATTCTCCCTTAAGGCTTAGAAAAAAAAGTGATTAAAGTGAGGAATATGCTTAACTTTTCATAAACAGCTAAAAATAAGACGTATATAGAATTCTAAAGAAACATTGCTTCCAAACAGCCCTAAAAAAAATAGACTTACTCTAGAAAACAGCCCCTAAAAAATGAGACTTGCTCTGGAAAACAGCCCCTAAATTTCTAGACTTAAATCTGAAAAAGAATAAAACTTAGTATATAAAGGAGGGATTATGAAAAGGGATCGGTCTTCATTTTTGATAAGCTGGTTAAATTCTAATGAACGTAAGCCTTTAGTGATTCGGGGCGCTCGTCAAGTGGGAAAGACCTGGATTATTCGGGATTTAGCTAAAACGCAAGGAAGACGTCTTGTCGAGATAAATTTTGAGAAAAGGCCTGATTCGCAGACTCTCTTTAGTTCAAATAACCCCGAGGAGATTCTGGTTAATATTTCAGCTTGGCTCGGTCATAAAATCAATCCATATGAATCCATTTTATTTTTAGATGAAATTCAAGCTGCTCCTCAGCTTTTAGCAAAATTGCGCTGGTTTGCTGAAGACATGCCAGAGCTGCCTGTTGTTGCCGCGGGATCATTACTTGATTTTTCTCTTGCTGAGCATGAATTTAGTATGCCTGTCGGAAGAATCGGTTATCTGTATTTAGAACCACTTTCGTTTGAAGAATTTTTAGATGCCCTAGAAAAATCCGAATTGCGCTCTTATATTCAAAATTATAATTGGAAAATCGAAATTCCTGAGGCAATTCATGTGCAGTTGATCAAATTAATTAAAGAGTACTTGATTATTGGGGGAATGCCCCAAGCAATCGTATCTTGGAAAAATCATAGTGATCTCAATAAAATAGAGCAGATTCATTATGATCTTTTAACAACTTATCGTGAGGATTTCTCAAAATACAAAGGTAGACTTTCGGTTGATCGTTTAGAAGATGTTATGAGAGCTATTCCAAGGCAGCTTGGACAAAAATTTGTTTACACCCATGTTAATCCTGGAGTTAATTCTGCTCCTCTAAAACAAGCTCTAGAGCTGCTTTCAAAAGCCAGAGTATCTTCTCGAGTCATATCCTCATCTGCAAACGGCATCCCCCTTGGCGCAGAAAGTCACGATAAATTTTTTAAAGTGGTTTTATTAGATTGTGGACTTTGCTCTGTTTCATTAGGCCTCTCATTGCACCAATTAGCATCAGTATCTGAAATTTCACTGATCAATAAAGGAGGAATAGCTGAGCAATTGGTAGGGCAAATATTAAGAACTATAGAGCCATCCTATATTCCGCCTATGTTATATTATTGGAATAGAGAAAAGGCTACATCTACAGCTGAAGTGGACTATGTTATACAGCATGAGGATCGAGTAGTGCCAGTAGAAGTAAAGTCAGGAACTACAGGAAGCCTTAAATCATTACGCGAGTTTATTAAAGAAAAAAAATCAAGTCTTGCAGTTAGGGTTAATTCAGATAAGCCCAGTTTATGTTTTGCTGAAATCGCTGAAGGAAGTGGGGGATCACACCAATATAAGTTGATCTCTGTGCCCTTTTATTTGTTAGGACAAATCCATCGATTGCTAAGCGACGCAAAACAGCAGAAATTGTAATATAGACTGTCAAACGAGACTAAATATTTTTAAGTTAGGTATCAAAATGTTTTCTAGAGCCATGGCTGTTTTGGGAATTTTATTAGGGATGGCAGCTCTTGCGGCGGGTTGGTCAAGTATTAATATGTCACTATCATCGATCCAAGCTGAACTGGAGGCGAGCGTTCTACAGCTGCAATGGATGATGAACTCCTATGGAATTTGTATTTGTATTGCCCTCTTAATTATAGGCAAACTCGGAGATGCTTATGGAAGAAAATTATTCTACATGCTGGGACTTTTTGGCTTAGCATTAGCCTGCCTTGGTGCTGGGCTCTCACAATCTATTTTACTCGTCATCATTTCCATGGGGATGTTTGGACTCGCTGGGGCTTCAGTACTCGCTCTTTCGCAGGCGCTCACAGTCCACCAGTTTCCAGAAAGCAAAAAAGCTACAGCGATAGCGATTTGGGCGACAGTGACATCGATAGCTTCTTCTATCGGGCCTCTGCTCGGAGGCGCTATGGTGCGCTACTTAAGTTGGAGATGGATTTTTTTAATTAATATCCCTCTTCTTTTGATCGCTTTGATTTTAGTTTTTCTTTTTGTTGAAAAAGAGAAGACACATTCAACCTATTGCAACTGGAGCAGCGTCTTATTAATTAGTCTTTTAGTAGGTGGGAGTGCAAGTGGTATCATGCAAGGCCCAAGCTGGGGATGGAATTCAATCGGGGTCATCTCCCTTTTTAGCGTGGCGCTCCTCTCTTTAGCGTTATTTATTATTGTAGAAAAGAGAAGTAAAGAACCTCTTTTTCATCCTAATTTGTTTGCTCACTCTGGATTTGTTTTTGCATCGATCTGTAACGGATGTTTGATAGGTTTTGTCTGGTCTGTTTTTTTCTTTTTTCCTCTCTATTTACAAAATGAAGTAGGGATCTCTTCATTGCAAGTAGGATTAATAATGTTACTAATTACAGTACCTGTTGCTCTTTTTTCTATCCCTATAGGAAAACTGTATGAAAAAACTGGAGCGAAGAAACTATTACTAGCAGGATTCTTCACTCTATTTATTGCTGTTCTTTTTCAATCGAAGTTAACGATCTATGGATCTTGTCTCTTGATTGGGTTTGGATGGGTCCTTACGTGGGGGCCTTCTGCGTCTCAGGCCCTTTCCTCTTTGCCTCACCATATGGCAGGAATCGCTTCGGGGATGTTTATGACCTTTCAAGAAATTGGTGGTGTGATGGGTTTGGCTGTTGCCGGAGTCTCTTTTCGTATGGGAACAAGTCGCTTTTTGTCACCCTACATGGGAAAAATTAAAGAAGCACTTCATGAGCATACAGCCTCTTTGTTGTCCGATCCTGCAGCTGCAGAAAGTATCGTTGGATCAGAGTCTCCAATTCTTCCTTGGCTCCATGAAGGGTTCAAATTTGGTTATGAAACCATGCTTATATATCTTGCGATCTTGATGATACTCGCGATGGTCTGTTCTTTATTCCTTCCAAAGCGAGTTCATAATAGAGAGAAAATACCAAATTAAGAGCTTCTTTCAAGTTCTCCGCTTACCTCGATAGCAAGCTCCATCGTAGAGATACGAATCCGATTTTTCATAGGCAGACACAGCAGAATTTTATATCAATTTAAACAAATTTTAGGCTGCTGACGAGGCGAAGCTATCCTAAAATTATTTTAATTTTTCTCCAGTTAGTGCTATTGTCTCATAATTTCTGTGACCGCAAACTGCGCTTGGTCATCAATAGAGAACTTATAAATGGCAAAAAGCAAAAAAACTGTCTCCAAAAAGGAAGACGTCACTTCTATCGACTACGCCAAGTTTGTGACTGAACTTAAGAAAAAGATACGATCTGCTCAATTCAAAGCTACTTTAGCCGTCAATCGAGAGCTTATTCGTTTATATTGGGATATAGGCAAAGAAATTGTCGAAAGAAAAGAAAAAGATGGGTGGGGGTCAGGTGTCATAGATAGGATCGCAAGAGACATTCAGAATGAGTTTCCTGGGATCGAAGGCTTTTCTAGGACAAACATGGGCAGGATGAGGGCGTTTTATCTCGCATATTCAATTTACCCACAAGTTGTGGGTAAATTAGAAGAGCTGCCCGTTTTCAATATCCCTTGGGGTCATAACATAGCTATATTTGAAGGAGTTAAGTCTTTGGAGGAGCGCCTTTGGTATGCCAATATGGTCATTCAAGAGGGCTGGTCCCGAAATGCATTAATAGATTCAATTAAAATAAAAACTTATCAACGACATGGCAAAGCGATTACCAATTTTCATGTTAGGTTGCCTAGCCCACATTCTAAATTAGCTCATGACACTCTAAAGGATCCTTATAATTTTGATTTTCTCGAGCTGACTACAGAGCATGTTGAAAAGGACCTAGAAGATGGATTACTTGCTCATGTTGAGAAGTTTTTGTGTGCGTTAGGGCAAGGATTTGCGTTTGTTGGAAGGCAGGTGAATCTAGTGATAGGCAAGAAAGACTTCTATATCGATCTTTTGTTCTATCATTTGAATCTTAGGTGCTTTGTTGTTATTGAACTGAAGGCAGTGGACTTCAAACCTGAGTTCGCTGGAAAAATGAACTTTTACCTATCAGCTGTTGATGATCTTATGAGGAAACCTGCAGACAATCCAACAATTGGCATTCTAATTTGCAAGAGGAAAGATAATTTCATTGCGGAGTATGCACTGCGAGATATCCATAAGCCGATAGGAGTGGCTGAATATGAAACGAAAATTGTCTCCTCATTGCCTAAAAAGCTCGAAGGACAGCTGCCAACCATCGATGAGATAGAGGCTGAGCTAAGTTCAATCCCTCTTCAGAAGATAAAAAAAATAAAGACGAAAAAAGAAACTCAGCATCATATGTAGAAGATATGAACTGGTAGGTTTTCCAATTGGGCAGCACCCTGTTGCCTTAGATGAAGGAGTCCAACGAAAAAGAGATAAAGCTTCTGTAAATAAACTCTAAATCATTATGAAATTGAAGGGAAAAAAAGTCATTGTAACTGGAGGTAGTCGCAGTATTGGTAAAGGGATTGGGTTGCTGTTTGCTAAGGAGGGAATCAATCTTTTTAAGATGCGTAAAATTGTGTAAGTGTATCTGATATAAAACTAAGATCTTTTTTCAAGTTCTCCGCATTTGGATCTATAGCATAATGTCTATTGAAGAAATAGATGATCCTTCAGGGGGTCGTGGAACGATTAGACCAATCGTTCGGGTGAAAACTTCAACGGTTACCTCGCTCCCAGCAGCGGTATAAACCTCGCATATAGCTTTTTGAATTGAAATTAGCAAAAAGCCCGGATGACGAACCATCTCGAATACCGATACTGCAATAAAAGTAATCTCTTCAAGATCTTCTCCCAGAGAGGTTCGTTCGTGAATGTGCATACGGCTTAGCATTGAATATGCCGTTGGATCTAACAAGTCTGGTGGAATAGGAAAAGTGTAGAATCGATGGGATAAGATTTCCATATGAATTTCCTTGTTTTATTCAAAAAGGAAGAAATGGTACCTAAACTTCTCAAAAAGAACTAGACACAGAAATTTTTTAATTGTAGCTATGAGGGACAAATAGGCAAGTATTCGTGCTTCTTTAAAACCCACCTTTTGAAAAGGTGGGTTTTTAATTATAGGGATGCAGATTCCTTTGCAAATAGTAAGATTGTAAGCTCACGATTGAGCTCTTCAATCTCCCGATTGATTTCTGCTAGAGACATAGCAAAGCCCCTTTGAAAGGCTTCACTTTCTTTATATTCAAAGTCATAGCGTTTCCACATCTCCTCACGCTCCTTTTCTTTTTGCTTGATTTTGTCTTCAACCCTTTTGATAGGATCTTCAGCAGTGCTCATCACACCAAGACAAGTTAAAGCACAAAGGATAGAAGCTGAAGAAGCTACATGTGCTATAGGTCTAAGAGGGGGCACTTTTACTAAAAGAGAAGGGGGCTTTATATGAGGTGGAAGTGAATGAATGAGCCGAGTTTTCGGCATTTGTGTCAAAGAGACACTCGCAAGAATCATTCTTGCTTGATTTAGATGATGGGATATTTTATTGAATAGAAACCTCCTTAAGGTTTGTTGTGGAGGAAATATTAGTTTAATCTATATTTCTAGATCAATGAGATTACTTGATGATGCCCCGCATCTCCACGCTCGCAAACCGAATGATGTTATCAATCTTATTCTTTTCATTCGCTGAAAGGGGAGAAGGTGCCATCTTTGTAGGCGCTGCTACAGTCACTACCTCTTCTACAATAAGCGGGTTGGGCATAGGTTCATGGATTGGCGATTTGGTTTGGGTGTGTGGAACCTCGATTCTCTCAGGGGTCTCTTCCTGTTTTGGGGTAAACACTGGAGGGGGGGTAAGTTCCAGTACTCCTTTCTGAGACGGTGAGGATTCCAGGGAGTCGATTCTCTCTAAAAGTTCATCAATCGCTACCTCTTTTCCTATTTGGATAACGCGCAGGAAAACCATTTCGAGTTGTACCTGCTTTTGGATGACTTTTGTTGAATAAACATCTGCTAAAAATTGTAATATTCGATGACATTCACTTTTAGAATAGATTTTCGTTTGAGCCTTATGACTATCAGATAAACCATGATGTGCAAGGAGAACTTCTTTAAAATAATCAATAAGACCTTCCATGACATGGTGAAAATGTAGCCCTGCCTCAGCGATCTCTTTTGCAATCATAAATCCTTGTGCGATCTCTTTTTTTGCAAAAGCTTCATCTAGACGCTCAAATAATTTTGATGTAGGGAAGCCAAAAACTATTTGCACATCATCAGAAGATAATAAATCGCTTTTATAGCACAGAAGTTGCTCTAGCATCGATTCAGCATCTCGAAGAGATCCTTCCGCCTGCCTTCCAAGAATTTGCAAAGCTTTAGCTTCTACTTTCACCCCTCGATCAGAGCAAATCTTTGAGAGCTTTTGCTCAATGATTTCTAAGGGAATACGGGCTAAATCAAATCGTATACACCGGCTTACAATCGTAGGAAGAACTTTATGGGGTTCTGTTGTCGCAAGAAAGAATTTCACATTAGCAGGAGGCTCTTCTAAAGTTTTTAATAGAGCATTAAAAGCCTCTTTTGTAAGCATGTGAACTTCATCGATGATGTAGACTTTGTATTTGCCTCCAGAAGGAGTATAGCCCACGGTTTCATTCAGCTGCCGTATATCATCAATCCCTCGATTTGAGGCGCCATCAACTTCGATGACATCAAGGGAGTGGCCTTCATTAATCTCCTTGCAACTGCGGCATGTGTTACAGGGCTCTGACTCAGGGTTTAATTTTTCACAATTCAGAGCTTTCGCAAAAAGACGGGCCAGTGTCGTTTTTCCTGTGCCCCTGGGTCCACAAAAAAGGTAGGCATGGGATGTTCTGCTCAGGGCAATCCCATTTTTCATCATCTGCACAATAGCCTGTTGACCACAGACCTCAGCAAACGTTTTAGGACGATAAGCTCTTGCGATGACTAGATAAGGTTTCATGCTTCCTCTGGATATTAATGCTGAATAATACCAAAAAACTCTTAAAAAGAATACGGGTACCATTTTTTAAACTACTGAGTTCCCTTAATAATTGGGAAGAGATTTTAGGAAAAATCGTCCCATCCTGTAAGAAAACTCATATTTTGTTTATCCTTATCAAAGAAAATATGCTATGAGAAAAGAAAGCAGAAAAAAGGATAGGCATGCCGAAAGGTTCCCTAGAGAAAAAAGCCAAAGAAAAGTGGAAAAGCTCCCTCAGCGATGAGCAGTTAGGGGAGCGCTTTTTATTGGGGCTTTTGATTTTTTTTGCCCTTACTCTATTTTTTCATTTTCGAGACATCAATATTGACTTCGTAGAAGTGAGTGGTAAATCCAAGGGATTTGTCGTCGCACAAGTTGATTTTCAATTTCCCGATGACGAGGCAACCTTAGTACTCCGGCAGGAGGCGATGAAGGATGTGGGGATCATTTACCGACTCGACCCCTCTCAAGTGAAGGATATTAGAGGACATTTTGACGACTATCTTGTCAACCATCGGAATTGGCGCAATAAAGTATCACGCTCAGGTTTTGAGCAAATGTATAATATAGCCGATGTTGTTGATGATCAGCTAGCCAGTATTAGGATCAGTGATTCAAGAACTTACGAAAAGATAAAATTCAGCCAGGTCCCTCTTGATGACTATTTTGAGTGGGATGAAAAGGAAAGTACTTATTCAATACCCCCCAGGGTTTGGAAAGAAATTGAATCTAGAATCGTTAATAAATTTCATTTTGATAGAGATGCAGTTCATTATGTGATTGATTACTTTGAATCGACCCCTTGGAAACTAGAGCCCGATGCCGAAGCTCAGCGCTTTTTCCGTCAGGTTGTAGAGGCTTCAATTCCAGATAAGTACACCAAAGTTCGATCAGGAACACGGTTGATCGATAAAGGGGAAGAGGTCAATAAACACCATCTTCAAATCATCCAAGCGATGAAAAAACAACTACTGGCTGAAAGAAATGTCTTTGGATTCGAACAAATTCTCTCCAGTGCTCTTTTTTCTTTTATCGTAGTCATGATGGGAGCTATCTATCTCTATTACAACCATCGATATCTTTTGCTATCAACTAGAAAGTTAGGGCTTTATATTACCATTTTAGTCATGACTCTGATGGTGAGTAAAGCGATTGAGTTTTTCTTTATGGATCCGACGAAGCCACTCATTGAATTCGTCAAATTTCCTCTTTTAGTTCCGTTTGCAGCAATTTTGATTTGCGTCCTTTTGGACAAACACATCGCTTTGTTTTCTACTTTCATTCTCACTGTTGTATTAGGGGTGAGCTTATCGGTAGACCATAGCCGCTTTCTGTTTGTCAACCTAGTCGCGGGAATGGCGACGATTTTATTTGCTAAAACCCTTCGGAAAAGAAAAGAGGTTTTCGTTGTTTGCGCTCTTGGATGGCTCTGCTCTATCCCGGTGATCATTGCCTTCAAGCTCGCAGAACATCAGCTCTTTGATTTTTCTTTGATCCATGATCTAATTTCTACTTTGATCTGCATGTCGATAACCGCCTTGCTGATTGTAGCGATCTTACCTTTAATCGAAATGGGATTCCAAGTCATGACAGATATGACCCTGATGGAATTCATGGATCCCAATAATGACCTTCTTCGAAGACTAAGCCTTGAAGCTCCTGGAACCTACCAACACTCTCTTGTTGTAGGCTCTCTTTCAGAAGCCGCCGCCCAATCTATTGGAGCCAATGGGCTCTTTTGTCGAGTATCCACCCTTTATCATGATATTGGTAAGCTTTTTAATCCCCACTACTTTACTGAAAATCAGATGGGGGGATTTGATATCCACCAGCTCTTGACTCCTGTAGAATCAGCGCAAGTGATTATTGCTCACGTGGCCGAAGGGGAAGCTTTAGCCAAAAAACATGGGTTGCCAAAACCTTTTATTGATATCATTAAAGAACACCATGGTACGACTCTAGCCTACTTTTTTTACGCTAAGCAAATCGAGCAAGTAGGAGGCGATCCAGACCTCGTAAATGAAAAACAATTTAAATATCCAGGCCCAAAGCCCCGCACCAAAGAATCGGCTATTATCATGATCGCTGACTCTGTAGAAGCCGCGTCTCGTTCTATGGACGATCCAACCGAAGAGACTATTAGAGAACTTGTTGATCGGCTTGTGTCTGAAAAAGCAGAGGAAGGACAATTTGATAACTGTCAGCTTACATTTGAGGAGCTGGGAATAGTAAAGAAGACTATGGTCAAAACCCTCTCGGTCACAAGACACCTTCGTATCAAATATCCAGAGCGCGTTAAATACTGAGCTTCTCTATATAACTTTTCATCGCTTTCATCCTTGACTCAAGCTTGAGGTCAAGATCTGTGATAGCGGCGTCTAATTGGTCTTGATATGCCCCGTGAATCATTCCATAAATCTTCATTTTGGGCTCAGTTCCTGAGGGGCGGAGGATTAATTTGATCTCATCTGAGAATTCAAGGATATACACATCGGCTTTAGGTAAAAGAGGGGGCCTTTGTTCTTGAATATAATAGTCAGATGTGTGGATGACGGATGCATTTTCAAGTTCAGGGAGAGGTTGGTGTCTTATATGATCCATGACCTTTTTCATTTTTTCAGGATCAGAGCTTGGAAAAGAGAGTGAGAGTTGTCCTTCTCGATAAATACCAAACATTTCATAAAGTTGCTCTACAAAATCAATCAGTGTCAAAGATCGGGTTTTATAAAGGGTGGCGATTTCAGCGATCAGACACGAAGAGATGATCCCATCTTTGTCCCTAGCGTGAGTTCCAAACAGATAGCCATAAGATTCCTCAGCTCCAAAAAGAAAGGTATGGGAATCGATCCCAAGTTCCCATCTATGGATCAAATCGGCAATGAATTTGAATCCTGTCAAAACCTCAAAGCATTTTACTTTAAAATGAGAGGCTATCGTTTTAAAGAGGGGCGTGGAAACGATGGTAGTAATAACAGCAGATTTAGGAGGAAGGATCGAGAGCTCTTTAAAAGAAGATAAAATATGGAACAGGCAGATGCAAGCGATTTGGTTGCCAGTAAGGATATGAGGCCTCCCTTTATGCATGACAACTACACCCATACGGTCAGCGTCCGGATCTGTTGCAATAAAAAGATCGGCTTTTTCTTTTTTTAGCTGCGCAATACCTAGCTGCAACGCTTCCTTATCTTCAGGATTAGGTTTATGAGCGGTCGGAAAACTACCATCAGGCTCCGCTTGGCTCTGTACTAAAGAAACATGAGGAAATCCCCATTCATGAAGGGCTCTAAGGATTAAATTTTTGCCAACACCATGCAAAGCAGAATAAACGATGCAGAGATCTTCACCCGTCTCGTGATCTTCTCTGCGGTGAATTTGAAGCTTTTTTAAGCTATGGAGATAAGCATCTTCCACATCCAAGGAAAGGGTTTCAATCAACGGGTGATCTGGAGGAGTAATCAATATGTCTTCAAAACGTACACTTTCTACAGCTTTTTCAATATTCTCATCAGAGGGATGCACTACCTGAGCTCCATCACTTCCATAAACTTTAACGCCATTATACTCAGGAGGGTTATGAGAGGCAGTTATCATCATTGCAGCAACACTTTTTTGATGGCGACATGCAAATGAAACAAAAGGAGTTGGGCTTGGATCTGGGCATACGTAAGCGATAATTTTATGGGCTGCAAAGCATCTCGCTGCTTCTTTAGCAAATTCAAAAGAGTGATGCCTAGAGTCATATCCGATGACAACGCTGAGCTTGCGTTTACTATTTTTCCCATATTTTTCTTTCAAAAATAGTGCAACGCCTTGAGCTGCTCTCCGAATGGTATAGATGTTCAAACGATTTGTGCCCACCCCCATAAGACCTCTCATGCCCCCGGTTCCAAAAGCTAAGTTCCCTCTAAATGAATCGATCAGTTCTTTGGGATTCTGCTCCAGAAGGCGGTGGATCTCTTGATGAGTTTGTGCATCAAATCCTTTTTGAAGCCAAGCTTCGATGGATGGTCGTATGTGATCAGGAATGGCGCTTAGGTCTACCATGTTTTTCCTTGACAGGCTATTGAATTGCTATAATCTGTGATTTAAGGGAACAAGAAGTATTTTTCAAGCCTATGAATGAGATCAAACCACTTTTTGAGCGCGTAGATCATATCAGTATTATCTGTGATAGAGAGCAAGATCTCTATACGCTCCACCATTTTCTCATTCATCAGCTGAAATTAGCCGAATTTTATCCCCCTTCTAAATTTCCCGTATGTCGATATTATGAGCAGCCAAGGTTATCTAGCAACGTTTTTGTCGGTAACTTATTCATTCATTTGATTTATTTCTATCAGATGGGGGGCTTAAGACGGATCTTTTTGCGAAGGCCCCCACGATTTTCCTCCCTGATCTTTGAAACAAATTCTCTATCAGAAGCACGCCCTCAGCTTAGACTCCGCGAAATTCGGTATTCTGATGAAAAAATCTGCTCAGTCCATTCTAGTCAAATTCCTGAAGGTATTCGCCCTCACCTTAAACTTGAATCAGGAAAAGAAAATTTAGAACTTTATAAAACGCACTACATCGACCCTTATATCTTTACATCAGCTCCTTCTTCAGTAAGACCTTTTGATTACTTTTTATCTATGAGCGATAAAGAGTCATTTGTTGTGGGCCTCAAAAGTTATTATGAAGAGACTTTAGACATCCAAAAAGTTCGAGAATCTTGCAAAAAGCAGTTAGAAGAAAAACAAAAAGATTATCTCAGCGTACAAGGTATTGACCGTATTGTCTTTTCTACGACAGACTCAATGATTTTTTCAGCTTTCTTCGATCAATTATTCGCACCCCTCGAGCCACCTACTCTCACAGAGTGGATGGGAGGGGATTGTCCTATCATCAAGCTTGAAGAAAATCAGTCGGAAGGAATTACTCACCTTGATATTAAAGTAAGTTCACTACTTCATGCTAAAGAGATATTGCTAGAGCAGGAAGTTTCCTTTATAGAACACCCTGACTATTTAGCTTTGAATGATAAAAGAATGATGGGTCTGCGGTTGCTTTTCAAAGAATAGGGATTCATTGTTTAAGAATTCGGATAAAGAAAGGGGCTTTAAGCTCACGATATTTCTCTCCCACTTCATTTGCCGTTAAAGAAGCTTCTTTTTTGAGCTCTGCATATTTTTGCGCTTCTTCGGGGTGCGCTATCAGATAATCTCTAAAATAAATAAAATGATTCCATTCAAGGTTTTTATAGGGCATTACATGAATATGGTATCTACGCATCCCTTCTATTAGATCTGGAAGGTCCCCGCGGAAATAAAGCTTCTCAGGGCCACAGTGATTTCTTCTACATTCATAACCTAGCGATTCTAGGGGGATAGTGACTTTTTCTAAGAAACCATGTTTTACACCAATTGCTATATCAATGATCCCTTTGCCACCCATTCCAGGAATCGCTGTAGAACCGACATGCTCGATCACCACATCTTCCAAGACATTGAGAATACGGTTTTTTTCTTCAGAAAAAAGATAAGGGAATCGTTCAGAGTAAGGTTTGAAGATATATTTTTTCATTTCATCAGCTCTTGAATTTCATCTTTGGAGAAGAGCTTGCCTTCAGGATTATCAATCCCCTCGCACATTTCTTTTGCTTCGTGCCATGTCTTGCTAGAGCGCATGACAGACTTCCAGAAAGGAAACTGGCTGCATTGCTTAGGACGGGCTTTATAGGCTGTGCACTGATTGTTTTTTAATAGAACACAGTCATATGAATAGCGATCTTCAAGTAAGGAGCGCTTACCTCCTACACTTCTTGTGTAGGTTTTGCAAAAAGTCTCTCTATCCATTTTGAAGTGATTAGAAAGATTTTCTATGTCTTCGTCCGTGAGCCATACGTAGCCTGGAGATCCTGTGCAACATTTACCACATTTTGTACATCCAAATTTTACACCTTTTTCATACCAAACAGGGAAAGACATATTAACTCCAGGTGAAATCATAACTTTTGAACACGGCCCAATCCTCATTTTCTTTACCTAAATAAACATCAACATGGGCCTCTTGCTCTTTGAGGTCGATGAGATTCCAAGTGCTTCGATCTTTTTGAGATAAGCACCCTGCATCCATAATGACAGGAAGATTCTCATGACGAAGGTCAACAATACAGTGACGATGGGTATGGCCATGCAAGTAAAGCTGGATGTTGGAGTATTGGCGAATAAGGTCTGTGAGCCTCTCCTTTTGGAGAAGGTCCTTTGAAGGATTTTCTTGGGCAAAAAGAGAAAAATGATTCACAAGAACAATTTTTTCATCTGGGGGGATGGAGCTTAATACTTTGTGTAGCGAATTCTCAAGTTCTAAAGAAAACTTACCTTGGGACAAAAGAAGTGAGGGATAACAGGTAGTATCGATCGCTACGATCCATAACCTAGTGCCCGCTTTCTTCACCATGACACCATGTTCATCGAGACTGAAAGGAATTTCTTCATTTCCACGAAAATCTAGAACGGATCCAAGATATGTATAGAAATATTTTTTTTGAAACGAACGAGAGGTATAGCTGTCATGGTTGCCAGGAACTGCGATTAAGTCGATGCCTCGTTTTTTGACCGTTTGAATCCAGGCTCTTGCAAGCTCAAGTTCTTTTGTCGACGAAGTCGTTGAAAAGTCCCCTGAAACTACAATCAGATTGACACCTAAGGATTCAATAAAATCAATCCATGAATAAATTTTTTTTGAATCGAGGATTTTTCTTCGATTCAAAAGATAATTGAGATTTCCTACGATTTCTTTTGAAAAGATTTGCAAAGGATTAAAAGAAGGAGAAGCGATGTGTAAATCAGAAATATGTGCAATTTTCATAATTAATAACTATTAATATTTTGAAACTTCTTAATTTGTTTTGCTTTTGTTATTATTTAATTACAAAAACAAATTAAATTAAAAAATGGAAAGCTCTATCCTACCACAAGAGGATCTTAATTTAAAGACTTCTTATCCTCCCTCATCGCCGCCCCTTGATGATACACCCTTGATCGATTGGGAAGCATTTCGAAATGTACTTCATTGGCTCGAGATCGATTCAGATTTCATCACCACCACCTTCATGAGACGAGCTGAATTTCTTGAAAAAGTCAGACAAGAAAGAGGAGATCTTATTCCTTGTGAAATGGGATCCCACACCATGGACTATTGGCAGTTTGTTATGGAGGTCCTCAGACCTGTCATAGAAAAATTAGCTTTAGATGATGAGAGTGATGATTTTCAACAAATCGATATGACAAGTATTCATCAAATTTTTCATCAGTTAGATCCTCAGTTTTGGGGCCCATCGGTTGAATGGACTGAGGAGCAAGTGCTAAGTGCGCTCCATGCGATTAAAACTATCAGAGAGAAACTTGCTAGCCAAAAAGAGCATTGGGCTTCTTTCATTCAAGAGATGAATCCTCCTCACTTTCCTCCCTATTATCAGATCATACCTAATAAAAATGGATGTGGTTCTTCCTATTTTGTTATCGATGGAGAGGGCATTCCTCGCTACGTATTGAAAGTAGTCGATGAAGACATCTTTTGTCTTAACAATCAAAAGGGATTTGCAAGCTATGAGCTAGGGGATCTTGTCCGTGATGGTATTCCTCTTTATCGATCTGCTCAAACTGACGCTTTAGCGTATGAGACAGCGTGTCTTATAGGGGTAGAATCGATCACTCCACGTGCATGGATGGGCATCTATTCAAGCCGCAATTTTTTTGACATTACTGATCATCTTCGCAGTGAAGAGTATGAAAAATTTATTGCTCTAACGGGTGAGCCCTCTAAAGAAAAACTATGCTCTCTTCAGGAATTCATCCATGGAGCTCGTGATCTAGGAGAAGTGTACTATGATTATGAAGCTGAAGGAAAACCATTCATCCTCGATCAAGAAGATTTAGAAAACGTAAATTTATTCCTTTGGACCACTTACGACACGGATGCTCATATTTTTAATCTGATGGTGTATCCAAAGGGCAAAGATCTAGAAGGAAATATCATATGGGGATTGCAAAAGGTAGATAATGGTCTGTGCTTTCCTGAAAAGAACACAGGATTTAGAAACGCTCTAGCTTATATTGAACAATCAGCAAAACAAATAAGCTCTACTCTCAGAGAAAAAATCGCCAATATCCCTGTAGAAGAGATTTGTGATCGGATCAAAAAATATGAAATGGATGCCGTAATCCCAGCCTTTAGAGAAAGAATAGAAAAGTTGCAAAGTTTTGTTACAAACACTGTTTCATTAACAGATATCAACATGTTTATTTGGAATGAATTTGAAAGAGGATCTTTATGAGAAATTGGAAAATTGTGGGGCTTGCAGGTATGCTCCTCATTAGCTCAATTCAAGGAGAAGAAATGAAATTTATTAATGCAAAAACAGGTAAAGTGATCATTGATTTTAATGAGCAAGAAGTCATTGTTCATGATGGAATTTTACGTCTTGAATTTGAAATGCAAGGCATTTTAATACCCCCAGCTTTTGCTGATGAATTCCAAGGAAAAAAAGTCGTCTATCTGAATGATGAGGATTTTAAAAAAGCGTTTACAGAGGTCTATTACCCTCTTGTTGTCAAAAATAAGCAACTATTTCAACTCGTCGAATAGGGCCACTAAACGAAAAAATTCCCTAGATACTCTTTTCGCAGAAATCCATTTTTGCCAGTAGCGGTCTCTAAGCCGCAAAATTTTAGGGTTGGGAATCCAAGAAGGGGGATAGAGCAGTAAGCGTACTCCCCAGCTTGGTTGCCATTGCAAGATCCTCTTTTTTAATCCAGCGATCACCAAAGTAGGGATCAGCAGATTGGACGCCAAGTGGGATAAACCTGACTCATTTCCTATTAAAAATCCTGATTCATAAACATAGTCACCAAGAGATGATAAAGAAGGAAAAGATAAGACCCTGTAGTTTTTATCCCCTTCCCATTCACCAATTTCAAAAGGCCCTACAATAAAAACAGGTTCATATCCCTCTTTTTCTAGCAGTTTGTAGGTCTTTCGAAATCGTTCTTTTGACCATGTCCTTTCTGCGGAGGTACTCGTTGGATGTAAAATGACTCGACTTCTATGTTTACGATAGATGAGTTGTGGCTTTGTCACAAGACCATTATGATCTGTAATATTTGGATTCCCTAAGATTTTCCTCATAGCCACAGCAACTTCACTCGCGATCGGCTTAAGAGGGGTTAATACGATATCTTGAGAAGTGAGCTTGTGCTTATTTGGTTCAAAGGTTGGGTAAATCACATGAACAGGATACCCCGTCTCTTGCAGTTTTTTGCAAATAGCAATGAAGGGACTATTGTCATTTTGAATGATGATTTTATCAAAATCTTTCAGCTCTTCAAAGGAGTTCTCATTCCAAGGTGTAAAGATCACAGGAAAAAACCAATCTTTTAATGAAGCGAGATGGGGGTGATAGACGGTGACTTCATACCCTTCTTTATAAAGAGCGTAGGCTGCAACCATCATGATCAATCCATCTCCAATCCCCTTGCAGGGAATCACCGCAGCTTTTCTCATGAGATCCTCATTAAAGCTTTAACTACCCTACTCGGTGAGATGCACGATCTCCAATATTTTTCACGAAGACAAAAATTGATCCCTTTAAAATTTGGCAAGGGAAGTATAGGAGTGATCAAAGTATTTTGATACCAACCAGGTCGCCAGAGAGAGACCCACTTTTTATTAGAGCCAATCGTAATTGTAGGAATTTTCATGTTTGAAGCCAAATGACCAAGGCCAGAATCATTCCCAATAAAAAAACCAGATTCATAAAGGTACTGAGAGCTTTCTACCAAAGAAGGAAAAGTCACAATGGGAAATCCTCCTAGAGAAGAAGGTGGGAGGTTTTTTTTCTCTGAAGGGGACATCATCCACTCTGGGAAATAACCCTCCTCGCTCAATTTTTTTGCGACATTGATGAATTTGTCTATGGTCCAGTTTTTCTTCTGATCACCACTAAATGGATGGATGATAACTCTCCAAGGAAATCTTCTATAAATGTGGTTAGGAGAGATTTGCATTCCATTGTCGAGTTTGATCCTGCTATGGCCTAAAAGTGTAGCTGTAGCGGCAGCAATTTGATGCACGATGGGTTCATCAAGATTAAAAAAAAAGTCCCCTCTGGAAAAATAAGGACTTTTTTTAGGAAAAAAACCAATTAGAGGTAACTTAGAATTTTTTTTTCTTTTCTCCCATAGATAACAAGCACGCTCCCCATGGTCATTTTGGAGAAGAGAAAAAGAGCTCCTTTCGATGAGAGAAAGGAGCTGATCGTGATCTGGATAGGGTAAAATCGAAAAAGAGGGAAAAAGTGGAGAGATGAGACTAGCTTGTTCATGGAAAAAAGTGACCCTATAGCCAGCTTGGCTTATCTGGTTTGTTGCGACCATCATCAGAAGGGCATCACCGATGCCCTTAGCTGATAAAATCACAACCTCTTTCAAATCTCTCACGATTTAGAAGTTTCCTTTTCTTCAGGAGCATCACCGATTAGAACTTCGGAGAGAAGAAGAGTACAAGCTGTAGAAAGCGCATGAAGTAGAGCGTTTTTTACAACTTTTGCAGGATCTATTACACCACTTTGCAGCAAATCTTCTACAGTCTCTGTGAGGGCATTAAACCCTATTTCTTCTTTTTTGGAGGTGACTTCTCTGAGAATGATCGAGCTATCTAAGCCACAATTTGCAACGATCTGGCGGAAAGGAGCTTCCGCTGCTTTTTTAAGCATGTCGACTGCGAGGTCTTCTTCATGAGAAGAGCGATTTGATGAAAGGGTTTGGCTTGCTCTCAAGAGGGAACATCCTCCTCCGACTACAATCCCTTCAAAAAGTGCCGCTCTTGTTGAATGAAGGCTATCTTCAAACATTTGTTTTCTCTGCTTCATTTCAGGCTCAGTAGGAGCTCCAACACGTATAACAGCTACACCACCTAAGAGCTTGGCTTTTCTCTCTTCAAGCTTTTCTTTATCGTATTTGCTTGTAGTCTTAGCAATTTCAGCTTCGATTTGTCGAATACGACCTTCGATGGCAGAAGGAAGGGAATCACCCCCAACGAGAGTTGTATGATCTTTTGTTACAATGATTTTTTCTGCACTGCCTAGTGATTCAATGCTAGCTTCGCTAAGCTTCATTCCTGTATCCTCAGAAATGACGCTAGCACCTGTGAGGCAAGCCATATCTTCGAGGAGTTGCTTTTTGCGATCTCCAAAACCTGGGGCTTTTACTGCAACGACTTTAAGAGAGCCACGAAGCTTGTTCACAACGAGCGTTGAAAGGGCATCACCATCGATGTCGTCTGCAATAATCAAAAGCTCAGAGCCTGTCGATGCAATCAGCTGAAGAATTCCCAAGATTTCTTGAATGGAACCAATTTTCTTGTCTGTAATCAAAATTTTAGGGTGATTCATCTCAACAATCATTTTTTCTACATCTGTGCAAAAATAAGCACTGATGTAGCCTCGATCAAATTGCAGTCCTTCTACAGTTTCAATCGTCGTTTCAGTTCCTTTCCCTTCTTCAATAGTAATAACACCTTCTTTCCCAACTTTTTCGATGGCTTCACAAATCGTTTTGCCAATCAGATCATTTCCAGAAGCAGAAACTGTTGCAATATGCAAGATGTCATTTTTTGAAGAAATGGGGATCGCTTTTTTTTCAATTTCTTCGACCATTTTCTTTGAAGCTTTTTCAAGTTCCCTTTTTAAGAAAATTGGACTTGCACCAGCAGAAATATGTTTGACTCCCTCTTTTACTAGAGCTCTTAAAAGAACGATAGAAGTCGTTGTCCCATCACCAGATGCCTCTTTGACTTTAGAAGACATATCACGTCCCATTTGGACACCCATATTCGCATATTGGTCTTTGAGTTCAATATCATCTACAATCGAGTGACCGTCATTGGTGATTTTAGGGGCTCCCCATGAGGTTTCAAGACCTATATTAAGACCTTTGGGTCCAAGAGTAACGCCTACGACGTCGGCAAGTTGTTCGATTCCTTCTGCGAGTTTAAGTCTTGCTTCTTCAGCAAAGATCATTTCTTTAGCTTGATTACTCATATTTTTACTCCGTGATTTGTAAAGAGGGGAATATAATCCATTTTCCCTTATTGTGCAAGAAGGTGTACTTGGGCTTATTTATCTCAACTCATTGAAATCTAATCACATGCTTTTTAGGGCTGAGGACGATTTCATCAATAACTGTCCCAGGTCTCATGTTCAAAATAAGAAGGACGCAGGAAACGATGTCTTCAGATAAAATTTTTTCATCTTCTTCTTGGCCATGGCAGAAATGTAACTCATCAAAGAACGGGGTCATTGTCATCCCTGGTTGGATGATAGAGACATGAACGCTAGAAGAGGCGCATTCAGCGCGAAGAGATTGAGCAAGCCCTCTTAAGGCAAATTTAGAGGCCGCATAAATTGTTCCTTTTTTTGCACCTTTGAGAGCGGCTTCCGATCCCATAAATAAAAGGTTACTGTGATCTTGCTTTTTTAAAGTCGGTAGAATCTTTCGAATGATAAAAGTATGAGAAAGAAAATTCACATGAAGAATTTCTTCAATCTGCTGCTCTGATAATTCTTCTAAATGCTCAAAGAGCCCCATCCCCGCATTGCAAATAAGAGCGCTAATATCTGAATGTTTTTTTAAAAGAGTTTTTAAGAGGGGCTGTATACGCTTTGGCTTTGAAAAATCAGCTTCAATATGTTCATAGTGGGGATGACTCATAGAAGGAGCGGTTCGGCTCATTCCTATAACATGGTAACCAAGAGATAGACATTTCTGCGTCAGAGCCTCCCCAATGCCAGAAGATGAACCTGTGATGAGAATTTTCCTTAACATACGAACAACTTTTCCTCAGGAATATAATTTTGGATTTGCCCTTTGCAAAACTCCATGAAGAGAGGTTGGTCCTGCTGCGAGTGGGTCAAAGGGTCTAAAGGAAGGAGACCTTCCATCTTTTTTTGGAATTCTCTAGGCAAACGGTACGATCCCATCGTAACAGAATGGAGTCTTGACAGATCAATTTTTTCAAAAACGTGTTCGAAAAAGGTTTTATAGCTTTCTATCGCATCATGAAAGTAAATCATAGGATCAAAACGAAGCCCCACTTGAAATCCTGCTTTTTGTAGCTTTTCGATGCTACTTAAGCGAGCTGCTAGGGAAGGGGTCTTCTTTTCAAAAGCCTCAACAACGAGCTCTGGATTTAAACTAAACGCAACTACCACATTTGAGATAGGTCCAAGCTTTAATAGGGAGTCTACTTGTGTGCTTTTTGTTCGAAGTTCAAATGTCACCTCAGGATATTTAGCAAAAAAAGGATAGAAACTTTGTGCAAATCCTGTGATAGGTTCCAAAGCAAGACTGTCACCATCATAACCTGTGAATACTGTCATGGGCTCTAAGGTCGCTTCAAATAGATGGGAGAGTTCTTTTTGAAAATCTTCATAGTTTACAAAAAGCACGTAATGGGCTGAGCGATACATCGCTTGCAAAAAACAATAGCGGCAATCAAAAGGACAATTCAAAAGATGAGAAAAATAGAAGTTTTTTAAAGTGCCGATTCCATAAGTAGGAGGTGTAGGATGAAAGAATTGGCCATGTTTTTTAGCAAGAATTAGAGCAGGATTTTCCTTTTGAAGTCGAAAGTGGGTAGAAGTTTGATTAAACACATCCCCATAGCGACGGATAGGGATCCATGTCGCTTTTGAGAACCTCTTTTTTAGAATTTCTGTCAGAGGATAATTCAGTGCCTCCTCTTCATAATAGATGAGAGAAATCAAGAAAGATCGATCTCCTTAGTTTGTGCTAAATCAGTGATCCCTAATAAGCAGCTTTTTAAGGAAGATGAAGATTGAATGATCTCCTCTATATTTTCAAAGCCTATCCCTAGGGCTTGGCACTTTTTAAGGAGGTTGAGCGCTTGAAATTTTTCAGAGACGCTTAATTTCCATTTTTCTTCTAAATGGGAAGTGGAGGGTTCATCGTAGCTAAAAAAAGTTTTATGCAAGGAAAGAAGCTCTTCCACAAAATGGCTTAGGGCGGGTAATTCTTTTTTGACTGCTTCTTCAAGTTTTTTTTGATCGATTTCTTTGAAAGATGTGACTCCCTGATCAGATATACATTTGATTGAATGGACACACTCTAAGTAGGTCAATCTCGATGCCATCAGAAAAAAGGAATAAGATTCCATATCGACAATGACCCCTTCCTTTATCTGATTTTGAGGGATATCAAACGTTTGAAAGGAACGAAGAGGTAGCTTAGGTTTGAATGGATAGGATGGATAGATCGATTTGTGAGAAGAGGATGTAGATACTGAAGAAGGAATGACTAGAGAATAAAGGGGGTCACTTAACGAAGCTGCTATGCCAAAGTTTAGCCAAACCGATTTTTTCGGGTGTTTTTTCCCCATATACCCAACAGCGCAGGCCATCGGAATCTGACCAATCCCTGTTATACAAAGACTTATCTGATCGCTAGAGTAAATCGAAAAGGGGGAATCTTCCTCTTTTTTCAGCTTGTAATATTCAATCAAAGGGCGGGCTTCCAAAAGCAGTGCACAAAGAATGATCAACATGAAAGGTCCTTGTAAAGCTGCTTGCGAGATGCCCCTGTCAGCTGTGATGTAAGTTTCGCTGCGAGGGAAGGTTTCATATTATATTCAGCTGTTAAAATATGGAGGATCTCGTCTGGAGTGAGCACAATATGAGCTTTTTGCAGTGTTCCTTTGATGAAAACTACAAATTCTCCTCTTGGAGGGTGGGAGATGAAATGATTTAACATTTCTGCAGGAGACCCTTGAAGTCTCTCTTCAAACATTTTTGTTAATTCCCGAAAAATGTAAACAAAAGAATTCCCATCAATCGTTTCCAGTTCTTTAAGGTAATTGATGATATCATGAGGGGAGACATAAAAACCTGAGATTCCCTCATAGGTTGCCATATCGAGCCATTTATTTTTTCTCGCTTGGTTTTTCTCCGGCAAGAATCCAAGAAATTGTATCTTGTCATAAGAGGTTGGAAGAGCGCTTAAAGCGGTGACAAAAGCGCAGGGGCCCGGCAGTGCACAATAAGACAAACCTTTTTCTTGAAGAACCTCTAAAAGAAGAGTCCCCGGATCACAAATAAGGGGAGTTCCAGCATCTGAGACAAGACCTATAGTTTTCCCTGATTCTAAATCAGATACAATCCTCTCAACTTCTTTTCTTTCATTAAAAGAATGAAAAGAACGTAAAGAGATTTTTATAGAGTAGTGCTGGAGCAAGATTGAGGTTTTTCGAGTGTCCTCACAAAGGAGATAATCACAAGATTTAACAGTGTCTAAAGAGCGAAAGGTCCAATCAGCTAGATGGCCTATGGGTGTAGGGATAATATAGAGCATATGGATAAGGAAGGTGGCACTCAGATTTGAACTGAGGAATGGGAGCTTTGCAGGCTCCTGCCTTACCACTTGGCTATGCCACCAATTTTTGCTAAAATTATGCCTGCTCGATTAATAAGGATCAATTCTTTTTCTTAGGCTCCTCTTCATAAGTGCTTTTTGAATCCCATCCGAGGATATTTCTTGAAGATATTCCCTCTTTTTTCCTATGTTCCTTTTCAAATCTACAGGTAAGCTATGGATATTCCCATTTTATTTGATAAGCTTGAAAAGCTGGATGCAAAAGGGTTTTCCTTCGATACAAGAAATCTTGGCCAAGGAGAAATTTTCTGTGCTTTGAAAGGAGAAAAAGTCGATGGGCATGATTTCATTGATGAAGCGATTAAAAAAGGGGCTAAGGCTCTGTTAGTCGATCGAGAGGGCATAAAAGCTCCCGTTCCTGTATTTCAAGTAGAAAATGTCCTTCTTACTCTGCAGGCTCTAGCTAAGTATAAAATTGAACTCCATAAACCCAAGATCATCGGAATCACAGGGTCTGTGGGGAAAACAACGACAAAAGAGTTCATCTATACCCTTTTATCTCCCTACTTTTTAGTTGTGAAGCCTATTCGAAGCTATAACTCTCAAGTGACGCTACCCATTACCGTCCTTAATTTTTCCAAAGAGGCAAAAATTTATGTGCTTGAAATGGGAATGAATGCAAAAGGGGAAATGGATCGTCTTGTAGACATCGCGAAACCTGATATTGCCTTATTAACAAACATTAGTCATTCTCACATAGGCTATTTCAATTCCCTGCAAGAAATTGGAAATGAAAAACAAAAGATCTTCACAGCCAAGGCTCATTACAAGCTTATCCATATTCAAACAACGCCTTACGTCAATATTGAAAATGTGAAAACCTATGGTCCCATTGGAAGCGGCGCTGATTTTGAATATGTGCATGAAGATAGTAAAGTACAGATCTATCATAAGGATCTTAAAAGCCCTTGGATAAAGGTTCCTTTTTCTTATCCTCATTTTGTCCAAAATGTTGTCGCAGCTTTTCTAGTCGCCAGAGAAATGGGAATCGGATGGGATCATATTCAACAAGCAGCTCACCATTTATCTTCTGAGCAGCATCGATGTCAACTCATTCAAAAAAAGGGGATTACATTCTTTGACGATTCTTACAACGCTTCAGAGTCTTCTTTCAAAGCAGCCTATGACTCTTGTCCAATCCCATCTCCCAATAAAAAAAGCATTTCTATTGTTGGGTCTATCAAAGAACAAGGATACTACACTGATGAAGCACATCTGAATGTGGCTAAGTATGCCCTTGGCAAGTGTGATATGATGCTATGTTTTGGAGAAGAAACTAAACCGATCGTTTCTTTTTTTAATAACCATCAAAAACCTGTATATTACTTTGAAAATAAACAAGATCTTCTTGAAGTGCTGCGTCAAAATGCAGATGAGGGGGATGTCGTTCTTGTTAAGGGAGCGAATTCCTTGAAACTTTGGGAAATTATCGAGCAACTATAACTATGTTAATCCTCTTTTTAAAATGGCTCAGCGCAACTCTTCTCTTAAAAATTCCTGCCGTCTTTTTTTACACTTCAACAAAGATGATATTATCGGCTCTCACTTCCCTTCTCATGACACTTTTATTAGGCCCAAGCTTCATAAAAAAACTCTATGAGTTGAAAATCGGCCAACACATTCGAAAAGAAGAATGCCCTCTTTTAGGAAAGCTTCATGCAAAAAAGCAAGACACACCTACGATGGGAGGGATTTTGATTCTTTGCTCCATTGTTGTCTCAAGCCTTCTTTGGATGGATTTCACGTGCGCCTTTACTTGGGTTCTGTTCACGACCTGTTTGGTTTTAGGTGCCATAGGTGCTCGTGACGATTATTTAAAACTCAAATATAAAAATGCAAAAGGACTTCGCTCTAAACATAAGTTTCTTTACCAACTTCTTTTCTCTGGAGCAGTCGCCCTTTATTTGCTTTACCCATCTATCTCAGTGGGATTTACCCCTGTGATTGCTAAATGGGGCAATATGAGCTTTGATAAAACTTCCTATTTTGGTCTCTATTTTATCCCATTTCTAAAATCTTCCTTGTTTCATCTTTCGGGCTTTTGGCTGATATTAAGCTTTTTCTTTATGATATTTGTAATCACGGGCTCCTCAAATGCAGTGAATTTAACTGACGGTCTTGATGGTCTAGCCTCAGGTCTTGTCCTTATGACTTCTATGGTGTTTGCTCTACTTGCTTTTGTCATGAACCACGTTGAAATTTCTAGATATTTAAATGTGACCTATTTGGAGCATGGAGGCGAAATCGCCATTTTCCTTTGTGCTATCATGGGGGCTTGTATGGGGTTCCTGTGGTACAATGGACATCCAGCTCAAGTTTTCATGGGAGATACAGGATCATTAATGCTCGGAGGATGTCTTGGAGTGTCTTCGATTCTTCTTCGCAGAGAGTTTCTTTTAGCGCTGGTAGGTTTTTTATTTGTTTTAGAAGCCCTCTCAGTGATTTTGCAAGTAGCATCATTTCGACTTCGAAAAGGAAAACGAATTTTTCTCTGCGCGCCACTCCATCACCATTTTGAATACCAAGGCTTGCCTGAAACAAAAATTGTTATTCGTTTTTGGATAGTCGGCCTTGTTCTTGCTTTGATTGGGCTAGCTTCTATTAAATTTCAGTAATAGCAGGATCACATGAAAACCCTTATTATTGGCTATGGAGTGAGTGGCAAAGCTGCAGCAAAGTGGTGTACACACCTTGGATATGAAGTCACTATTGTTGATAAACACCCTTTGACTGAAGAGGGCGTTTTGTCAGAAAAAGATGTCCACGCTTCAGATTTTGATCTCGTAATAGTATCTCCAGGAATTCGGAAAACCCATCCTCTATTTCAAGATGCCTTAGACCATGATATTCCAATTATAGGAGAAGTGGAAATGGGACTTAGAGCTATTCCTCCTTCAAAAAAAGTGATTGGAATCACTGGATCTAACGGAAAAACAACCACCGTATCGATGGTGGCTCATATTTTGCAAATGCAAGGCTATAAAGCACCTGCTCTTGGCAACATAGGAGATACAATATGTGATTACCTTCTGCAAGAAAATGAAGCTGATTTTTATGTATGTGAAATCAGCTCCTATCAACTAGAAACGATGAGCTCACCTGTATTTGATATAGTAGCTATTACGAATATCACCGAGAATCATCTCGATTCGTATGGTTCGATGGATGAATACAGGCGCACGAAATGGCATATCTTTTCCCTTACTAAAGAGAAGGGACAAGCTTTTGTAAGCAGGGCATCTATGCCCGAAGATTACAGGGGAAAAGTGAACCTGATAGAAGATGATAACTCTGCTTTTGCAATCGCTATAGTGGGTGCTTTAGGGGTTTCTATCGATGATGCAAAAAAAGCTCTTGAGACATTTCAGAAGCCTCCCCACCGTCTTCAAAAAGTGTCTGATGTGTTTGGAATTACTTTTATTAACGACAGCAAATCCACAACGGTGCATTCTACAATTTATGCAGTCCAGCAATTAAAATTACCTACAATCCTGCTGGCTGGAGGAAAAAACAAGGGTCTTGATTTTGATTTGTGGAAAAAATCTTTATCTCCCTACGTGAAAAAAATCATCGCTTTTGGTGAATGTGCCACGAAAATCCGCGATGATGTATACTCCGGCCTCGAGGTGGAAATATGTGAGACCCTTCCTTTAGCTTTTGCTAAAGCCAGGGAGTTTGCTGTTGAAGGAGATTGTGTTCTCCTTTCCCCTGGATGTGCAAGTCTGGATCAGTTTAAAAATTACGAAGAGAGGGGAGAGGTGTTTACCTCTTTAGTACATTCCCTCAACAAGGAGCAATAATTCATGTCGAGAAAAGATACTATTTTAATTGCGATCTTAGTAAATGTTGGTGTGCTTACAATTTTATTCATGACATCGATTAAACACCCAACTCTTGTGATCAATTCTGGTGGCGAAATCTCAATAGAAACAAAAAATTCAAATCCTATTGCTCCCAAGCAAGCTTTAGACCAAGTAGACTTAGTTCTATCTCAGTATGAAGAAAAGAAAAAAAATATGGAAATCGCTCCTCCAGTTGAAATAGCAAAAAAAGAACCTGAATTGGTGATTCCAGCCACCACCTTTGCATTTGAGCAAAAGACAGAACCCAAAAAAGATAACGCTCCTTCTGTTGCTTATGAAGATCTCCCTCCAGTTGATTGGATCACGATAGAAATCAAATCAGGGGATGTATTAGAGAAAATTGCTAAAAATCACGGTTGTTCTGTTGAGGAAATAAAAAGAGTTAATCATCTAAGCTCCCCACACCTCTATATCGGGCAAACGATCTATGTGCCAAAAACTTCTATAAAAGCTGTTTCATCTCCTCAAAATGAGCCTCAAGAAGCTAAATATTATGTCGTAAAACAAGGTGACAACCCTTGGACGATTGCAATGAAAAACCAGCTTAAAATTGAAGAACTCCTTCGTCTAAATAATCTTGATGAATCAAAAGCGAAAAAGCTAAAACCCGGGGATCGACTCCGAATAAAATGAAATCGGTTTTTTCTCGGCTTTCGTTTTCTTCTCTTGGACTTTTTGTTTGTGTGCTGACCCTTATGGTTTTAGGCCTTTTGATGGTGTACAACACTACCTCAGCCGAAGCTCTTGATTTAGAAAGAATCGATAAAATCAATCACTCCTTTATAAAACAAATCCTGTTTGCATTTTTTGGCTTTACCATGGCCTTTCTATTCTTTAGATGGGGCGTAGAAAAATTTTATTCTTATATTGGAGTTGTTTTTGTTTTGTGGGTCTTTTTGCTTTTTATTATCTTGATCCCACGTATCGGAATGGAGCTCAACGGTGCTAGAAGATGGATTAAGATATTTGGTGTCTCTTTTCAACCATCAGAATTCGCTAAAATCATCCTTCCCATCTATTTTATAAAACGTTCTCTTGAGCAACCTTTTTCTGTGAAAGTGTTTTTTCGTCTTCTAAGCATTATTGCACTTCCTCTTTTTTTGATTCTGGTCGAGCCTGATAACGGGACTGCTATTATTATTATTTCTTGTCTTATGACCCTCTTTTTTTTGCTGAGGGTTCCGATGAAGTATTGGCTCTTTCCCTTTTGCTTGCTCGTCTTCATCGGAGGTAGTTACGCTGTGCGTCTCCCTCACGTAAAAGCAAGGATTCATATTTATCTTCATCCAGAAGATGATCTTCTCGGGAAAGGGCACCAACCCTTTCAGGCGAAAATTGCAGCAGGGTCAGGAGGAATGTCGGGAAGAGGGCTAGGCAATAGCCTCCAAAAACTCAATTATCTGCCTGAAGCTCGTAGCGACTATATTGCTGCCATCTATGCAGAGGAATTCGGATTTATGGGCATACTCGGTTTGATTGTCATCTATCTTCTTGTCGTCACTTTTGGCTTTCAAATTGCTCTTAAAGCAAAATCTGAGCCTATTTATTTGATGGCGGCTACGATGACATTTCTTATCGGATTCCAAGCTTTTCTCAATCTGGGTGTTGTTTCAGGTCTTCTCCCCAGTAAGGGAACAAATTTGCCTTTTTTTAGTCAGGGAGGATCCTCACTGTGTGCTAATTTAATGATTATTGCGCTCTTAATAAACATTGATTATAGTTCCTCAAAAAATGTTGAGTCAGCATATTTATGTCGAAGGTTGTCTTAGCTGTAGGAGGTACGGGAGGGCATATCGTCCCTGCGCTTGAATGTGCTCGCCATATCAATTGTGAAACCTACTTTATTGGAGTAAAAGCCAAACAGCACCATCTTCTAGAAAACGTTCCTCGCGTGGTTTCAGTCGACGGCTCAACAATAACCCTCAATTCATCAATCCTCTTCTCACTCAAAAAAATTCTTAAAGGCTTTTTTAGCTCTTTAACTTTATTGAAAAAAATTCGTCCGCAGATCGTGGTCGGTTTTGGCAGTTATCATAGTTTGCCCCCTCTTCTTGCAGCTTTTTTTCTTAGAATCCCCATAGTTCTTTATGAACCGAATGCAAAAATGGGTCGTGTTAATCGTCTTTTTTCCCCTATTGCAGTAAAAATAGCAATGTACTTCCCTGGATCACAGGCGAAGATGGTGGCCATGCCGATCAATCCTGCTAAAAGAGCTATTTCAAAAGAACAAGCAAGGCTTGATTATGGCTTAAGCCCTGATATCGTTACTTTGCTAGTATTTGGAGGATCCCAAGGAGCTCAAATTCTCAATCAAGTAGTTCCTTTTGCAGTGATGGGACATCATCTTCAAGTGATTCATCTGGCAGGTTTTAAGGATTCTACAGAGCAGATACGCACTCTTTATGAGCAACATGGAATCAAAGCGATTGTAAAATCTTTTGAAGAGGATATGGCTAAAGCCTATCTTAGTAGTGACTTAGTTATATGCCGCTCAGGAGCTGGAACCTTGCGAGAAATTATTTCTAGTGCTACACCTGCGATTGTAGTGCCCTATCCTCATGCCACAGATGATCATCAAACCATCAATGCGAAATACTTTACTGATGTTGTTCGCGGAGGAATTTCCATTCAGCAAAAGGAATTTACCCCTGAACTTGTGTCTTCTAAAATTCAGAAAATGCTCAGTAGCTTACATCATTATCAATCTCATCTAACAGACTTTCAAGTCAAGGAAGAGGGAGATTCTTTAGCAACCGTTATACAACAATTCATCAAAGTGCCTTTATGAACCAGTTAGAGTATTTTTTTATTGGGATAGGAGGAGTAGGAATGAGCGCTCTTGCACACATTCTCCTCGAAATGAATATGAAAGTTGCAGGCAGCGATCTTGTGCCGTCAAAAAAAACAGATATTCTTGCAAAAAAAGGGGCTAAAATTACTTTTGGCCACGACGAGAAAAATATTGAATCTCATCATGTGGTCATCTACTCAACAGCCATTCAAAAGGATAACCCTGAAATAAAAAAAGCAAAAGAACTGGGCTGTCTTATTTGGCATAGATCAGATCTTCTTCGCTGGCTTGCAAGGTCTCAAAAGTCTCTTGTTGTTTGTGGCGCTCATGGCAAAACAACCACAACATCCCTTTTAGCTCACGTTCTTTATACTGCAGGAAAAAATCCTTCTTTTGTTTTTGGAGGGATTTCCCCTTCTTTCATAACAAATGGTCACCATGGCAGGGGAGAGTACTTTGTTTTAGAGGGGGATGAAAGTGATGGATCATTTTTAAAAACGGATCCATTTGGGGCCATTGTTACAAATATTGATAATGACCACCTTGATTACTGGCATACAAAACAAGCTCTTTGCGAGGCTTATGTTTCTTTTATGCTTAAAGTAAAAAATCCACGTCACCTAGTGTGGTGGGCCGATGATCCCTATTTATCAGTTATTAAACCGAAAGGAATAAGCTACGGATTTTCTAAGCATGCAGATGCCAAGATCAAACAAATACGCTGGATAGAAGGTAGAGCAAAATTTGATGTAGAATTTCAAGGAAATCATTACTCACACATTGATCTGGGTCTCCCAGGGGAGCATAACATTCTCAATGCTACAGCTGTTTTTGCACTTTCCCTCCTATTAGGTGTTTCTGAAAGAGATATCCGCCTGAGTTTTGCAACTTATCGTGGGGTTCACCGCCGTTTGGAAAAAAAGGGAGAGTGTCAGGGAGCTCATCTCTATGATGATTATGCACATCATCCCACTGAGATAGCCGCTTCCTTAAAAGCGATACGAAATCTCTCTCAAAGCAAAAAAATCTATGCGATCTTTCAACCTCATCGATACTCCCGAATGAAGAGCCTCATGCACGAGTTAGCCCATGTTTTTCAGGATGTAGATCATCTGATAGTAACAGATATTTATCCAGCTGGAGAGGAGCCAATTCCCGGAATTGATCCTGACACGATCATGAAAATGATTCAGCTCAAAAGTCACCAGTCTATGGAATATATAACAAGAAATTATATTAGCAGCTATCTCAGAGAGTGCCTTTCTCCAACAGATGTCGTGATTACTCTTGGGGCAGGGGATATCTGTGAAGTATGTGATAAATTATCCCTTATGCCATGACCGATAAAAAGATCATTCCTTTTTCGCGAGCTTTAATTTACATTTTTCTTTCCTGCGTATTCTCTTGCTCGATCTTTTTCCTGGGCCTAAAGGTGTGGAGAGATCATAAGATGGATCGTCTTCGTAATCCTCAGCTTTTCGTCGACCGTCTGATTCAAACTGGACCCGATAAGGGAGCTTTGCCTACTACATACCTTTGTGAAATGATGCAGCTTTCTAAGGATCGCGCTTGTCACCTCGATCTGATCGACACCAAGCTTCTTGAAAAAAAACTTTATCAATCTCCCGTTATCGAAAAAGTTGAAATCAAAAAAATCTATCCTTCTTCCCTCTATGTCGATTATTCTGTTCGAAGGCCCCTAGCCTTAGTTCTCGATTTTGAAAATGTAGCTACAGACGATGGTGGCCATCTTTTTCCTTTATCTCCCTATTTCACTCCAAAACGTCTCACTCAAATATATTTTGGGGATTTAAGTACATCTTCTTTTTGTTTAGAAAACCACCCTAAATTTGGTCTTGTTAAAAACGTTTTGCATCTGATTCAGTATACCAAGTCTTTTCAACACCACTTTGTTGAAAGAATTGACATTTCTCACTCATTC
Source organism: uncultured bacterium (assembly GCA_964429005.1). Classification (GTDB taxonomy): domain Bacteria; phylum Chlamydiota; class Chlamydiia; order Chlamydiales; family JACRBE01; genus JACRBE01. The sequence continues at coordinate 60,015 of CAYSAJ010000004.1, read as the reverse complement.
CACCCTAGCAAAGGAAGAAGAGAGATCGTATTAATCCTCAGAAAAGGCTCCCAGAGACACCTTCTCCGTTTGCCGACTAAAGGGTACTCGAAGCAACTTGGAAACTACATCAACCTTTCACAAAAAATGATGAAAGAAAGTGAATCTACATGGGTCATAGACCTTCGGTTGCCCTCAGTTGCCTATATAGAAGCCCTCCCGTGAATTGACGAAATCCCTTGTTAGAGGGGAGTTCTAATAGACAGAAATGCATTTGATTCTTATAAAAAAAATTGATAGACTAGACTCGAATAACTCCCTTAGAGTTGTTCCTTTTATTGTAAGCGAACCAAGATAATCTACACCCTGGAAAGTAATATGCAAGAATTCGTCGCGTATTTGGTAAAAAATTTAGTGGATCAACCTGACAACGTAGCCGTCCAAGTTTTCGAAGGAACAAAAAGTACCATTATCGAAGTGAAAGTAGCTCAAGATGACGTTGCTAAACTCGTAGGAAGACAAGGGCGAACAATCAAAGCTCTTCGCACAATCGCTTTGACTGTCGGAGCACGTTTTGAAAGAAGAGTTAAACTAGAACTCGTTCATTAAAAACTTTATCAAATTAGGAGATGGTTATGAGTTTGCAAATTACACTGGATGAAAAGAGTGGAGCAAAAATCCTTAGGCTCGAAGGCAGACTCGATGCTGTCTCCTCATCACACTTTGATGAGACATTATCAAATCTCATTATTCAGGCTAACCATCGAATTTTAGTCGATTTTTCTAAAGTTGAATATCTCAGTAGCGCCGGAATGAGGGTTATGCTGTCCAACTCAAAAAAAATGGCTACAAAAAACGGCCGTCTTGTCTTCTTTCAAATCAATGAAGAAGTGATGGAAATTATTAAAATGGCAGGATTTGAGAAGATCTTAACGATTCGCTCTTCTGAATCTGAGGCTCTCTCTTTGTAAGGCTTCTTTATGCACGTCGGTTTCTCCGATTTTGATTTGATTCCACAGCCGAAAAAAGATTCTACCCTGCTCTTGATTCCCAAAAAAAAAGTTATTGTGATTGCTGGTCCTACTGCTTCCGGAAAAACAGCTTTATCTATTGAAATTGCTAAAGCAATCGACGGGGAAATTATCTCTGCCGATTCGATGCAAGTATACAGGGAAATGGATATTGGTACTGCCAAAGCAACCATAGAACAGAGAAAAGAAGTTCCCCATCATATGATTGATGTATGGGACCTTCATGATCCTTCCAATGTCGTTCGCTTCTTTGAGGAAGCTCATCAAATTTGCAAAGATATTCTCCGAAGAAATAAAGTTCCTATCGTCGTAGGGGGTGTGGGATTTTATATCCATTCATTTATTTATGGTCCTCCTAAAGGTCCTCCTTCTGATCCAGAAATTCGTGAAAAATTGGAACAGGACTTCGCTAAATTTGGAGCAGAGCTTCTTTTTGAAAAAGTAACGAAACTAGATCCGATTTATGCAGCCACGATCACTCTTCAAGATAAACAGAAAATCATACGTGCTCTTGAAATCATGACACTGACAGGAAAAAAGGTTTCTGATTTTCCTAAACCCTCAGAAGCAACGATTCTTGACGATTTCGATTTCCATTGCTGGTTTATCCATTACCCCACATCAATTCTCTATCCTCGCATTGAAGAGAGATGTGAAGTCATGCTTAAGGAGGGTCTTATTATAGAAGTAGAAACTCTCCTTGATAAAGGGCTTGAACTCAACCATTCAGCAGCTATGGCTATCGGCTATCGCCAAACGATAGAGTATCTCCGCTCATCAAAAACAGATCAAGACTACAATAATTTTGTTCTGGCCTTTAAACGAGCTTCGAAACACTATGCAAGAAGACAATTCACCTGGTTTAGAAAAGAGCCCCTCTTTCAGTGGGTCGATTTGAGCTCTTATTCATTAGGTTTTGTGAAAGAATGGATCATAAGGGATTTTGAGCAATATGGACAAAAATAAAGTCGTTGGTTTTTTTGGAGGGACTTTTGATCCCCTACATTTTGGGCATATTCAACTGGCGCTCTCTATTCTAGAAAATGGGGGCCTTGATGCTGTTTTTTTCTGTCCTACTGCTCTTTCTCCCTCCAAGATCTCATCTCGCCCCCATGCAAAAGCTCAAGATCGACTTGAAATGGTTAAAAGGGGGATAGAGGGAATAAAAGGGTTTCAGCTGATTGAAGAAGAAATTCATGAGCAGCAGCCAAGTTTTACGATAGATACGATCCGCCTTCTCATGACCAAATACCCCCAAACGACTTTTAGGCTGATCTTAGGACAAGATCATTTAGTTCATTTTACATCATGGAAAGAATGGGATGAGCTCATGCATATCGCACCTCCTTTAGTGGGTGCCCGCTCGACTTCAAGCTTTACAAATCCTCTCCAAATGGAAATCATTGAGACATCCCTATTTGACATCTCAGCGACTCATATTCGCTCTAGAATCAAAAAGGGGCTATACGTAGGGCATCTTCTTCCTCAAGCGACTCTCGAATATATTCGTGAAAAAAAACTTTACGATTAGATTTTAACTATCCCCTTGAAAAAGTCTATCCGAATATAATTTTTTCATTTTTATTTTTTAAAGGTAAAACCATATTGCTTTTAATAATATTTAAAATTTAATGCTTTTAATAATTTTCTATTTTAAAGAATGTTTTATTTGTTGCTGTTTTCAAGTGGAAAAATAATCTTTTTTAGGTTATAGTTACCCAAAATTTATCTGCTTGGAAAATGTATGACAAAAGATCCGTTGAAAATAGTACAAATAATTGGACAAACCATCTACGATAAAAAAGGACTCAATCCCTTAGCGATCGATATCCAAAAAGTCTCCTCTTTGACGGATTATGTGATCATTGCTGAAGGGAATGTTGATCGTCATGCTGTCGCTATCGCCCATGCAATCATGGAAGTCATGAAAGAAGAAGGTGAGCCTTTTTGTCATGAAGAAGGAATGAGCAATGGAGACTGGATTGTGTTAGATTATAGTAACATTATTATTCATCTTTTTACACCAGGACTACGACAAAAGTATCAACTTGAGCGCCTTTGGTCTACAGGACATGTGGTAGATCTTCAAATTGAATGCAAAACAGAAGGAATCTATGGCTAAACGCAGAATCGTTGTTACAGGAATGGGAATCGTTTCTTGTTTTGGAAACGATGTAGATCAGTTCTATGATCAATTGCTCCAAGGGAAAAGTGGTGTAACTCCTATCCAATCTTTCGATGTTTCTGAGTATCCAACACGTTTTGCAGGAGAAGTCCCAGCTTTTGATCCGGGTGAATATATTGAAAAAAAGCAAGCACGCCGGATTGATCCGTTCATTCGTTATACTGTTTATAGTGGAAAACGAGCTTTAGAGCATGCTGGCTTTAATCTCTCAGACCTCTCTTCATTAGATAAGAAACGATGTGGAATTATCATCGGTTCTGGCATGGGAGGAATGAAAACGTTTTATGATGGTGTTGAAACGATCAAAGACAAAGGCTTTCGTCGCTTAACCCCTTTCTTCATCCCTTACATCATTACGAATATGGGGGGAGCTCTTCTTGGGATCGATACCGGTTTTGAAGGGCCTAACTACTCCATTTCTACTGCCTGCGCTACTTCAAATTACTGTATTGTAGCTGCGGCTGAGCATATCCGCAGGGGAGAAGCAGATCTTATGGTCTGCGGAGGAGCTGAAGCTCCTATTGGTCAGATCGGCCTTGCGGGATTTGTGGCGATAAAAGCCCTTTCAGAGAGAAATGACGAGCCGCAAAAAGCCTCTCGCCCTTGGGATAAAAACCGTGATGGTTTTGTCATGGGAGAAGGGGCTGGAGTGCTCATCCTCGAATCTTTAGAACATGCTCTAATGCGTGGTGCAACGATTTATGCTGAATATCTCGGTGGGGCAGTTTCTTGTGATGCTTATCACATGACAGACCCAAAAGAGGATGGTTCAGGTGTCGCTCTTTGTATCCAAAAGGCTTTAGAAGATGCTGGTATTCCTAAAGAAAGAATCGACTATATCAACGCACATGCAACTTCTACGGTTGTTGGTGATCTTTGTGAAATCAGGGCTTTGAAAAAGCTTTTTGGTTCTCATAGCAAACATCTAAAGATCAACTCTACAAAGTCGATGACCGGCCATTGCCTCGGCGCGGCTGCGGGAATCGAGGCGATTGCAACGATTCAAGCAATTCGAACAGGAAAACTCCATCCGAACCTAAATCTTGAAAACCCTGAAGAAGAACTGCTCGATTTAGATCCTGTGTTTGGAGAAGCTATAAACCACCAAAGCAAAGCGGCTCTTTCCAATTCGTTCGGATTTGGTGGACACAACTCTTCTATCATCTTGGCACCTTACCATGAGTAAAATTCTGCATGAAGAGTGCTTCGGTATCATCCCCCTCATGATGAAGGGAGATGAATGGTATACCCTGCTCCTTTGTCATAAAAAAGGTTTTTTCTGGGGATTTCCTAAGGGTCATCCGGATCACAATGAAACTGAAAAACAAACAGCGGAAAGAGAGCTGTATGAAGAAACAACTCTCAAAGTAAAAAAATACTTACCTTTAGACTCTATCAATGTTTCATTTACTTTCATCCGAGACAATACGCACATTCACAAAAAAGTTCGCTATTTTGTCGCGATTGTAGAAGGAAATGTTGTGATTGATAAAAATGAAATTCAAGAAGCGAACTGGATTCAATTGCAAAAGGGTGCCGATGTGGCGACCTTTACTACTGATCAAGATATTATCAAACAGCTCAACTATCAAATTCCATTACTACCAAAAGGAACTATATGAAACAAATGTTATCCTATTTAGAAAAAACTCAAGAAAAAGCTTTTTGGGTGAGTGCTTTGCAGGTAGTTATGGCAAGCATTTTCCTAGCCCTCATCGGACAAGTTAAAATCCCTCTACCTTTTTCTCCAGTACCTATAATACTTCAAAGTAAAATGGTTCTTGTAATAGCAGCTTTACTCGGAGCTCGCAGGGGCGTCATCGCTACTCTTCTATTTTTAGCATATGGCGCTTTTGGCCTTCCAGTATTTGCTAGCGGTACATATGGTTATTTAAGCTTTTTTGGGCCCACAGGAGGTTATATTTTAGCTTATCCTTTAGCAGTCTATTTCGTGGGTGCTCTCACTCAGAAAAGCAAAACCATCAACATGGCGCGGGTATTCTTTCTCTTTAGCGTCGCTATGTTTGCCATCATCTATCCCCTAGGATGTCTGCAGCTCAGCTGGTTTGTAGGTGCCGAAAAAGCTCTGCTTCTTGGTGCAGCACCTTTTGCTCTCACAGATGCCATACTCCTGTTTGTATTAGCATCTATGAGCCTACCTGCTATAAAAAAGATTCACTTCAAAAACGGATAAGACTCGACAAAGAAGGACCTTCCTGTTGCTGCAAAGGAAGGTTCTTCCCAGTAAAAGTTTCTCTGCACGCAAAACAATCGATCGCTATCGCATGAGTTCTTAAAGTTAAATCGCTAAGTTCTATTGCAGGTGTAAAATACTTAGCTCCCACTCCGTGTAATTTAACAGCTTCCATATCGCCTCAAAATCATCAAAAATTTAAAGAATAAATTTTGGTTATATCAAAAGATTTTTAAGAGTCAATAAAAGAATCTACGATTTTTTTTTCTTTTTGGAAGAACTGCTTCCCATAGGTGGGTTTGAGGCTGATTCTTCCTTATTCATCGAGGCTACATTTCTTTTTTCTAACTCGGAGCTATTATCCGCCGATTTGTTATATGAATGAACTTGTGTGTGCAGTAGCTGTGCCACCCGATCAATTCGATTGGCTAAGGATACAGCTTTAGCAAGCTGAGGAGACATTTCTTCAGCGGATTCATGAACATGTCCATGATGAGAAGGTGTTGGTTCATTGACCGGCTTGACCATAGAGGATTCCTTTTGAATGGAGTTACTCTAGTTGCAGTTACTTCAAAAAAAGGAATTCGTCAATAAAAGAAAAAACCTTAGATTTTCTTGTGAAAGAAAAACTAAGGTTCAATAAAGCTTTAAGCTAATTGCTGGGCTGCTTCTGATGTTCTATATTCAGATAGAGCACTGTGCGCAGTGTCAATTCCGTAACCAAGACCTGCCGCGGCAGCACTTCGGCCACAAGTAACAAAAGCATTTTTTACACCCCTAGCTCTTAGAGGATCTAACCCTAGAGTTGTAAAAGTCGAAAGAGCAGCAGCACTCGCTCTTTTTGCAGTTCCTAAGGCCGCTTCATCTGTTCTCTTAGCCACGGAAGTACTAATTACACCATTCAAACATGATTGGATCGTAGATTGAAGAACAAGCATGCATGCTGTAGATCGACACTTTAATCCTGCTACAAATAATTTGTTAGCTAAGAGTGAACAAAGAGCTCCCTCTAGAGTACCAGAGATACCCGCTCTTGCAACATCAGAGACTTTATCAACTAAAGCTTCACTAACTGCGGCTGCTATAACGCCTGCTATGACAGAAGCTCCTATTGGTGAAGAAGTTAAAACTGCGGTCGCGATAGAGCTCAAAACAGTTGCAGGAAGTGATTTAGCAAAATTAGTTAATATCTCGATCTCAGCTTCTGTGAGCGTACCAGCGTCTATGTCATCATGGACAGCTGTTCCGAATGGGTCTTCGCCGGGTGCATATCTAACGTAAGTAGGTTCCGAAGCCGGTGTTCCTTCTTCGCGTTTCAATTTGTCTTCTCTAGCTGCTGAAGCAATCGCCGCCATCCCAGCTCCAGCGGATAAAATTCCACCTGCAAGGATTAATGGGGATCTGAATCGAGCTGCGCCCTTAATAGCTGGCGCGGCAGCTGTGGCTACCCTACTAGCTAATGCCTCAGATCTGCAAGCAACAGATAATGAATCTGTTACGGCTGCTCTTGCGCAGGCTGCTGCTGATCTCACTGCAATTGATAATGCCATAATATTAACTCTTATTATATTTTATTATTTATATATTTAATTATAACATAAATCAAATTTTAATTTGCTCAATTAATTAAAAAAATATATTAATAAAGAGTGGTTGTTAAATTACTAGCAATAAAGAACTCAATCGGGTTTTGTAAGTGATTGGCTGTTAACAGGATAGAATTTTATTATAAGAGGTTGACTTTTAAGCCTTTAAGAGGCTCGAAGAAACCTTTTTATCTTAAATTTTTGTTTCTTTATGATTTATCTTTTTTGCTCAATAAAGGATTCAAAAATTATGGCTATGCGATTTTTCCTTGATGCTTTTTCTCTCTTCATAAGGTCTTCCCTTAGACTTAGGTACCGAATTAAACTCAAAAACAAAGCAGCTCTAGACCAGCCTAAACTGAAAAAGGGGGGGTATCTTATCCTTCCAAATCACCCTGCAGAAATCGACCCCATCATCATGATGGCTTTACTTTGGAAGAAATTCAAACTTAGACCCCTCGTCGTTGAGCATTTTTTTAACTACCCAGGCGCTCGGTTTTTTATGAATGCCGTCAAAGCCATTCCGATTCCAAACTTTGAAAGTGCTGTCAACGATTGGAAAAAAGAAAAAGGGGAAGAGGCTTTTAAGACTGTCCTTGAAGGCTTAAAAAAGGGAGAAAACTTTCTTGTTTACCCAGCAGGCCATCTACGTAGAGGTCCTAAAGAGGCTGTCGGAGGTAGTTCCTTTATATATAGCATTCTGAAAGAATACCCAGATGTGAACATTATTATGGTGCGAATGAGCGGTTTATGGGGAAGCTCATTTTCAAGAGCCATTACGGGAAACGTCCCACCTTTTTGGAAAGTCGCTCTCAACGCTGCTTGGACGATCATTAAAAACTTCGTTTTCTTTGCGCCTAAAAGAAACCTAGAGATTGAGTATTACAATCCCCAAGATAGATTTCCTTATCAGGCAAATAAAATGGAGATCAATCAATACTTGCAAAACTTTTATAATCGTTACTTGGATGATAAAGGGCGGGTAGTGAGCGAGGAAGCTATCAAATTGGTTCCATATAGCTTTTTTAGCAAAGATATTCCGAAGATTATCATGAATGATCATAAAGAATTTGGAAAAATATCTGTTCAACTTTCGGATGAAGATAAAAAGAAGATTCTAGATAAGATTGGTTCTTTTGCCCATGTTTCTATTTCAGATATTGAGGAAGACAAAGATTTATCCATAGATCTGGGTCTAGATTCTTTAGATATTGCGACGCTCTTCTCTTTTATTTCGGAAGAATTTGATATTGAAGCAAAAATTGAGCCTGGCGAACTCAAAACAGTCCACGACCTCTTCGTTCTAGCAGCAGGACAAAAAAAATCTTCTAAAGCAGAGCCGGTGAGTACTAAGCCTGTTTGGAAAGAACAAAAAAGAGGGGAAACCCCAAAAATACGTTCAGGAAAATTTATTCCTGAGATTTTTCTGAGCACTGCCAAAAAGTTTTCTGCTTTAGAAATTTGTGGTGACACAAATTCAGGAACATTTACCTACAAGCGGCTCTCCCTTAGCGTTCTTATTCTTGCCAAGAAAATAGAAAAATTGCCCGGGGAATACGTTGGTATTATGCTCCCTTCTTCTGTTGGTTCTTACCTGTTGATATTAGCCACTCAATTAGCGGGAAAAGTCCCCGTTATGCTCAATTGGACAACGGGCGTAAGATCTTTAAATTATGCGATAGAGCTTTTGGGCATCGATGTCATCTTAAGCGCAACAAAATTTCTCGACCGCCTTCAACATCTTCATCTTGAAGAAATCAAAGATAAAATTACCTTGGTTGAAGAAGTGCGAAAAACGGTGAGTTTAAAAGATAAACTCTCTGCACTATTTACTCTTTTACTTCCCAAAAAGATGATCCTACGTCGCTTTGGACTAGCAAAACGTAAAGAAACTGACCCTGCTGTTGTCCTTTTTACAAGCGGGACAGAGGCCTATCCAAAAGCTGTTCCCTTGTCTCATAAAAATATTATTTCTAATTTAACGGCTTCTCTCGAGCGGATCAAACTAGAAGCAAATGATATCCTTTACGGAGTCTTGCCTCCCTTTCACTCGTTCGGATTCTCTGTAACGGGACTATTACCTCTTTTGTCGAATTTTAGAGTGTTCTACGCTCCAGACCCGACTGACGGGCAGACAATTCGAGATGATGTGAAGCGCGCTGAGTGCTCAGTGCTGTGTCTCGCGCCGAGCTTTTATCAAAACTTTTTTAAATTCTCTACTCCTGAAGACATGAAATCGGTTCGTCTGTTTGTTTCGGGGGCTGAAAAAGCTTCTGATGAGCTCAAAAAAAGTGTTAAAAAGATGGGAGAAGACAAACTGTTCTTAGAGGGATATGGGATTACAGAGTGCTCTCCAGTAGTCACAGTATGTGATTATAATCAGCCAAAAGGGGTAGGAGTTCCGCTGCCCAATCTTGAAGTATGCACAATCCATATCGACACCCACGAAAAGCTTCCTCAAGGCTCTTCTGGAGAGCTTTGTGTGCGCGGCCCTTCTATTTTCTATGGATACTTAGGGAACCCCGGCCGAGATCCCTTTATTGAAATCGACGGGAAAAAATGGTACAGAACAGGTGATATTGGCTACTTTGATGAAAAAGGAAACCTTATGCTCCAAGGTCGCCTCAAAAGATTTGTCAAAATCGGTGGGGAGATGATCTCTTTAACCTCTATTGAAGAAGAACTCATCAACCAATCAAAAATGAAAGGGTGGGTAGAAGATATCGATCCTTCAAAATCCTTTGTGGTTTGTGTAAAAGAAATTGAAGAAGGAAGACCTCATGTGGTTCTTTTTACAACATCCCGAATCACAAAAGAAGAGGTTAATACTGTTCTAAGAGAGTCAGGATTCGGCCGAATTGTAAAAATATCTGAGGTGAGAACACTAGAAGAACTTCCCCTTCTTGGAAGTGGAAAAATCAATTATCGACAACTCAACGAAATGGTTCTTCAATAAGGAATTTATGAAGCAAAGTCCTCTTTATTTTTTTAATACACTCACAAAAACAAAAGAAGAATTCCAGCCTTTAGACCCAAATAAAGTCCGTTTATATACCTGTGGCCCTACCGTCTATAACTTTGCTCATATTGGAAATTTTCGTACTTACGTTTTTGAAGATCTCTTAAGAAGAGTTCTTGAATTTAGTGGCTTTAAAGTTGAGCATGTGATGAACCTCACAGATGTCGATGATAAAACCATTAAAGGAGCGATCCAAAAACAAATTTCTTTAACTGATTTTACTTCTTACTATGTGAAAGCTTTTTTGAATGATGTGGAAGCTTTGGGGCTATTAAAAGCACATCATTATCCAAAGGCGACTGACTATATTGGAGCCATGATCTCGATGATTCAAAAACTCATCGATAAAGGATTTGCTTATGAAGGATCTGAAGGAAATATTTATTTCCGAATCGATAAGTTCCCTCGCTATGGATGTTTGTCTCATCTTCACTTAGAAGATCTCAAAGAGGGGGCATCTAACCGTGTCAACCACGATGAATATGATCGGGAATCAGCCTCAGATTTTGTCCTTTGGAAAGCTTATGATGAAGAGAGAGATGGGAATATTTTTTGGGAAAGCCCTTTTGGGCGCGGAAGACCTGGTTGGCATATTGAGTGTTCAGCTATGGCTACAGAAATATTAGGCCCAAGTATCGATATTCATTGTGGGGGGGTTGATAACATTTTTCCTCATCATGAAAATGAAATTGCTCAATCAGAATGCACCTTCGGGGAAATTTTTTCTCGCTATTGGCTTCATGCAGAACATCTAGTTGTAGATGGAAAAAAAATGTCAAAAAGCCTTGGAAACTTTTATACAGTGAGAGATCTCCTAGAGATGGGCTACAGCGGCGTTGTCATAAGGTTTGCCCTGCTTCAAACTCATTATCGCCATAAACTCAATTTTTCTTTGCAATCTCTTGAAGCTGCAAAACACTCTTTGCAGCGGATCTATGATTTCCTAGAGCGTCTCATTAAAGTAGAGCAAGAAACAGGAGAAAGCATAGAAGCTTCTTTAAAAAGCTTTTCAGAGAAGTTCATTAAAAGTGTATCAGATGATCTGAGCGTTGCTGAAGCCCTAGCATCTCTATTTGACTTTATTCGTGAGATCAACAGCCGAATCGATCACAAAACACTTTCAAAGAGTGACGCTCTCAGAATTCATGGCTACCTTTTTAAGTTAGACCATATTTTGAATGTCATGAAACCTCAAAATGATCAACTTGTTCCAGAAGAAATTTATCATCTTTTGCATCTTCGCGAAGATGCGAGAAAAAACAAAGACTTTGCTAAAGCTGATCTATATCGACATGATATAGAGAAAAACGGGTATGTCATTGAAGATAGCCGTCAAGGTCCAACCCTTAAGAAAAAGCTCTCCTAAATATGATTTCTCCTCTATCTCTCAGCAGCTATCCTGATTTGGCATATTTTTTTGCGGTATCCCCAGCTATAATATTGTCAATAAGTACATCTTGGGAGCATTTAGTCAGCCTGTGTATTTCATCGCCACATCATTATCATCTAGCTAAAGAAGTTGATTTCCTCAGCAAACAAATTTTCAACGAATTATATTTTAGAGTTCTTGGGAGTAAAGTGGATGAACCCATCATTTTTTATCCAAGAATAGTATCTAATGCACCCGACCATCAATTTTATGATCGCATTCAGAGTTTTCTATTATGGTTATTTCAACAAGGGTTGCCTCATGAGATCCAAAAAGATGCGTTTGTTTGGGGAAGAGTTGATGATGGGTTAGACGACGACCTGCCATTTAGAGCTTTGCAAGTAGCAAATGAAATCCGCTATCTTCGTAATCTCATCATGGAAGATATAGACAGAAAGCTAACGGGCTCAAGCTGGGAGCTTTCTTTAAAACAAAGAGCCATTAATCTTATCACTGCTCTTGAAAGAAACTATGTTAGTGAGCAGTTTTCTCGATTTACCAGACCTGCAGATTCCCCAAGACTTGTACTACGCTTGAAAGCACCTTGCGAAGCGCCCCACCCCGTAGTCCCCGATGACATAAGTATTCTTCGTATCAAAATTCCGCCAGAGCCCGCTGATGTCGTAGCATTAGAAACCAAAATGCTCATAGAGGCTGAAGGCTGGCTAGATCCAGGAGCAATCGGTGGTGTTGGCAAAAAACGCAAAAGAGACGAGGTGGGAGTGGTTATAGCAGGAAGACCAGCAGCTAAAAGAGCCCCTCCAGAAATAGGTCGAAGATAGATTAATACCATGATCATTCCTTACATATCTCCTGCTCCCTCCGAATCGATACCTATGATGTTGGATGATGGGCTTTCTGAAAGTGAAAAAGACTTCCTTTCTGCTGTTTTACCTTATACATCTCTCGGCAGAGAGTATTCTAGTTCTCTAGAAATTGTTTTGCGCGAAGTGTTTACCGAAAAAAAGGAGAAATACTGGTATTTTGAAGGGACAGCTGAGGACTTTCAGCTTTCATCAGATTATGAAGACCCCTATTCAGATTTCTATAAGCGGTTTTTCTCAACACACATTAAACCAGTTTTTGCAACTCTAGAAACGGCTTTCTCAATGTGGGAAAATATGAGTGCTTGTGGCCGCTTTCTATTATGTACTTATGCTTTATGCACCGATCGATCCTCGGTAGACTCTTTTGCTCCACATCCTGTCCTAGCTAGAATTACTACCTTTCAGCTTCTCCAAATTTGCAATGAGCTCGGATATTTAAAAAAAGTGGTAACAAATGATCGCAAGCTTGGTAAAGAGATAAAAAATACAGCTGTTACTTTTCTAACATGGCAATATGATTTTTTTCTTAAAGAAATGAAAAATCGAAATCGTAGTTGTAGTGAGGTTGCAGTCATTAAGATAAAAAATATAGCCTGCTTAGCTTGCTACTATCTTGCAAGCTCCTTTTCATATTTTTCCTGCTGCAGACGACCTGGCCATAACAACTCCCTTCCAGTTCATGAGCCTGCCTCTGAATTGGTTGAAGAAGGCATGCTAGTAGTTCACATCGACCCTTTTAATGGGGTTGTCGTTGATCGTCAAATCCATTATAAAAAATCCAAGTAATCACTCAGTGAAATAATTAAAAAAGAGGGTGTAGACCTTTTGTTTTAATCTTCGTTCTTCATTAAGGGGAAGAGAAGTACATCGCGAATAGAGACTTCACCAAGAAGTAGCATCATGAGCCTATCAATACCTATGCCTAGCCCTCCTGTAGGAGCCATCCCTTGGCAAATTGCTTCAATGAATTCTTCATCCATAGGATGTGCTTCTTCATCACCTTCTTCTTTCATCTTATTTTGCTGAGCAAGAAGTTCTCTTTGCAAAATGGGATCATTGAGCTCAGAGTAGGAATTGCAAAACTCAAATCCTAAAATAAAGGTTTCAAATCTTTCGACAATGTTTTCTTTGCGAAGGGCTGGATCTCTGTGGAGTTTGCAAAGAGGCGTTGTTTCAATCGGATGATCAATGATGTGATGAGGTTGAATAAGATGATGCTCTACAAGTTCTTCAAAAAGATAAGCAATAAGCTGACCTCGGGAAGACTTTTGAATATCGGCCGCAGTAAGGTCTGTTTTTTCTTGAAGAGTTGTTCTAATTTCTAAGTCAGAAAGAAGATCTACATTAATCCCAGCATAATGCTTAATACTATCTTTCATGCTCATGCGGATCCAAGGGGTTTTGAGATCTACTTCATGTGGATTGCCCCTTTTGTCCATCCGGATTCCAAGAGATGTAGTGCCATAGAGCTTTTTAGCTAAAAGAGCAAAAAGATTTTCTGTTAAAACCATCATGTTATGGTAATCCCAGTTTTGGGCGTACATTTCAAGCATCGTAAATTCTGGATTGTGAGTTTTATCAATCCCTTCATTACGAAAGACTTTACCAATCTCGAATACTCTGTTAAACCCACCAACAATCAATTTTTTCAAAGGAATCTCTAATGAAATGCGCAAAAACATCTTTTGTTCATCAATCGCATTCAGCTCAGTTAAAAAAGGACGCGCTGCAGCGCCACCATAGGTGTTTTGTAATATGGGCGTTTCGACTTCTAAGAAATCTTGGCTCATTAAAAATTCACGAATCCAAGCGATTGTTTGGCTTCGTTTTTTAAATTGAGAAATGTTTTCTGGATTAGAGATTAAGTCGAGCCAACGTTTACGATAGCGAATACCTTTGTCTGTGAGGCCTGCGTGTTTATCTGGAAGGGGTAGAAGAGTTTTGCAGAGCAAGGTTACCTTCTTCACAAAAAGAGTCAGTTCACCTTTTTGTGTTCTAAAAAGATGCCCTTCAACCCCTAAAATGTCCCCGAGATCAATCTTTTTTTCAATGAATTTGAGATGAGAAAGGGTGTTAGGATCAGAGCTAGGATGGTAACCATCTACTTTTGTGTGGTCTCTATTAAAAAGAAGTTGTAATCGCCCTGATTCATCTTGTAAATGTGCAAAAGCATTTTTACCCATGGCGCGAAAAAGAATAAGCCTTCCAGATATCGAAGCAAAGGGTGTGGAGCCATTTTCTGCTTCTTCAAAAGATCCAACAGAATCACCTTCGAATTTCTTCTCAAGAAAAGCTGTTTCAGCGCTAGGGGAAAAGTGATGAGGATAAGGATCAATCCCGAGAGCTTTAATTTCAGCGAGCTTCCCGGATCGGTTAATAAACTCTTCGTAAGAATGATATTCAGGTAAATGATCTTTCATAGGAGCTTTTCTCTTTAGTTATCTCTAAAGGTTATAGAGGAATAAAGCTTTTTTGGACAGAAGAAGATCTCGCTTAGTTTAAGAGAGATCTTCTTTAAAAAAATTAACAACGTTTTGCTAGTAGAAAAGCGGCTTTTGCAAGTTGTTCAGCTTCCATAGCTGCTTTTTCATCTTGCTCAGCTTTTTTGGCAGCTTCTCGCCATCGTTTTGCAGCACCTAAGTCCCAATTGCTTGAGTGGGAATCACTATCATCAGATTCATCTCCTGAATCAAACCCTTCAAGATGGTCATGAGCTAGGGTAGATCCTCCGCCCCCTCCACCTGAAGAAGAGGCTCCAGGGCCTGAAAAAGCACTCTGAAGGTCGAGAGGTGCTCCAAGAGAACGTAGGATAGGAGATCCTGTAATTCCTCCTGCACTTGGTGCTGGAGGAACTGCGGCCAGTCCTGTAGGTCTTTTTGGAGAGCGCTCAATTCCAGGATGAACCACAGCTGCAGCAGTTGACGGGGCTGCGCTTGCACTTGATGGAACGATTGGTTTCCTAGGAGAAATTGCCTCTCCATCAGTTTCATCATCAATTATTAGTTCACTTCCACCAGTTCCTCTTCGAAGAAGAGGGCTTCCAAATCCTCCTCTTGCACCAGCGCCAAAAAGAGTTGGAGTAGGCGATGACATAGAACGAGGATCTGCAGCACGAAGGGCTCTGAGCCCTTCAACGTTTTTAGGAAGAGTAGGGTACTCTCCTGGAGTGAGAATTAATTCCATGGGAACTCTGACGACTACCCGCTCAGACAGAGGAGGAGTTGAAATACCTCTTGGAAGAGTGAATGGACTGGGTTCTTCTAATCCTCCTCCGACTGATCTCCCAGATCCCCCAGAAATCGAACGTGTAATTACATCGTCTGCTTTCACAGTTTCGGCGGCTCTGGTTGTAGCATCAAGTAAATCTTCGGTGGAAAGCTCTACACGTCTTTTTCCTGTTGCTAGCGAGGCTAACATGATCAGGCTGGGTGAAACCCCTCCTTCTGTGAGATCTTCATCACCGCTATCCCCAGCTCCACCAGCAGCTCCTCTTGAAGGGGCTCTAGTTTCACCACCAGGAGTTAAAAAAGTTCGTGAAGAAGCAAGGCTAGATGGATCTATATCGTATAAAGGTAGTTCCTCTTTAGTTGGTCTAAAACCAAGCAAAGCAAAATAGCCACTGCTATTTGGAACCTCTGAAGCGATTCTAGAGCAGCCGTAATAAGCCGCAATTGCCGCAAGCGCACGTAATAGTGCAAGTCCGACCCCTGCTACTCGCCCTGAAGATTCATTAACAACAGAATGAATAACAATGGATCTCGATCTATGAGAGTAGTGAGGGTCTCTTTTAGGATCGTACGATCGATTTAAGTGAATATTTAATTGATATTCCAAGGTTCCCGCATGTTTTCCGGTAGAGTCATAGGCACGAAGAAAACGAGATCCCGTGAGGGTTTGTTTTTCAACAGAAATTCGATCAGTACTTGTGCCAGAGATTGTTGTCATATGATAGGGACCTTTGTCCTTAAACAATAATTCTTCGAATTGTCGAGCAGGCGTGGCCTCAGTTGTGGCACAAATCGAATAGAAGGCATCCATTAAAGCAAAAAATGCCATCGATTTCATGTGAATAGTAGAGGCTGTTTGAACAAGTTCCTTGATCACGAGGTATGAAGATCTGCTTTTGCTGCTAATAGCTCTTTCAAAACGTAAATGACCAATTTGTAATCGGTCATCAGATTCACTATCAAAAAGGGTTGAGAGAGAGAGAGGATCTCTATAGTAAGCTATCAAACTATTTTCCTCTTTTCTTACCTCAACACCGTCTGGGGAGATCCCCTCAATAGAGTCTGTTCCTCTATTATAGGTTAAAGTTGGGGAAGATGCTGCTGCAGCCGCTGCAGTAGATGAAGATATAGACATAATAAAAAATTTTTGGTTTGAATTTTTTTAATTTAACAGATTCTAACTTAGAATTGTTTAAAAATCATTAAGAAAATGTAATAATTGGATCAACATCAACAAGAATTTTTACTTTGTGACTTTGTTGGAATTGAAGGGTTTCAGACAAAACTTTACTTAAAAAAGAAGGTTGATTTCCCTTAATAATAAATTGGAATCGATACGAGTTTTTTATCTTTGCGCAGCCACAAGCAACCGCTTGCGTTACGATAAAGGATGAGGGAAGTTTCCTTAGTAAATCTTGTTGAAACTGTCTTGCTTTTTGGAGTGTTTTTTCTTCACTTTCTCCTGTGAATACTATTTTTACAACCTTCTTAAAAGGGGGATAGCCAAAAAGTTTGCGGATCTCAATTTCCTCATTATAAAAGGCAAGATAGTTCTCTTTCGAAGCATAGTTCATGACCATATGCTCTTTTAATGAAGTTTGAATAATCACTTCTCCCTGGAGATGGGATCTACCAGATCTTCCTGCTACCTGGGTGAGAAGTTGGAAAGTTTGTTCTGTCGCTCTAAAGTCGGGTACATGAAGCCCTTGATCTGCTGCTAAAACCCCAACTAAAGTGACGGAGGGAAAATGGAGCCCTTTTGCCACCATCTGTGTCCCGATGAGAACATCAGCTTTTCCTGATTTGAAGGAGCGAAAAAGCATGTCATGTGCTCCTTTATGTCTTGTTGTATCAGCGTCCATTCTCATCGTTTTAATCTGAGGGAAAATCGCTTTTAAAGATCTTTCTACATGCTCAGTCCCTGGCCCTTGGAATTTGATGGTTTCTGCTTGGCATTTGGGGCATGATCTTGGACAAGGAGATAATGTATAACCACATAAATGACAGCAGAGGTGATCTTCTTTCTTATGGAATGTCATCGAAAGGTCACAATGGGGACATTTGACCGCTTCCCCACATTCTTGGCAGGTTAAGTAAGAGTAAAAACCTCTTCGGTTTAGAAAAAGGAGCGTTTGCTCTCCTTTTTCATACCGGTCCTTAATTTTTCTAAGGAGAAGATCAGAAAAAAGAGAGAAGTTCTTTTTCTCTTTTTCGATATTCATATCGACAAGTGTCACCTCAGGCAATTGAGCATTGCCAGCACGTTGTTTAATCTCTAGGAGTTGATATTTTCCTAGTAGGGCATTGTAGTAACTTTCTAAAGCAGGTGTAGCGCTTCCTAAAATGATCGTAGCATTCATCATCTTTGCTCGAACGACAGCAATATCCCTTGCATGGTAGGTGGGCATTTCCTCTGTTTGTTTATACGAGGATTCTTGCTCTTCATCAACGATAATAAGCCCCACATTTTTCATAGGGCTGAATATCGCTGACCTAGCGCCTACAACCATATGAATGAGTCCTTTTCTCATTTGGTGCCAGCTATCAAATCTTTCTCCATCGCTGAGCCTGTGATGCAAAATCGCAATTGTACTCTGAAAGCGTGCTCGTAGCCTCTCTATGGTCTGTGAAGTGAGGGCAATTTCTGGAACAAGAAAGATCACATCTTTACCAAGATCCAGAGCTCTTTGAATGCTTTGCAGATAGATTTCTGTTTTTCCACTTCCAGTAACACCATGGAGAAGAAAAGGGGAATATATTCCCTTATTAAGACTTTCTGTGATTTTTTCTAAACACAAAGCTTGTTCACTATTAAGAGTTTTTGCCGGGCTTGGGAAAAATTCTTGCTGAAGGAGACTGAGTCGATCAATATGAAGAAGCTTGGTTTTCAAAATCTCTTCTTTAATCAGCAGCTGAACGCTTGAAGCTGAGGCCCCTGATTTTTCCAAAAGTTCACTGAGCAATACACCTTTGGGGAAGGTAAGAAGAGTTTCAAGAACTTTAGCTTGTGCGGGTCGTTTTCTTCGAATTTCTGCACAAAGATTAATAATTTCTTCTTCTGATTTATTTCTCTCAATAAATAGTTGAGCTTTTTCTTTAGTATCTCCTTTTACAGACGAGGGGATCATCGCTTTGACGACTTTTTGCAGAGGTGTGGCGTAGTATTCGCTCATCCACTCAGCAAGCTTTAAAAGGTCCCCTGTTAAAATATTCTCCTCAAGGATGACTTCATGAATGGGAAGAACTTGCTTCAGAGCTGTTTTAGCTCTTATATGGAGGACTGTCGCTTGGATTTTTTGATTTCGAAGGGGGACAATCACTCTCGATCCAGGAGCAATCCGAGAAAGAAAATCATCGGGTATTCCATAATCGAGTGGTTTTTGAACATTCTTATCTATCAAAACGGTCGCGTACGATTTGTACTTGCTCATTTTTTATCAAAATGCTGGCACAGCATGTCCCATAACAGTTTTTTCTTTTGAGGATTTTTAAGATATTCAGAAGGGTTTTCGATCAAAATAACAGGAATGCCCTCTAGAGAAACTTCTCCAGTCTGCGGGAATTCTTTCATTCTTTTTATAAGAGAAGGTGCGCTTTGAAGAGCTGCTTTTGTTGAGAGAATAGAGGTTAGTTTTTTTGCATGAAAAAGCATATCGGCCTTCCCACTTTTTTCAATTTTTTGGATATCAAGAACCCTGGATGTTCCAAATCGAGAATGTATCGCTTTTGCGACTTGGGATAAGAAGAGATCTTCCGCCCCTCTACCTATTGGAAAAATTAAAGCAATTTCGGGAAGTTCTAAAAACCATTTCCAGGCTCTTTTTTTCTCGTGCGCGAGCAGGTCTTCAAGAGGTGTTTCATGAAGTGTTAAATGAGGAGCTACATTTTTCATGAGGGCAAAGAAAGCCTCTTTTTGCTCATGATTCATCCCTTTTGGATTTGTTTCATGTTTAAATGAAGACTCTTCGCTTTTTTCTTCTTTTTGTTTTTGGGGAGAAGGGGATCGTTTTAGCGAGGAAGGAACTTCAGTTTTTATCTGAATAGCTGGAACTTCGTTTAAAAGGAGTTTTGCCTCATTTTTCACTGAAAAATGAAATTCTACGGGAAAGTGGGATCGAAAGTTTTTTTCTTGCTTAAGGAACTGGCGGAGATTTTGCAGGATTTGCTCTTTGCTCATGATCATTTCAAGGGGTAAATAAAGCTTCTACATACTCTTCTTTATTAAAAATGGCAAAGTCTTCTTCACTTTCTCCAAGTCCAACAAAGCAAACAGGAATTTTCAGTTCTTGATAAAGGGGAATCACTATCCCTCCTTTTGCACTGCCATCCATTTTTGTAAGAATGAGACCTCCAAGGGGAGTGACGCTATGGAAGATTTTTGCCTGTTCAAGAGCCGATTGTCCGATTGTTGCATCAAGAACAAGGTAGGTAGCATGAGGAGCTGAAGGAACAATTTTTTTCGCAACACGGTGGATTTTCTCGAGCTCTTTCATCAGATCAGTTTTGGACTCAAGTCGCCCTGCAGTATCGACAATCACGATGTCATAAAGCTCTTTTTTTGCTTTCGTTAGCCCATCAAACACCACACTGGATGGGTCTCCTCCTTGAAGACCTTTGACCAGATCAACACCTACTCTTTCAGCCCAAATCTCCAATTGATGGACAGCTGCCGCTCTAAAAGTATCAGCAGCAACGAGAAGGACTTTTTTCTTCTCTTTTTTGTAAAGATAGGAGAGCTTGGCAGCTGAAGTTGTTTTCCCCGAACCATTGACTCCAACGAGAAGAATCACTGTAGGTTCGCCAGAAATTGAACTCTGAGGTGGGGTGTAATCGAAAGGAAGAAGAGCGGTTCCTGCTTTTTTCATTTCACTCAAAAAGTCAGAGACACTAGCTCCTTTGTGAGTTTTATAATAACTTTGGATGTGCTTAAGGAAATATTGTACCGATTTGGATCCCAGGTCTGATTCATAGAGGATTTCTTCAAGTTCTTCGATGGTAGATTCATCGATCGGTCTAGAGAAAAGACGAGAGAGTTTAGAGACAAGCTGGCTTTTGATCTTTTTATATTTGTTTTGGAAAAAACGGAGCATATTTTTGAGGAGAATTTTAGGTTGTCGATAATAGAATTTTAGCAGATAAGGAAATAAGGGGAAAGGGAGCATATTATGAACCTTCATGAATATCAAGCCAAGGAAGCTTTGCAAAAATATGGGGTAAGAATGCCTGATTTTGCTGTCGCTTCCTCCCTTCATGATGTCAGGGAAATTCTCAATAAAAAAGAGTGGGATGAGGCGGTTGTCAAAATTCAAGTTCATGCGGGAGGAAGGGGGAAAGCCGGTGGAGTAAAAATCGGCAGATCTAAAGAAGAAGTCGTAGCACTAGCCGAAAAACTTCTTGGAATGAAAATGGTTAATAACCAAACAGGCCCCTTAGGTGTCATTACCGAAAAGGTGCTCCTTACCCCCCCCGTTTCCATCAAAAAAGAATATTATCTCAGCTGTCTGATCGATAGAGAAAGTGCTCGCCCTATTTTGATCGCTTCTCCTGAAGGGGGAATGGATATTGAAGAAGTGGCCGCTAAACACCCAGAAAAAATCCTTCAAATTCCCTTTACTATGGAAGGTAAAATCAGAGGATACCATTTGATAGAGCTTGCTAAATTTATGGGATGGAAAGAGGACCTTGCAAAACAAGGAGCGATTCTTGTGAAAGCGCTCGTTAAAGCCTTTAGTGAGACCGATGCCTCGTTGCTTGAAATTAATCCCCTCGTCGAAACGAAAGAGGGAGAGCTTTTAGCTTTAGATGCCAAGCTTTCAATCGATGACAATGCCCTCTTTCGCCAAATTTCCTTGGCAGAGTGCTATGATCCTAGTCAAGTTTCACCCATGGAAAAAGAAGCAAATCAACATGAGCTCGCCTACATCGCTCTTGATGGAGAGATTGGCTGTATGGTCAATGGTGCGGGACTTGCGATGGCGACGATGGATATCATTCATCATTTTGGGGGTAAACCCGCTAACTTCTTAGATGTAGGAGGGGGCGCAACAAAGGAGAAAGTTGCAGCTGGCTTTCGTATTATTTTGAGTGATCCCCATGTAAAAGCGATCCTAGTCAATATTTTTGGTGGAATTATGAACTGTGCAACAATTGCAGAAGGTGTCCTTGCAGCGGCTTCTGAGCAGGAAATTGCAGTTCCATTAGTCGTTCGTTTAGAAGGGACAAATGTCGCAGAGGGACGCCGAATTTTAGAGAAGTCTGGCCTTGCAATTATTGCAGCTACAGATCTTGCTGACGCAGCAAAAAAAGTGGTTCATTCTGCAAAGGGGAGAAAGTAAGATGTCGATTTTGATCCACAAAAACACCAAAATCATCACACAGGGCATCTCTGGGAAGTCAGGGAAGTTTCATACAGAAGAGGGGATGAAATACGGCTCAAAATATGTAGGGGGTGTAACCCCAGGAAAAGGGGGGCAAGAGATTTTAGGTCTTCCCGTTTTTGACACCGTCATTGAAGCAAAAAGAGCTGCTCATCCTGATGCTTCGCTTATTTTTGTTCCTCCTCCGTTTGCAGCCGAGGCGATTTTAGAAGCAGAAGAGGCTGGTATTCCTTTGATCGTATGTATCACAGAAGGGATTCCGATCAAGGACATGGTTGAAGTATCTCAAGTCATGAGACAGAGTAAAACATCCAGATTAATTGGGCCAAATTGTCCTGGCGTGATTACACCAGGAGAATGTAAAATCGGCATCATGCCAGGATATATTCACCAAAAAGGAAAAATTGGGATTGTTTCCAAATCGGGTACTTTAACCTACGAAGCCGTTTGGCAAACAACCCAGTTAAAATTGGGCCAATCTACCTGCGTGGGAATTGGGGGAGATCCTCTTAACGGCACAAACTTTATTGATGTATTAAACCTATTTGAAAAAGACCCTCAAACCGAAGCAATCATTTTGATTGGTGAAATCGGGGGGCATGCTGAAGAAGAGGCTGCAGAGTGGATTAAAAAACACTGCTCAAAACCAGTTGCTGCTTTTGTTGCGGGCGTCATGGCTCCTCCGGGTAAAAGAATGGGACATGCAGGGGCTATCATCTCAGGAGGACAAGGTGGAGCTAAAGAAAAAATGGAAGCTTTAAAAAAGGCGGGAGCTGTCATTGCAAGTACTCCTGCAGAACTTGGCCAAGCTGTACAATTAGCGATAGGAAAATAAATTTATGAGAAAAACGATCCCATTAAGCATTTCACCTGCATTTTTCTTAACGGCAGCAATCATAGGCTTTCTAAGCAGCTTTAGTCTTGTGGGAACACTTATTTGGGTAGGTATCATTTTTGTTTCTGTTCTTTTTCATGAGTATGGGCATGCCCTTTCAGCACTCGCATTTGGTCAATCTCCTCGTATTCAACTCGTCGCTTTCGGGGGCGTGACAATACCTAAGGGGCCAAGCCTTCCCCTTTGGAAAGAGTTTCTTGTTGTTTTATGTGGTCCTCTTTTTGGTTTCTTGCTTTTTTTAGGGTCAGTTTTTGTTTTAAATAAAGGCTGGGTGCAGTCTCCACTAGGAATTCAAATTCTATCGGGTCTGCGTCTTGTGAATGCTTTTTGGACTGTGGTCAATCTTCTTCCTGTTCTTCCTCTCGATGGCGGGCAACTTCTTCGGATTGTCATCGAAGGAATCTTCGGCGTGAAAGGACGAAGAGCTGCTTTAGTCATCAGTATGGTTTTATCACTCGCCTTTGCTTTTCTGACGACATTCTACGGTATCTATATTATCGCTGTTCTGTTTTTCCTTTTTGCCTATCAAAATTTTGAAATGTTTCGCTACACTCACGGCCTTTCAGAGGCAGATGGACAAACACATCTAAAACAGGAAATTGCAATTGGTGAGCATCAGTTTCTTTCAGGGAATATTAACGATGCAAAACTTCACTTTGAAAATATTCTCCATGAGGCAAAAGAGGGAATCATTCACCGCGCAGCCAGTGAATATCTAGCGCAGATTTATGAAAAAGAAGGAAATAAAGAGAAAGCTTATCAGATGCTCATGACCATCTCGAAAAAAGATCTCTCTGATTTTTCTAAATGTCTACTTCATAAGCTTGCTTATGATATGAAAAATTATCCTTTAGTGAGTGAGATTGCTGGAGATTGTTTCCAAGCTTTCCCATCAGCCGATATCGCTCAAAGGACAGCTTTAGCTTGCGCAAATCTCAAAGAGAGCAAAGCCGCACTCGGTTGGCTTAAGACTTCGATTAATTTTGGTCTCAAAGATGCTCACCATTTCATGGAGGACAGAGCTTTTGACTTCCTTCGAAATGAAAGGGAGTTTAAAGAGATTTTTAGTGAAAAATCAAAGCAATAAACAATCTGAAATGGCCTTAAGCCCCAATAAGGGCTGAGAGGCGCTTCATCGTTTCAAAAGCTTTTCTTTCTGCCGCAATGGCTGGGATAGATCGCCCTTCAACTGGAGCCTCAACTAAAGATAATCTATTAGCTTCAAAAAGAGCGCTAAAAGCTGCTCTGGCAGCCGGCAAATTTTCTTCACTTCGGCCAGCTTCTAAAGCTGCAATAGCACTTTCAGCAGCTGCGCATAGCGCCATAAGAGGGGGATTTGCTTCAGTAAGAGCCTTAGTATCTATCAGAGCAGCCTGTAGTTGAGCTTCAAATAGTCCATCTTGCGCTGCAATCTCAGCCTCAGCGATAGCTGCTATTTTTTCAGCATCCACTGGAACTAATTTAGAATCTTCATCTTGATTAGCAGATGATGTAGATTGATCAGAGTTTATAGGAATGAATAAATAATAAAGAGCTCTTGGTATCGACATGACTGCATGGATAAGTCCAGCAACAAGGCCTCGGTTATTACTTCGATATTCGTTAATCACGCGGCTGCAGAGAGGATTTTTAGAGCCACATTTGATAGCTATAAAAGCAATCAAAGCACTAAAAGCAAAAGGAATCAAGGCAACGATCCTTAAGGCTGTCTCAATGAGTCCACTAGGAAGGGATGTTAGTTCTGTAAGGGCATGGAGCCTAGCATATTTCGTATTGCCAAGAGTTGATAAGCTTGCATCGATCATTTTTTGTGTAACAGAATACTTAGTAATTTCTGAAAACATAATAAATCTCTTAATTAAATTTTTATTAATATTATAAACATAATATTTTTATAATTAAATATTATTATAATTCAAAAAATTAGTATTACACAAACTTAACTATTTGGAGGTAAATAGATTAACGATTTATTAAGAATTGTATTTTTTGTAAATTGCTGATTATTAGAATTTTGTAGAATTTATTAAAAATTCAGGTAGGGGCTAACCCCTACCTTAACAAAGGCTTATTTGGCCATTTTAAGAGAGAAGAAGCGGACGCTTCCTTTAGCATTAATCAACAGAAGGACGCGATTCCCATCGGTTGACTCTATTGCCTTATTGAACTCATCGACGTTTGCCACTTTTTTGTGGTTCACAGCCATGATCACCCAGCCTGTGCGCATCCCTGCGGCTTGAGCAACAGAGTTTGAGTGGATTTTTGTGATAATCACACCTGCATCATCAGGGTAACCGTTTTGCTTTGCTACTTCGGGAGTGAGACTTTCGACTTCAATCCCCAGCTTTTTTACAGCTATTGTAGAGGAGGCTTTTTCCGCAGCTTCGCTATTGCCAATCGTAACGGGCACAACAAGTGTCTTCCCCTGGCGATTGATCGTGAGCTGTATTGTCGTATTAGGAGGTAAGAGCATGATCTCATTACGAAGGGTATTCATCGACTTTACTGCACTTCCATTCAGTTTTGTAATGATATCCCCTTGTTTCAATCCTGCTTTATCTGCAGGAGACCCTTTTTTGACTTGGGCTATAAGAGCCCCTTCGGGCTTGTCTAATTTGAGGGCTTCAGCAAGATCTTGATCGATAGGCTGAAGCATCACACCGATTGAGCCTCTAGAAACTTCTCCATTAGCGATCAGCTGTGCTTCCACGTTTTTTAATATAGAACTTGGAATGGCAAAACCGATCCCCATGTATCCCCCCGATGGGGATAAAATGGCGGTGTTCATTCCTATGACTTCTCCATCAAGATTAAGGAGAGGGCCGCCCGAGTTGCCGGGATTGATCGCAGCATCTGTTTGAATGAAGTCTTCAAGGTCAGTAATTTGGAGGTCATTGCGCCCTTTAGCGCTCACAACACCAACTGTGACCGAAGCTTGTAATTGGAAGGGGTTGCCGACAGCAATGACCCACTCACCCACTTCGATTTCATCGGAGTTGCCAAAAGGGAGATAAGGAAAATTGGTTCCTTCTACTTTCAGTATGGCGATATCTGTTTGAGGGTCTCCTCCAACTAATGTGGCATCAAATTGTTTTTCCATTGGTGGGTTTAGATCGACGGTAATTTTTGTCGCATCTTTGACCACATGGTAGTTGGTCATGATATAACCATCTGAAGTGATAAAAAATCCTGATCCTTGGGAGCGTCGGACAGGAGCCTTACGCTCCCTACCGCGAGGAGCGGGTCCAAAAAACCTATTAAAAAAATCATCTTGGAACATATCAAATGGATCTTGATAACCAGGTCCTTGATTAAAGTAGTCTGTAAGATCGCCAGAAGACTCTACTTTGATGAACACGACAGCTGGAGTGCAGTCCTTAGCGACTGTTGTAAAAGCTTTTGACAATTCTTTCGCTTGACGGATGCGAGAATTTTGAACGGCCTCTTCCGTTTGTTCAGATTTGTCCTTGGAAGGAGCCGTGTACCCTGAAATAGAAGTGAGTAACATCGTTGAAGCTATAAGATATGAGTAGGCGTTTTTCATGATAAACTCCCATGGTTTGTATTAATGGATTATGGACTACGAAATCAAAAAATACAACGGATCACGATAAAACTCACGACTTAAACAAAATTTTTTAAGAATGCCTTAATATAACTCCGGTTGCTATCTAGCTTTTAACTTCAGAATTGAGATAATATATTTCCTTTTTCGGAGAGAATTATGGCTACTACAGCAACTCCTGCTGTGAAGCATCCAGAATGCCTTTGGACTTTCCCTGATGTCTTCAATAACAAGAGCACAGGAAAAAAAGATCCCCTTACAGTTCGTTCAGAAATTACAGAGGTATCACCTAGGGATAACTGCATTTATGCTGCGAGGGGTGTATTTTCCCTCTATGCAGGGTATTATTTATATGGAGCCCGGCAAACTACCAGAGCAGGTGAAACGGTTGTAGATCAGATAAAGAGTCCTGATAATCCAAAGATTGCTTCTGTATCTTTTCGTCATTTAGTAACAAGGAAATTGAGGCTATCAACAGAGGGGCTTCTCCAAGAAACGGTGTCATCTGAAGTGGTCGTATTGGACATTAAAAAGGAGTCAGACGCCATCATACTGAGAGAAAATCTTATCGAACTAGCAGTCAGAGTAGCTGCTCGATTTGCATGCATGCACGATGCTTTATTAATAATAAAAACGCCCGAAAACGAAGATGCTCTGATTTTCATCAAAGAATATAATTTACGCATCCCTGACAAGGAAATAGCTCTTCCAGATGGTAGAACTCTTCGTCTTGTCGATTTTTTAGCAGAGCAAAAAAAGGCTCGTGTACCTAATTTAACGCCTGCTCTCCCTTTAATATTGCTCATACCTCATCACGAACAAACGATTTTAGCTGAATTTAACGGAGTAGGAACAAAGAGAATCGACCCCCCTATAAAAGAAAAAGTTCCTGGTGGGGCTGGGACTTCAGAGAGTGAAACATTGATCGATCCTTTTTCCCACCCCCTTTTAAAGCCTCATTACTTTGTAGTTAGTACTCATGGAATGAGTCAAACGATGTGTATCCGATTAAAAACTGTTACCCCTCTTGATTCTTTAATTTCTAGTACACAGAGTTACGCGTTTCAAGTTGTAAGATACATAGAAGTACCATCTGAAGCTGCAGGAGCAGCATCTGACGAAGATCTTATGAAAACAGCGTGTAGGGAAGGAGGAAGAACGATAGAAGAAGAGGTGATGACTCCTGAAATGTTAATCTCACCTACATTTCTTTTCATACAAAATTTAGCAGAACAGATCTCCTCGGCTGATTCTGCTGCAGGAGCCGCCGCAGCCGCAGCCGCTCCCCCAATCACAGTTGATCCTTATGGGGGAGCTCTCCAAGTCAAAATAGTTGAAATCTTAAAAGCCTATGCAAGATCTGTGAATAAACCTCTTGTCGTTGAAGCTAAAGATCAGTTTGCCTTTTTCTTTTTTCATGGATTTCAAATTTTAGAAGATCCTTCTCAGAGATCAAAAACACTTGTCATAAAGAAATGGTTACTTAACCATGGAGCGACTCCTGTAATTCCTATCGAAAAAGAAATTTTAGATAAAGCTCTTGATGAATTAGCCGATAAATTAGGCAAAGAGGTCTCTGATATGACCACCCAAGATGTTAGAGATCATTGGGACTTTGATCCGGTGGGACCTTCTTTTATGCCGATGGGTCTGAGCAAAGCAGAGCTCATCGATGAATTTGAGCTTACCGGTGATTACAGTCAACCTGAACTGGATGAGATGCTCAAGTCTCACGTCGCTCATGGCGTACTTGTTTATCGAGGAGATGCTGTATAATCTCTACATAAAGATGCTAAGAGATACTTTCCATTTCGGTAAAGATCTCTGAGGTTTCCTCAGCAAGCTTACGGGGAGCGAAGGTAGCTACGCATGCATGCTGAAGTTGCTTCTTTAGTGTATGAGCAGCTTCTATTAAATCATCTTTAGAAACATGTAAGAGAGCTTCTCTATATTCTTGCCGCCTTTCTTTTGTTCTATTCATGACCTTCCAGGCGTACGCAACAGAAGCTGTTGAGCCGGGAGAAAGAGGGGAGTCAATATCTTGGATCACCTCAAATAAAGCCTCATCGATTTCATCTTGGGTGAAATCGCCTCGCTCAATCTTTTCTAAAGATTGAGAAAAAGCATCAAGGGTTGATTGGATGTGGGGGTCACGGTACGAATAGAGGTGAAAAGTATGGGTAATCGGGTGATATTGAGCTCCGACGCCATAAGCTCCCCCTTGTTCTCGTACTGCTTGGTGGAGGTGAGCATTTCCTAAAAGATCTGGCAAGATGTTCATCGCAGGGCTCATAGGATCTTCAAAGCCCACTCCGGGAAGGGCTAAGGTTGTAAAGCAAACGGAAGAAGAAATGGTAAATGCTTTGCTCTCTTTTGCAGTAGGAGCAGGATTTTCTTTCCATCCTACAAAAGATCCAGTTGGCTTTTTAAATGAGTGAAGAAGTGAAAGATCAAGATCTTTATAGCGTCCTGCATAGACCAAAGAAGGATGATGACCATGAAGTATACGATCTTTAATGGTGCTTAAGTCATCGATCAGTTGATCCATATGATGGTCTATATTTTGCGCAAGTTTTTGAATGTAGTGGTAGTAGGGGATTCCAGACAGCTGATGCTTTACAGCTCCAAGAGTAGAAAATCCACTCAGAGCATATTTTGTTGCATATCCCATCGCATGTTTATTCAAGTAGGATTGAAGGTGAGTCGCCGTTTGTAGTACAAGCTCTTTGATCCTATCTTTTTCATCAAGGCGTACGTGCTTTAGGATGTCACCCATGATAGAAAAAAGGGCTTCTTTGTTTCTTTTAAGAGCTTTCCCTTTAATCACAAATTCAGGGTGTAGCACGTGAGGAAGATGACTTATCCCATGGAAAGAAATTCCTGTGGAAATACCCCCAGTGTAGCGTTGGATCAAAGATAATTGATCTAAATAACTTTTTGAGCCAGCTCCAAGTTCAGGAAGAATCGAGACAAGAAACTGCGCTGTATGCAGCTCTTTCTGACTAAGCTCAGGAAGGGGATAATGAATATCCACATACATGAAATCGTTTGTGAAACAATCATGGTGATAAATATCAAATATCCCTTCTTTTGTATGCGCAAGAGGATAATCTTTTGCAGACTCAGGGATATCGCTTCTTATGACCTTCGGAAGGCATTCAATTTGATCTTCATCTTTTTCTTTTTGAAATTTTTTGAATTCCTTCCACTCATCAAACAGCGCTTTACGCTCACTATCTGAGAGTGAGGAAGAAACGGCTTGAAGCTTTATCTGCTCATTTTCCACTTCTTTTTGTAGTAAATGGGGATCAGGGGAAAAAGAGAGTGAGATAAAATGATCGTTGCTCAGTAAATATTTTTTGATGAGCTTCGGAAGGTAGTGATGGTCTTTAAGTTTCTCTCTTAAAGAAGAAAAAAGAGAGAGGATACGGAGACCATCTTCTCCTGCTGCTCCATGCTGTTTCATCAGAGCGCAGCGCCAGAACAAACTTAGGCCATAAGGGTAATTATCACTTCCAATTTCAAGACGTGATAATTCAAGCTGATGGATTGATGCTTCAATTTCCTCTTTAGAAAAACCATTTTGTGCAGCCTCTCTCAAAGTATCGAAAATGAGATTTTGTAGTGGGAGAAGATGCTCTTCGTCAGATCCTTTTGCTATAATCATATAAGGGATTTCACTGATCTCAGTATCAGTTTCAGAAAAAACGTTCATGCAAAGCTTCGACTCTAAAATTTTTCTCTTGAGCAAAGAAGCATCTGTGTCCATCAGAAGAGAATCAAGAAGAGTAAGAGCAAGTAGATCTTCTTGATCTGTAATATGAGCCGTGAGCCATGTATAGGCTAGATAGGTTTTCTGGGCAGTGTTTTCATCATCGCTAGGATACGAGCTCTTAACAATTTGGTGGTTAGAAAAGCGAGTTTGGCGTGGTAAAGGAGATAGGGCAGGAAGTTTTTTTGCTTTAAAAAGGACCTTGTCATGGATAAACGATAGATGATCATCTATGGGGAAGTTTCCATAAAAATAGAAAAGACAACGACTCGGATCATAGAACTCTTTATGAAAGGCTATAAATTCTTCATAAGTTAACTGGGGGATTTCTTTGGGATCTCCCCCTGAATTGAAACGGTAAGTTAAATCTGTAAAGAGATGTTCAAAGACAAGATGCCAAAGCCTAGTTTCAGGAGAGCTGAGGCTCCCTTTCATCTCATTAAATACAATGCCGCCATATTGCAGAGCTGAGCGATAGTCTTTGGGATTTGCAAAATCAAAATGATGACCTTCTTGCATAAAACTGAACTTTTTGAGAAGGGGAAAAAACACACAGTCAAGATAGACTTCAAGAAGATTGTAGAAATCTTTCTTCACAAGGGAAGAGGCGGGATAACATGTAAAGTCGCTTCCTGTCATCGCATTCATAAAGGTATTGAGGCTTCGCCCTGACATGCTAAAAAAGGGGTCTTTTACAGGATATTTCTCCGACCCACATAGCACTGTATGTTCTAAAATATGGGCGACACCAGTAGAGTCATTTGGATAAGTACGGAAACTGAGAGAAAAAACATTTTCATCATCATCACTTTCAATATAAATCACCTGGGCACCAGAAGAGATATGTTCATATTCATGGTAAATGACGTTGATTTCATCGATGGCGACTTGCTTGATTTTTCTATAAGCGGGATGCATAAAGAGCTTCTCCTGAGGAAGAAACAGGATAATGTCTCCTTAAGATAAAGTAAATACTTCCCTTTTTTTCTGTTTTTTTTCAAAAAAAACTTGTCATTTTTGTTTTTTTTGGTAATGGAGGAAGTATGTCGATCCCTTCCATTACCCCAGATCCTATCTCAAAGAGAGACTCTGCTTCTGAAAGGAAAGAGGGTGCTCTTTCTCCCATTTCAGGAGCAGCGGATAGAATTACTGCTGGGGCAGGAATTGGGGCTCCCACAACACCCATACCTCCGGTATCAGAAACTCCAACTCCTGACGCTGTAAGAACAGATCTTTTGGCCAAAGATGTTTTAGGGGCTTTCAAAGCAGGTAAAAGCAGAGTGATAGAAAGTTTGACAGGAGAAACAACTTCTCTTTCTTTATTACCACCAGACAAGTTTTATGAGCTCCTTGATGAATTAGCATCAAGGGCCACAGCAAAAAGAGAGTCTCTTCCCTTTATTGAGAAATTACTCAAACTTCCACAAATCAACTTATTGACTCCTGAGCAAGTCATTTCTCTTCACATAAAAGTTTATCAGAGCTTTTCGAAGAAAAAAGGAGAAAATGAAATTTTGTATCAAATGTTGTCAGCAACATGGCACCACCCTCATTTCAAGGCTTTTCTCTCTTCTAGAGAGTTTCCTGATGTTTTTGCTTCTCTCTCTGAAGGAGATTCAACAGAATATCTTTTGGATTTTTTCGATTATCAAAAAAATCAACTATCTGAGCCTTTGGATTGTACAAGATTGTGGGGTTTAGCTCCGTTTAAAACTCTCACTGCAAGTCAATTTGGTGAATTGATTGAAGAAGGAATGGAAAATGAAGATGTTCATTTCATTCGAGAGCTTTTTTCACATCCTATCGCCAAGCAATATTTGGAGCATACCCACTATCTCAAATTGCTCTCTTTTCAAAGTTTTTTGATCAATGCAGGTGAGCTAGAACTATTCAAACAACTCTTCCCAATAGAACAATTAGCAAACTTACCTGAAAAGGAATTTAGCGCCTTTGGTTCCCCCTTCCTTTTTAAATTAGCCCAAGCTGTTCAATTCAGTAGCTATTCTTCTCGAGCACAGTTTCAAAAAGTTCTTATCGATTTGGTAAAGGAATTAATCAGAAAAAGAAGCAAAAGATTAGACTGCTCTGAAAAATTTGCCTATTTTCAAACATTTAGTACAGCAGCTCGGTATGAAAAAAGCTCTATCGAGTTAGAGGGAAGCCTAGAGTATATTTCCTATTTTTACCATCTGATTTCCTTGGAGGACTTTCGTGATTCATTAAGCCCCCTTGATCCTCAAATCAAAGAGATAAATTCTTTGATAAAATGCATGGAACAGTCGGCATTAAGCTCTCTTTTGATATCCTGCGAAATGACCTCAATAGAATCTGCTTCTATGCGTTATTTTCAAAGCGCCCTTTGTGTACATTTTATTCATGAAACAATTCTCTCGATGAAGATTGGAGAAATTCGTCTTTTCCCCATTTCCATGATATTTCCTGATGAAGGACATACGATCCAAGTTGAGGTTAGAAAAAATTCTTCAGAAAGCTATACAGTGATCATTTACAATACAGCACCACCTGCGGAAGCTCACCTAATAGCTGAAGATGGTAAAGAAAAAATCTATCCTTACGCTCTCCATCACCTAACCGATAAGCAAGTCATCGATTTTTTTGGCTCATTTTTTGACCTTAATAAGGTAATTTTAAGGAGAAATGCCGAAACTTCTATTGAAGAGGTTCAGAATTTATATTATAAAATGATAAGCGCCTATTCAACCACTAAAGGATTTATTTCTGAACTCCATTTACGTTCCTATCAAACACAAAGCAGTGTTCCTAATTGTACTTTAAAGAGCATTTCAGCATGGATTCATTCCCACTTTTCCGAAGGTCTTTATCGAAGCTACAAGGTTTTTTCTCAGCAAAAGCTTATTGATAACTTTAAGAGAGAACTAGAAAAAGAAAAAACAAAGTTTGCAGCAGAAGGAGGGGGCGACCTTTCAGATCTGGAAGCTTTAGCAGCAAGAGAAGATTTAGAATTATCTCCTTCAGAGACCTTAGAATTATTCAAAATCGTAGAAGCAGAAACCCGTTATACAGCGGAAAAGCACAGACCCTTACATGAACTACCCCTTGATTTGGCGTTAGATAAACTTGAAAGAAACCCTCAAATACCTTACCTAGTGGATGAAATCTTCCTCCATCCCAAAATTAAGGATATTGATCAGCGAGACCTTCTAAGAATCTTTTACTTAGCTGCTGTTCAAGAAAATGAGGAGGCTTTAAAAAAAATAGCTTCTTCTTCCTTATATGCCAAAATCTGTGAAGAGGTGATGAAAGAAATAGATGAATACTTAGCCTTACCTGAGGAAGAGAAGAGATCTTTTGATGATCGAAAGATTCTTCGGCTCATTTTCTCTTCAATTCATATTAATCCAGAAAAAACAATAAAGATTACCCAATATGCTACTCCTCATTTGGAGTTGCCTTCCTTAAGAGCCCTTCTGGCGTATTTTGATCGCTCCTCTTTCCCCGAAGGAACTGCTGCAGTACTTTCATTTGGATCATTTTAGTTTATTACAGCTAATAAAAATTAATGTAATTTTTTAAAAAAACTTTATTATATTGATTTAATTAAAAAATTAAATATGGCAGCTCTTGCACTTCCATCTTCAGTAGTTCGTCCCGCCATTACGTTTTGAGCTCGATACCAATTCTCACATCAAAAGTTTTCTTTTGTGAAAGTTTGTGACTTTGACGCGATGTGCAGCAAATCTCAAGCTGACAGTGTTGATTATACAAAAAGTGGTACTCCCAATTACTTTATTTGCCACCGCACGAGGGGTGCACATTCAGATATTTATGCTCTCGGAAAACTCCTTAAAGCTCTTTGTATTCATTATAAAAAACTTTTTGAAAAAGCTATGGTTCTCGTGGATGTTGAACTCCATAAAGAGCCCATCTTATCAATTTTTAATTCAATTAAAGACCTCTTCAAAAAATGAGCTCTGAAAAAATGGAAGATGGATCAAAAAACTATGATAATGAAGGAGTAACCTTCCTAAGAGTGCTACAAAAGCTCAAAGAGTGGCAAGAAAGTTTGGCAATTATGATAGGTTCTTTAGATAACCCCAATCGTTTATTTGAAATTATAGATGAAATGTTGGAGCAGGAGCCGCTTAAAAAAGAAAAGCGTAACAAGATTTACTTCAAACTCAATTTTCTTGTTACAGACCTCTAAAAATTCTTTCTAAACGACGAACGAAATCCTGCTAAGAAGGTTTTTTAACCTCAATATATAATAATTTCAATTTATTTTAAATCAGTTGATAATTATCATATTTTATAAAATAATAAAAATTTAACTTATGAAGTCAGTTTTACCCTCTTCTCCTGAGATTCGACCATTTGGGGTGGTTGGCTCTGAGTATTCCCCCACAGTTCAAAAATTTTCTTATGTTGATCATGAAGGTTTATTACTTGATGAGGAAGGAAAAAAAATCACAGGTGCTTTGACCTCAACCATCTGTAAGGTCGTTGTGAAGGTTCGTTTAGCCATGGAGGTTTTCCCCATGACTTTAAGGGAGCATCTTGCTGAAACGTTTGAAGGTTGCACCATGCCGGGTGCACTGACAAGGACTTGGGAAGATACTCGGACATTTAATTTTTCATCCCAGGAAGGAGTTCGATCAGCAGAGGCAACAGCGTTTTTAATTGACCCAACTCATGTTGAAATAAATGTCCCAATGTCTCTTATTGGCACTACGACTGTTCGTCAAACCATTCATTATTCATTCTCATTAGTAAGACCTTTAAGAAGAATTTTGGGTATTCACTGCGCTGCGACTCGATTACTACCTAGAATAATATCATTTCATCGGAGCATTCTTCCCATTCAAGCTCCTCCATATTTCATTCCTGATTTTAATATGACCCCATGCCCTGGTTCTCATGTTGCCTTTTATAAAAGACTTAGTAGTACCTATCCTCAAATCCATGCAGGCTTTGAATCGGATGATTTATATTTTATGGAAGATAATGTTTACTCTCGAGTGGCCCATGTTGTACATTATTTGCACACTCTTACTCAACGAACTCGAGAAGAAGATCGTCCTCAAATATTGAAAATTTCTGGCAGGACCTCTCCTTATCTTGAATTCGAATTTGATGAAGATTCTGATAATGTCTTAGATAGAACTTGGCACGCTTCTGTAAAAGTTTTCAATGACGGCACGACCATCGCTTCTTTCCCTCGCAATGCGGAAGAAGTCGTAAGAGGGGGAATGAAGAAAGTAACCTTTAAAGTTTTTTATCCTAAAGGTGAACCTCCGCGCTTTGCCGTAAAAGCATCTCCTAGCAAAGACCCCACAGGTGTGTACAAGGCAAGTCATCTCCGGATGATTCAAAAAGGAATAGATCATCTTCATTCTATCCCGCGTCACCCCCATGTATTATGCTATTTATATGTCGTTAGAAAGATCTTAGAAAATAGAGATGTTGTCACCCAAGCTTACATGGATTTTATGTCAACTCTCGATGAGCATATCGATCAAAAGTTTCAAGAGATCTTACGAGAAAAAACTCCTGTTGCTCATATCACTGCAGTATCATATCTTTTAGAGCTCTATAAAGGTATTTGCATGGGAGTTTTTCATTTCCATCAACACGGGATCCTCCATAATGATATCAAACCTCAAAATGTTCTTGTCGATGCCTCAGGATTAGTTAAAGTTTGTGATTTTGATTGTTTATGCACAAAAGAAGAGGGAGAAGGAGGAATGTACACCTTAGCTGGGACAAAAGGTTATTTCTTATCAGGAAGACATAGAGGTGTTCATTCAGATATTTATGCGCTCGGAAAAACTCTAAAAAAAATCTTTATGGATCATAAACAGGTTTTTGAGAATTTGCTTGTTTCGCTGGCACATCACCCTGATCAAGAAGCAAACCATCGAGTTTTACTAACGCTCAATTCTATCCGTGAATTTGCGCAGGAAATGATGAAAGAAAAGCGTGAGGGTGAGATTCAAAATTATGATAATTTAGATATCACAGCAGCCACAATATTATCGAAAATCAGAGAGTGGGAACATGATCTCATACTAGTCAAAGGCTCGCTAGAACATCCTGATCGATTATTTCACCCAATCGGTGCTGGTGCGGGTGCTCGAGATGTCGGAGCAGGGTCCGCTTAAAATAGAAAAGCATTACCTATCAAAGATACCAAGAAAAAAGTTTATGTTTTTTTGTAGGATCTTTAGCATTTCTTTTTAAGCACTAAATATATTAGTTATTATGACTCCTATTGGGACACCCTCATTTCCTCGACCAGTTATTATTCCTGGGACTGAATATAGCATTCCAGATCAAAAGGCTTCTCGTATTGATGCAAGCGGATTCATCATCGATAATGAGGGGAACAGGAAACCTACAGGTGCGATTTCCTTGCTTTCGAAATTCATTTTAAGTGTCGAAGTGACTTTTCAAGTCATTCCCACAACCTTTTTTGAGCAATTTACAGAGGCTTTTGAAGGAAGTGCCCCGGGAAACATTTTTATGAGGACATGCAAAATTTCTCAGAGTTTTCCGAAATCTCCTACCCGGGAAATTCGCTTATTGGGGGCAACTTCTACTTTAGAAGATGAGGCTCGTGTCGTCATAAAAATTCCGGTTTATTGTGCGGGGACCACAACTATTGATCAATATATACAAATACAATACACATCACCACGGCCTATCAAAAGATGTTTAGCAGTTAAGTGCACTCTCGATTCTATAACAACCTCAACAGAGATCTTTTATCAAAATGTTTTTCCGATTGGGGGACTATCCTTAGATCGCAGACCTGATTTGTATATTACCCCATGCCCTGCTTCACATGTAGATTTTTATAGGACCCTCAGTTCAATCTCCTCCAGGATTCACCGTGATTTTTATGAACATGAAATTTCTTATATTAAAGAAACCGTTTATCCACGATTAGCCAATACGGTCAATTATTTAATAATTCTCTGGTCTTCAATGAGTCGGGAAGATCGTTCCTCCTTATTGAAAATTTCCGGCAAGACCTCCCCTTATCTTGATTTTGATAAGCCAATATTGACTAGAGGCGCTCATGGATCTGTAAAAATTTTTAGGGAAGGAACAGTTATCGTCACT
Organism: uncultured bacterium; assembly: GCA_964429005.1. Classification (GTDB taxonomy): domain Bacteria; phylum Chlamydiota; class Chlamydiia; order Chlamydiales; family JACRBE01; genus JACRBE01. The sequence goes on along the minus strand of CAYSAJ010000004.1, from coordinate 22,825 downwards.
TTTCCTCGCGTTCGTTCAGAAATCATGGAAGGAGGGATGAAAAAAGGGACTTTTAAAGTTTTATACCTCTTCGGAGGTAGACCAGCGTTTGTTGTTAAGTTGACGCCCAAAAAAAATGAGTCAGGAAGCTATTCAAACAAACTCTTGGACATGATTAAAAATGGAATTGTCCTTATCCAGTCAATTCCCCCTCATCCTAACGTGGCTCAATACAGATATATTGTAAAAAAAACCCTCGAAGGTGGTCAAACTGTGTATGAGGCTTACATGGATGTAATGTTTTCTCTTGAACACTATTTGGACCAACAATTCAAAATAATAATCACAGGATCCTCGCCTTCGAATTACCTAAAAGCTATTTCTTGCCTTTTAAAAGTATATGCTCAAGGATGTGCGGGAATTTTTCATTTACATGCCCATGATATGTTTCACAATGATATCAAGCCCGACAATTTTCTAGTCGATTCTTCAGGGGTTGTGAAAGTTGCTGATTTTGACACGATGTGCAGCAAATCTCAAGCTGACAGTGTTGATTATACAAGAAGTGGTACTCCCAATTACTTTATTTGCCATCGCACAAGGGGGTCACATTCAGATATTTATGCTCTCGGAAAACTCCTCAAATCTCTTTGTATTCATTATATATATCTTTTCGAAAATTGTATGATTCTTACTGAAGATCAGCCTCATCAAGAGCCTATCAGATCAATTTTTAATTCGATTAAAGTTTTTGTGGAAGAAATGATTCGTAAAAAAATTGAAGAAGGGGCTCCCGATTATGATAATTTAAGCGTTACTAGCGACAGAATATTACGAAAAGTCAAAGAATGGCAAGAAAACTTGGCGATTATCATTAACTCTTTAGATAATCCTGATCGATTATTTCAATTTGTACGAAGAGATGATACAGAAGGTGTCGGAGCGGGGTCTGCTTAAAAAAACAGCAGGATGTGTAGTCCTGCTGCTTGTTGGTTTAGTTCCAAGATAAGTTGCCAGCAGATTGATACTCAGTCACCCGAGTTTCAAAGAAATTCTTTTCTTTGTTTAAATCAATCACTTCACTCATCCAAGGAAAAGGATTTTTCTTGTTATAGCGCGCTTTAAGACCGATTCTTTCTAAACGGCGGTCGGCAATAAAGCCTACATACTCTTCAAACATCGGCGCTGTAAGACCTAAGATCCCTTGAGGGAGACAGTCTTTGGCATATTGATATTCAAGGCCTACTGCTTCATCAATAATTGCATAAATATGATCTTGGAATTCTTTTGTCCAAAGCTCTGGATTTTCCTCTTTAATACCATTAATGAGGTCAATACCAAAGTTAAGATGAATGGTCTCATCACGAAGGATGTATTGGAATTGCTCTCCAATTCCAGTCATCTTGTTTTGGCGATGTAAAGAGAGGATCATCGCAAACCCACTGTAGAAGAAAATTCCTTCCATAATGATGTAATAACCAATGAGGTTCTCTAAGAACTTTTGTCTTCCTTCAAAAGTATCTGTGGTGAAACCCATCTTTAAAATATCAGCGGTCAGCTTCATTTCAAAGTCATCTTTCGCCTGAATCGCTGGGATTTCATTATACATGTTGAAGATCTCACCTGGATTTAAGGCAAGAGACTCCACGATGTAGTGGAAAGTGTGAGTGTGGATCGCTTCCTCGAAACCTTGGCGCAGTAAATATTGGCGCGCTTCAGGATTCGTAATATGCTTGAAAATTGCGAGAACAATATTATTCCCAACAAGGCTTTCAGCTGTTGAGAAAAACCCAAGGTTCCTCATGATGACAAGGCGCTCTGCATCTGAAAGCTTGTCAGATTTCCACAGCTCAATATCCTTGGACATAGAAACTTCTGTTGGCATCCAGTGGTTGGCGCAACCATTGAGGTAATGCTCCCATGCCCACTCATATTTGAGGGGCATGAGCTGGTTTACATCAACTGTCGTACAGTTGATAAGGCGTTTATCTTTTACGTTAACACGTTTTTGTGTGTCTGCTTGACTCATAGTTTTTTTTATCCTCTTTTTAGCTTATTGACAACTCTCACAACCCTCTTCCATAGAGCAGGCTTTTGGCTTAGGTTTCTCGACTCGGTCTAGCGATACATTGCTTGATGCCGACTTGCTCTTCATCCATCTGGGTTGGAGGCCTCGTTTATTAATATCTGTTGTCGATTTCTCGATCTGTGTAGCTCCGAGCGATCTGAGATAGTAGGTTGTTTTTAACCCTTGTTTCCACGCTTGCATGTACATCTGATGGAGTTTTTTTCCACTCGCTTCAGCCATATAAAGGTTGAGAGATTGTCCCATATCGATCCACTTCTGACGTTTTGCTCCACAAGCAATCAGCCAATCAGGATCAATTTCGAAAGAGGTGAGGAAGAGATGTTTTACTTCTTCAGGCACTCTTTCAATTTCTAGGATCGATCCATCATAGTATTTAAGATCATCGAGCATCTCATCATCCCAAACACCATACTGTTTTAGTTTTTCAACTAAGAAGGTATTAGGAACGGTGAATTCACCAGAAAGGTTTGATTTTACAAACAGGTTTTTATAAGTAGGTTCAATCGATGCTGTCACTCCTATAATGTTAGCAATTGTCGCTGTAGGAGCAATTGCCATACAGTTGCTGTTTCTCATTCCATATTTCTTCACTTGTGAGCGGACATAGTCCCAGTTCATCGTCATCTTACGATCGATTTCAATCGGCTGACCTCTTTCTTTTTCAAGAAGATCAATCGTATCTATCGGAAGCAGACCACGATCCCATTTTGATCCTTTATATGTTTCATAAGTTCCTCTTTCAGCGCTAAGCTTTGTAGAAGATAAGATCGCATAGTAGGAGATCATTTCCATAGAGCGATCAGAGAACTCTACCGCTTCATGCGAAGCATAAGGAATATTTAACATGTAAAGCGCATCTTGGAATCCCATGAACCCAAGTCCGATAGGGCGGTGGAGCTTATTGGCATGACCCGCTTCTACGATCGGATAGAAGTTGATGTCGATCACGTTGTCAAGCATACGGATCGCTGTCTCTACTGTTTTTGCAAGGCGCTCTTCATCGATACCACCACTTACAATGTGCTTGGCTAGGTTAATGGAGCCGAGGTTGCATACGGCGACTTCTTTATCAGAAGTATTCAACAAAATTTCTGTGCAAAGATTTGAGCTGTGCACAACACCTCTATGATCTTGAGGAGAGCGTACGTTCGATGGATCTTTGAAAGTAATCCAAGGATGTCCTGTTTCAAAGAGCATAGAGAGCATTTTTCTCCAAAGAGAAAGGGCGTCTACCTTTTTAAAGAGCCTCAGTTGTCCTGTCTCTGTCATTTTTTCATATTCAACATATCTCTTTTCAAAAGCTGATCCATAAAGATCATGGAGATCTGGAGTGTCACTTGGACTGAAAAGAGTCCATACTCCATTTTCTTCTACTCGCTTCATGAACAGGTCAGGAATCCAGTTCGCTGTGTTCATGTCATGAGTTCTTCTTCTTTCATCTCCTGTGTTTTTGCGAAGCTCTAAAAAGTCTTCAATATCAAGATGCCAAGTCTCTAAGTATGAGCACAATGCGCCCCGTCTTTTTCCCCCTTGGTTAACTGCTACAGCTGTATCATTAGCGACCTTAAGGAAAGGAATCACTCCTTGGCTGCGTCCATTCGTTCCTTTAATGACAGATCCTGTAGCACGCACATTTGTCCAGTCATTACCAAGACCACCCGCCCACTTAGAGAGCTGCGCATCATCGGAGATTACTTTAAAGATATGAGAGAGATCATCATAGACTGTAGAGAGATAGCAAGAGCTAAGCTGAGAGTGGTTCGTTCCTGAGTTGAACAAAGTGGGTGTGCTCGACATGAAGTAAAACTGGGAAAGGACATCATAGAACTCGATCGCTCTTTTGTTTTTCTCCGCTTCATTAAGAGCAAGTCCCATAGCGACTCTCATAAAGAAAATCTGGGGAGACTCAAGTCTTCTTTCTTGGTGATGGATAAAATAGCGATCATAAAGAGTTTGTAGTCCTAAATAAGAGAAAAGATCATCTCTTTCGAGTTTTAAGGCAGCAGAGAGCTCTTCTAGATCATATTCGAGAAGGCGAGGGGAGAGTCTAGAATAGCTAATCCCTTTGCGGATGTATTTTTTGAAATAGTCTCTTTGCACTTTTTCTACTTGAGGGTCTAAAGAAGAAACTTCAAAGACTTCTTTATAGATCACATCAAGGAGTAAGCGGGCTGTGACTTTAGAATAAGCAGGCTCTTTTTCTACTTTAGCGCGAGCTGCCATGATGCAAGCGAGATCCACTTCTTGCTCTTTAATTCCTTCATAGAAGTTAGAAAGAGTGCTTGTAAAAAGTTCATCAATCGATACTTCAGGAAGATTTTCACATGCTTTTTTAATGCGGCGAAGGATTTCTGTTTCTGTGATGTAACGAAGGCTTCCATCAGGTGTATTTACAGAAAATTTCTTATGAGTAGGCTGAGCTCTTGGTCTTTCATGCTGCCCTTTAGAAGCTCTATGAATAATATAAGCTTTTGCTTCGGCATAGAAGCCATTTTTCATGAGGGCTTCTTCGATCATGTCTTGAATGTGATGAACATGAAATGTTTCAACATGGTCTGCACTCGCTTGGAAAACTTTTTGTACCACTTCTTCAGTTAAGCTATTGACAGCTTGAATGACTTGCTCTGGAAGATTATCTTCTTGAATATGCTGCGCAGATCGAAAAGAGCGTTCAATAGAGGCTGCAATTTTCATCGGATTAAAACGGACAAGAGTAGCTCCATCACGGCGGTAGATACGAAGATCTGATGCCTGGCTTTGGCGAGCAAGTTTATGCTGATCACGATAAATAATATAGCCTCGAGCTACATCATGATGGCCATTATCCATGAGAGTGATTTCTACAATATCTTGAATCCCTTCTACCGTAATAGACACTCCTTTTTGCCCAAGAGAAAGAACTTCGGTTGTGACCTTAAGAGTGAGATCTTCAATCGTTTTTAGTAGTTCTTCTGGAAGAGTTGCATTTGATTCTACTGATTTTGTATCACGAAAAGCAGCTTCTATCGCTTTCATAATGCGGATGCGATTAAAAGGAACAATTTGACCATTGCGCTTAACGACAGTCAAAGTCTGTTCAGCGATAAGATTGTTTTCTATGGAAATCTCTCCACGAATTTTGGATAAGATCTCAGAATGAGGCGTGCTTTGATTGTCTTTCATAGTATGATTATTCATGCTTTTTCTCTTAAAAGGTTCTCTTGGTGTTTTTTTGAAGGGATTACTACAGATTGTAGTTAAAATCTTCTCATAACCACTATATATTGTAGGAAAGTGGAAAAAGTCTACAAAAAAATTCGCAATATTTTCAACATAAACAATCCCAGTTGATTACGAATTCATTTTTTTGTTATCTTGAACTTGTAATCAAGCGCAGCAAAAAAATTCGCTGCTTTTTTTTTGTCTATATATCATGAGAAGAGTCTTTTTAATTCCCAATATTATAACAGCTTTCGGTTTGTCATGTGGACTTTTTGTGATTTTTCGCGTGATTTTTCCTTTTGAAGCTTCACTATATTCGATGATCTACACATCTGCATGGCTTTTACTCTTTGCAGCTTTTGCAGATTTACTCGATGGAGCTTTAGCTCGTATTTTTCGTGCAGAAAGTGAATTTGGAATATTATTTGACTCTATGTCCGATGCGATTTGTTTTGGAATCGCCCCATCGGTTCTCTTTTTAGCAAGCATTGATCTCAAAACCAATACCTTGCTTGGCTTTTTTGCGATCGGCGCCTCTATGATCTATTCGATGTGCACAGTCCTTCGCCTTGTCCGTTTTATGATTATAAAAAGTGAAGCTAAAGGAGACAAGCAGGCGGAGCTTTTGTGCAAGACAACGTTTGTCGGTCTGCCAACTCCTGGCGCCGCTGCCGTCGCTGTTGCCATGAACCTCTTCTTTAGCTGGCCTCTAGCTCAAGACTTTGTCCCTGTCTCTATGCAAACGAAGATCATTATTATGATTTGTACTTTGGTCTTGCTTGGATATTTAATGATCAGTCGTTGGAAGTTCCCTGCAGTAAAATCGATCCGTGTTCGGATTCATTCGATCTATCTGGTTTTTTTAACGGCTGTATTAGCGGTCTTTATCCTCTTTGGCATCCTTTACTTCATGCCCCTTCTTTTTCTTCTTCTTTCATTAGCTTATGTATTTAGTGGAATTGCTTTGTCTACGATCCGTAAATTCACGAGCAAAGAGTCAAAAACTCTTCAAGAATTTGATACGGATCATGATGAAGATGATCTTTAAGAAATTTTCTGAGTAAAGTGCTCTTTTGCCCAAGATGATAAAACAGGTATCCCTGCATAATCTTCCACGAGTTCCATTCTAGCGAGATGGTCTTGATACAGCAGATCCTCATCATGAATGGGGATCTGCTTTTTATATTCTTTTATGAAGGATTCTTTCCCCTTTTTCTGAAGAATAGGATCGATACCATAATAGGTTGCGACTCCCTCAAAGTGGGCTAAAAAGAGAGCGACATCATAGGTCGTGTCGCCCGTTTGAAGAGTGGTAAGATCAATAAAGGTCGACTTACTATCGTCCTCGTTAATATAGATGTTCCCCGGGTGGAGATCTTTATGAACTAGTCCTCTATGAGGATGATGGTTTGATTTAAGCTGCAGATGATAAGGGATTAACTTCTGAGGATCATAGGTTAAATGAAGGGCCTCTTTTTGATTGATAAAGTCTTTAAGAAGGGTGCGGTCTGAATACGACTTAAAGGGAGAAGAAAAGGGAACATCAACTGTATGCAATTTTCCCAAAGAGGTAGCGATGCTTTTCATCGCACCACAAAGTCTTTTTTCATCCTTTGGATTTTTCGCTACCTCTGAAAGAATCTGATCAAAAGATAACCCACTTGCTTTTTCCATAATAATGGTCTGATCGGTGTACTCTATAGGAAAAACTGTTGGCAGATGATTTTCCTGAGCAAAAGAGAGTGCTTTCTTATCTTGATCAAAGATCATCTCTCCTCTTGAGTCTTTGAGGTCATATACTTTAACAATTTTATCTGCGTCCATTTCTCCAATCTCATGACGATCACTTGAAGTAAAATAAGAGCCTTCATGAGGATGGATTTGAGACAAAGGGTAGACCTTTTGCAAAGAAAGCCAAGGATGGGGCTCTGAAAACAGCAGTAAAAATAAGGATGTGAGAAAAACTACAAGAGAGGATTTCATGGTACCCTAAGTCCAGTTACTTTCATCACATAAACCGAAAATAGCAGCCCTTCTGCGCCTCCAAGCTAAGCCTCCTGCCTCATGAAGCGTATAATCTCTAAATGCATTAAAGACGCCTACAGCAACAGAGTCTAAGGTTTCATCGTTGAGTTCTAGCTGCACTTCAGTGGGTACACGCCCTGTGATGGATTCGATAGCAAGAGCCATCGAATTTCTGACCAAGGTACGTAGATGATCAGATCTTGTGGTCAAATCACGTATAGATGGAGGCCCCCCCCAAAAAATAGTAATTGGAACCCGAGTATCCATAAGAGTACTTAGCGGCACTTTTTGAGACATTGCATAAGCAGTCCAAAAGCCGGCTAGATGAAGGCTTGGAGAAGCTCCCTCTTCTCTTGAGAAAAACTCATCGGGGGTAGGATTAAAACGAGCAGCCCCATAGAAAAACAAAAGTCTCTGTTTAACAATAAACTGCAGGGTCTCAAATATGTCGCGGCAGAGAGGCTCAATAGAATCTGCTACAGCAGGAGTTTTATCAGTCATAAAATAAGGTCTTTCCATTCGAGGAGGTTCCCAATGAAGGCGACCACCACGCACTAGGTTGCCAACAAAAGATCCTTGAGGCCGAATCCATCCTAAAACGATATGGAGAGGAAAGTGAGTTCTTGTAAGAGGCTCTCTAGTTGCCACAGACCCATCTATGTGAGCTCCTGCTTCTAAAAACATACCATATAAATCTTCACGCCCGCTTCGAAGAGAAATTTCAAAGAGGTTTTGGGTCTCTTCTTGTGACAGTGCAGGGGTCGCGCCAAGGAGATTTCGGATAAAATCTTGAGGGGCATTTTTTTGTAGGGCTACTTCTATCATATTTGTTTTAAATATTTGGCTATTTACAAGTGCAACTTTTTCTAAAATCACATTTTGTATGCCTGGATCCCTAAAAGAAGAATCAGGAAGTTCCCTGACAAGACTCTCGTAGTAAGTGTGAGTTAATTGAGGTAAAAGGAGAAAAGATCGAATGAAATGATGTTTATTTTGCGAGATGGCAAATTGGAAAAGACCAATAAGGATACCACGTTGAGGATCCGTTGTCGGATTTAGATTAATTCCTATTTCAGGGAGCAATGTAAGCAGTGCTGTTTCAGGATAATACCTAATAGCTAAATGACCCAACCATATTGCATGAACTTGTGATACTTGCTGGGGATACTGGGCTAGTGTGCGGCTGAACGCCTGCTCATCTCCCCTCCGGATGGCTTGGGCTAAAGGGCGCAGCTGCGAATCAATGATCCTTGGATGCTCAATGATGTAATCAATGATCTCTACACGATTATTTCTTAAGCAATAATTCATGAGGACTGGAAGCTCTTGATGTAGTTGATTTGGACAGTCAAAAGAGTATTGGTTCAGAATGCGACAAGTTTCTGTATGCTGGTTCTCTATAAAATGGTAAATGTCTTGAATGTTCGATTGATAGCTCATCTCAAAACTTAAGCCGCGAAATGCAATAACAACTAATTGACAAACTTTACTAACAGTTGCTATTGGAGAGGGATTGATTAAGTTCAAAATCTTATAAGCGAGTCTTGAATCATATACTGCAACACAGGCCATAGGAAGAAAAAGCAAAATAGCAAGCGCCGTCTTTGTAACGAGCTCAACTATGCCTCCAACGGCAAGAGAGAGAAAAATGACTCCTTGGAGGGGTGCTTTCCAATAATCATGAATCGGTTCCTTGTGTGAACCGCAGATCACATTTTCTCTAAACTGAATAGCAGCTTGGTAAAAAAGTGGCTCATTGATTTGGATCATAAAAGTCCTAGTTTTAAGGGAATTATAACAATCGCTTTTATTAAATAAAATAATATTAATTAAAAAATTAATTATAAATAAATTTTGTTGTTTGATTTTGTATAAAGTCAATTAAAAATTTTAATTGAAAAATCAAATTAATGTGCTATTATTTTTTTCTTTATCCAGATAAAGAGAAATGGCGATTCCAAACACTTGTGTTTCTAATCTTTGTAAATACTATACAGACCATGTAAGGGATCGGGAAGGGTGTTCAAATTTTTTTTTACAAACTGTTTTTATTCGCCCTGTTACTGCCGTTATTATGGAGGTCTTTGCCCTAGCCACCCTAGTAGAGGGTGCTGTGCGATCGGTTTTTGCCCTTCTTTTACTTCCAATAACCTTTATTCTAGCAGCTGACCATCCCCTGCAAGATTGGTATCATCGTCAATTTTCTTTAGAAAATCCTGAATCTGAGACTTATATGAGTTTTACCCTTTTTTTACCCTATTTGACCATGGGGATCGTTCAGGGGTTTGTTCCTAAAATGAAACCCTTTCTAACTTAGGCTGCAGTTTCGTAGCACAAAAACCACAGTGGCCATGACAAGATAAGAGCCATATTTGATGTCCTCTTCATGCAAAAATAGAGGATCTCCGTAAGAAGATTCTTTTTCTGCATTAAAGCGCCTAATCATATACTTACCGAGTTTATCACGAACAAGAAGCAAATCATTTTCATGAAGATCTTTTCTCGGTTCTATGATTAAGAAGTCTTGATTGCAAAGATGAAAAGGCAAAAGAGAAGAACCCGTCAGTTGCAATACGTGAGCTTCCTGAGGATGAAGAAGGATAGATCGCGGCACTGGGAGTTTTGCTTGCACTCTAGAAAAGAGATGAAGAGGCTGACCTACGATGAGCTCGGCAATAATCGGTAATAATATATAGTCTAAAGAAGGGAGAACCTCGGGCTCGATTTTCTTTTCTTGCGCGATTGAAATAGAGCGTCTCTCTCCCTTTTGATAGGTAATAACACCTTTTTTTTCTAAGGTCTTAAGGTGTTTATGAACAGAAGAAAGGGATGAAAACGAAAAGTGAGATTGAATTTCTCTAAAGCTTGGGGAATAATGATTTTTTTCTACAAAGTCACGAATATAATCGAAAATTTTTTTCTGATGGGGGGTTAAAAGGATGGTAGAAGAATTTTGGGTGTTAGGCATGGGCATAGCAGGTAGTGTCATTTTTGCAATCTACAGAGAGTTTTATCATAAAGAAAAGATACAAAAACTCCATGAAAGGAATCAACAACTTCAACTAACTTTAGAATTTGAGAAAAGGATTTATGAAGAAAAAATCGCCTCAATCGAAGAGGCAAAAGAGCAACTCTCCGAAAAATTTGAAGCCCTATCTCGGGAGGCTTTGTCGAAAAATAATGAGCAGTTTTTACTCCTCGCTCATCAAGCTTTTGAAGTCCATCATCAAAAGTCTAAAGGGGAGCTCGATGTCAAATCACAATCGATCGAAAACCTTGTCAAACCCCTCCAAGAAAGTCTCCAAAAACTCGATGGGGGAATTAAGGAATGGGAAAAAGAGAGAAGGGGAGAAACGATCCTTCTCAAAGAGCAGCTCCGCCAGCTTGCCGACTCAGAAAAAGAGCTTAAAAAAGAAACGGCCAACTTAATTAAAGCATTAAGATTGCCAGATGTGAGGGGACGCTGGGGTGAAATTCAACTGCGCCGAATTGTTGAACTAACGGGGCTTATCCAGTACTGCGATTTTCTGGAGCAACCTACATTACCTACAAAAGAAGAAACATTGCGCCCTGATATGATGATCAAGCTTCCAGGAGAGCGCAATATTATCATCGATTCTAAAGTGCCACTCCAAGCTTTTCTTGATTCTATCGGTGAGGAGGACGAAGAAAAAAAACTCACTCACTTAGAGAGCCATGCAAGACAGCTACGTCAACATATTGCTATGCTTGGAAAAAAAAGCTATTGGCAACATCTAGAGAGTACTCCTGAATTTGTGATCTTGTTCTTACCCACAGATACACTTTTCCAAGCAGCCCTTCAAGTAGACCCAAGTCTTATTGAACTCGCTGCTGGGGAAAATGTCGTTTTAGCAACCCCATCAACCTTAATTGGTCTTCTTAAGGCTATAGCCTATAGCTGGAAAGAAGCAAAACTATCTGAAGGTTATAAAGAGGTCGCTCGCCTAGGAGCAGAGCTACATAAGAGGCTATTTGATCTAAGCAGACATTTTCAAGGACTTGGGCGTCAGCTTAACTCATGCGTAGATCATTTTAATAAAGCGATGGGATCTTACGATGCAAGAGTGCTTGTGACTGCTCGAAAATTCCAAGAGCTTGGCGCAGCGTCCCATGAAATCACACTTGATCCTATTGAAGAAGTAGAACGCAAAGCGAAAGTTGATCCTGAAATCGCCCCTCTTCTTGAACTTGATGCCTGAATTTTTTCCTCTTCCTATTTTTTTCTGAAAAAAAATAGGAAGAGCTGGTTTTTTTTCTTAAATGCTCAAGTCCTATTCAGAACATGCTCTCAGCTGTATTTTTTGGATAATATTTTATTTGATCAAAGATAATTTAAAAATTAATTTCTGAATTCGAAAGTTAATTCAGTTAATTTTTCTTTGGTTAATCCTTGATTTTGGTAAAATTAATATTTCTTCCAACAACAAGGAGGTGATTTATGAATAAGTATATCACAACACTTTTCATATCATTATTTTGTCTAAGTTCTATTTATGCCTTTGAAGAAAACAGAGTATTAGTAGGCACTGTTAACGCCCCTGTCTATACAGACACCTCACATCAAGCCGATGTAGGGGACTCCTTTGGTTACGTGAGCTTAGGAGTGGGCCCTCTGCCTATTCTTGTTCCTAACTTCGCACTCGGTTATAGAACCCAGTGGGATCATCATGGCCAAGACATTTCTCTTTCTTTAAATACAGTCTATTATGCGACGCAGCTTAAAGCAGCTTGGCTCTACCATTATTATTTTACTCCCAATGTCCATTCTCAGCTCTATGCGGGAGCAGGTCTTGGAGTAGCGGGCCTTTATGAAAATCTGCATGGCAGACATGCAGATAAAAAGTGGAGCCACAAATATAACCTTTGTCTCTCTCCAGAGTTCGTTGTAGGTAAAAAATACACGAACGAAACAGGAGCCAATCGATTTGTTCAAATGCAACTCACATGGCCTGTGTACCATCCTAATCAAATCTCCCACAGGGAGGGCTTAAGAGGAAAGGTATTTTGGTATCCTCTCGTTGTTTTAAGCTATGGACTTGGCTTCTAAACAAGATTTTAAGGCAAATTAGAAATAGAAAAAGAGCTGATCATTTGATCAGCTCTTTTTTTAGTGCAGAGAGCTGAAATTTTTCAGCCCCTTTGATAAGATTTATTGAACTTCAATTACGTAGTAGGCAGGGAAAGCAAAGTTGTTATTCGTTCTAGGAGAAGCAACAACCGAAACTTGCTTGCCAATAAATTGATGGAGATTTACTTGAGTAGAGTAAACATAGGCAACAGGAAGACCTCTTTCACGTAAGATGTACTCACCTGGTCTATTTTTTACAGGTTCTACATAAGACTCTAAGACACCAGAGATGACAGAAGCTGTCACTTTTTGATCTTCATAAAAGTCTTTCATAGATTTAGCATGGTTCATTTCTGTCCATGTTAAATAAAGGCTTCTTTCAATCGGTTCCCAAATTTTCATGCGCTCGCTAGGAGTCATTTTTTCTTGAGGACTTTCTGTATCATTCGCTACATGATGCGCTGTAGCGTAGTGAGAAGCTTTATCCATAAATACGGCTTTGGATTCAAGGTAAGCGAGTTTCTTTTGGAGATATGTTTCTTGAATAGTGCTGAGTTTGGATTTTGCTTGTTCAATAAATTCAGGGAGATCTTGGTAATCTGCCATGATCGCTTGGTAGCTTGAAACTAAACGATCATAATCCATTTCTTCAAAAGGTTTTCTTAGTTCAGATTGTGCTTGGAGTTGAGCTTTCTCCATAAGCTGAGAGGCTGTTTCTATTTTTCTATCCCGCTTTTCTTTCATGTCTGCAGGGCCTAAATATTCTACAAACTCTTTAGCAATATAAAATCTTGTGCCAGAAGGAGGGTTGATCTCCATCCATTTTGGATTTTGTGTGCTTGGAATACCCTCAACGCGGTCACCTTTATTTAAGTGTGTAATCACTGGCGCGTCCATATCTGGAGCTAAACGAATGTTCACACGCGTTCCTTCTACAGTATTATCTAGAACAAAGTTCCGAGAGATGTAGGCTTTGATATCTTTTAAAGGTTCGATCGCGTAGTAGTCATTTTTTTCATCAACAACGACGATCATTTGACCTTTTTCTAATTCTTTAATGATAGGGCTTTCTACATCCGCATCAAGGCGAAGTCTGACATTCGCTCCGAGAATTTTTCCAGTAAAAGATTGAAACGCAGGTTTTGCTTTAGCAGCAGGGGATGTAACAGTTGAATTTTTCTGCGTAGCTTCTTCAGACATAACAGATGATTGGGCTAAGCATACCAAAGCCACACACACAGTATGGAACGCTTTTGACATGATAATAACTCCTCTTGGGCAGAACGTTAAATATTTTGGATAATATTGTCATTCTAGAAATTCAAAGGTTTTTCTACCATGCTTTTTTGCAAGGAGAGAACTCGAAAAGAAAAAAAGAGCCCTCATAGAGGGCTTTAAAGGGAAAAAAGATTAGGTGGTTAATACAGCTTTAATGTGATCACAATTTTGATGACCACAAGTGCAGCCGATCGGATTGCCTAAAAAAACTTGATATTCTTCAGAGTGATCTAATGGATTCATCACTTTATAAAGCTCTTTTGTCATCTGATGAATATCCCACTCTTTGAATCGAAGATCTTCATCAGAAACCTCATCTTCAGCTTCAACAGTTTTGTCATTTTTTTGTTGTGAGAGAAACTGTTTTAAAGGTTCATACATCGGGTGGTCAAGGAGCTCGCCACTAGATTCAATCCATTTTTCATCAACTCCGAGATGTTTGATCGTTTCTGAAATTTTTTCTATGATATGAGCGGGAAGATCTAGCTGAGGCAATTTGGTAGGGTCTTGCATCATCTCCATGAGTTCTTGAAATTGATCACTATTAACAGTGAGGGGAATTCCTAAAGAAAAAGAAGGAGCTTGCTCTTTTGTATTTAAAAGATTTTTATCAGATTCTTCCAAATATTGCTCGTGTGACTGAAAAATCTGCAAAAGGGTGGCTGTTGTAAGACCAGGTATTTCGAGTTTAGCGCCCGTCTTGAGGTTGATCACAAGAATTTTCTTATCTTCTTTATCCTCAATATATAAGGAAGAGATATTCTCCCATGAGGAAGAGATGTAAGGGGGTATGCTTAGGATTTTAGAGTTGACCTTCATGGATGAACCTCCGCTGTCTATTTATCCTATTATAAAGGTTTATGTTGGAAGGTGTCAACTTTTTTAGCAATCAGGTAGCGAGAGTGCTTAAAATATTTTTTATACTCTTTATTCCCCCTAAAAAAAGAGACCTTTTTAAAAAAAATTTGATTTTTTGTCCTGAATCCCTATTTTGAGCTTTTGAGATCTAAAGGGCTTGACCCTTCCGATTTTATATTAAATGACCTATGAGCTAGGAGAATGAATGTCCAAAAAAACTTATGTTTTAGATACTAATATATTATTACACGATCCAAATGCGATTACACGATTTGTGGGAAATCATGTTGCGATTCCTCTGCCTGTGATTGAAGAGCTCGATCAGATGAAACACTATAATGATGAGCTTGGAAAAAATGCCCGTTATTCCATTCGCTTTATCGACCAGGTTGCTGAAATGGGAGATCTCCAAGATGGGGTAGAACTCGATGATGACATAACACTTCGGATTATCTTAGAGCCGAAATACCAGGAAAAAAAGACGTTTCCTCTTCCCCTCGATCGTATGAAAAATAAAATTCTACTCACAGCTCATCAACTGAGTGAGTGTGGAGAAAATGTGATTTTAGTTTCTAAAGATGTCGTGATGAGGGTCAAAGCGCAGGCCATGGGGCTCAGAGCTGAAGATTTCGAAAGCACAAAACAATCTTTCCAAAATCTCTATTCAGGACTTCGTAAAATTCAAGTTCCTAAAAATGATGTAGATCAATTTTATGCAGCAGGGTATCTGCAGCTTCCAAGTGAAACATTCCATCCTAATGAATATTGTATTTTGACAAGCCTTGAAAATTCTTCAGCGATTTGCAAGTACAATGCTCGCCATCGTAGATTAGAACCTTTAATCAATCTTTCAAGAGATATTTGGGGTATCCATCCTTTGAATGTAGAACAAAGATGCGCTCTTGACCTTCTTCTTCGTGATGACATCAAACTTGTCACCTTGATAGGAAAAGCAGGATCTGGAAAAACTTTGATGGCAGTAGCTTGCGCTCTTAAAAAAGTGTTCGATGAGAGTCAGTATTCTCGCATCTTAGTCTCAAGACCGATTATGCCTCTTGGAAAAGATATTGGTTATTTGCCAGGTACAAAAGAAGAAAAACTCTATCACTGGATGCAACCTATCTATGATAACTTACAATTCCTTTGCGATTCTAACGGAGGGGAAGAAGTAGGTAAAGAGACCAAAAAATGGATTCTTGAGAGCAAAAAAATTGAAATGGAAGCGGTGACCTACATTAGAGGACGCTCATTATCAAAGATGTTTATCATCATTGATGAGGCTCAAAACCTAACACCTCATGAAATTAAGACAATAATTTCAAGAGCTGGTCATGGCACGAAAATTATCTTAACTGGGGATCCGACACAAATCGATAACCCCTACTTAGACACTGATTCAAATGCTCTTACTTACCTTGTAAATAAGTTCAAAAATCAGTCTATTTTTGGTCATATGCTTCTTTCTAAAACAGAAAGATCAGAGCTCGCTGCCTTAGCAGCAGAGGTGCTCTAGCATGCAACTCCCCCCAAAGCTCAAGGAGTTCGGCGCTATTTTGCTCATCATGGGAACTTCCATCGGTGCCGGAATTTTAGCCCTCCCGATTCCTGGAGCTGGCGGGGGAGTACTTGGTACATCACTATGGCTGGCATTAATTGCCAGCCTCTTACTATATACCGCCCTTCTTGTTTTGGAAGTTAATACGATGCTTCCCGAATATCGCAATAGTTTTGCTAGCATGGCTGAAGCAACGCTTGGGAAAGCGGGCAAGTGGATTGTCATGGTCACTACCCTTCTTTTGCTATACGCACTCGCAGCAGCTTATATGGAAGGAATGGGAAGTTTACTCTCCGGCCTTTTTGAAAAATGGGGTATGAAAATCTCTCCACGATTTTTTAGCATCCTATTTGCTGTTGTATTCGGACTCGTCGTTTGTTTAGGAACACTTGCGGTGGATAAAGTCAATCAAGTCTTTATCCTGCTGAAAGTTCTTTTTCTTGTGTTAGCGTTCTTGATGCTTTTTAGCCAGGTGAAAGCAAGGGTGCTTTTTGGATATAAGTTCCATCCTTCATTTATTGTAAAAGCCTCTCCGATCTTTATTACTGCTTTTGGTTTTCATACTATTATTCCGAGCATTACGAATTATTTAGGAAGAAATCACTACCGGTCTATTAAAAGAGCGATCTTGATTGGAGGTGCTATCCCTCTTGTGATCTATATCCTTTGGGTCATTGTCACTTTTGGGATTATTCCTCAGGAAGGAAAAGAGAGTTTTATGACGATTCATCAACGAGGTGATTCGATTGCTCTCTTGATTCAATTTCTAGAAAAAAGAATTCGAAGCCCATTTACGAATGGGATGATCGATTGTTTTTCCAATATTGCTATGATTACCTCTTTTTTAGGGGTCACGCTCGGTCTGTTTGATTTTTTAGCAGACACCTGCAAAAGAGAAAACCACCCCATGGGAAGACTGCAAACAGGCCTATTAACTTTTATTCCACCTCTAGCCATTGCTCTTTTTTATCCACAAGGGTTTGTCCTAGCGCTTAATTACGCTGCGATCTTTGTTGCGATCTTGCTCATCATCGTTCCAAGTTGGATGGTGATCAAAAAAAGGCAGCTGCTGATTCAGTCCCCCTACCAAGCAAATGGAAAGACTCCCATCTTCATAGGAGTCATCTTAGTAGGATTGCTCTTTATTGTTTTTTCTCTTGTTTAAATAAGGGGAGATTGCCTTTGAAAGAATTTAGAAGCAGCATCAAGTGTTTGCCCCACAATTAAAGTATAGGTGCAGATCGCTATTGCTCTTTCTTCACGTGTTTCAATCAACCTTATCCATGACTATTGGGGTTCCATTTGAGGGAAATAACAACCATGGGCGATTTGAAAAACCAGTACTGTGAACATCAAATGCCAAGTCTCGTAGGTAAGAACCTTCCCAAACTACAATGAAAAGTATGGGCATCATATTTCGGATATGGGGAGGTTGAAACAAAGCTGACACAAAGAGTCGTGTATTTGTTAAAAAAGTCACGATCATGGCAGCTATCAGACCTTCTTTCCCAAGAGAAGGGGAGCTCTTGACTATTGTTAGTGTTAACAAAGTAAAGGTAAAGCCCACAGCGAAATTTGTTAGCGCTTTTTTCTCTGCAGAATTGAGGTTTGAAAAATTTTGTATACCTAATTTTAAGGCAGCAAGGGCTACGATTGTAGTTAGTGTAATCAGGGTAATTAGACGTTTGTCAGGGGATGTAACAAGACTTAAACCACCAAAAGCTGCCAAAGCTAGGCTACATGATGTGGAGCTGATTGTGCTCATATTTTTCCTTTTAGCTATGAAGTTTTTTTACGATTGCATCGACTAATTCATGAAATTCTCTTTTGTCAGAGTCACCACCATAGTGTCCCATCGTATTGTATTCCTTATATTCGGATGAAGTCATCGCATGCACAAATCTAGGTTCATCAATAGGGATCCAAGGATCGTCTGTAGATGCAAATTGAATAATCCACTTTTGATGATTTCGAATTGCATCAAAGTCCCACGGCTCATCAAAATAGCCGCTGAGCTTCTCTGTTTCGATTCCAAGATCTGTATGATATCCTGCAACTAAAACTGAGCCTAGTATCTCATATTTTTCGGCGTAGCGCATCGCAGCAATCGCACCCGAAGAGTGTCCCACTAAAATCGTGTTTTTATCTGCTTTAAGGGTGTCATGCAAAAAAGGTATCCAAAAAGAGGCTCTTGCTAAAACAGGGTCAGGGAATTCCTCCAAAATGACAGGGAATCCTTTTTTTTCTAATTCTTTTTTTGCGTAGGGGAACCAGTACCATTCCTTTGCAGGTTTGCCACCACCGTTTCCGGGAATAAAAATCACTTTAGGTTTGCTCATATTCACCTCATAAAAAGGATAGAATATTCGTTGCTGTGATTAAAATCACGAGCTACTGTATAGAGAATATTACCTGAGTAAGGAAGCCTTTATGCCAACGATTCGAGTAAATGATGCAGATTTTTATTATGAGTTAGAAGGGGAGGGCAAACCCCTCATTTGTATTGCAGGCTATAGCTGTGACCACACCCAGTGGCTTCCTCTTTTTCCCAAACTAAGAAAAAAGTTTAAAACTCTCATTTTCGATAACAGGGGCATTGGACGAACAAAAGATGATGGAAGAGCGTTAACTGTCGATCTGATGGCAGATGATGTGATCGCCCTTGCAAAAGCTTTAGACCTTAAAGAACCTCACATCATAGGACAATCTATGGGAGGAACCATCGCCCAAAATGTGGGAGTTCGCTATGGGGGACAAATCGGCAAGATCGTTTTGCTCACAACGAGCCCTAAATGGAGAAAAGCGATGCTCTTAGCTACTCAGTCAGATATTATGCTGAGAGAAAAAGGATGCACAGTGCAAGATCTTTTTGTGAATAATGTTGCTTGGATCTTTGGTGAAAAATTCCTCTCCCAGCCAGAAAATATCAAAGCTATAGAAGAGATCTTTTGCAGCGACCTGTATCCACAATCGCTTGAAGATCAAAAAAGACAGTTTGATGTCTTAAAAGAGCATGATGGAACGAAATATTTATCTAAGATTGATAGGCCCACTCTCATTATTTATGGCAAAGAGGATCTTATAGCCCTGCCCCAAGAGTCTGAGCATCTTTTTACTCAAATTCCCAATAGCCAATTGACCGATATGGAATCGGGTCATGGGATTATTTTCGAGAAAACAGAAGAACTATCTAAAGAAATCATTAGTTTTTTAGTGTGAATCGACTCATTAATCTTTCAAACTTAGATACGTCACCGCGTACATGAGTCCTGTTGCTATTGCAAACATCATCCCGTGATCATAGGCTAAATTTTCACCTGTTCTACGATAAATAGCAGTTGTAGAATCTTGATAAATCGCCCACGCAGCTAATAAAACAAAAATTTCGTAAACGGGATGAGGAACTTTTGAATCAAGAGTGACGATCATCAAACTTAAAACTATAAGAGAGTTGTAGGTATGACTCGCTTTGAAAATCTGAGCTTCTCTACGGCTTGTGAAACATGAAGCAACAAAATGTTCTATAGCTCTCGATGCAATATAGGCAACCACGTTTGCGAGAGTCTGAGGGGATGTTTCTTCATTTTTGCCTTTAAATGCTTGGTTGAGGAGATTGGAAGAAATCCATAAAAACTTGGGCACTGAATTTCGAATGATGGCACTAGTTCCTTCCATTAATTTCTCCTAAAATAGCTACTCTGCTTCTGATGCTAATACCGTTGAATAGGCAAGAGCATATAAATTTGTTGTCGAAAGTACCCCAAATAGAGCTCCTACTAAAAAATCAGGGTTGCCTCGCTCTCGAATCTCGATATGAGCCTGTCTAAAGATTTGAGCAATCTTATACGCGCAACCAAGAAAAACAACTGCCTTTAGGGGAGTGCTTAGATGGGGGCTTGTGAGCAGCATAATATGAATCAGGGAAATCATAGAAGCAGCCTTTTTAGTCACTAAGAAATCAGAAACTCGATCGGGATTTTGAAACATCCATGGAATGACAAATGCATCCATCGCTTCTAAAGCGATGTAGGTGATGATTGCCGCTTTGATATGAACATTTGAAGGATGAGTTGATGAAACGGAAAGAACACTACATCCAGCAACGGCAGCCGTGAATATTTTTTCTAAAGGTTGATTAAGACCTAGCGCATGGATCATTTTACAGACTCCACTGTGTGATAGCTAGAGAGACTTTTTGATAAATAAAGTAAAAAAAGATAATTAAATCCCAGCAGAAAACCGGCAAGAGTGCCCTGAATTTTAAGATCTCTATGAGGACTTCTCATTAAGGAAGAAACTGCGCTTTTATGAATTAGGCCTAAAGCAATCAGCAAACCCACTACTTTCATAGCAACAGGCACCTCAGGTTCGTTGAATGCCATTAAACCTGCAGTTAAGGTAAGAGCGATAAAACGATATTTTCCTAAAAATAGGCGGCTTTCCTCTGCGCTCAGATAATGAGTGAAAATTTCACCGAAGAATTCTACAGCAAGCCTGTTAACGAAAACCAAGGTTTCTTGAGACCCCCAAGAAATTTCCTTTTTGTGTGAAGAAGCTGAGCAAGTGATCAGCGCTGCTACTAAGAGGGCATCGCCGGGCGTGATGGCTGGTAGTGTGTTAGTCATAATTCTCAGAAATTTTCTAATGAGAATAATTCTACAAATTGTTAATTTCAATATTAACTTGTCTTAAATTTTTTATTAACAATTTTTTGTGAAATTATGAATAAAAGTCCCTTAACTAAAAGTATTCAAACGACTCTCCAATTGGAAGGTCTTGCTCTCTTTGTAGCCTCATTGATTCTCTATCAAACCCTTGGAGGTTCATGGAGTCTTTTTCTTTTTCTTTTTTTTGCTCCAGATATTTGCTTTCTTGGATATCTCGCAGGACCAAAGGCAGGCGCTTTGAGTTACAATCTAGCCCACACAGAAACTCTACCTATCATCCTCGCTTTGTCAGGTCTTTCTCTGGGATATCCTCTAGCTATTCTAATGGGACTTATTTGGCTCTCCCACATTAATTTTGACCGGATGATCGGATGTGGCCTTAAAATGATCTCAGGCGGTACTCACCTCGGCACCGGCCCCTTTAAGAAAGATCGTTCAAGCTAAACCTCAAATTGAAGAATTCGAAAAAACTCAGAATTAAAAAATAATATATAAATTAAAAATAATTTTTATTATAAGCTTTTCGTGTATTTAGTTATTTTTTGATTAGACTTATTATATAATTTAGGTAAAATTAAAAAAGGTTCTATATGACTACCATTTCTTCCGTATTGGGAAACTCTATAACAGAGCAAATGATCTATGCTAGTGAGGAAACACTAGCTGGCACAAAGTATGCAAGAATTCATTCTCTTACACAAATCACTACTTTTCCAGTTGGCGTTATTGAACTGGCTTTTCGTATAGTAGCTTTCATCCCTTTAGCCTTTTCTGCCCTGGTGGCTAGTGCAATCAATACAGCAACAGGTCCTAATGAAGTTGCTTCTAGAGTCATTTCAGAGTTTAACAAAAACAATGAAGCACTTGCAAAAACTGCGATAGATGTTGTTTTATCTATTCCCAGAGCTGTTTTTTTCTTAGTTAACCCTAAAAAAGTTTATCCCTATACTAGATATATGTCTCAAAATGAGTATACTTTAGCTATGTTCTTAATGAGCCAGATTAGCATTGAAGCCGCTACCATCGCTGCTGCAACGATTACTCAGGTTCAAACTAATCGGGATTTTCTAGGTTATACCCTCCCAGAAAGTACAACAGCCAATTCTGATCCTGAATTTTTAGTCCTACAGCAATCAATGCTAGCGAGAAACATGGCTTTTGCAGAATTAGCCAAAAACATACTCAATCCAAACGTTGGTAATACAGACATTATTAGTTCTATTGAGCGAGCAATTTATCACGCAGCTTATGCAGGTCTTGCTTCTTATAATTTCCAAATTCAAAACGATTATGAAGAGGCCTGTGCTGCAGATGTAGAGCAAGAAGTATTAAATGGTGGCGCTGGAGCTGGCAGCACATTAACACCTGAAAAAGCTGCTCAAATAGACTATCTATACGTGAAAAAAACGCTGATCCGGCATAAAATAAACGCAACAAACGAAGATTGTCTTCGAGTTCAGGCTGGTCATAGAGCAGCGGAAGTAGCCCTAAGATCTTTCATCGCTGCTGCAAAGCATGTCAGCTATTCTAATCCTCAAATTTTAAGACTTATTGAATCAACATCCCAAAAAATTCTTGCTTCACTTTTCTCATCAGGCCCCAGTTGGCAGGCTTATGTTAAGGTAGCACTTGAACAGATTTTTTCCCCTGAAGCCAGCACCTATACAGCAGCTTCAGAAGAAGGCGAAAGTGGGGGTTTAAGAGCTGTTGCAGATGACACTCATGACGCAACAGCCCATCCAACGAGCGCAGCATCAGCTGCTTCGACAGCAGGTGATCGCTCTGTCCCAGTAAATACTGCTGGAGAACATGGGGATGCTCATCGTGCAGCTTCGGCAGGTACAGGGGATCAACCACTCTCTTCTGAAGCTGGTTCTGCTTAAGAATCAATCTGGATAAGTTTTTTGAGATTTTCTATCCCTTCTTTTTCGATTAAAGAGGGGATACAAGGAAATAATGGCTCAGGAAGGTCATCTAGAGACTTCCAAAACCAACCTTCACATTTTTCTGGCTCAAGCAGCTGAGGCTCACCGTTCAAAAAAATCTGAGTAAATCTATGCATTTCATAGACAAACCAGATACGT
>CAYSAJ010000003.1:12721-94902 GCA_964429005.1 uncultured bacterium | reverse complement strand
TAGAAAGAGGCACATCGGCTATTAAGACTCCCTGCTTAAATTCTTCCGATTGATTTGGTGAAGAAAATGTCTGCTTTAATCTTCCTAGTGGATCTACTACACATGTGACCCCATGATTGCAACTGCGAAGCAAGACTCTGCCTAATTCTACACTACGAATTTTTCCATGGTGGTAGTGAGTTGATGGCAACCATGTGCCCGGAAACCATGCATCGTTAGACATATTCACAAGGAAATCTGGATCTCCTTGTAAGTAATATCTCATCAGAGCAGGAAAACACTCATCGTAGCAAACACTTGGGGCATATTTAAACTTCCCTTTCAAAAGAGTTGGATTGCCTCCAGGGGTAAAGAAGTGAATAATCCCATAGCTTCGAGCCAACTCTTCGAGTAAAGAAAAAGGCAAGTATTCGGCTATCGGCATGAGTTTTTGCTTATTGTATTTTTGAAATCCTTTTTTTGTAGGAGAAAAGAGAAAAGCGCTATTATAAGATAAAAAGCGATCAGGATCTAATGAATCCATCCCGATGATAATATCAGCCTGAAAATGTCTGCTAAAAAGATCTGCTATATACCTGTGAGAGATTTTTCCTTCATCGGATAGATCATCTAAACCTAAATTATTCCATTGATGAGCCGAAAACAGAGATTTAAATACAAACTTAAAATCTTGATTCCAAATTAATGTCTCGTCTTCTCTGTAAGGAACGGCAGCTTCCGGTAGAATAATAAGATCGATTGGGCCCTCATTTTGAGCTTTATCAATAAGAAAAAAGATTTTTTCCCACTGCTTCACTGGGTGGATAAAATCCTTTTGCCAAGGGGGCATAAACATTTTCTGCTCGACTTTCAATCCTGTTTGGAGCAATGCCACCCTCACATTTTGCGACCCTTTTTCTTGTCGATCGTACCCATTAATTATAGATTGGCCATAGACATAAGGAGTGATGGCAATCAGCACTGTCAGGATCCAACCAGCTTTATGATTTGGACGAGTTAAGCAAAAAGCTATGAAAGCATTTGTTAATACCGCAATGAATGACAACCCAAAAACACCTCCAACTGAAGCTAATTGCAGGGAAGCTTCATTCGCTGACAAAGTCAGCCCGGTCGGATTCCAAGTGTAACCACTCAAAAAAAAGGTTCTGAGCCACTCTAAAATGACCCATAAGCTCGCTAAAAACACCCCACCACTGAGGGTTCTATAAAGAGGGGCATACAATCCTAATATCCCCCCTTGAATGGCAATCAGGCTAATTAAAATGAAATAACCAGCGTAGATAGCCGGTCCATGGTACTTAGTAGCAAGAAGCCAGCTCATCTGGACACCGTGGATGGCAAGAAAGAAAAGAAGACCTAGAAGAAATCGCTTTCTCATAGACTGCTGAGTTCCTACTAGAAGAAAAAAAGGAGCCAGGCCAACACAGGCAGCTATAGGGCATAGTAGTGGATACAGACTGGGATGGGAGAGACCATTAATAAGCCCTAAAAAAAATATAAATATTCCTTGAATTAGTGGACTTTTTAGAAAAGAAAAAAACTGGTAATCGCGGCTCATTTAGATTATATTTACTGGGAATGAAAACATTTAGATTAAACCACCTTTTTAAAATTTTATCCAGCTTCGACTTCAAATCTTCCCCTGTTGATTTGCATCTACACTCCTACTTTCGAAAAAACACAGCACTAGGCTCAAAAGATCGAAAAGAAATTGCTGAGGCTGTTTATTTTATCATTCGATATCTGGGGTTAATTGATGCTTTTATTACCCCTCCGATTTCGTGGGAAAAGCGGGTAGAAATATTTTTACACAGAAAGTTTGAAGAAGCCCCGCCCTCTCACCTGCCTGACTTTAAAAAATATAGTTTCCCCAAGCACTACTTTGATCTTTTGATCGATTCGATTGGAGAGGAAAAAACGATAGAATTTTGTAACGTCTCTAACCAGCAAGCCCCAACTACTCTTAGAGTTAATCCTCTTAAAGGATCCAGGGAGGACCTCTTAAATAGACTAAACAAAGAATACCCTGCTTACCCTACCTCAATATCCCCGTTTGGAATTCAGTTAAAAGATCGCAGCGCTCTATTTTCGACTCAAGAATTTCAAGATGGCTGGTTTGAAATGCAGGATGAAGGATCACAACTTGTAGGTTTAGAAGTCGACCCTAAACCCCATCAATCAGTCATAGATTATTGCTCAGGTTCCGGAGGCAAATCGCTGGCCTTTGCCTATAAGATGGAAGGCAAGGGGCAAATTTTTCTGCATGACATTCGATTGAAATCTCTTTATGAAGCCCGCAAAAGGATGAAAAGAGCTGGGATTCAAAATTACCAGCTGGTGTTTGAAACTAAAGACTTAAAAAAAAGAGTTCCCCAAGGCGCTGATTGGATACTCCTTGATGTCCCATGTTCTGGATCAGGAACTTTACGAAGAAATCCAGATCAAAAATGGAGATTTACCCTAGAAAGTTTTGAAGAAGTCATCCAAGAACAACGAACTATTTTTGACAAGGCTCTTCCTCTTCTCAAACCAGGAGGAAGGATCGTTTATGCCACTTGCAGTATTTTTCCCCAAGAAAACCAGCAACAAGTAGATTATTTCATTCAAAAATATGGTCTCAGGCTTGTTAAACCATCTCTGCAACTATTCCCTGTTTCTCAGGGTATGGATGGCTTTTTTGCTGCAACACTCGAAAAGCCAGAAAATAATTCTTCCGTTTGCTAATATCATTTAGACAAATTGGGATAGGTTATTATGCTTCGAAAATGCTCTCTTTTTTTATTGTTTTTCACACTTCTTGCCTTGCCAGCGTCTTTACTTGCGGAACCCCAAGTCATAATAAATAATCGCCCTCTTGCTAAGGTCAATGAAAAGACAATTACTTTACTTGATGTAGTTAAACTACTAGATACAGAGATCAGGCAGTATAATCCTGATGTTCTTTCAAATACCGCATCACGCTATCAATACTATACAAGTCAGTGGCAAAGAGCTTTAGAAGACTTAATCGAGCAAGAATTGATTTTGAACGAGTATGAAGAAAAAAAATTGTTTGAAATCAGCGAAGGTGACGTAAGAGAGGAAATGCAACGTAGATTTGGTCCTAATATCATCCAAAGCCTCGACGTTTTGCATCTTTCTTATGACGAAGCTAAAAAAATGGTACAGAATGAGCTCATCATACGCCAAATGCTTTGGTTTAAAGCTTATTCAAAAGCGATGAACCTTATCACTCCAGAAGCAGTGAAAATTGCCTATCAAGGCTTTCTGAGCCAATCTCCTCCTAAAGAATCCTGGAAGTATCGAATGGTTACTATAAAAGGGGAAGATAAGCAAATGTGCAAAACAGCCGCACAGGCCGCCTACAATCTCTTTACTGAGCAAAAGAAAAACCTTTCTGAAATCGTCGACGAAGTATCGAAAAATTATCAAGGGATCAACTTAGCTCTATCGACAGAGCTTGATGTTGAGAACAAGAATCTTTCTCCTCAGCATCAGTCGATACTATCAAGCCTCCAAGAGGGATCTCTATCGATACCTGTTGAACAAGTGACAAAAAATCAAGATTCAGTGATCCGTCTTTTTTACTTAAAGGATCACCTTAAAGAACTTCCTAAAGGATTCGAAGAAGTAGCTGATAAGCTAAAAAATAGCTTGGTTCAAAAAGCGGCTGACTCTCAAAAAGCTGAATATGTAAAAAAACTCAAACAGAAATATCATTTTGATGAAACTTCAGAAAAGAATTTCAATCTTAGTGCCTATCAGCCCTTCGGCTTGCTATGACCCATCGTGCTAGTCTTTCGTTTGTACAAACCTATCTACGAAATGCTAGCATAGTCCCTCGAAAATCCTTCTCTCAAAATTTTTTAATTGATGCAAATATTGCTAGAAAAATTGTTGAGCAAATGGACATACAGACTGATGACTGTGTTATTGAAGTAGGCCCAGGTCTCGGAGCATTAACTGAATGGATCTTAAAATTTTCTGAAGCAGTAACCGTTATAGAAAAAGATCCCCATTTAATTCCTGCTTTGCACACTTTTATACCAACACCCCAAATCTATAATGAAGATATTTTAAAAGTAGATTGGAACCTTTTTTTACCAAAAGGGAAAAAAGCGCTCCTTCTTACGAATCTTCCCTACAATATATCGAAAGAATTTATTGTGAAACTTTGTGAGCATAGCCATCGAATTTCTTCCTGTCTAATCCTTGTCCAAAAGGAATTCGCGGAAAAGCTGCTAGCTCACCCTAAATCACCACAATACCGTTTCGTCACTGTGCTCTGTCGCCTTTTTAGTGAAGTTTCTTCTTTATTTGACATTCCTCCACACCTTTTTTACCCACACGCAGGGGTTCACTCCCGACTCATTAGGCTGAATATGAAAGATTGCTCGTTGGGTGCAGAGAGTATAGAAATCCTAAAACATAGCTTTCTTCATCGAAGAAAATCTCTTTTGAATTCATTAAAGGAGTCAAATATGGATTCTTCTACAGTGGAACTGGCCCTTCATAAAATCGGGAAAAATTCAGGAGCTAGAGCAGAAGACTTAAGTCCCGAAGAATGGACAATCCTCCTAGAAATTTGTAAAAATTAAATTTCCCTACGCCTAACCTGAGCTTTTCGTCTAAGCAAAAAAATCATCATCAGAGTTAAGAGAATTACCCATGTGATATAAGAGCTGAGTATAGGAAGAATAACGAGCATAAATGGTTTCTTCTTTGATTCAAGCGATACAAAAGAGCTACTTTTAATAATTTTTCCAGTTTCATCCTTAATCTGCACTTCACCCACAATCTGCCCTTGCTGAATAGGATATTCTAAGGGATGCCATATGAATTGGGAGGCCACCGTAGGCTCTTCAGAAGGGTAATAATTAATGTTAATGTCCTCTTTTAAGGCAACTTTCAATCCACCTTTTGAGCCCTTCAAGGGGATAGTCTGCTCACTTTCATGGGCATTATAAAGCATTCTACTAACTTTTTTTTCTTCAAATGCTGTATCAAACATTGTAATGACATCACGGAAAATTTGATTATGCTCTGAAAGTTTGTTAACGACGGCAATTAATTGACGATCTGGGTTTTCAGCACAGGCTATAAAACAATGGCCTGCAAGCCTGGTGTAGCCTGTTTTCATCCCCCTCGCCAGAGGATAATTAAAACTTCCATCATGAAGGAGTTTATTAGACTGTATGACAACTCTTGCTGCTGACTTATTAGTAGCAGGACAAGCAAATTCTTTGGAATTCACTATGGTTCGAACGAGTTCATATTTTAATCCTTGCTGCGCGATTTTTGCAAGGTCATAAGAAGTGGAAAAATGCCCGGGGTGAAAAAGGCCATGGGGATTTAAAAATTGGGTGCTTTTACAACCTATTTCTCGTAAATATTCATTAAGGTGATACATAAACTGATCGATACTATCATAAAAAAATCTTGCGAGAACGTTCGCAGAATCGTTTCCGGAATGAAGCATCATAGAATATAAAAGCGCTTTCAGGGAAATCACTTCCCCAGCTTTTAGACCATAAGATCTCCCATCATTTTCTAGCCAAAATGCTGGGACATCATACTGATTGTCCAACTTTACCTTTTCAGAAATTTTATAAATATCTTCTTTACGAACGGTCACTTGAGTGTTCAAATCGATATGAGGGAAAGCATGCGCTATATAGAGCAAAGTAGCTAATTTCGTAGTGGAGGCTGGGTATACTTTATCATAAGCATTTTTTGAGTAGAGGACTTTTCCAGTTTTAGCGTTCATTAAAATCGCGTATTTAGCTTTCACTGAAATAGGCAATTCTTTTCCTATGAGGGGAGCGCAAAAGAATAGATAATACCCTAAAAAACCTAATAGGAACCTACTCGCCATACAACCCCTGATTACAGCTCATCTCATCATACTAATTTTTAAATAATTATAAAAAAAATTCTTTGTCTCAAAAAAAAATTATAGAATTTTCTTTAAAAAAAGCTGCTTCCTGAATATTACATGACTTAAGGACAAACAATGTCCGATGTCATAGTTTTTCACGTGAGGAAGTATGCTAAATCCAACGCAATTAGAGCAAGCCTATGCTGAATTCTCTACAAACCTTAAGCAATGGCTGCCAGATGGCGTGATCGATGTAGATCTCTTTTTGCTAAAAGATTTAGACTTATTGAAAGATCTAGATGACGATAATGAAAAATCGTTACAAAGTCAGTTTCCTTTTTACTTTCACGTGATTGAGACAGCTGATAAGGTTACACTTTATAACAATCAGTTCGCTGTTTGGATTATTCCCAAACTTGTTGATGATCTTGCTACGACTCTCACACTTATTTCACTTGTTCAAGATCCAGATCAAGCGAGGCTCGAAATTGCTTTTTCAACTAGCGGGATTTACAATACGCCCAAGTGTGTGTTGAAAGTCCTTCGCTACTTTTTGACAGAGGTTATTGACACCGAGGCTGTTATAGAATCAATTGGGCGTACAGAAACTAACTAAGAAATTTGATCATCGTCAGTTGATTAACCTTGTCTATCCGCTGGTAATCGATTTCATCCATGATTTTCATCATGAAGGGAATTCCTAAACCCCCAATTTTTCGCTCTTCTATTGAAAGATCCTTTATCGAGTCATATCCTTTTTTGGGATTAAAGGGCATCCCTTCATCCTTCAACTTTAGCTCTATTTTCTTATGTGGCACATGCTCGAAAATTAGCTCAATTTTTCCTTCTTCCTGCCCATATGCATATGAAATGATATTGACTATCGCCTCTTCAAAAGCCACTTCTAACTTCATTTGAAGTTCAAGGGGACAAGCGGACCGCTCAATATTTTTATGGATCCAAGATAAAATTTTTGGAAGCTCTTCTCTTGAGGCAGCAAAAACCTGTCGGGTCATACATTTCACACAAATTATTTCTTGTTTGCATATCAAATAGACTAAGAAATTTCAATCAGAGGCTATTGAAATTCCTCTTCTGGCTTCTAAATATCTACTTAGAGATTCATGAAATTTCCAAGCGATTTCTTTATAAGCAGGGCCAAAGGAAGCTAATTTCGCACCTTCTTCCGAGTCTAATTGCCCTAAAGAAAAATCAAGAACTGCCCTAAGCTGACCCTCGGGAGTATAAAAGGCTAAATCTTTAAATGAATCGGGATCTACAAAATCAAATTCTGAGCTTCCATGGATCTGAAACGAAAGAGGTTTGGTATTTGGAAGCCCTTGAATAGTAAATTCAACTTTGATTGTTCTGCGACCCTCATTGGGGACAAGTCGATGCTGGACTGCACTATCATTATCCTGCATACGATACTGATATCCAATTTGTTCAAATTCGTTTCCTTGAATCTTTGCAGTAATCTTAAGTTGCGAATGGCTAGGATTATATTGAAGAAAGGGTGATTTTGAAAGAGCCTCCACCACAAGGGATGTTAACTGACCATCTTTATCACCCTGTATGAAAGGGACATCAAATGTAAAAGAATCGTCCACAGGATAATGTTTGTATCCACAACCTGCGAATAATACTAATACAGCAGGGATCCATTTCCTCATTTCGTTGCTTTCTCTAATGCCTTGTTCGCATCTTTTGCACTTGAGGAATCAGGATAAAGCATAAGGATAGCCTTGTAATACAACTCAGCCGCACTCTTTTTTTTCTTCTTAGCAAAATAGTTTGCCATGTCAGCAAGCTCTTTCGCAAAATGGTCTTTCATATCTTGCAAATTTTTTTTCGATTTCATGATCCCTTCATGCCCGGGAAAAGAGTTTTCAAATTTAGATACGTTGATTTTTGCGAGTTCAAGCACATCTGGATCTGGGAATAAAGAAACAGATTTTTGATGATAAACTTTAGAAATGTCAAGATACGCTACAGGAGCTAAAGGATGGGTAGGGAATCTACGAATGAGCGTTTGATATATCTCAATCGCTTCGTCAAATTGCTTTTTTGTTGTTAGAATTCGTGCTTTTTTATGAAGTGCTATAGCACAAACTTCTTCACGGGGAAGGGCTGTTATAATTTCGTCGTAAATGCTCAAAGCATCATCTTCACCCGATACGATTTTTGGCAAATGGGATGAACGAAAAAGACGTTTTTTTTGCCCATTCATAAAAGCTTCTGCAATTTCAAATTTGTGCTGCATTGCTTCTTGAAAGTGTTTTAAATGATTAAAGTGAGAAAGATAGTAAGAAAAGGCCTCATTCGCTTTTTCATACTCTTTCATTTGCAATAAGGCCTCAGCTTTGAAGTATGCTCCTTCTGCTGCAAATGGGGAACTTGCAAGTTCTTCAGAAAGAACAGTTCCCAGTTCGACAACTCTCTTAAAATCTTTATTTTCAAAATATTTTTGCTGTCTTTCAAACATCCTCTCAGCAGTCTGAACCCCACTATATCCATATAGGCTTTTATATTGCTTATAGCGAGTCAACGGTGTCTCTGAGAAGAGGGGGACACTAAAGAGTAAAGTAAGAATGAGAAATTTTTTCATATTTTATATCTTATTATAGGGATAAATTATTTGGTCAATTGTACATCAAGACAAAAAGGAAGTTGTTTCACTACCCTTTCTAGCTCGCTAGTGATCAAGAGACCATTCATACTATCAATTTCAATTATATTTACGAGAGATTGATTTCGGTAAAATTCTAAGAAATAAGGAGTATCTCCCGAAAAATCTTCTAGCACTTTCTTCAAAGAAAGGACATGAGACAATCTCATTTTACCTACATCTAGAGAAATTTTCAGCTTTTTATTTGGAATTGTTTGTTGAGGTGCTTCTTCGGCCTGCTGACCCATCTTTCTTTTCTTAGCTCCCGCTTCAAATTGCTTCTTTATACTCTCGTATGCACTTTGACATTCTGTTATCCTTTGATCATCGATTTCTGATAGGTCTTCAACCCATCGTAAACTGATTTTTACTTCTTCGTCTGATCTATCCGTCGTAACTACCCCATAGAGCAGCTTTGTTTCTTCAAACAAAGGTGCTTTTTCCATGTAAATATCTGACCATACTGGAAGTTCAAAGCGCTCAAATCCATCGCTTATCGTAATGATAGCAAATTTTTTTTGAGATTTATTGGACAACTTGATTTGGAGTGTATCAACGACAAATGCTATTTTACAAACGCTATTTTGTGTCTGTTGTAAAATCTCCTCAAACGAAGTGCACGCCAACTTTTGTATTTGCTCTCTAAATTCTTCTAGAGGATGCCCTGTTAGATAGAATCCGAGGAGTTCCTTTTCTCTTCGGAGTTTTTCACGAAGATTTTCAGTTACGCCCATAGGACTCACTTCAGGAACTTGGATTTTCGGCAAGTCTTCGGAGCTAAAAAAATCCATGACTCCTTTTTGTTTCTCTTTTTGTTGTTTTACAAAAATGTCATAGGTTTCTTCTAGGGTTGCTTTCATTCCTATGCGAGAATTTCCTGTAGAATCGAAGCAGCCAGCATCTATCAAAGACTCAATCGCCTTTTTTCCAACTTTTTTGGGATCGATTCTTTCAATAAATTCTTCGAGATCGCGAAACTTCCCTCCCCTATCTCTCTCATGAACGATACTTTCCACAACACCTTCCCCTATACCCTTGATTGCAGCCATTCCAAAACGAATTCCTTGTAGAGTAGGGACAAATTCTCCATAGGATTCATTGATATCAGGGGATAAAATAGGGATACTAAGGGACTGGCACTCGCGAATATGTTTAGAGACTTTTGAAAGATCATCTAAGTCACACGTCATCAAAGCAGACATCCATTCTTTAGTATAATTTGCTTTGAGATAGCTTGTTACATATGTAAGGTATGCATACGCTGTAGCATGAGATTTGTTAAATCCGTAAGATGCAAATTTCTCAACTTTATTGAAAATCATCATCCCAAGCTCTTCAGAAATATTATTTGCTAAAGCACCTGCTTTAAATTTTTCTCCTTGCCGAGCCATTTCATCTTTATCTTTTT
Source organism: uncultured bacterium (assembly GCA_964429005.1). GTDB lineage: Bacteria > Chlamydiota > Chlamydiia > Chlamydiales > JACRBE01 > JACRBE01. Next base: position 84,948 of record CAYSAJ010000003.1, on the reverse strand, counting down.
TTCCCATAGCCCTTCGCAAAACATCACCTTCTCCAAGAGAGTAATTTGCTAAAGTTTGGGCGATCTGCATCACCTGCTCTTGATAGACAATAATTCCATATGTTTCTTTTAAAATATCAGCCATTAGGGGGTGATCGATTTCAATATTTTCAAGACCATGCTTACGGTTAATAAAAGAAGGAATCATTTCCATAGGCCCTGGGCGATAAAGGGCACCTACAGCAATAATTTCTTCAAATTTGTCTATATGTAGCTGTCTTGCAAGATCTCTCATTCCTGCAGATTCAAGCTGGAATATTCCCAGCGTTTTTCCTTGGTTGAGCAAATCAAAAGTTTTTTGATCTTCTAAGGGTAAATTTGACCAGTCAATCTCTGTCTTTGTATGCTTTTTGATCAGATCGACAGCTTTTTGAATTGAAGTGAGGGTTTTTAATCCTAAAAAGTCGATTTTAAGCATCCCGACCATTTCCACTGGTTTCATAGAAAATTGAGTTGCTAAAATTTCAGCATCTTTGGTCACACAAACAGGAATATGGTCGGTCAAAGAATCGCCACAAATAATGAGTCCAGCGGCATGAATACCCGTGTTACGAATCGATCCTTCAACTTTTTTAGCAAAATCTATCAGTCGCTTTGCTTCCTCGTCTGTGTCATACAATCGTTTTAAATCGGGATCAACTTCCAGGGCTTTTTCGATTGTAATATTAAGATCTTCTGGTACGAGCTTAGCGATTTCGTTAACCTTGGTCAGGGGAATATTTAAAACTCTGCCAACATCTTTGATCGCCATTTTTGCTTTCATCGTACCAAATGTGATGATTTGCGCGACCTTCTCTTTACCGTATTTTTGAATCGTATAATCGATCACCTCCTGCCTTCTATCCATGCAAATATCAACATCAATATCAGGATAAGAGATTCGATCAGGATTAATAAATCTTTCAAAGAACAAACTAAATCGAAGAGGTTCAATATCTGTAACACCAATCAGATATAAAATAATCGATCCAACACCCGATCCACGTCCGGGACCTACAGGAATTCCTTTAGATTTAGCCCACGAAATAAAGTCGTGAACAATTAGGAGATAATCTCCTAACCCTTTTGGGATAATGATATCAAGCTCTAGCTTAAGGCGATCCTTTACTACTTGCATTGGGTCTTGCCCTGGATATTTTTCTGCGACTTTCGCCAGATGCTGCTCTTGATATCTTTGAGGTATTGCGTCATAGCATAATTGCTTTAAATAGTGGGCAGCAGCTTGAGTTCTTTCTTCATCCGTAAATTTTTTTGTCTCTAAGGCTGGCGGAATAAAAACAGGATAAAACTTACGGTTAAAATCAAAGCTAAAATCGATTTTCTCAGCAACTTGAAGGGTATTGCTGACAGCCTCAGGGAATTCTTTAAATGCTTCAGCCATTTGATCTGGACTTTTGAAGTAATACTCATGCGAATACAGAACTTCTCGTTTGGGATTTAAGGTTTTTCCTAAAGGTCTTCCCTGATGGTCTCTTTCCCAAATCTCACATACTTCGCCGGCTTGAATATTCATCAGAATTTCTTGGGCTTTATAATCATCAGGCTCAAGATATTTGATTTCATTAGTGGCTACGCAAACTACTCCTTTTTGCTTTCCCTTCTCAATAAGAGTAGTACGAACAATCTTTTGCTTTTGAATGTGGCTTGTGTACTTTTGATAGAGCCACGATTCTTTAGAAATTCCTTGCTGTGCTATTTTTTCTTCTCTCATTTCATGATTTTGAAGTTCAAAGTAGTAATCTTCTCCAAAAATCTTTAAAAACCACTCAATTTCTTCGTCTAAAGAATTTCCGGATGACTTAAACGCAAGATCTGCAATCAATGAAGATGAAGATCCAGAAAGACAAATAATCCCTTCAGAATGTGAAGCTAATAACTCTTTGTCTATGCGTGGGGTGTAGTAAAATCCCTCCGTGTAAGCTAAAGAAGATAGCTTACAAAGATTGCGATACCCTTTTGCATTTTTAGCGAGAAGTGTTAACGGATACGCATAAGCTCCCACACTCGTTTTCTTTTTTTCGAAACGAGACTGGGGCGCTACCATGATTTCCATACCGATTAGGGGTTTGATCTGGGCACCTGTTGCAGCTTTATAGAAATCAACAACACCGAACATATTGCAAAAATCTGTAATAGCCAGTGCTGAAGTTTGGTGCTCTTTAGCTTTTTGTATGAGATCTTTTATGGATGCTGTTGATTGAAGAATAGAAAACTGTGAATGGACATGCAAGGGCACCCACGACATAGAAACTCCAAAGAAAATAAGTCTATTCTTGGAATTATACTAAGAATTTCTGAGAAAATAAATGTTTTTCGAGCGAACGACTAGGTCGTTGATAATGCTTGATTTGGATTGGCTTTAATTGACCACATAGGAACAAGCAGCAAAATTGATGCGAGAGCACAGCCTGCCAATGCAAAAAAATACCCTTCCCATCCAAACACCTGCGTAATTGTTCCGCCTGAAAAAGCGCCAACCGCAGCCCCTGCATAAGCAAACCATCCTGCAAATCCGTTGGCTGTAGCTGCAGCTTTTTTGTGAGAAAGTTCTGCGGCTGCTATTCCGATTAGCATTTGAGGCCCGAAAATCATAAATCCGATAAGGAACATGGCGATTGAGCAGACAAATACACTCTGCTGGGGAGCAAACCAAAGAATGAGCATGGCAAGGACAACAAAAAAGCAACAGAGGACGTTCACAGGTGCTCTCTTCCCATTGAAAATTTTATCTGAAGCCCATCCAGCTATCAAGGAACCAAAAAAACCACCAAACTCAAACCAGAATATTGCCTGGCCAGCAGCTCGAAGAGGTATGTCTTTACTTTCAATAAGAAAGAACTGACCCCAATCGTTAACGGCAGTTCGGATCACATATACGAAGAAGTAAGCGATCGCAAGCATCCATATAAATCGATTTTTGAGAACGTAGTTTAAAAGAATTTCTTTTGTCGTTAATTCTCTTTCTTCCCCTTTTTCGTTGATATAGTTATCTACTATCTCCTCATTTTTATACTCTTCTACTCTAGGCAATCCTAAGGATTGGGGAGTGTCACGAAGGCAGTATATAAGGAACAGTCCACCTATAATCGCAATAATACCTGGGATAATCATGGCTTGGCGCCAGCCATATAAAAAGGCGATTTGTGTAGCCAATACAGGAATGAGCGCCCCCCCTACATTGTGAGAAGTGCTACATGCGGCCCACCATCTTCCTCTTTCTGACTGAGAATACCAGTGCATGAGGAGTCGAGCGCAAGGAGGCCATCCCCACCCTTGGAAAAATCCGTTCAAGCCCCAAAGGAGGGTAAACATGAGAAGAGAATGGGAAAAACCAAAAAAAATATTAAAAACACCAGTAAGAATCAGGCCAAATCCCATAAAGTAACGGGAATTTGAACGATCTGCGAGAATTCCACTGAAGAACTTAGAAGCGCCGTAGGTAACATAAAGAATGCTTCCTAGAAATCCAAGTTGGGCTTTGGTAAACCCTAAATTTTCTACCATTGCAGGCATGACAAATGTGAAACTTTTTCTTGTAAGGTAGAATATAGCATATCCTACGTACATTCCGAAAAATATACGCCATCTCCAATGCTTATAATTGCTCTCCAATTGGTCACGATCTTTAATAAGTTCGATATGAGGAGCTGGAGCTAAAAGATTAAGCAAAAATCGCACTAAGAAACCTTTTTTTAAGAAAAAAATTTACATTATCCTGGGGGTAATTGTATCTGTTGATTTAGAGTAATGTCAACCCATTTTTCCAACGAATAAAATTTTGAATTACTTATAGTTTCCCCTCGAGAAATCCCATGAAAGATTTAGGAATTGAATCCAATTTTGAGTTTGATAGCGCCAAAGACAGAGATCCTCTAAGAACCGATCCAAATCTTTATGATGATGAAGGGATGATCACTCCTTCAAATCCCCATGCCCCCCTTACGAAAGTCGCTGCCCTTATCGCCTTTGTCAATGAAAATTTATATGATGTATTTCAACTAGCGGAAGATTCCAATCATCTGCTTCTTTTAGATCCTTCCCTAGAAATGCTCGATAAAATGAGAAATTTAATTTTAATGTTGATGGTTCACGACCACTCAAGAAATACAGATTATGCAAAAGGCCTCTCTCAAACCTGGCACCAAGTTATTGAGTATTTTACCCCATCAAATCTAGGAAGAATAGAAAGTATTGAAATCAGACAGCTTATAAAAAATTTTATTACTTCATTTAAGACGTTCCCTAAAAAAACCGATCACCCCCTCGGCCATTACTTGCAAAAATATGCTGGGGAGAATTGGCTGCCATTCCCCTTCATTGCTATTTTAAAAAATTTGCATGAAGATCATGCCCTCCATGGGGAAAACAGCCAACTTAATACTTGGTTCGTTCAAATTTCCGATTTGATCGATTATTTTTCCTCCGTTCAGTCTCTCAAAAAGAAGTAATTTAACTTTTTTCTCCTACGGTTTATAATCTACTAATTGAATTGTTCTAAAAGATTGATACTCTTAAGCAACCCATGAAATATTCCCGACCTAAAGGAGTTTTCGACTCCTTCCCTGAAGCAAGTTGGAAGTCATCTGACAACTTTAATTGGCTAACAGCTCACCTTAGGAAGCTGGCTCAGTCCTTTGGATTTCACGAAATCATCACTCCAATTTTTGAAAAAACGGAACTCTTTATCCGGACCTCAGGAGAATCTTCTGACATTGTATCCAAGGAAATGTTTACATTTGAGGATAAGGGGGGGCGGATGATGACCTTACGCCCTGAAGGAACAGCCCCCGCGATGCGGGCCTACATCGAAAATCAACTTGAGCAAAATAAAAAGGCTCAGAAGCTTTTTTATTTTGGCCCTTTTTTCCGCTACGATCGGCCTCAAGCAGGCAGATATCGCCAGTTTCACCAATTTGGCGCAGAAGTCATTGGTGTAAAAGATCCTCTACAAGACGTAGAAATTATCCATCTTCTTATGGAAAGCTACCGGACTATAGGCCTAAAAAACTTATCCGTTAATCTTAATTGTCTCGGAACACAGTCAGCTAGACACGCGTATACACAAGCTTTGAAAGACTACCTAGGCCAATATCTGCCTGAACTTTCTGAAGATAGCCAATTGCGATTTGAAAACAATCCACTCCGAATCTTAGATTCAAAAGATCCAAAGGACAAAGAAATCCTGAAAACAGGGCCTAAGATCCTCGATTTTCTAGAAGATGAATCTGCGAAAAACTTTAATTATATCATCGATCAGCTAAAGGCTGTTGGAATTATTTCCACAGTAGATCCCAACCTTGTTCGGGGCCTTGATTATTACAACGAGACAGTTTTTGAAATCATCACAACTGATCTAGGCGCTCAAAGTACTCTAGGCGGTGGGGGTCGTTATGATTCTCTTTTAAAATCTTTAGAAGGTCCTGACTTACCTGCTGTTGGCTTTGGCACAGGAATTGAGAGAATCCTTCTTACTCTAGAAGCTCAACAATCCCTTCCCGTATTGCCTCCAGATCTCTTCCTCTACTTCATTCCCCTCGACGATCATGCAAAACATGCTTCTTATCAATTAGCAACTGCACTAAGACAACATAATATCCCAGCTGATTTGTACCTAAGAGGAAGAAAATTACAAAAGGCGCTTCAGTTTGCTAATGAACTTGGAGCCAAGTATGTTGTAGTTATTGGTGAAACAGAGCTACAACAACAAACTATTAAAATCAAAGAAATGTCAACAGGTGCTGAACAGTCCGTCCCCTTGCATTCCCTGATATCAACTATTCATAATTTGTGGAGAACTCATGTTTGATTATAGAAGATCGCATACTTGCGGTGAGTTAAGAAAGTCTCAAATTGATCAAGTTGTCACCCTTTCTGGCTGGGTTCATAGAAGACGAGATCATGGCGGTGTGATTTTCATAGATCTTCGAGATAAATTTGGGTTAACACAACTCGTATTTGACCCAGATATTGCTAAAGATATTCACTTCAAAGCTCAGGACCTTCGCTCAGAATGGGTGATTTCTATAAAAGGGAAAGTTCGATCTAGAGCCCCGGGTATGGCTAACCCCAAACTGAGTACTGGAGAAATCGAAGTTGAGGCGTATGAATTACTCGTTCTATCGAAAGCAAAAACGCCACCTTTTTCAATTTCGGATGAGACTTTGGATGTAAATGAAGAACTCCGCTTAACCTACAGATACCTAGATATCCGAAGAGGAGATATTCTGAATAAACTCGAACTCCGACACAAGTCGATGGTTGTTATTCGTAATTATATGGATCAACACGGATTTTCTGAGGTTACCACACCCATTTTAGGCAAATCGACCCCTGAAGGCGCTAGAGATTATTTAGTTCCCTCTCGTGTACATCCTGGGAAGTTTTACGCACTGCCTCAATCCCCTCAAATTTTTAAACAGCTAATGATGGTATCAGGTCTCGATCGATATTTTCAAATCGCCCAATGTTTCAGAGATGAAGATCTTCGCGCCGACCGTCAACCAGAATTCACCCAAATTGACGTAGAAATGAGTTTTATTAAAAAAGAGGACATCCAAAACTTAATTGAAGGCCTATTAAAAATCCTTTTTAAGAAGATTTCTAATGTTGATATTCCTACTCCTTTTTTCCGTATGAAACACAAAGACTGCATGGAATATTACGGAACAGATCGCCCTGATCTCCGCTTTGGCATGTCGTTCAAACGCTTAGACTCTGCCCTTCAAAAGACAGAGTTCTCTGTATTTAAACAAGCCCTAGAGTCTCAGGGAGTCGTCAAAGCCTTTAACCTGAAAAAAGGCGCCTCCAAATCGCGTCGAGAGATTGACGCTTACTCTGATTTTGTTAAGCCTTTTGGTCTTGGCGGCTTGGCCCATGTTAAATTTACTCAAGATGGCTTTCAATCCAGTATAGTAAAATACTTCTCAGAGCATGAATTGAATGAAATAAAAAGAATCTTAGAAGTGGAAAAAGATGACTTAATTTTATTTGCTGCAGGCCCCGAGTCTGTCGTAAACCAGGGACTTGACCACTTGAGACGTCATATAGCAAAAGAACAAGGACTCATGGATCCTTTCCATTTGAAATTCCTCTGGGTAGAAGAGTTCCCATTATTCTCTTATAACGATAAAGAGCATAGGATGCAAAGTGAACATCATCCTTTTACCGCTCCTCACCCTGATGATATTCACCTTATCGATTCTGATCCCTTCAAAGTGAGAGCCGTCGCCTATGATGTAGTCTTAAATGGCTATGAAATTGGTGGGGGATCACAGCGTATCCATGACCAAGATCTACAAAAAAAGATTTTCCAGGCGCTAAGTCTAACAGATCAAGAAATTGTAGAAAAATTTGGGTTCTTTATAGAAGCCCTCAGTTTTGGAACCCCACCTCATGCTGGTATTGCCCTAGGATTCGACCGCCTCATGATGATCATGACGCAGACAGACAACATAAGAGATGTTATCGCTTTCCCAAAGACACAGAAAGCATATGATCTTATGATGGATAGCCCAGCTATTGTCCATCCACACCAACTTGACGAGCTAAAAATACAACACCAAGAAATTGAAAAATCACTTGGAGTTAAATAATTAACCCTCTACATTGATATCTTATGAAGATAGGAGTTATAAATATGAAAGCAAAATCACTTCTTGCGATTTTCTTTGCGATTGCTTCACTCAGTACACAAATTCAAGCTAAGGAATCTATCGTAGAAACCAAGGAAGAAAAAAAGCCCGTTGTAGATATCGTGAAGGTATCTGAGGCCTTTGGTCATTTAATTGCGAAAAATATCGAGTCTCTCGGCTTAAATTTTGACACTTCATTAATTATTCGAGGAATTCAAGATTCTCTTGCAGGGAAACCATCTCCCCTGTCAGAGTCTGAGTGCATCCAGGCGATCACTCAAATTCAAGAAGAAGCTTTCCAAAAGCAAGCTAAAGAAAATCTCGCTAAAGCTGATGAATTTCTCATAAAAAATGCTTCTCAAATAGCTGTCAGAGAGCTTGAAAAAGGCAAACTCCAATACAAAATTGAAAAAGAAGGTCATGGCGAAATCGTCAAAGAAGACTATTCCCCTACTATTCGTTATGTTGGTAAATTTTTAGATGGCACAGTTTTTGGAGCCTCTAAAGATGATGAGGTCATTTCTTTAAAAGAAACGATTTCAGGGTTTGCTAAAGGAATTGTTGGGATGAAAGAGGGGGAAAAAAGAACCCTTTATATTCACCCAGACTTAGCCTATGGAGCAAATGGTTATTTGCCCCCCAACTCCATGTTAACATTTGAAATTGAACTCATCCGTGCTAATACTCCTCAAAAAGAAGAGTCTGTTGCGAACTTAGATAGTGAACAATCAATGGATGAAATCGCTAAATCAGAAAATAAAGAAGAAGCTATACGCTAGTCTTTACTACAATCCAGGGAATGACTAATAGTCATTCCCTTCTTTTTTTATGAAAATTGTACTTGTTGAACCTTGCATTCCCCAAAATACGGGCAATATCATTCGCACCTGTAAAGCAACTGGTAACGATCTAATCTTGGTCGAACCTCTTGGATTTCGATTATCCGATCGTATGTTGAAAAGAGCAGGCCTAGATTATTATAAAGAGATGTCGATTGATGTGATTCAGGATTTAGATGAATATTTGAATGCCTACCCTCATTCCTTTTATTTCTTTTCTAGCAAGGCAACAAAAGGGTTTCATGAGGTTTCTTATGATACAAATAGCCTTCTTATTTTTGGATCTGAAACGAGCGGACTTCCTCCAATTTTTTGGGAGAAATATCCTGAGAAATTTGTAAAAATACCCATGATAGAGGATGTGCGCTGCCTTAATTTAGCTAATAGCGTCGCAATTAGCATTTATGAGGCGTGGCGGCAGCGCAACTTTGCTGGATCTACTTGTTTTGATCGATAAAATCGCTGAGTTCATCAAAATCTTGCAATCCTACAACGCGACCTGCTTCCTTCCCATTTTTAAATAAAATCATGGTAGGAATTGAGGTAATACCGAAGCTTCGAGCTGTTTGTTGACATTCATCAACATTCACTTTTAAAAATTTCACTTCTTTGGATTTTTTTTCAGCCACTTCTTCAATCACTGGCGTTAGCATTCTGCAAGGGCCACACCAATCTGCATAGAAATCAACTAAGGTTACACCGTGGGCAACTTCTTTAACGAATTCAGCATCTGATGTTTGTTTAATTAAATTTCCCATTAATTCCTCCTAAGGTATATGACTAGAATAATAGATGAGCCGTTTTACTTCTATGAGGAAAAGTGAATTATTTAGGTATAGATATAGGGGGGACAAAGACTTCAATTTGCGTTGCGAATTCAGCTGGACAAATCCTTGATAAAACTAAATTCCCTACTCTAAAAAATGATCAAGTTGACAGTTTCATCCATGAGATCATCGCAGTATCTAAGAGATACGTTTTAGATTATAATATTCAAAGCATCGGCCTTTCAGCACCAGGACCTCTATCAGTTAAAGAAAAAAAATTTTTATATCCTCCCAATCTCCAGGGGTGGTCAAATCTTCCCATTGCAGCAATCCTTGAGGAAACCTTGGAGAGGCCTCTACATTTTAATAATGATGCGAATGCAGCTGCCTTAGCAGAATATTATTTCGGTCAATTCAAAGGATGTTCAGATCTCATTTACCTTACAACATCGACAGGCATGGGCGGTGGGATTATCGCTGAAGGAAGGTTGATTCAAGGTGCAACTGATACCGCAGGTGAGGTGGGTCACATGCCTGTAGATATTCATACAGAGCAATCAACAGGGGGTATTAAAGGATCTTGGGAAAGCTACTGTGGTGGCTATGCATTTGCACAGCACATAAAACGCATATTGCAAGCCGAAAAGACCCAAAGCCTTCTTTCCTCCTATCCTTTAGAACAAATTACTATGCATGAGATTCTTGATGCAGTGAAAAAAAATGATGCATTTGCTATGAGGGAATTTCAAATTTTTATCGATAGACTCGCTCAAGGTATCGCTATTTTAATTATGACTCTTAATCCAAAAGTCATCATTTTAGGAACGATTGCGATGCAAGCAAAAGAGACCTTATTGATTCCATTAAAAAAGGCTTTAGCTCCTCTATGCTGGAAAGAACCTTTAGAAGTTGTAAAAATAGCTCCTTCATCTCTTGAGAATATAGGAGATCTTGGTGCGATTTCTCTCTGCCTTTATGGCAAACAACTTTGAATGATCGTAGAGTGAGCCAGTGGCTGAACCACATATTCTTCACAGGCAGCTGGGATCAAGCAAGATTCTCCTTCTTTAAGGTGGACAAGTTCATTATCAATAATGACTCTTATGCTCCCTTCAATTACAAATAGATAATGAAATGAATGAGGCCCTTTCTCAGCAACAAATAAAGATTGAGCCGAAATTCGTTTTGTCAAAAAGTAGGGGCAATCTACTAGAATTTCTACCTTGCCATCGCTAGATTCCCACTCTACTACAGGCTTAACTTTATAAAATGACTGCATAGGGGTAATTGATTCGAGAGCTTCCTCTACATGAAGCTCACGAGTCTTGCCACTTTGATCTTTTCTATCCCAATCATAAATTCTATAAGTTGTATTCGAATTTTGCTGAATTTCTAAAACTACGATCCCTTTCCCTAAAGAATGAATTGTTCCAGCAGGCACGTAAAAAACATCACCGACAGTAACCGGGATTTTGCGCAGATAAGCATGAATCGTTTTTTCGTGAAAAGCTTTTTCTAGAACTGTTCTTGACACAGCTTGATTCAGACCTAGATAAAGAAATGCACCTGGCTTCGCATCGAGCACAACCCACATTTCCGATTTAGGTAGTCCTAAAAGCTTCTTAGCGGCCTCTTCTGGGGGATGCACTTGGACGCTTAGATCTTCCTTAGCATCAATCAATTTAACGAGAAGCGGAAAAGGAAGATCTTGCTCCTCATCACTGACAAGTTCCAGGGGGAACGCTTCTACTAGTTGTTTCAATGTTTTTCCTGCATAAGCTCCATTTTTGATCCGACACATCCCATCTTCTCTGTCAGAGAGTTCCCAAGATTCGGAGCAAGGATCAACATTCACTTTTCGATGAAAAAGCTGAGCGATGCGATGCCCGCCCCACAGTGCACTTTTATATACAGGATCTAGGAGTAAAGGATAAATCTTCATAAAGGGGTAAATACGCTAAGAATCGATTGACATCAAATGTTTTTTTTAAAACGATGAAAAAAAAGAGGTTGTATGGCTCTAGAAACTACTCGTCAGAAACTCATATTAGGACTAATTTGTGGAATCACTGCTATAGCTGGATTATTATTTGGTTATGATACTGGTGTAATTTCTTCAGCTATTTTGTTTATCCGCAAAGACTATGTACTTACAACAACACAAGAGTCGTTAATCGTAGCTATTGTTAGCCTAGGTGCGATTCTAGGAGCACTTATAGGCGGCCCTCTTTCAGATCGAGTTGGTAGAAAAAAAATTGTCATCGCTTCAAGCATACTTTTTATACTAAGTTCCATTAGCCTTGCTTGGTCTCCAACGATCGAATGGCTAATTATAGGTCGACTTGTTGTAGGAATTGCTATCGGAGTTTCATCCGCTACAGCGCCACTTTACATTTCAGAACTCGCCCCTCGCTCTTTTAGAGGAGCCCTTGTTACTTTAAATCAACTTTTTATTACGATTGGGATTTTCCTCGCCTATATTGCTGGTTTAGCTCTAGCTCAGTCACATGGCTGGAGAACGATGTTTGTTCTCGCAGCAGTTCCCGCCTTCCTCCAATTTGTTGTAATGCTCTTTTTTCCAGAAAGCCCTCGTTGGCTTGTATTTAAAAATCGTATTGAGGAAGCTAAAACGATACTTACAAGATATCGAGGCAGTAGGGAAGATGTTGAACTAGAGGTTGCACATATACAAAAGCATGCAGGAGAAAAAGAAGGCACTTGGAGCGATCTTCTTTCTAAAAAAGCTCGCCCATCTATCATTGCAGGTGTTGGCCTTACTTGCATTCAACAAGCTACGGGAATTAATACCGTCATTTATTTTGCTCCAACAATATTTCAATTCGCGGGTTTTAAATCAGACATTGCAGCTATTTCTGCAACTTTCTGGGTAGGACTCATTAATGTGCTAGCAACATTTATTGCGATCTACCTACTAGATAAAGCAGGCAGAAAGCCTCTTCTAACTGTTGGACTATCAGGAATGATCGTGAGTTTGCTCACACTAGGATTTGGATTCTTTCTTCCAACCCCCTCTCCAGAATTTGGAAATCTTGTGGGATGGATTTCTCTTGTTAGCTTAATTTTTTATGTTGCTTGCTTTGCTTTTAGTTTAGGTCCCAATGGCTGGCTCATTAACTCAGAAATTTATGCTCTGAATATTCGAGGTCGAGCTATGGGGCTTGCGACTTGTGCTAACTGGGCAACCAATTTTATTGTCACCTTCACCTTCCTTCGCTTGATTGGTGCTATGGGCAAAGGGGGTACGTTTTGGCTTTATGCTCTCGTTGGTGTTTTTGGGCTCTGGTTTATCAAGAAAAAAATCCCAGAAACTAAAGGAAAAAGCCTCGAGGAAATCGAAGATTTCTGGCGCAAATAGTTATTTCTCTGAGATCTAATTACTAGCGACCCCGCGCAATCTCATCAAACCTTTTAAGAGGTATTTTTTGAAGGTCTCTGTAACTCACTAGAACCAGTCGAGAACATCTCGGAACATTGGCAAGCATCCACTGTATTTTCTCTCTTGGCAATGATAGAAGCAACCACACTTTGAAGCTTGTATATTTTTCTGCAAAGCTTTTGAGGGCAAAAAAATTCTCGTTGATCATCGAAAGGACTTCACAACTTAAATTTAATATGTTTTTGATAGACATTTTGTTTGCAATTAATAATTTTACAGATCTAAATCCACTTCCTAATGCATGAATTTTAGAAGGATCTAGCCTAAGAAGATTAACCACAATCCCCTTATCAACTTTTGCCAGCTCTTCAATTCCTTTTATTTGTTCACAAAAAGAGGCAAGTTTTTTTGGATCCATGAACATGATAGTTCGAAGGTATAATCCCATTTTACATAAACTTCGCACAGCTTCTGCATTCAAAAGGATTAAACGAATATTTTTTTCGTCCAATCTCATAAAAGTAGATAGTTCAAATCTCTCAGTTCCAAGCAAAGAATGTAAAGAGGCTTGATTTTTTACTAGGAGCTCGAGAGTGGGTAATTCCAGGGTAAATAAATTACCAAAGCGTATACATCTAGATATTAATGGCATAAATACTTCTGGATTTCTAAGAAGAATGCGTCTTTTTGAAAGAAAATCTGGAGCATCGGGATCCGATTCAACGAGTGCCAAATCGCTTAGGTAGTTTTCTAACAACCTCCCAGATAGGGAAAATGAATAAGTCAACTTTCCTATTTCATCAAGAGAGTTTTCTTCTTCAGAAATTACGGCGCCCGCAGCTCCTCTCTCAGCTCTATGCACAGCTGCCGCAGCTCTTGCCTCTTCAAAACGAATACGATCTTCACTGGCAGTTCTAGAGACTGCTGCTGCTGCTGCAAAGTGAGCTGTGAAATCAGCTTCGATTTCATCATCTGTTTTTGATTTGATTGAACTAGCGTATGTGCCGCATACACGCTTTACCATTACCAAAAATTCTGCATGTTCTGAATCATTACTTAACCCCCACATTGCGGGTTCTCCTGTTAAATATTCACGAATTGCAGCTATTTTTGACTCTATTTGTGATGGTCCGATTGGAGCCTCGTTTCCTCTTTCAGCAAAACATCGTAATGCAGCTTCATAGGTTCTTACTGTAGTGGGGGTGAATTCCCAAAGGGTATTCGATACAAGAACTTTTAGGTCTCTCTCATATTGAGCAATCATCGAAATGGTTGAAGAACTAATAGGAGAAAGAGTTGCCATGTTCAATCCGTGTAGAAAAAATTGATCTTTTGGCCGGGTATTCTAAAATGAAATGACATAACTGTCTAGAAAAGAACGAACAAATTAACCTTCAGATTCTTCTTTTAAATCTTTTAGAATCTGAGAAAGTCTTAATAAAAATGCTTCTTCTATTTCAATCGGATCTAAATGAGCAAATTCGTCCCAGTGGATGGGCGTTCCAAATCTACAGATCAGCTTCTTTCCGAAACGAGGAAATTTATGGGAGCGATTCCAAGCTGCATAGGTTCCATGGAGATAAACGGGGATCACACTACAATGTGATTTCATGAAAATTGAAGCAATTCCTCGTTTTAATGTCCCAATTTGATCTACTTTAGCCCTTGTCCCCTCTGGAAACAATACTACTTTTTTACCTTCATCAAGTAGATCATGAATTTTTTTAAATGTATGAACGTCCTTTACACTGCCTTTAACAGGATGAGTATTTAACGCTTCAATCATCCTCCTAAAAAAGGCAGGTCGAAAAAGTGAACCTTTCGCAATAAAATGAACTTCTTCTGGGCATGATATCGCGAGCAAAGGAGGATCTAAATAGGAGACATGATTGGCTGCAATCAGGGCACTCCCCTTATGAAAATTCTCAATCCCAAAAACTTTTACATCGTAAAAGATTCTAAAAAAGAGTCTTGCAACTCCTAAGATAAAACGATAAAAGAAACTAGGTTTTTGTCCTGTCATGATGTAATTGAACGATTTTTTCTATAACTTCATCTATAGACAAATTTGTCGTATCAATCAAGACTGCATCTTTGGGTTTTAATAACGGTGAATGTTCACGACTAGAATCGATGCGGTCTCTTTCTAAGAGTTCATTGAACACCGATTCAGGATTGAGATCTCTTTTTTTGTCAGGAAACTTTTCTAATAATTCCTGAAAGCGCCGCAAAGCCCTTGTTTGAGGATCAGCATCTAAAAAAACTTTTAATTCTGCTTGAGGAAAAACAACTGACCCAATATCTCTTCCTTCACAAACTATGTCTTTTTGTCTTCCTAGCTCACGCTGCTTTTCTACTAAAAACCTTCTAACGCAAGGTTTTGCAGCAACGATCGAAACTTTATTTGTAATATCTACAGAGCGAATCGCCATACTTACATCATGGCCATTCACAAAGTATCTTTTTTCTCCTTGAACTTTCTGAAATTGGAGATCGCAATCTAAAAGCGCTTTTTCTACCTCTTTATCTTGTTCGATGTCAACTTTTGTATGAACTAAAAACCAAGTGACAGCTCGATACATCGCGCCAGTGTCAATATGTTCAAAGTTCAGCTTTTTAGCGAGAAGTCTAGCAATTGTTGATTTCCCAGAGCCCCCAGGACCATCAATAGTAATAATCATAGCATTTTCATCAGTAGGTATAGTATTGGAGTAGTTAGCAATAAAGAATCAAAGAAATCTAACATTCCGCCAAAGCCTGGTAAGCTGTTGCTATCCTTGATATGAGCATCTCTCTTCATCAAAGATTCAACTAAATCTCCCACTTGGGCGAAAATCCCTATAATTCCACCGAACAATATGGCTTTCCACCAATTAAAATGGAAGATCCCATCAGGCAAATAAAAAGATAAAAAGTAAAAAGCCAAACTAATAGCACAGGCGAGGACAAACCCACCTATAGCCCCCGTTACAGTTTTTTTGGGACTGATTTGAGGAGCCAATTTCATTTGACCAAACATTTTACCAACAAAATATGCACCAATATCTGTACCTTTTGTTGTTGCGATTAGATAAGCAAGCCAAATTCGTCCATCCTGAAGAGAATAGGGATAAAGGATTTTTAGCATCATTCCTAGAGGTACAATAACGTAAATAAAAGCAAAGCAAATACATGAAATTTTTACGATACTTCCTTCAATTTTATTGAAGTAGTAAGCAAAGAAAAAAATCACAAAGAATAAGACTAAAAGCCCGGGCAAAAAATAAAGATCGGTTCTATGCAAAGAGATATAAAGACCTACTAGCCAACCTGCTGAAGCTATTGAGAGCCACTTCCACGGGATTTTAACTGCTTTCATCTCAAGTAAATGATGAAATTCCCACAATCCTACAGCACCGATAGCACAGAGGATAAGAACCAAAAAAGCTTGGACTATGGGATTTTGCGAAAACCAAATAAGAGCAGCCGATATAAGAGCAGCTCCCAGGGCTATAGGCATTCTAAATTGCAAATCTACGAAATTCGAAAATTTCATTATTTACCTCTACGTCTTTGACGTTGCTGATAATTAACGATTGACTCTAAGAAATCAAGATGTGTGAATTCGGGCCATAATTTTTTTGTGGAAAAAATTTCTGTATAGGAAGCTTGCCATAACAAAAAATTACTTAATCTATGCTCACCACTTGTCCTAATAAGTAAATCTGGATCTGGGATATCTTTTGTATCTAAATAAGAGGATATAGTTTCTTCAGAAATATTATCGATGACTAATCTGTTCTCTTGCACTTCTTGTAAAATTTTTCTAAATGCACGAAAAATCTCATTTCTCGCTCCATAATTCATTGCTAAAACTAGACGTATCCTTTGGCAAGTTTTAGTGTAATCTATTGTAGTTTGAAGTTCTGCAACTATGTCTGGAGAGAATTTTTCAATATCACCTATTACTGAGAGCCTTACCCCTTTTTCCTTCATTCTTTCTCTCTTAACCATTAAATGTTTTTTGAAAAGAAACATTAGATCAAGAATTTCTTCTTCTGTGCGCTGCCAGTTTTCCGTAGAAAATGCAAATACGGTTATCACTTTTACTCCGATTTGAGCTGCAGTTTCAACCGTGTTCATGAGTGTTTCTACTCCCTTCACATGCCCTAACTTCAACGGAAGAAGGTTTTGTCTTGCCCAACGGCGGTTTCCATCCATGATGATAGCAATGTGGTGAGGAATATTTGAAAAATCAACTTTTTTTAAATCTTCCTCAGAAAAAAGTTGTGCAAGAGATTCGTTCATGATGAATAAGTGTTAAATTCTTGAAATAAATTGATCTCTTGCAGGCCCTACGGAAATGTACTTGATAGGAACTTTTAAGTAATCTTCGATAAATTGTAAGTAAGCTCTGAGCTGGGTGGGTAATTCATGGAAATGCCTTGCGTGGGATACATCTTGATTCCAACCGGCTAGAGTATGGTAAATGGGCTTTGCCTCTTGGAATAATCTTCTAGAACTCAGGATCATTTCAGGCTCCTCTGTGGGTAGATAATCAACACACACAGGTATTTGCTCAAGCTTTGAAAGAATATCTAGCTTTGTAATCGCAATCTCATCTACTCCATTGATCATGCAAGCCTGCTTAGCTAAAACAAGATCTAACCAACCGATGCGGCGAAATCTACCGGTGGTCGTCCCTACTTCTCTCATAGTATGATTATCAGGGAAGAGTTGCTTGTCGTCGTCTGAAAGTTCTGTCGGAAATGGGCCACTCCCGACTCTTGTTTGATACGCCTTGAGAACCCCTAGCACTTTTTTAACTTTGGAAGGCCCAATACCAGCTCCAGCACAAATTCCTGCTGAAGTAGTTTGGGATGAAGTCACATAGGGATAGGTGCCAAATTGAACATCTAAGAGAGTTCCTTGAGCTCCCTCCAATAAAATATTTTCATTTCTTTCTAGTGCCTCAAAAAGAAGTGTCTCTACTGGAACAATACATTTTTTAAAATGGAGGGCAGCACTTAGGTACTGATGATAGAGATCATCATTATCAAAAAATGGGCGTGCAATTGCTTGATCATACAGCTCTATAAGCTTTAATCCATGCCTAGCAGCTTTTTCTGTATAGCTCGGGCCAATCCCTCGTCCTGTTGTCCCTAACTTATTTTGTCCTCTTTCCTTTTCTAAATTTTGATCCTGGGTTACATGCCTGGGCAAAATCACATGTGTGTAAGGAGATATTAGAAGACGATCTAGGATATCCATTCCGTTTTTTTGAATTTCCTTCCACAGATGAAGAGGATCCAAAACAACTCCTGCTCCGATGTAACATTTAACGTGGCGGTGGAGTATGGCTGAAGGAATTAGATGAAAGCTATGTTGTTGATCTCCCACAACAACAGTGTGGCCAGCGTTGTGGCCTCCTTGGGATCGAACAACATGAGGGTAAGATTCTGTTAAAGCATCGATGACTTTCCCTTTCCCCTCATCTCCCCACTGTAAACCCACTAGAATTGTTGCAGACATATTCTCACGCTCAATTTAATGCCCCTCAACATACCATTAAAACCAATAATCGTCAGCATTTCTTCTAGACTTAATCCTACATAACTATTATCCTACCGATGAACAACTCCAGGTGCATCATGAAGAAACATAGACGCTGGCAAGGATTTATTCTTTTCTCTGTAGGTATCGTTACTTTATTTCATATTCTACCAACTCTTCTCTACTACTCTAAGCCCCTCCAAGAGTCCCTAAGCTCTAAAGATGCCCATCAAATTGCTGTTGCCTCTATACAAAGAGTAAATCAACTCGAAAAAGATTCAATATCTTGGCTCTATTCCTTCGCACAGTTGATTGGAGTCAAAACTACTGAAGTTTCATTAGATCCTGAAAACTCTCAAATAATCACTATAAAATGCCCTACTTTAGGAGATGCTGATACACTCAGGGAACACCTTCCAAAAGCTGGCGCCCTCATCCCTTTTTATCCTGCTCAACTTAACCTCAGTACAGCATCCTATGGTGACGACACAACAACTGTAGTCGTTCAAAGAAAAATTCCTCTTCACTTAAGTGTTGAAGATGCTGGCAAACTTTTTCATTTCGGCTCTTTTTTTGACGGAATAGGAGCGCCGACTCAATCTTACCAGGAACTAGCTAAAGAACACGTTCAAAGTCTCGTTACTGCTCTTTGCTCTCAGACAGAAAATTCTTTAATTGCTGATGCCCTCATCCAGAATGCTTCTCCTCAAGAAAACCTTGATTTCGCAAACGTCTTATCAAGAAATATTTTATCTTTTGTGGAACTGTTTGGCGAAAAATCCCAAAGTATTGATCGCTTGATTCTTTCCCTTGCAGGCAATTCGAACAAACCTCGTAACGTAGTCATCCAAGAACTTCAAGACAAATTTATTGCTGCCAAAGACACAATTAAGCAGCAAAAGGTTCAAATCAAAGAATACCTTGAGAAAGAAGAGAATGCCAATAATCCAACTTTGAAAGCTGAAGCAGCGAACCATTTAAGAATTCTGGAAGAAAACGAAGATACAATCTTCAAAAGTATTCAGTTTCTAAAAGCGAATTCTCTAAGAAGTATTGCCTCTCAAAGCCTTCCACAAGTTTTTGATTCTTCTTTTACTTTTGGATCTGGACCTATCGCCAAAATTTCTCTTGGGAAAAACAGTCTATTATTTGCTTCTATTGAACTCGACTGGAAAAATGGAAGTATTCATTTAATTCCCCATGATGACCTTAACAATTTATTACATTCAACTGCGAAGCAAAAAAAAGCAGAAGCCCTTCTCTTTCATGAAGTTGCTAGAATTTCAAGAGAGATGCACACATCTATCCTCCCAACCGAAAGAGGATTTAAGATGGCTGTCAAAGAATCTGAGAATGCTTCAGGATTTATTAAGCTCAATCTAAAAGAACTATGCAAATCATACCTAACTCAATTTTCGGGGTTTTTACAAAAAAATTGGAATCCAGAATACAAAGACCTCAAGAGGGATAATTACCCTATTCTATCCTATGAAGACTTCCTTTCACTAAAAGAGGAAAACAAAGGATTAAGTTTAGTCTTATTCTCCCCCGACTTGCACAATTCTATTCCAGCTGGATTTTCTCATGGTTCTGTATACTTAATTGCTAAAGATCTTAAAGAAATCGCTGAAAACCTTCAGTCAACCCCTCAATCACCTCAAGCTCGTCAGTTTTCAAGAGATTTTGACAGTCTAAGAGCCATTCTTATGGACCATGGCTTTACTCTTCACCTTGGCAACAGCTTCCCTTATTCTAAGGAGTTTGCAAATGATGTGATTTTTGAAGCTAAAGATTTTTATTTACCTATTTTGCAGGCTTCAAGAGAAGAATTCGCCGTTAAGGGCAATTCTCACGTTGCATTACTCGAGCTCTCAAACCATAAGCAAAGAATAAATACCCTCAATAAAATCGAATCCATTCAACATGATGAACTTCTAAAATGGAAGGATGATTATCAATCTGCATCTTTTTCCCATGCTGACCAACCTAATTTAGAAGTCCCAAAACCAATCAAAAATACTTATATAGATAACCTTATCCTATCTGCTAAAAAGTACTTCCGTGGCGATGAAAAACGCATTCTCCAGTGGGGTCTTGATATTTCAGGAGGAAAAACTGTTCAATTAGAGCTTCGTGATGCAAGTCACAAACCTGTTACTAGCGAAGCAGATATCCGACGAGGTATTAATGAGCTCTATACACGACTAAATAAAATGGGTGTGTCTGAAGTTGCAATCCGACAAGAAGGATCACACATTAGCGTGGACTTTCCTGGAGCACAGCATTTCTCCGCTCAGGAGCTGATCAAAGCTTCATCGATGTCCTTTCATGTAGTCAATGAAAAATTTTCTTTATTCAATAGAACTCTGGGAGACCACGTCAATCGTTTTCTCCAACAAGTTTGGAATGAAGCGCTTGCAAAAAACACGACGAGTAACGAAGCAATCCAAGCTATCGCATGGCAACATCTTCATAACGATGCAAGACATTCCCCTAGAACTGAATCGGCAAGAATCCTTTTTGAAAATGGGCTACGATTAGCTGATCCAGAGTCGGATGCTCCTGCTCACGATCTAAATACTGTAGAGTCTCGAATAGCCTTGTACAAGGGATCTGATTACAAAGAATGGCATGGACAAACCCATCCTCTGATGATTGTCTTCAAAAATAGCCCTCTCGAAGGTTCTCATTTAGAAAATGTTCATGTTAATTACGATCCTATGAAAGGAAATTTTCTAACTTTTGATGTCAAAAAAAGCTTCTTCACCCCAGATGGCAAGGCTTTCTCTCCAAGAGAAAATTTGGCTGTGTGGACATCTCAGTTCGCTAAAGACTCTCTTTCTCAAGAAAATGCTAATCATTCACATGGTAGAGGATGGAGAATGGCTGTCGTCTTAAATGACTACGTAGTTTCATCGCCAACTCTCGAGTCAACACTCCAAGACCATGCCATGATTTCAGGCAATTTTACTCTGCGCGAAGTGCAGAAACTCGAATCAGATCTCAAGGCCGGATCTCTTACATATACTCCTCACATCCTTTCTGAGAAAAACATAAGCCCAGAACTAGGATTAAAAGAGAGATTCCAAGGAATTACCGCAACAGTATTAGCCCTCCTTGCAGTCATTGTTACGATGGTCGTTTATTATCGTTTCTCCGGAGTAGTGGCTTCTATCGCAGTTATTGCTAACTTACTTATCATGTGGGCTTGTTTACAAAATATTGGCGCAGCCCTCACTCTTCCTGGCATAGCAGGAATTATCCTAACTGTTGGAATGGCCGTAGATGCGAACGTTCTTGTATTCGAAAGAATCAGAGAAGAACTCAACGAAGGCAGATCTATAAAAATTGCAATTCAAGAAGGTTATAAAAGAGCATTCGCTGCAATTTTTGATTCAAACATCACAACAATCTTGGCTGGGCTCATTCTACTAAGCTTTGATGCAGGACCTGTAAAAGGATTTGCATTAACGCTAATTATTGGTATTGCTTCTTCCATGTTTACAGCTTTGTTTGTGACTAGATACATCTTTGATATGGGGATCGCTAAAGGAAGAATTTCTTCCCTTTCGATGATGAATTGGATAAAAGCACAAAATATTCCTTTTATCAAAAATGCAAAAACCGCAATTTTTATATCCCTAGTTATCATTTTAGGGGGTCTCTCGGCCTTAGTTTATAATAGACACCATGCATTAGGTCTTGATTTTACGGGTGGACATGCCGTTACCCTAGAAGTTAAAAAGGAAGCAACTACATCAGCGAAGCATGAAATTTCTCAAGCCCTATTGAAAGCAGGAATTCCAGCTCACTATTTCCAAGTTCGTGAATTAGGAGATGGACAGCAAGCTAGACTTTTCCTTAGCAAAAATGCACAGGCTTTGATTAACAAAATAGAACTAAAATCAACTCCTTCTTCAACAACCTATTTATGGGAAACAGATCCTAATCTAGCTTCCCTTGTAAAGGTCATGAAATATGAAGGTGTCGATCTTACCCCAACTTGCCTTCAAAGCTTGCACTTATCGTGGACGTCTGTCAGTGGTCAAATGTCTGATACAATGAGAACTAACGCACTCATTGCCCTAGCAAGTGCTTTGCTTTGTATCTTGATCTATATCACTTTCCGTTTTGAGTTTAAGTATGCCATATCGGCAACTCTAGGCCTCGCGTTTGATTTGATCATGACCTTGTCAATTATGGGATTGCTCTTAGCTTTAGGCCTCCCTATTCAGATCGATATGAACGCTATAGCTGCTTTCTTAACAATAATCGGCTACTCACTTAACGATACGATCATTGTTTTTGACCGCATTAGAGAAGATATTCGAAGCTCTAAAAATCTCTCATTTAGCCAACTAGTCAACGGGTCACTTAATAGAACACTGAGCAGAACAATTATGACTTCCTTCACTACATTTATTGTGTTGCTTGTTTTAGTTTTATTTGGTGGAGAAACTGTTTTCGGATTTTCTTTGATCATGGCTCTTGGTGTCGTAGTTGGAACATTATCAACATTCTTTGTTGCCAGCCCTCTTCTTCTGTTCTTTGACAGAAAAGAGAAGAGCAATGAAATATCAGCGACAAATAATGGATAACTTTATATGCAAATTAAGATCAAAAGAATAAAGGAACAATGACATTTCAAAGCCATCATGAACCCATTTGGATAATGCCAAAAGAGGCCCCAGATCTTTGTAGTCATTTCGTGAAGGAATTCAACATCCATCCCGTAACGGCACAGGTTCTTGTTTCTCGTGGTTTTACTTCGAGCGAACAGGTTCATTCTTTCCTCTATGCAAAATTGCCTAACCTCCCTAGCCCTGATCTTTTCCCGGAAATCGACAAGGCAACTAAACGAATCCATCAGTCAGCTGAAAATAATGAAAAAATCCTTGTTTACGGTGATAACGATGTTGATGGGATGACAGGCACTGCCCTATTAACAGACTTTCTACAATCTCTGGGAATGGATGTTTTTTTCTATATTCCTAATAGAATCAATACTAAAAATTCTCCGAGCGAAGGTGCTATTGAATATGCTATCAAAAATCACTGCTCTCTTATCATCACAGTCGATTGTGGGATTACATCTGAGGAAGACATCCTAGCTTTCAAAAAGCATAATATTGATGTCATTATTACTGATCACCACGAACCAACTGATAAACTTCCCCACTGCATAGCAACTCTTAACCCAAAATTATTGAATTCGACTTACCCAAATAGAAATCTAACTGGTGTGGGCGTAGCTTTTAAATTGGCTCATGCCTATACAAACCTTCTCATTTCAAGAGGAGAGATAAAAGGAAATTTCATAGACCTCAAGCAGTACCTTGATTTAGTCGCTCTAGGGACTATAGCAGATATGGGAGCTCTTGTTGGAGAAAACAGAATCTTAGTTCGCTACGGCCTCAATCAGCTCGTTAAAACAACTCGTATAGGTCTTGTTAAGCTGATAAAAGTGTGTGGACTTAGACCCCATGAAATCACCACTATGGACATCGCTTCAAAAATCGCCCCTCGCTTAAACAGTTTAGGACGAATCGCAGATCCAATAAAAGGTGTCGAGCTTTTGTTGATTCGTGATGCGACGAATGCAGAGCATTTGGCCAAAGAACTTGATTTAAAAAACTTAGAGCGCCAACAAATTGAAAAAAAAGATTCAGATGACATTGAAGAATTTCTAGAACAACATCCAGAACTTTTCCAAGAAAAAGCGATCATATTGCATTCAGACAAATGGCATCCAGGGATCATCCCTATTATTACTGCTCGAATTGCGAAACAATATAATAGACCTACTATAATCATCGCTTTAGAGAATGATATTGGAAAAGGCTCAATCCGAACTATATCCGAATTTCCTGTTCTTCCGGTACTCAAGGATTGTGCTGATCTTTTGATCAATTACGGTGGGCATGATTATGCAGCAGGACTTTCTATCAAACGAGAGAATATTGAGGAATTCAAGAGACGTTTCATTCAAATTGCCAATTCTACACTCAAAGACCAGGATATATTCCCTAAACTTCAAATCGATGCATTTGCAGGATTCAAGGATCTAACTTTTGAATTTCTAGAATCGATCAATTTACTTGAACCGTATGGTAATGAGAATCCATCCCCTGTACTTCTTTGCGAGGCCAAACAAGTATGGCCTCCTAAAACTTTAGGAAGAACACATCTGAAATTGTTTTTAGAAGAGAAGGATCGCTTCTTGGAAGGTATTGGATTTGGTTTAGGACACAGGCGGACGTTGCTTCTTAAAAAGAATTTAAAGCTCTTGATCGCCTTCACTCCTCAAATTAACAACTATCTGAATAAATCTAGCATTCAACTACAAATCAAAGATTTTAAGATCATTGATGAAGAATAAAAAAAGCAAAGAATGTTGAGTTCTTTGCTTTTTACTAAATGGAAAAAATCCAAAAACTACATTACAGCAAATTCTTCTTTTTCAGAAGATAGGTATGTATCTTTGTATTCTTTGATATCGTTAATGTGAATAACCCAAGCCGAACCTTTTCTGGTAGCTTTGAGCATCCCGACGCGTGTAGCATAGTAAATTTTCTGAGCTGGCACGCCAAGAATTTTCGCTGTTTGGTTAACAGAGAAAAATCCCTTATCGTTATCAAACAATAATTCACCTTCAAAAGTAGATTTAGTTCTAGAGTACTTACCTCTTCGGTAGTCTTCCAAATCCTTTAGATGAATTGTCCAACGTGTTCGGTTTTTAACTGCCTTCAATTTATTTTGCTTAATAGCAACATAAATGGCCTGTCGTGTGACATTGTTAATTCGAGCTGCTTCAGTAATAGAGACATATTGTCCTCTATCATCGATCTGATTCACCTCGATGTGATCTGTCATCATGTCGGTCATTTTAATCCCCCAATTTTTTTTCTAATAGTAATCTTCAAAATAGTCTTATTTCGAATAGCATTATCACAAAATAAAGAATTGATCACAAATAAAAATATATTAATTACGCAATTAATATTGGATTTATGCAAGAAATTCTTTAATTAATCCTTTGTTTTAAGACTAAATAGTTGTCATTTTAAGAAATATTTTACACTCCGGGGGCTTTAAATTCATTAAAAAAATACTTTGACCCTTTAATCTTTCCCTCTAAGTTCAAATACCCCTTCCAAAATTTTCCTAAATTCTTTAAGATCAGCCGTTATAATCCCTTGATTTTCAGGGTACTTCCTGAGTTTGAGTCTCTTATGAATAGTTTATACCGTTTTATAGCGCTGCTTTTCACCTTTTATCTCCCTTTCTGCGTCTTTGCTAAACCCCC
Source organism: uncultured bacterium (assembly GCA_964429005.1). GTDB lineage: Bacteria > Chlamydiota > Chlamydiia > Chlamydiales > JACRBE01 > JACRBE01. The sequence goes on along the minus strand of CAYSAJ010000003.1, from coordinate 59,437 downwards.
CGAACTAGACTTCCCTATTACCCAAAAAAAAGCTCAAGAAATTTTATCCAATCACGTTTCTCAAAAAGCTATGAATCAAGAACTTGCGATTACTGTTCTTGGGAATTTTATTGAAATCATAGACCCCATAAAGACTTATTTCATTGAAAATGAAGTGCTTGAGTATACAAATCCCCATCAAGAAATGGGCTCAAAACTTATTGCTGACTATGAAAGAGGTTCTTTAAAAGTTTTTGAAGGGATCCTTGATAAAATGGAAAAAGCAATAAGCAGGCGGAGCAGGATAGAAGAAACTTTCATGCAAAAGCGAGAGCTTATCAAAGATGTTGACCCTGAAGAATTTGAAGAACTAGCTTGGGCTAAATCTGAGGAAGAGCTGACTCAGCGTATTGAAAGGATCAGATCACTCCAGCTAGAGAGTGCTTCAAAAATCAACGAGGAAACAAGGGAAATTCTTCTTGAGAGACTAAAAAAAAGAAGAATGTCAGTAGAAGAGGAGATCGTAGGAAAAAATAAATCGGAAAGAAAACAATACCTCTATTCCCTGTTTTTAAAGGCTTTATGCCATTCTCTGGACAACCATACTGTCTATTTTACCCCAAAAGAAGCCTCCCAGTTTGTAATCCAAGTCCAGCAAAGACTTTTTGGAATCGGGGCCCTCTTGCATGATGACTTAGTAGGACTTAGGATTACTGAACTCATAGATGGTGGCCCCGCAAAAGTTTCTGGCCTCCTTAAAGAGGGAGACAGAATTATAGCTGTTAATAACGAACCTGTAGCAGGCTTAGACATAATCGATGCTGTAGCTTTAATTCGGGGTCCAAAAGGAAGTAAAGTATTACTTTCCATCGAAAGAGATCAAGCATCTGGCAGCAAAGACCTTTTGCAAATCGAGATCCCTCGAGATGAAATTGTCCTTAAAGAAAGTCGCCATGAACATAAGGAATATGAATGGAAAGATGGGGTTATTCTCCATATTTCACTACATTCCTTTTATCAAGATCCCTCTTCCTCATCTACTCAGGACATTAAAAAGATTATATCAGACACAAGAGCAAAAACCCCTATTTATGGAATCATCCTAGACTTGCGAAACAATGGAGGAGGCCTTCTTCCTCAAGCTGTTACAGTCAGCGGCATTTTCATCAAGAGTGGTATTGTAGCCAGCATACGCGATGACCATGGGAATCTACAACATCTTCGAAATACTGAAGAAAAGGCTTTTTATGACGGCCCACTAGTCGTACTGACAAACCGAGCTTCAGCATCAGCTTCGGAAATCGTTGCCCAGTCATTAAAAGACTACGGTAGAGCCCTTATTGTGGGAGATAAAATGACATTTGGCAAGGGGTCATTCCAAGTGTTTACCCTTGAAAATCAAATGTCACAACAAGTGAATCCTCAGGGAGAGTATAAAGTAACTAAAGGAGTCTACTATACTGTTAGTGGGAAAACACCCCAGCTTACTGGGATTCCTTCAGACATCGTAGTGCCAGGATACCTTTCTGAGTCAAAAATAGGGGAAATGTATCAAAAAAATGCTTTGGGCAATCAATCGATAGAGAGTCACTTTGTGGATGATTTATCAGACATTCATCCTCTTTCTCGTTTAAGATTGAGAAAGACCTACTGTAAGAATCTACAACCTCAACTTCATGATTTAGAACCTTTCATCCCTGGATTGGCTGAAAAGTCACAAAATAGAATTAAGAGTCATCAAAAGTATCAAGAATTTATTACCTGTTTGATCAATAAACAGTCCCTTTCCGATGAACTAATTCAGGAAGACTTTCAATTTCAAGAAACCTTAGAAATTATGAAAGACTATTTGGGCATTATCAGTTCCAAGGACCTCTTGACGGCCAAATAGTGTCCTAATTTCCCTTTAACTTAATAGGTTTTCACGCTATTATCCCTCTCTATTACAATGAGGATTTCATGGAAAAACCACGAGTGCGCATCGCTCCATCGCCCACAGGGAACCCACATGTGGGAACAGCCTATATGGCTTTGTTCAACCTTATTTTTGCGAAACACTATGGTGGGACATTCATTCTTAGAATAGAAGATACCGATCAAAAGCGGAGCAGGCCTGAATATGAAGAAAACCTGTTCAAAGCTCTTCACTGGATGGGAATAGAGTGGGATGAGGGTCCTGATGTAGGTGGTCCTTACGGTCCTTACCGTCAGTCAGAGCGAACTGCTATTTATCAAAAATATTGCCAGCAGCTTCTTGATCAAGGCAAAGCTTATAAATGTTTCGCCACTGAGCAAGAACTGGAAGAAATGAGAGAGATGAGTAAAGCTCTTGGAACAAAAATGGGATATGACCGCCGATATCGAAATCTCACGCCTGCAGAAGTAAAAGAAAGAGAGCAAGCAGGTCAATCCTACGTGGTTCGACTAAAAGTCCCCCTCACTGGGAATTGTGAATATGAAGACGCTATTAAGGGTAAAATTGTCTATCCTTGGTCTGAGGTGGATGATCAAGTTCTTCTTAAATCTGATGGATATCCCACCTATCACTTAGCGAACGTTGTTGATGATCATTTGATGAAAATTACCCATGTTATTAGGGGTGACGAATGGATGACTTCCACACCAAAGCATATTTACCTTTACGAAGCTTTTGGGTGGACTCCCCCTACCTTTTTACATATGCCCCTTCTTTTAGGAGGTGATGGAAGAAAATTATCTAAAAGACGGAACCCCACTTCAATTAACTATTACAAAGATAGCGGATATCTCCCTCAAGCACTTGGCAATTTTCTCACTCTTATGGGGTATAGCATGCCTGGAGACCGAGAAATTTATGATCTAAGCGATATCATTCGAGAGTTTGACTATAAAAGAATAGGTGTATCAGGAGCCTTCTTTGACATAAAAAAACTAGATTGGCTGAATCAACAATACTTAATCAACCATGTCAAAACTGAAGATCTTTGGCCAATGATTAAAAATTGGCAATTTAGTGATGAAAGGATGCAAGCTTTAATGCCCCTAGTGCACTCTCGCATTAAAACTTTTGGTGAATTTATGGAACTTTGTGCCTTTTTATTCATCAACCATCTCCCAATTACCAAAGAGGATCTTCTTGTTAAAAACCTCACTGACGAACAAACTGCAAGCTTAATTCAGCTTATTGTTTGGGAACTAGATCGAATTGAAGATTGGGATAAAACTGGTATTGAAACCGCTTCAAAAAGAATGGTAGAAATTACAGGTCTTAACCATAAGAAAGTCGTCATGCCTCTTCTTTATATGACGATTACGGGAAGAACCCAAGGCCCCCCTCTTTTTGCATCATTTGAATTTTTAGGGATCGATCGGGCAAGAGCCAGATTTCTTCAAGCGATCGAGCTTTTAGGCGGTATATCTAAAAAGAATTTATCAACCCTTGAGCATCACTTCAAAGCTGGAGACTGCAAATCCCTATTTGAAGCTGCTTCACCGGCCTAAATTATGACAAAGCGAGAGGCCTACTCGCTTTGTTCCATATACTCAATTGCATCTGAAACAACATATTGTTTATTATAACCACTTGATGCACAACCCGTTAAAATCAAGAGAGCAACAGCAACAAATAGAACTGTTTTTATTTTCATATTTACCATATTATTTTATTATTATTCTTCTAACTAAATATTTAAATTATTAATTAATGTTTGTCTATGACATTTTCTGATCCTCTTATTCAACCACAAACCACTTACAACAGACTTAATCCCTTTTCCTCCAAAATCTTGGCAAGATCACTTCTAAATAAAGAAGGTTCCTCAAAGGCAACTTTCCATGTTTCTCTTGATATCAGCGACAGCAATATGCTTTACAAACCGGGAGATGCACTAGGAATCTATCCAGAAAATGACGAAAATGATATCTCCATTCTTCTGAGCAAATTGGGGTGCCGTGGAGATGAACTTGTTTGTTCAAAGAGAACCAAGGAATCTTTAGCTCTACACGAGTTTCTCCAGAAACACGCTAATCTTCAAAAAGTTACACAAAAAATTAGTGATTGTTTAGGAGTCCCTCATGATTTGGCTCACGATGTGATCTCAGCTTCTTTGGCGATGAAAAGCCCTTTAAATGATGTTCAAGCATTTTGTGATGCTCTTTTGCCAATAGCCCCCCGGTTTTATTCGATCGCATCCTCTATGCAATCAAATCCCAATCAAGTTGATTTATTAGTCGCCACTTTTACATATCATCATGGGTATCGCTTTCAAGAAGGTTTAGGAAGTTCTTATATCTGTAAAAAAGCTGTACCATTTTCCACACAAATTAGAGTTTTTGTTCATCCTAATGATTCATTTACACTGCCACAGGATGACTCAAAGCCAATCATCATGATCGGCCCTGGAACAGGAGTTGCCCCTTTTCGAGCCTTTTTGCAAGAGAGACAATTGAAGGGAAGCCTTGGAAAAAATTGGTTATTTTTTGGTGAAAGGAACAGTCATAGTGATTTTTACTATGAGGACTTCTTTAAAGATTTAGAAAGAAAGAGCTTTTTACGTCTAAGTACTGCATTTTCACGAGACCAAGAAGAAAAGTACTATGTACAAGATGCGATGAGAGCTCATGCTAAAGAATTGTATCTATGGATTAAAGAAGGGGCAATTATCTATCTCTGCGGAGATGCAAAAAACATGGCAAAAGATGTTATGGCCACCCTTTCTGAGATTCTTTGCGAAGAGGGTTCAATGACTTTATTTGAAGCTGAAGAAAGGCTAAAAAGCATGCGTAAAGAAGGCTTGTTGTTCCAAGATATCTATTAATCAGGTGAAACAGCACTAATCATACAAAGACACTGCAACCCTTCTCCTCTTGAAAAGCTCGTTAGATCATTTCCTGAAGTGATGGTAAGCCCTACTTGGTGTACTTGTAAATTCATAGCATCTGCTACATTTTTTCTCACGATATCAATTCTCGATTGCATTCTAGGTCTTTTTCCTTCTACTGCCAAAGCAACATGGTGAATTTTGATAGCTCCAAGAGTTTGTAGAGCATGTTCTAGATAAACGCGACTATTAGTAATATGTTGCTCATGACATAGTTTTGGAGCGATTTCGCCAAGTATGGGAACATGTGTGATCGATGTAATTGCATTGCAAATGGCGTGAAATATGATATCTCCATCTGAATCAGCATCAAGCCCAGGAACATCTTTAAATTCGATTCCACCTAGCACACATACTTTCTGAGTAATTTCAGGAAGAAATCGATGGCTGTCCTGACCAAGCCCACAATAATGCTTCAAAGCATTTTCTCCTTTTTTTCTAGCAAATTAATCTTTTGTTTATAGAAATACTTTATTTTCATAAGATGATGAAAAAATACTTTATCTATCTATTTATGGAAATTTTAAAAATTCGTGGTGGCAGGCCTTTGAGCGGTGAAATCAATGCTTCTGGGGCAAAAAATGCTATTACGAAAATGATCGTTGCTTCTCTTCTATCTGAAAAACGATGCTATTTTACCAACGTTCCAAATATCCATGAAGTAGCAGTGACTCTTGAGTTTTGTAAAGAAATAGGAATGATCGCTAAATGGGATCGAGAGAATCACACTTTAGAAGTTGAAACTCCTCAGATTTTATCAACATATGTACCACAACGATTTTCAGGGGCCAATCGAATTCCCATATTGATGATAGGCGCTTTACTATCTAGAACAAATGAAGATATTGTCGTTCCTACAGTAGGAGGATGTAATATCGGTAAACGCTCGGTGGATTTTCATATCACAGCTCTTGAAAAACTAGGGGCTACTATTGAATATAGAAACATGAAGAAGGATGGTGCCTATTTTGCACAGGCCCATACAGGACTTAAAGGAACAATTATTGAATTCCCTTATCCATCAGTAGGCGCAACAGAAAACACGATTCTTGCTGCTACAAGAGCACAAGGCACTACTGTGATTAAAAATGCTGCGGTCGAACCTGAAGTAATTGATCTTATTCTTTTTTTACAAAAAATGGGCGCACATATCCATGTTGATACGAATCGTACGATTGTAATTCAAGGAGTAAAACATTTTCATGAAGTCACTCATCACGTAGTTCCCGACAGGATAGAAATTGCCTCATTCGCCATGGCAGCTATTGCAACTAAAGGAAGAGTTTTTATTCGTGGAGCTGTTCATGAACATTTAATGATCTTTTTAAATAAGATGCGTGAGCTCGGTGCTGGGTTCAGAATAGATCAACAGGGCATTGAGTTTTTTTATGAAGGACCCCTAAAAGGAGGAACTCACATAGAAACCGACGTTTATCCAGGGTTTCTTACAGATTGGCAACAACCATTTGTGGTTCTGTTAACACAAAGCCAAGGAACGTCAATCGTCCATGAAACAGTCTATGAGAATCGATTTGGATATATTGAAACGCTGAAAGAAATGGGAGCGGAAGCTTCTCTTTTCTGTCGCTGTTTAGGAAGTAAAAATTGCCGTTTTGAATCAAGGGATTATGCACATTCTCTAGTCGTATCTGGCATTACACCTCTAAAAGGAAAAGATATTTCAATACCCGATTTGAGAGCAGGATTTGCCTATGTTATGGCCGCGTTGATTGCTGATGATGAAAGTATCATTTCAAATCTCCACTTCCTAGATCGAGGGTATGAAAAAATCGATACCAAATTGCAAATGTTAGGAGCGCAGGTTGAAAGAGTGAACCTTGCAATCAAACCTCCAGCAAGAGATGTCGCCGAAGTGAGTTTAGCGGGCTAAACATCCTCGAGTTTTTAAGAAATTACCTAAACTTAAATTATTATGTTTAATTATTGATTAAAAATTTCTAATTATTAATTGAAATGTTTTGAATTTTAACATTAGTGTGGTAAACTATTGCCCCTATGGAAAATTGGAAACACATTCTTACTCAAAACATCCGCTCAACTAAACAACTCATAGAATTGCTTGAGCTTTCGCCCACTGACACTGAGAAAATGGATCTACATCCCCATTTTTCTCTGAACATTCCTCAAAGAATTGCTCGAAAAATTCCTAAAAAATCACTAACAGATCCCCTTTTTCTACAATATGCTCCCCTAAAAAAAACTCTTTCAAATCCTCTTTTTGTGAAAGACCCTGTGTACGATGAGCATTTTGTAGCCACAGAAAAACTCTTAAGAAAATATAACTATAGATCCTTGATTCTTGCCTCCAGTGCGTGCGCTATGCATTGCCGCCATTGCTTTCGTCAAAATTTTCCTTATGAAAAAGAGCGCAAAGGGTTTGAGAAGGAGCTCGAAATCATCCGCGCTGATTCTGCAATCCATGAAGTCATTCTTAGTGGGGGAGATCCTTTTTCTCTAGACGATCGCATTTTAGGCCAGCTTTTTGATGACCTTGAAGCAATTCCTCATGTAAAAATTATCCGCTTTCACTCCCGCTTTTTTCTTGGAATTCCTGAAAGAGTCACTCCAGAATTATTAAAACTACTCTCGAACCGCCGTTTTCAATCTATCATGGTTCTTCACATCAATCATGTAAAAGAGTTAGACGAAGATATTATTCATGCCATTCAATCTTTGCAGAAATTAGGAATTCCAATTTTGACGGCAACTGTTCTTTTAAAAGATGTAAACGACTCTTTTGAAGCTCTTTATGAACTTTTCCATTTTTTAATTAGCAAAGGTCTTATCCCTTATTATCTTTTTGAATTAGACAAAGTAATGGGCGCGGAAAGATTTTATGTTGAAAGAGAAAAAGGGATAGAGTTGATCGAAGAACTTCGAAAACATTTACCAGGCTATGGAGTACCACGCTTCGCAGTTGAAATCGCCGGGGAACCTCATAAAACCATAATAGCTTAAGTTTACATACGTTGCAGTGTCTTCAAACCTAGCAAGTAAAGCCCTTTGTCTAGTATACGGCCGGTAAGTTCACAAAGTAATAATCGTGATGTTTCTGTCTCACTACCTATGACTTGACAGTCTCTAAAAAAGACATTAAAAGTCTCTGCAAGATTAAACAAATATTCACACAATCTATGAGGCAAAAGCTCTTCGTTGAGAAGCTCTAAAGTCTCAGGGAAGCGGAGGATGTGAAGGCCTAGCCTCATTTCTGCTTCATCTTTTAGTTGAATCGCAGAATGATTAAATAAGTCATCCAAGGATCCTTGATATTTCCGTTTAATACTTTGAATTCTCACATAAGAATATAGCAAGAAGGCAGCGGTATTCCCCTCGAACCTAAGCATTCTCTCATAGCTGAAAGCGTAGTCCTTAAGTCGATGTCCAGAAAGATCGGCATATTTAACAGCATCAATTCCTAAGATTTTTGCCATTTCGTAAAGCTCGTCCGAAGATAGGTCTGGCAACCTTTCCTTCAAAATAAGAGCTGATTGATCTATTGCTTCTTGAATCAAATCGATAAGACGCTCAGTTTCTCCTGATCTTGTCTTAAATTTTTTTCCATCAGCGCCAAGAACAACACCAAACCCTACATGAACGATTTCTTGTATATTAGGATCAATAAAACCGGCTTTTTTAGCTGCTGCAAAGATCATTTCTAAATGAAGTTTTTGCCCTGAATCTACGACATAGACCATGCGATCTGCTTTTTCCTCTTGGCCTCGATGCCAAGCGGCAGCTAAATCAGTAGTTGCATAGTTGTATCCTCCATCTGATTTTTGCAGTATGATAGGGAGGGGTTTTCCCTCAGAACCCAAAAATCCTTCCATAAAAATGCACTTAGCACCATCTGAAAGGGTAACAAGTCCTTTTTCCTCCAGCATTTCTATAGTCCGAGGGATAATAGGCTCATAAAAAGATTCCCCTCTTTCTGTTAATTCAACATCAAGCAGCTTATAGATTTCCTCGTATCCTTTGCGTGAGATCTCACAAATGATTTTCCAGATTCTTCTGTATTCAGGATTTCCTTGCTGAAGTTCAACAGCTGATAATTGTGAGAGCTTCTTGAAATTAGGGTCCGCATCAAAAAGTTTTTTCCCTTCTCTGTACCAATTCATTAGCTCAGATAAAGTAGCTACTTGATCGCCTGAACAAACACCTGGCTTGAAATGTAGTAGATAGGTAATCAGCATTCCAAATTGAGTTCCCCAGTCGCCAACATGATTGAGTCTGACGACATCATAACCCAAAAACTCAAAAAGTCTTGCCAGACTATCCCCTATAATCGTTGAACGAAGGTGTCCTACATGAAGTTCTTTGGCAACATTCGGAGAAGAAAAGTCTATAACAACCTTTCTATTCACTCCTATTTTAGGAATTCCGATGCGAGGATCAGCAAAAACCTTATTGATTTGTTCTGAGAGGTATTTAGATGTGAAAGAAAGGTTGATAAATCCAGGCCCTGCCATTTCCGCTGTAGCTATATATTCCAGCTCCAAAATTTTAGGGAGAAGGGTTTTTGCAACTAGATGTGGATTTTGTTTTAAGTTCTTACCGAGCTTCATTGCACTATTGAGCTGGTAATGGCCAAACTGCTGCTGTGTGGATTGGGTTATCTCAGCCTTAAAAGAATCGGGGACTAATTGATCTCCATAGACGTGATTAATAATTGCGGAAATATCTCGAATTAATTTGTGCTGTAAATGATTTATCATAATTATCAGTGGTGAAAGTGAATATCTGAGTCTGCGCTGCCTACTTTATATTTGATCCGATGCTCTGCGAGCAACATCGCAGCATGATGTGTAGAGCATTTATTTTGTTTTGCTATCTCAAATACATCTAATAGTCGATCAAAAATTTTATGAACATCATTTCTTGCTTCACGCGGTTGATACCCACCAGGAAATAACTCATGGCGAACGTTAATAATTCCTCCAGCATTGATCACGAAATCAGGAGCATAAAGAATTCCTAACTGGCTTAAACGGTTTCCATCTTGGTCTTCAAGAAGCTGATTATTTGCACACCCTCCAACTGCCTTACACTGGAGTTGAGGTATCGTAGTGCTATTGAGCACTCCTCCAAGAGCACAAGGTGCTAAAATATCACATTTGACGGAGAGAATTTGATCAGCTGGCACCACCTGAGCTCCATATTTGCGGGCAAGCGTGCGCGCTTTGTCTTCGTTGATATCAGCAAGAATCAATTGAGCTCCATGCCAAAAGAGAGTTTCAGCTAAAGTTGCTCCAACAGAACCAAGACCTTGGATAGCAATCACTTTGTTTTGTACTGAAGGAGAACCATATAAAAACTGTAGAATCGCCTGTATACCACGATAAGTCCCCCATGCTGTAAAAGGCGCGGGGTTCCCACTACTTTTTTCATGCTTAAGCCCTGTAACAAATTTAGTCGTTTCACGAATCGTTTTAACGTCATCTTCGTTGCAGCCGACATCTTCAGCACAAATATAAGCACCTTGAAGGGCATCAACAGCCTGTCCAAAAGCTCTTAGCAGCTCTTTTGACTTTTTTCTCGAATCAGCAATGATCACACTTTTACCTCCACCGAGTCCAAGCTGGCTCAGAGCAGATTTATAAGTCATCCCCTTAGAGAGACGTAAAACATCAAATAAAGCATCATCAAATTTTTCATAAGGGTAAATACGGACGCCTCCCAGTGCAGGCCCCATATGAGTATTGTGAATAGCAATGATCGCCTGAAGACCTACGCTATCATCTGTCACTTTTATGACTTTCTCATAGTCAGGAATGGTGAATTCTTCTAATTGTAAACTCATATTTTTACCCTTATCTTCCTCTGATTTGGATCGAGAATAGCATGGCAAGTGTCTAAAATCAATCGACTTCTCTTTGCAATCTCAAATTTTTAATATTTCATTTTAACCAAAAATTGAAAAAAAGCATTAAAAGAACAGATTAATAAAGAATTGAGATTAATCGTATTAAATTAATTAATTGCCTCAGAATCGACAACTTCTATTTCCCTTCTCCAGAGCTTACAGCGAATCTCTTGAGATTTAAAAGTAGATCCATTAACCTTGTAGGAATTTAAAGGCCTTTTGGCATTTTCCCATAAGTTAACAGAAGAGATAGGATGTTGATGAAAACTGAAAAGATGCATATTAGCAAAGAGCAAAAGAAACTTTTAATTAGCTATCTTTCTAAGCATAAAGGGGCTGATCTCCTTACGACCTACTTGTTGTATATAGAAAATAAATTTCAAATCCACCCTGTCCTCTTTCTTAAAGAAAAACGTATCTACCGAAGTGAACAAGAAGTGATTGCGCTCCTTGAAAAACAAGGAAAGCTTTGGAGAGAAACAGAAATTAAAATTCAAGTTGGTCAAAAAGCTGTTAATCAATTAACAAAAAGAATTTATATCTGCCCCTTCTCAGGCAAAGTATTTGGCGACAACACCCACCCTAACCCTCTCGACGCCATTTATGATTGGGTAGCAAGATGTCCTGAAAACACAGAAAGAGTGGGAGGCCTCCCAGCTAAGAAATTTTTTGTTTCTGAAGATCCCGAGGTCATTCAAAATTATATTGAAAAAAGAAAAGAACCGATCAAAAAAATCGTTTTTTCTTCTGTAATCTCCGGCAAACTCTACAATAGCAAAAAATCAGTGATCGAAGACTTCTGCAAGAATCAGCTTAAAGCTCTTTCTCTAGTAGAAGTTCCAACACAAAACAGATTCCAAATTGAAGATCAATTCATGGAATTTATTCAAAATCAAATTGAAGAGACAAACATAGCTTCCTTTATCGAAGCCATGAATCAAGACGAAGAGCTTGCCCCATTTACTGAGAAGTGGTTTGAAGAAGAATAAGTGGCTTTCGCATAGTATTGAAGAAACGCAACAGATAGCCTGTGATTTCGCTCTTGAGCTCAAGCCTGGTTCTGTTATTTGCCTGCACGGTCCTTTAGGCGCTGGCAAAACAGCTTTTGCCAAGGCTTTAATTCATTCCCTAACAGGGGCGTCCTACCATGCTATTCAAAGCCCAACTTTTTCCTATGTGATTGAATACGGTGAGAATCCGATCATTTGTCATTTTGATTTGTATAGACTTTCTCATCCTGAAGAATTTACGACGATGGGATTCGAAGAGTACTTTGATTCTTCCCACATCTCAATCATAGAATGGGCAGAACGAATTGAGTCTATTCTTCCTGAGGATCATAGAAAAATCTACCTTTCTTACGAGGGAGATGAAAGCCGGAGTATTGAATTACTATGAAAAAAACCTATCAAGTTGTTTTACATCGGGTCATCGGCAATATCTCCCAACTGAAAGAAGTAAATAAAGGTCGCCTTCCCGAAATTCCCATTTTTGGACGTTCTAACGTAGGCAAATCCTCTCTCATTAACCATATTTTTGGGAATAAACTCCTCGCTAAAGTCTCACAAGTTCCTGGAAAAACTCAGACCCTCAACTTTTTTTTAGTTAATGAGCAGCTCTTTGTTGTGGACTTACCAGGTTATGGTTTTGCTAAAACCCCTTCGTCTCAACGTTCATCGTGGGATGAACTCATGACATCTTATTTTGATATGGGGCGCTACAATCCTTTTTGCCTTCTTCTTTTAGATTCAAGGCCTGAAGAGTTAAACACATCCGACATTGATTTAATCAAGTGGCTTGGCACAATAGAACTTCCGATTGTTGCTATTATTACAAAAACTGACAAGCTCACCCCCAGTGAAGAAAAAAAACAAATAGAAATTATCACTAAGCAACTCCACTCACTAACGAATTCTGTCAAAGCTATTATCCCGTTCACTATTAAGAATGCGATAGGCAAAGATCGGGTTCTCAAAGAATTAGGCACTATATAATGATCAACGACACATTCATCTGTGTAGATTGTGAATCCACAGGATTAGATCCGAAAACAAACCGTCTTATTGAGATCGCTATCGTAAAATTTCGAGGGGATCAACATGTGGAATCTTACGAAACTCTCGTTAACCCTGAATGTGACATCCCAGAGGAATCTACAAAAATCCATCACATCACCAATGAGATGGTAAAAGACAAACCAACTATCAAAGATATCCTCCCTCAATGCTTGAAAATGATGAGCGGCCATATTATCGTAGGCCATGGAATCCTATTTGACATTCAGCTGATTGCTGAAGAAGCAAAAAGAGCCACGATACCTTGTAAAATCCTAGATCAAAAGTTCATCGATACTTTGCGACTTGCGCGACTTTACGGAGAATCTCCTTCTAATTCACTCGAGCAGCTACGTTCTCACTTTAATATTTCAAACGAAGGTGCTCATAGAGCCATGAGTGATGTTATTGTAAACATTCAAGTCTTTGCTCACCTCTCTCGACGTTTTTCATCCACTAAAGAAATGTTAGAGCGTCTTTCAAAGCCGATTAAACTTCGATTTATGCCTCTTGGGAAACATAAAGGCAGACCCTTCGATGAAATTCCTTTAGACTACCTAAAATGGGCAGGAAGACAAGAATTTGATCAGGATCTTCTATTTTCAATCCGTTCTGAATTGACCAGGCGAAAGTCATCTACTTCGTTTAATGAAGCAGCAAATCCTTTTTCAAAACTGTAAGTAAATATGAACCACTAGTGGCTCATTCACACCATATTCAAAATGGAGCTTCCCTCCAAGTTGTTGCGCTATCCCATGGGCTAACTGACATGATGAGAGACCAGCTGCTGTCAACTTATTAACGGGAGAAATCGACTGAAAGACTCTTTGGTTCACCTGCTCTAGAGTACACACAACTGAGGAATGAAGGGAAATATGTACACCTCTTTTCCCTTCAAACAGAGATCGTTTCATATGAATCCGAATTTGACTGTGAATATGGAAATCGAAAATCATCGTTTCGATGACATAGTAGATAAGATAAAAGAATTTTTCTGAATCAACAGAACCCTGTTTAAAAAGCTCTTTTTCAGAATCCAGTTCAAAATCAATCGATGGAAATTGTTTTTTCAATAATTCCACGCTCTCTTCAACGAGTTCAATCAAGGAAACCTCTTTATCAGAAGATAAACGATGTTGTCTGATTTTGTTATGTCTAAATTCTTTCATAGTAAAAAATTCCCCCACAATCACCTTTGAGAATACTGATCCAACCTATTTCATCAAATTTAAGATTATGTAAAGAAAATCAAGAAAGATTTTACCATTTGTTTTCTCATATAGAATAGATTTGATCGAAATGCTCTTTTCCCTACAATCAGAATACTTTAAAAGGAGCCTTATGCTACCTAAAACTATCAAAGACATTCCTCTCACAAAGCAAAAAATTCTCATGCGAGTGGATTTCAATGTTCCCTTAACCAAACAAGGGACGATTGCGGACACAACCCGTATTGATGCGACTTTACCTACGATTAAATTCTTACTGAGCCAAGATTGCGCCATCATTCTGATGAGCCATTTAGGAAAAGTAGAAGGACAAAAAGACCCGAAGTACAGCCTCAAGCCTTGTGCTGATTACTTGGGAAAAATTCTTAAAAAACCTGTTAAGTTTGTACAGGAGTGTGTAGGTCCTATAGCAGAAAACGCCTGCAAAGCACTTCAATCTGGGGAAATCCTCCTGCTGGAAAACCTACGCCTCCATTCAGAAGAAACCAACCCTTATCCTCCTTATTTGTTTGCAAAAGAACTCGCTTCCTACGCCCATATTTATGTAAATGATGCATTTGGGACATCCCACAGAAAACACAGTTCTACATACTATGTGCCTTCTTTTTTACCTAATACAAGTGTAGCTGGATTACTTGTCGAGCAGGAACTTCACTACTTAACTCAATGCCTCAACCCAGAAAAACCTTTCAGTGCTATCGTCGGTGGCGCTAAAATTTCCACAAAAATTGGAGTCCTTGAAGCCCTTCTAAATAAAGTGTCCTCTCTTTTTATTGGAGGAGCGATGGCCTTCACTTTTTTAAAGGCTGAGGGCAAAGCGACAGGCAAATCTCTAATCGAAGAAGAACACATTGGAACAGCAAAAAATATTTTAAAAAAGGCTCTTGATGCCAATATTAAAATTTACCTCCCATTAGACATTGTTTATGTTGATCATTTTGAATCTTTCACTCAAAAAAAGATTTATTCTATTCATGAAGCCCCTCCCTCAGAATGGGTGGGTGTAGACATAGGGCCCGCTACAATACTCGAATGGGAAAAACCTCTGGCTAAATCCAAAACCATTTTTTGGAACGGTCCTATGGGGGTTTTTGAACAAGCAGAGTTTGCAAAAGGAACCCTATCCCTTGCTCAGTTTTTAGCGCGGTTGCCTGCCACAAAAATTATTGGTGGCGGTGATTCAGTAGCAGCGATTCAATCCCTACATATGTCGTCAGCCTTTTCTCATTTGTCCACAGGCGGGGGGGCATCTTTAGAGTTAATTGAAAAAGGATCCCTGCCAGCTATCGACATATTAACAAGAAAATAGTAGCTAGAGAAAACCATTGTTTTTTTCCCCGCCTGTAGTATAATGGGGACATCTTTTTCAGAAGATTTGGGGAAGTTTTGCAAATACGCAAAATTCAATTTTTAGATCCTGATGTTAACCAAAGAAAATCTAACTCGATCCCCTTCATTCAAATTCTTTTTACAGCAATTATATTTTTTAAAGTGACCCCTTACCGAGGAAATCCCTCAAAGAGAATGCTATGTCATCGGTAGATGCTCCTGCTTTTAGCAAACTTCGTTCTTTTATATGGCCTATCCACCGGAAAGAATTAAAAAAGTTTTTGCCTATGCTGCTGATTTATGCTCTGATCGTCTTCAATTACAGCATTCTTAAAGCGGCCAAAGATGCCTTGGTCGTAACAGCCCCCGCTTCAGGAGCTGAGGCGATCCCCTTCATTAAATTTTGGGCGATCCTGCCGATGGCCGTGTTCTTCACCTATGTTTTCACCCGCCTATCGAATCGGTATAATAGAGAAAGAGTATTCTATGTCATGATGGGCATGTTTTTATCTTTCTTTTTCCTCTTTTCAACAGTTCTTTATCCATTCCGCGATGTTCTCCACCCTAATTCTACAGCTGATTGGCTCCAATCTTACTTACCGTACGGGTTTAAAGGGCTCATCTCGATCTTTCGCAACTGGACCTTTACCCTATTCTATGTGATGTCTGAGCTTTGGGGAACGACCATTATGACCGTTCTTTTTTGGGGCTTTACTAATGCAATTTCTACCGTAAAAGACGCTAAGCGTTTCTATGCGATCCTAGGTGTAGGAGCAAACTTAGCAACGATTGTCGCTGGAGAGGTTTCTGTTTGGATTTCTCGCGAATTCGCACCGACTCAGCTTTGGTTTATTAAAGACCATTGGGGATACTCTCTTTTTGTCATGACCACACTTGTGGTAATCAGCGGCCTCGCTTCCATGGTTCTTTATCGATATTTAACTGCCGCCCTCCAAAAAGAACAAGCTGACCTTGGCCTGCCACAAGAAAGCAGTTTGAAAAAGATCAAAATGGGGATTCGAGAAAATTTCGCTTACCTTGCGAAATCAAAATACCTCATGAGAATAGCCATCATCGTCCTCACATTTAATATCGCATTAAATATGATTGAAATCGTCTGGAAAGATCAGGTACGTGTCCTCTTCCCTAATCCCGCAGAATTTAATGCTTACATGGGAAAAGTGATGTCCGCGATTGGAGTCTCTTCCACGGTGATTTCTGTTTTTATTTGCGGCCCAGTCATACGAAGATTTGGATGGACTCTTTCCGCGATGGTAACGCCCATGATCCTCCTCGTTACAGGTGTTCTCTTTTTCTCTTTTCTTCTGTTTAAAGACACTAAACTAGCCATGATTACCAGCATGGTAGGGATGTCACCTCTAGCTCTAGGTGTATTTTTTGGTTCTATGCAAAACTGTTTCTCCAGAGCTTGTAAATTTACCTTTTTTGATGCCACCAAAGAAATGGCCTTTATCCCCTTAAGCGATGAATGCAAACTCAAAGGGAAAGCAGCTATAGATGGTGTTGGTTCACGCCTTGGGAAATCAGGGGGATCCGTCATCCATCAATTCTTACTCCTCATTTTTGGTAGTGTATCTTTAAGTACTCCTTTCGTTGGTATTATCCTGTTTGCGGTAGTTGGAGCTTGGATTTTTGCCGTAAAATCTTTAGGTAGACGCTTCTCTGACATAACAGCAACTTCTGAAGTAATTGATATCGATGATACTGGACCTGCTCCCGATGGTGAACACGTTATTGTGAAATCAACATAGGAAGAGAGCCAGATTTATGGAATCAATCATCTCTTTCATATCTTCTCACGCCCATTACGCACCTTGGATTATTGGGATTTGCATCCTTTTAGCCGGGATGAATGTCCCCATATCGATTGATGTCCTCCTAGTCTTTTCCGCTTTTATGTCAGCTACTGCATCCCCCGAGATGACCTTCCCCCTCTATTTTGTGATCCTATTTAGCAGCATCGTTTCTGCTTGGATAGCGTTTTTCATCGGAAGATCCATTCATCGCTTTCATTTTCTATCTTCCTTCAAAAAGGTTGTAAACGATGAAAAGCTAGGGAAAATGCAAAAATTTTATGATAAATATGGTGCATTAGTCTATATCGCAGGCCGGTTTATTCCATTTGGAGTAAGGAACGTTATATTTATTTCTTCAGGGATGAGTGGTGTCAAATTCTCTCGATTTGCCTTATTTGATGCACTAGGTTGCGCTTTATGGAGCTCGATTTTTTATACACTCTTTTTTCATCTTTCTGCTAATTTCAACAAAATGCTTGAAACATTGAAATCCCTCAATATCTACATTTTTGTCGGATTCATTGTTACGCTTTTTGGCATTTTTTGTTATAAATATGGTAGGCAGAAAAAATTACGTTTGTGATGATAGTTACATCTAATCTACTCACCTTCATTCGGGGGCCATTAGCCTTCCTGTTTTTATTTCATAGCCCTACGATTAGGCTAGGAGCGCTTATTGCTGCTCTTATTACCGACCTCATAGATGGTTATATTGCCCGCAGGTCAGGAACCACATCGAGATTTGGGGCCTTTTTAGACCCTTTCATGGACAAATTTTTTGTGGTTTTTGTTCTTACCGTTTTTGTTGTCGAAGGCTCTTTATCCATCCAGCATGTAGTTCTTATGTTATCCAGAGATGTTTCCCTCCTATTATTCCTTGGGTACTTGATCTTGCGAGATAAAGTGAAGCAACACAAATTCCAACCCGTAATATCAGGAAAAATCTCTACGGGCCTTCAGTTTATTACTTTAATTTTTATGACCCTTCAGTTTCCCCTGAACGATGCTTTTTATTACCTATTTCCTTTCTTCGGAGTTCTCGTTTTAGTTGAAATGGTCATTCTAGATTTTTATCCATCCTCTCCTGCAGGTAATGAGTGACACAAAAAAGCGTTCTTGATTAGAATCGTTTTTACATATTTTAACAGAGTAGATCAATCATGCAACTAATGAAAGAATCGATATTTTTGTCCTCCTTTAGGTACTTCTGCAATTCCTTTTTTTCTATCCTAGGAATTTTTATTGCAATCTTTCTCTTGTTGATTGGCTCCTCCTTTCTTATGGGCAATAAAATCACTCCAGCTTACCACTCAGATGTAACACTTTGTGCAGATCATAATGGTGATGATGATCTATTACCTCCTACGGCACCTGTCATATTGAAGCTCTCGATAGAAGGAGTCATCGGAACTCAAAAACTCAATGAAGAAACCCTTGAGAGAATTTTGATAGAATCCCGAAGAGGCTTACTTAGCAACAACAGGGTTAAAGCGATTTTACTCTACATCAATTCTCCAGGTGGGGCAGCCTCTGACTCAAACAGTATCTACCATCAAATTGTAGAATATAAAAATCAATACAAAGTCCCTGTTTACGCTTTTGCTAACAGCCTCTGTGCCTCAGGAGGATATGAAATTGCTTGTGCTGGCGACATGATTTATGCTGCCCCAGTCTCTATAATCGGTTCTGTTGGTGCAAAAATAGGCCCCTTCTTCAATTTTAAAGATCTCATGACTCGATACGGGGTCAATGCCGTTACTATCGCAAAAGGTCTCGATAAAGACATGATGAGTCCTTTCAGAGCCTGGAAAGAGAACGAAGATGAGTCACTCAACAACATCGTAGACGCTGAATATCATCGATTTGTAGATCTAGTAGCTTCATCTCGTCCTCGCCTAGACAAGTCTAAGCTGATTAATGAATATGGAGCTAAAGTCTTTGATACCGAAACTTCTTATGAGTATGGTTATGTAGATGAAAAAGATGCCACACTGCGCGCAACTCTAAAAGAGCTCGCTATGAAAGCAAATCTTGGAGAAACTTACCAAGTCGTAGAAATTAACGTTAGACCTACATTACTTAGCAATTTGTTACAAAATAAGTGGATGAAATCAGATGCAGAACATTTGCTTAATCCTCTTGGGCTGAAAAACCCATCTCGCGGTCTGATCTTGCATTACCATGAACTTTGATCATGAAAAGTATTTACGTTTTTGACGCCATTAATTTTCTTTTTCGCTCTTTTTATGCGATCAAGGGAATGAGAAACCAAGAGGGAGTGCCTACAAACGCTCTCTTTGGTTTTATCAGAACTATTCAAAAGCTTTTTAAAGATTTTTCTCCTGAGTATTTTGTAGCGGTTTTTGATGGCCCCGATAATAAAAAATCTAGAACCGCTTTATATGAACATTACAAAGCTCATCGCACAGGGATGCCTGAAGAACTATTAGCTCAGCTTCAGCCCGCTTTAGAATATTGCAAACTAGCTGGCATCCCTGTTCTAACAATCCCTGGAGTGGAAGCAGATGACACCATGGGAACCATTGCAAATTGGGCTTCTGCTGCTGGAGCAAAAGTTTACTTAATCAGTTCTGATAAAGATCTTTCTCAACTCGTCAATGATTCTATTCATTTGCTTCACCCCCACAAAGAAAACCTAGAAATTGATGGTAAGAAAGTTAAAGAAATATATGGTGTTACTCCAGAGCAAATCATCGACTTGCTTGCTATCATGGGTGATTCATCCGATAACATCCCAGGCATATCAGGCATGGGCCCTAAAACAGCGACTGAGCTGCTTGAGAGATTTGGATCACTGAAAAACATTTACAATCACATTGAAGAAATAGAAAGCCCCAAACGGAAAGAAAAACTGCTCGCAGAAAAAGATTTAGCTTTTCTTTCTTATGAATTAGCAAAAATTCAAACAACTGTAGATATTCCAAGAGAAAGTTCATTTTATCATCTAAAAGAGCCTCTTTATGATGAACTTAGAAGCTTTTATCAAACCATGAATTTTGCTTCATTGCTCAAAGAATTAGACCTTCATTCTCGAAAGCCTTCAAAAGCTAGCACTTCAGAAGATAAAGATTATCACCTTGTTAGCACTGAATCTCAAATCCGTGAAATGATTGAATACTTTGATCATTTTTCCCAGATTGCGATTGATACCGAAACAACTTCTCTAGACTATATGCAAGCTGATCTTGTGGGGATCGGGCTTAGTGCTGAAGAGGGTATAGCCTACTACGTTCCTTGCAACCATGAGTTATCTAAAGAAAAAGTCTTATCAATTCTCCAACCATTTCTTCTTTCTAAAAAGCATCTCTTTTTTGGTCATAACATAAAATATGATCTCCATATTTTACTTGGGCAAGGAATCGGCCCCCTGATCATCGATTATGATACGATGCTTGCATCCTACCTTCTTCATCCCGAGCTTAATCGGCATGGGCTCGATGAGCTTTGTGCAGATATTTTTGGATATACTAAAATTGCGTATGAAAACCTCGTCGCTGATGGAAAGAAGAAAAAAACAATCGACCTAGTTCCTGTAGAAGCTGTGAAGGATTACTGCTGTGAAGATGTTGATTTTACTTTACGCCTTCGTAGTTACTTCACACCGCTTTTGAAAGAGCAAAAGTTATTAAACCTCATGAACAGTATAGAAATTCCTCTCCTTCCAGTTCTATTAGACATGGAACAAAAGGGCATTTACGTAGATACACACTACCTAGGGACCCTTTCAAAAGAACTTGCAGGAAAACTCACTCAAATAGAGCAAGAAATTTATGAGCTTTCTGGGGAAGAATTTAATATTAAATCCCCAAAACAGCTCAGCACAATTCTCTTTGAAAAATTGGCAATCCCCTATCCTCAAAAAAAGAAGAAAGAATCCTATTCAACAAGTGCTGAAATTCTTGAAGCCCTTGAACATGTCCATCCTATCATTCCGAAAATTTTTGAATTTCGCCTTTTTGAGAAACTACGATCCACCTATGTTGATGCTCTTCCTGAACAAATCAATCCCAATACGAAGAGAATCCATCCTAATTTTAACCAATCAGGAACAGTTACAGGAAGGCTCTCTTGCAACAATCCTAATTTACAAAATATCCCTATTCGCACTCTTGAAGGAAAAAAAATCCGAAAAGCATTTCGCCCAGCTCATCAGAGCTGGAGCTTCTTAGCTGCAGATTATTCTCAAATTGAGCTTCGTATCCTCGCCCACCTAAGTGAAGATCCTCATCTAATTAAAGCTTTTACTACTAATCAAGATGTCCATGCTTTCACAGCCTCCCTTGTCTTCAACGTCCCGCTAGAAGAGGTCACTCAAGAAATGAGATACCAAGCAAAAGCGGTAAATTTTGGGATCTTATACGGGCAACAAGCCTTTGGTCTTTCTAAGGGTATTAATATAGATATTAAAAGTGCAGCTCAGTTTATAGAGACCTACTTTAAGCGATACCCAAAAGTGAAAGAATACATGGATTCTTCTATAAAAAGGGCTACTGAGGAGGGGTATACGGAAACCTTACTTGGTAGAAAAAGGCCTCTTCCAGACATCCATGCCTCAAATAAAATGTTACAAGCCCAAGCTCAGAGGTTCGCTATCAATACTCCGATTCAGGGGACCCAGGCAGATATTATTAAACTGGCGATGATTAAAATTCATCAAGAGATTAAAAATCAAAAGCTTAAATCGTTTTTAATTTTGCAAATCCATGACGAATTAATTTTTGAATGCCCTGATGAAGAACTCCCTCAAATGAAAGAGCTTGTGGCAAGCATCATGCAATCCATTTACCCAATGAAAGTCCCTCTTAAAGTTGACTTAGCGATTGGAAAAAATTGGGGGGATTGCTAGACTTGAGACGAATAGCAGTAACGGGCCGCATCGGCAGTGGCAAAAGCTCTGTTCTTGAAGAGTTTCAAAATCATGGGGCCTTCACTCTAAGTGCCGATCAGCTGGTCCATGAAATGCTCTCCTCTAACTCTCTTCTTATTGACGCAGTTGTGAAGAAGTTGGGGCCTTCAGTGCTCGAAAACGGAGTGCTAAATCGAAAAAAAATCGCAGAAATAGTATTTTCAGACGATAATAAATTAAAAGTTTTAGAAGACATCATACATCCCATCGTGAAACAAGCTATACTATCCTTATATAAACAACATTCTTCCCCCAGTGTCCCTTTTTTTGTCGCAGAGATCCCTCTTTTAAGCAGAGTTGGGCTGGACGATTGGTTTGATGTCATACTTCTAGTCGAATCAGGGGATCATCAAAGAGAAGAGCGGTGGTGTAAACAGGGCAAAGATCGACACCAGTTTTTTGTAAGAGATCAAAAGCAAAAAACTTCCCCTTCGATAAAGCCTCATTTCGTTATCCAAAATAACGGCTCAAAGCAAGAATTACAAAAGCAAGTAACCCAAATCATCAACAAAATTACTAAGGAACCCAGCAGAAATGACTGAGCAAGAAGAATCTCAATTGGACCCAGGCCCTGTTGAATCGCAAAAACCTACGAGCAATAAAATTCTCCCTCCCCCTCCTTCCCAAATAATTTCTCCTCCTCCACATCATCCTATGAGACATCGACGCAACAACCATCACCATCATCAACACCAGTCCAACAGCTCTTATCAAACTTCACAGGAAGATGAACTTGCCAGAATGGAAGAATCGACCCCGATTAATCCTGAAAACATGACGATTACTAAAATTGCTGAGCTCCAACGGATGACAATTGACCAACTCTCTGCATACGCAAGAAATATGGGTCTCAAACATCTAGGATCTATGACCAAGCCTCAAATGGTTTTTGAAATCGTTAAGGCTAAATCAGAGCGTCCTGATGAAATTTTAGTCGGAGAAGGGGTATTGGAAGTTCTTCCTGATGGATTTGGCTTTTTAAGAGCTCCAAACTATTCCTACCTCCCATCCCCTGAGGATATCTATGTTTCCCCAGCACAAATACGTCGTTTTGATCTCAAGACAGGTGATATGGTCTATGGAACGATTCGCTCCCCCAAGGAAAAAGAGAAATTTTTTGCGCTTCTTAAAGTTGATGAAATCAACCAAAAAAAACCTGAACAAGCTAAAGAGCGCATCCTTTTTGAAAGCTTAACCCCTCTGCACCCTCATCGCCGTCTCATTATGGAAACTGCAAAAGAAAAGTTTTCCACAAGAGTACTCGATTTAGCCTCTCCTATTGGTATGGGACAAAGGGCTCTTGTCGTCGCCCCACCAAAATCAGGAAAAACAGTTCTCTTGCAAGATATTGCAAATGCAATCGCCAAAAACCACCCTAATGTCGTCTTGATTGTTCTTCTGATTGATGAGAGACCTGAAGAAGTCACCGACATGGCCCGAACTGTAAAAGGTGAAGTCGTATCTTCTACTTTCGATGAACCTCCGGAAAGACACGTTCAAGTCGCTGAGATGGCAATAGAACGTGCAAAACGACTTGTCGAAAACGGCAAAGATGTTGTGATCCTTCTTGACTCTTTAACAAGGCTTGCACGTGCTTACAACACTGTTCAACCCCATTCTGGAAAAATTCTCACAGGTGGTGTTGATGCTAACTCTCTTCATAAACCAAAAAGATTTTTTGGCGCTGCTCGTAATATCGAGCAAGGTGGATCTCTCACCATTATCGCAACAGCCTTAATCGACACAGGGTCAAAAATGGATGAGGTCATCTACGAAGAATTCAAAGGTACAGGTAACATGGAATTAGTGCTTGACCGAAGACTTTCTGACCGTAGAGTCTATCCTGCTGTTGATCTAATTAAGAGCGGTACTCGTAAAGAAGAGCTTCTTTATCACCCAACAGAACTTGAGAAGATTTATCTTCTTCGTCAAGCACTGGCTGATTTAACTCCTCTTGATGCCATGAACTTGCTTCTCGCAAGACTAAAGAAAACTAGCAGCAACGCTGAGTTTTTATTATCGATGAAAGATTAGTCTTTTATCCATTGACATGAGCTAGGTCTCGAAGAAATTCGAGACCTTAACTGACACAAGACCGGAAAATTATGAAGCGAAATCGTGTATTGATTCTTACCCTATCTGCAGGGGGAGGGCATGTTCAAGCAGCCAAGGCGAAGAAAGAACAGATCCTTATAGAAGATCCAACGGCCATTTTTTTTGAAGTTGATATCTTAGTGGATTGGATAAACCGTCGATTTGGTACGGCCGCTGCAGGAAAATGGAACGAATGGCAACGGACTGGCAGTGTGAATATGCTGCAGCGGTTAATTCGACTCCAACACTTTGCTGACATCCTTTTCGGTCCCCTCTTTTTTTTCCATGCTCTGCGAATATTATTTAAGCAAAATTTAGATAGAGTTATTGACACTCAAGTTCTTGGCACTGCAGTGATTTTGCGAGCACTAAGGCTTTATGATCGTATTAAAAAGAAAAAAATTGTTTTAGAAAAAGTATTAACGGAGCTTCCTACTCAGCAGGTAGTTCACTCTTTCGCTCCTATTAAGAGGCTTCCCCGAAAAAGTAAGCTTTACTTAAAACTTTTTACAACATCTCCTTTGCTCAAAGCTGGGCAAACCGAATTACAATTTTGGAAGGAAGAATGTGACTTAGATCCCTCTCAAGTGATTTATGGTTCTCTGCCTCTAAGACAATCTTTTTTAAGCATCAAAGATCAAAAGTATGTAAAAAAGGATCTCTCTCTCCCCATCGATCCGCAGTCCTCGAAAGAACGAGCTCAAATTTTTAGTTGTTTAGAAAAAGGGAAAGGTTACTACACAACCGAAAATGATCAAATTGTGCTTCACATCGGAGCAGAAGATCGGGTTTCAGTGATCATGTTAGGGAGTCGCCCTAGCGAGCCTGGCACCTTGCAGTATTTGCATCACTTTTTGCGTGTTAAACAGCTCTTAGGCGCTCAGGAAAAGAAAGACTGGCTTTTCGTTTTTTGCAGTAAAGATCGCAGCCCCAGAGGTCTTTTTTATGATAAAGTCGTTGATCAAGTTTTATCATTCCCCTCTTTTCCTTCTCATTTATGTGTTGTTCCCCTGACTTTTCAATCAGATCGGATGATAGCTCCACTCTTTTTTCGTGCTGATGGCACCATCACAAGATCTGGAGGACTTACTTCCATGGAGTTATTATCAGTAAGTCACGGGCAAATTTTCATCCATTCAGAACCTCCTGGCTCAAAAAAGCAGAAGGTAAACATGCCTGTTTGGGAAGAAGGAAATGCTCTTTATTTGGAAAAGAAAAAAGGCGCAAAAATCGTTTTAGCGCCTCTTTTTTATGAAACTTGTTATGAGTATTTATCTAATTAATTCGATGACAAATTCATCCACTTTTCCTCTATCTAAACATCGTTGAAGATCAGCAACGTTCTTTCCAACAAGATGTGCAAAAGCTGGAAGTTGAGATTGTAAGGACCCTTCTCTCCACTGCTTCATGATGGGTTTAGAAAGCCCGTCGATGAAATTGATCCATTTGAAAGTATTTCGTTGGACTTCTCTCATATCATGTTTAAGAGTGGGATTTGTAACTACGTAGGCTAGTAATTGCAATGGTTCAACATGATGGATCTTTTTCCCTAAACTTTGTAAGTGATTCTTTTTTCGGAGGAGTGAAAAGAGCCCATTTGTTCCCATTGTATGAATGATTTCATAAATATACTCTTTATCCACATCAGAAATTTCAAAATGAAAATATTCTGAAGTAGTGTTAGCCAATTTTAGCTTTGAAGAATCCCCATGGCTCGCTAAAGTGACAGCTAGAGGTTGGATTTTATAATCCATTTTTAGGTCATTAAAGACCCATAAGGTTGATAAATTATCTTGAATTTCTTCTTCATCTACTTCGTTTAGTATTTGCTGATACCGTTTAATAAATGTCTGTATGTTCCTTGCATGTTGTTGAAATTTATCAACCATTCTTCGGAGTTTTTGCCTTGCATTATCAATTTCTTCTTTGGTGGGGCCTATTTTAGATAGTTCTTGAAGTTTCTGCCAAAACGAGCGAATGCGTGGATAATCTGCTTTGCTAACCTTTGTTAAACGAAATTCATAAGGTTGTTCTACGCGAGAAGTATGAATTATTTGAGCGAAATGAGGGACCATTTCTATAGAAGAGTCTTCAAAAATTTCCTGGTATGCAATGGTGTAGTAGATATCTGAAAGAACAATATGTTCTATTTTTCCTTTATTAACCGAGCGAGCAGAGAAAAATAAATCGAGTTGAACGTTTTCTTCATCGGGAAATCCGTAGGTAAATTCATACCCAAAAAGTGATTGGGATAAAAGGATAAAAAATAAGGCTTTAAACTGAATTGACATGCTCGTCTCCCGATAAAAATGTCATGCATTATTAGAAATATTATGATTTAGAAATCGCTTCTTTTCAACGATGATTTGTAATCCTAATTGGTACACACAATTTCTTATGAATCTCAGAATGTGTAGCACAGGTGGAATTTTTTTGACCATGATTCCATAAATTCTGAGTAGGGATATTTTACTAAAGTAGCCTCATCTTTATCTGCAGCACTATCGATACATAAAACTTTTTTTTGTTTGTTATCCCATCCATAAATTACCAAAAGATGCCCATGGGGATATGATAAGGGGGCGCCGCTGAGCTGTCCACTAACCGAAGCAACTACAGGCTTACCCATTTGGATCTCATTGAGAATATCATGAAAAGATGAGAGTCTCTGAACTTTGGGCTCTACGACCTTAAAAATATCAGAGGCATGCCCGATATTTAGCATCCAGTTCCCATAGATATCAAAATTGTGGTCGTAGACACCTGCAATAAAATCAGGGATATCAAAACAAGGGGTCTGCAAGAAAAATGAGCTTGCATTAATCAAAGAAAGTGGGGAACAGATCCTTGTAGAATAAGGAAGTCCAAGAGCCATTTGTGAATAATGCCACTTAGGGCCTAATTGGATAGATGGAGCATCGATTTCTGAAATGAATGAGAGAGAGTCAGTAGTAACGAAAGAAGCAAACATCTTGGGAATCGGCTCTGAACTTAGACATTCTATTTTGATTTTTTTAGGGGTTAATTCAGAGAGTAATAGCAGTTCATCCTGAAAAAATTGAAAACGCTCCATGGGATCGTTATATGAAAACGAGGACTGCTTTTTAGTACCCCACTCACAAAAAATTTGTGGGGGGGTCCATTCGTCATACAGCAAAGAAAAAGAAAACTGGATAGGCCTCAAACTTCTTGAAGCATTCCACGAGAATACGACCCTATGAGAGCGCGGAATTTCTTCTATAGTCCATGTCCTCACAGAGGAGGCTCTTTTGAGATGACAACTTGTCCCCTTTTCCATAAATTCCCTTCACTCTTGACAATCCCTTTTGAATCGAATATGAGTCAAATTAAGTTATTGTACCCAATTCTGAATATGAAACACCATCTCCATTTTCCTCCCCTTAGTGCAAAAGGCCTTGGACTTTCCATGGGTCTTGTCTGGTCTCTAGGAGTTCTGATTGCTGGTTGGATGGGAATGTTTGGACTGTGTACCAATTTTATAGAAACGTGTTCTTCTGTTTATCGAGGGTATAGTCCATCGTTCTTTGGTGCATTCATTGGAGCTATATGGGCCTTCATTCATGGGTTCATCAAAGGGGGGCTTTTGGGATATTTTTATAATTTATTTACTCAAAGCTTCAACGACCCCCATTAACTTCAAAATCTTTATTCCTATTGAGTTTTTCCCTTAACCGTCTCAAAATAGATAAAATATATACATAAAGTGATAGGCCTTACTTACCATGATGGATGCCCTACAAGCCGCTACCGATCTTGTTGCAATAATCCAAGCTAAAGGACACATTGCCTATTTTGCAGGGGGATGGGTACGGGATTATTTAATGAAGCATCCCTCTGATGATATTGATATCGTTACAGACGCATCTTCAGAAGTTTTGCAGACATATTTCCCTAAAACGATTCCTGTAGGAATTTCATTCGGCATTATTGTCATCGTTCATGAAGGTCATTCCTTTGAAGTTGCAACTTTTAGAACTGAAGAGGGATATAACGATGGAAGACGTCCCAGTAAAATTGAGCTTGCTTCTCCTGAGGAAGATGCAAAAAGGAGAGATTTTACGATTAATGGGATGTTTTACGATCCAGTTCTAGAAAAGCTGTTTGATTATGTCGGCGGGAGAAAGGACCTCGAACAAAGAGTGATCCGGTGCATCGGGAACCCTCACGATAGATTTAATGAAGATCGGCTCAGAATGATAAGAGCGATTCGCTATAGTGCCCGTTTTCATTTTGATATAGAGGCTTCCACTTACAAAGCGATTGTAGATTTTGCAAATCGGCTCTTTCCTTCTGTAGCTATCGAACGGGTTGTGAATGAATTTGAAAAGATGGCTAGATTTCCGAATTTCTCACATGCTCTTTGCTCTCTTTTTAAAGTGGGGCTGCTATCCCAAATTTTTCCTTCATTGGCGCCTGAAACTCTAAAGGAGATAGAGAAAAGAAGTCGATGTGTCGATTTATTTCCGTCAAACGCCCCACTAATTAGTAAGCTAATAGAACTTTTTCCTGATAGTTCTTTGGAATCGCAAATGGAGCTTTGTGATTATTTAAAGCTATCCAACCAAGATAAAAAATGGGTTGCATTTCGCTTTGACTGCTTTCATAAACTTTCGAGACCGATTCATTCTATAGAAGATTATGACTGGACTCTGCTCTATGCCCATCCAGATTTTTCTGTTTGCTATTCTATTTTTTTGAGCAAGCTTCCCGATGACATGAAGTCAAACTTTGATGATAGCCATGAGCGCCATCAGCAGCTTTTACTTCCTTTTATTCAAAGAGCTAAGGAAAATGATTGGATCTTAAGTTCTGAGGACTTAATGAATATAGGCATCTTACCGGGCCCACGATTGGGACAACTCTTAAGAGAAGGGAATCGGCTGGCTGTGAATGAGAAAAGCCTTGATAAAGAAGCTATTCTCTCAAAGATCGTAAAACAAGCAAAGTAATGTCATCGTGCTGAGCTTTTCCTCCAGCAAATTCACGAATGGCATATTCAATTTCAATAATAATCTGCTTTGCTGTTTTAGTTCTGGTTTTTTCTAGCACATCTTCGAGGCGTTCCATGCCGAACATCGCATTTTGGTTTGTTTGAGCTTCAATAACACCATCTGTATAAAGGCATAGCATATCTTTTTCTTTAAGATGATATTCTTGAATAGTAGGTGTAAATTCATTGACACCAAGAGCCATTCCATCTGTTTGTAACTTCGTAAATTGTGCAGTTTCGCTGTTGTAAACAAGGGCTGGGAGGTGACCACAAGAGCTGTAACGTATTCTTTTAGTAGGAATATCGAGGACTCCTATCCATGCTGTCACAAAAACTCCTGACATGCCGGTGTCTTTCATGAACAGTTCGTTGGTTTTAGCGATAATGTTTTGAAGAGAATTTCCTGCATCAAAAAAACTTCTGAGCATACTACGTACGAGAAGAGAATAAATGCAGGCATGGATCCCTTTTCCTGCTGTGTCTGCAATGCAGAAAAAGAGCTGATTATTTTGGTTTAGGAAGAGATCATAAAAATCTCCTCCTACTTCCTGTGCTGCTAAGAAACCCACTCCAATATCAAAATCTGCAATTTCAGGGACATGCGTGGGAAGAATGGAGCGTTGCGCTTGCTGTCCGATCGCGAGTTCTTTGATATAGAGCTCTTTTTTAATTTTTTCTGCTTCTACTTTTTTAATATGTTTATCGAGGTCTTCAAGCATGGTATTAAACTGCTTGCCCAGATGGTTAATTTCAAATCCCATGGAATCTGGAGCGTAGCGTGAATCGAGTTTGCCACTAGCAACTTTACGCATCATCATCAGCAAGTTTTTCAGTGGCTTAGCGATTCTCGAAGTGACAAAAGCAGTGGCTATACCTCCGATGATTAAGATCATGGAGAACATAACGACCATTTTCTGTAGATAACTTTTCCAAACTTTTAGCACAGTTGCTTTAGGCACATCGAGCATGATCCATATTTTAGCGGGAGCAAAAGACTCAAGGACACCATAATGCAACTCATCGCCTGTTACAAAAGAAACACCTTTAGCATTTATGATATTCAAATCTTTGAATGAAGTCGGCTTGGTAAAGGTAAAGTTTTTTGCTGGGTAGGTCTTATTGGTAGACACAAGGATATTAAAATGTTCATCTAATATAGATATCGATTCGTTATAGTGGCTCATAATCAGAGAGAGCCTTTTGAGTATTGTTTCTAACTTAAAGAGTGAGTATATGGCTGCGTTGACTTGTCCATTAATGGGATCTTTGAATACTCGAAACTGTAAAAGAGAGTATCCTATTGAGGGGATATAGCAGACAGTCATTGAGGTCTCTTTTTTGAGCATCTCTTCTAATGGAATACTTTTTAAAAGTTGTTCATTAGAGATACTTGGTAAAGAGATCCCATGACAAATTCCTTTAATGCATTGGTTAAAGCCAATATAACCTATGGCTTCTCGATAGCTTCCTTGCTGAAAAGATCCTAAAAGTTTATTAAAATCGTTTTGAGTCAGACCCCCCGATTTTAAAGACTGATCTTGAAGAATTTGATAAAAGAGATCTGCGGTCTGAGCCTCGTAGTCAAACCATGTCTGTAAAAGCTCAACTTGCTCATCTTCAGTATGAACCAAAATATCAAAAACACTTTTTAATTCTTCGTTATAAATTTTCTCATAAACGAAAATGGTGTAGAATGTGAGGGGTAAAACAAGAAAAATTAAGGAAACAAGAATTACCCTTCTTGCTAAAGAGCCTACGAGAGGCGCAAACGAAAGTTTAGATGAAGGGGAATTATTCTCGCTATTCAATGAAACACCCTCAAGCTCAAAAGATTACAAAACAACAACTTCAACATTTTCTTTTACTCCGTAAGGACAAGGACTACCGTTACGAGGTAAAATCGGCCTTGGTAATTGGGAAAAAACTGACTGAAGAGCTTTATTCCCAAGCTAAAGCGATCCTTGTCACCTCTCTTGATCATCTTCCTTTTCGATGTAGCACAGTCCCCATCTATTTGACAACAGAGGAAGAGTTAAAAAAAATTTCAGGAGTAGAAAATCCAGAGCCTATCGCCATGGAGATCTCCCTCCCTTCAAAGGAAAATTTTGAAAATTCTCGCAGGATATTGGTTCTTGATCGTTTGCAAGATCCAGGGAACATTGGGACTCTTGTCCGAAGCGCTCTCGCTTTTGACTTTGATGGCATCTATTTTATTGAACCGATTTGTGATCCTTTTAATGACAAAGTCATAAGGGCGTCAAAAGGGGCAATCTTTACCATACCTCTCAAAGTGGGAAATAAAGAAGAGATCACTGAGTGGCTCAAAATGCGCCACATCCCTCTTTTGATCGCAGACCTTGAGGGAGAAAACCCTCATTTTTCAACGAGAGTTGACTCTGTAGCCCTTGTTCTGGGCCATGAGGGGCAAGGTGTAAACCCTTATTTCAAGGAAAAAGGAGCGCTTGTAAAAATCCCGATTTCTGCTACAACAGAATCATTGAATGTCGCCATAGCTGGCAGCATTATGATGTATCTACTTAGAGAGTCCCATGTCAAAATTTGATCATCTCGATTATGAAGAGCACTATTTATCTCGCGACAGAAAAGAATCGAAAAAAGACAAAAAAATGGCTCAGAGCAAAGACCGCTCGAAGTACAAAAAAACAGATCGAGAAAAAAAAGCTCAGAATCAAATTACCCCTGACGTAGCTCACCTTGCAGAGGGCAAAGTGATCACAATCACCTCTGAGGGAATGCTAGTTGAATCAGCCCATAAAAAGATTATCTGCTCTTTGAGAGGAAATCTCAAACAAGAGAGATCTCTTAATAAAAATTTATTAGCTGTAGGAGATGTTGTTCGTTTTACTCCGATTGGTGAAGAAGCTGGTGTCATTGAAGTGATTATGCCTCGCACATCGGTTTTGTGCCGTGCTGAAAACTACAGCCGTAATAAACAACAGCTTTTAGCAGCAAATGTAGATCAAGTACTTATCACAACAAGTCCCTTTCTTCCTTCATTTAAGCCAACCCTGATTGATCGCTATGTAATTATGGCTCAAAAAGGAAACATGAAACCGATTGTGATCATCAACAAATGGGATCTCTTATCTGAGCCTGAAGAAGGTGTCGATCCCGAATTTGTTAAAGCTTCGATCGATTTCATTCAACTCTTCATAGAAGGTTATAACAAACTTGATATCCCTGTAGTGTGCGTGAGTGCAAAAACAGGAGAAGGCATGGAAGAGCTTAATAACCTCACAAAAAATAAAACATCTGTTTTTTCAGGGCAGTCTGGAGTTGGTAAAACATCTCTTATTAACAATTTGACAGGACTTGATCTACGAACATCTGATGTGAGATATCAAACGCAAAAAGGGCGCCATACAACAACTACAGCCACGTTGCTTTCTTTGGGAAACGGAGGTTATTGTGTAGACACTCCGGGAATTAAGAGTTTTGGCCTT
This sequence comes from uncultured bacterium, assembly GCA_964429005.1. GTDB lineage: Bacteria > Chlamydiota > Chlamydiia > Chlamydiales > JACRBE01 > JACRBE01. The sequence continues at coordinate 26,793 of CAYSAJ010000003.1, read as the reverse complement.
TGGGATATCCCACTGAGTGATCTTCCTCTTTATTTTCCGGATATTCAAGCTTTTGCAGGAAAATGTCATTTTCTCAACTGTGACCATATTCATGAACCTGATTGCGGGGTCATTAGGGCTGTAGAAAAAGGAAAGCTATCTGCGCTCCGTTATGAGTCGTATGTTTTGCTCTTTGAAGATTTAAAAGCAAACCGCCCTCTGTTTTAAAATCGTCATTTTTTCTAATATCAAAAGAAACAAAGGCGAAACACTATGTCCAAAATTCGATCCATCCATGCGAGAGAAATTCTAGATTCACGAGGCAATCCTACCCTAGAGGTAGTTCTAGAGACTAAAGATGGGCATAGAGCCTCCGCAGCCGTCCCTTCTGGCGCTTCTACTGGTGAGCATGAAGCCGTAGAGCTTCGAGATCATGATCCTCGTAGGTACATGGGCAAAGGTGTTTTAAAAGCTGTATCTCACGTCAACGGCCCAATAGCCGATTTGCTAATTGGGAAAGAAGTCCTTGAGCAGGAAAATTTAGACCATCTGATGATCAAAGAAGATGGGACGCCAAATAAATCTCGATTTGGTGCAAATGCGATTTTAGGATGCTCACTCGCGATTGCACGCGCTGGTGCTAAAGTGAAAGGCGTACCTCTTTATCAGTCTATTTTAGATAGTCATCCTCTTCTTCTTCCCTGCCCAATGCTTAATATTCTCAATGGAGGTGCACACGCTGATAACACGATCGACTTCCAAGAGTTCATGATTAGGCCTGTAGGTGCTCCTTCTTTTAAAGAAGCCCTTAGAATGTCTTCAGAGGTGTTTCATCATCTGAAAAAAATACTTAAAGGAAAAAATTTATCAACAAACGTTGGTGATGAAGGTGGCTTCGCTCCTGACTTGAATACTCCTGCTGAGGCGATTGAGCTTATACTGCAAGCAATAGAAAAGGCAGGATATCGCGCTAAAGATGATATTACGATTGCGATCGACTGCGCTGCTAGTTTTATGTATGAGAAATCTTCTCATCATTACATAGAAAGAAAAAGAAAGGAAAAAGGCCTTTCTTCTCACGATCGCACAGGTGAAGAGTGGATTTCTCTTCTTGCAGATCTTACAAAAAAATATCCCATTGATTCTATAGAAGATGGTCTTGATGAAAATGATTGGAGTCACTGGCCTTCACTTACAAAAAAACTAGGATCTCATGTACAGATCGTTGGGGATGACCTTTTCGTAACAAATCCTAAATTTCTTAAAAAAGGGATTGAGACAAAAGCAGCAAATGCGATCCTCATTAAACTCAATCAAATTGGCACGCTTACAGAAACACTAGATACGATCCATATGGCCCATAAAGCTGGATTTGCAACGATTATTTCTCATAGATCTGGGGAAACAGAAGATTCTTTTATTGCTGATTTAGCTGTTGCTACAAATGCAGGGCAAATTAAAACAGGTTCTACCTGCAGATCTGAGAGGGTTGTGAAATACAATCGCCTCTTACAAATTGAGGAAGAACTAGGGCATAACAGTAAGTATTATCGTCACTAGTTCAAGCTACATGCGTGTTTGGGCGAGCTAGTGACAGAGTTCTTTCAAACACGCTTGCTAGCAATGCAAAAGCCGTTGTAGGTCTCGTTAGGCCACTCTCTAGATCTCTAGCAATGACACCAAAATCGTGATCTCTTGAGAATCCATGAGGCCACTCGAAGTTTCTATAGAGGCTCCATCCCATGTATCCTATTACTCTGGATCCTTCATCTTGTGCTCTACGTACTGCTTTGATTGAGTCTCTATAATAAGTTGTTCTCAGCTCATCCATACGATCAGATGCAGCGCTTTCTTCAACTGTGGGATTCACGTAGCTTGTTCCAGCTGTTCCTGTTTCTGTAATGATAAGGGATTTTCCCGAGAGTCTTTGAGCAATTTGGGTTAAAATAGGATGGATACCTGCTGGATCAAAACGAAATCTCATACACGTAACCATGGGCTCCCCTTCTCTTGCTATCGAATCGGGAGGAAATCCTCCGATAAGAGGTCTTGTGTAGTACTGCACTCCTAGAAAATCAAATTTGCTTTGATTTTTTGCAGCCCACTGCATGAAAGATTCATGAAACAGATAGGTCATCACAAAACAGGTGATTCTAGCGATAAGGTTCCATGGAGAGTTTGAGGTAAAGCGAAGAGCCTGATGGGTGAGTCCCACCTTTACTTCTTTAGTATAGCCTCTTGCAAGTTCATGAATGGTATCATAGGCTCTTTCATGGGCTTTGAGCATATTTTGCAAGACTCGTGCATGTGTCCATAGTCTCCCAGGTTTTTCTGCAGGAAAATCTCCCAGTGCGTAATTGCCTACAGCAGATACATTAGGTTCATTAAATGTGACGAATGTATCCACCGATTCATGAAGTCTTTCATAGCAAACGGCAGCAAAAGAAACAAATTGGTCGATATTTTTTACATCTTCAAAAAGATCTTTTCCATCTTGATCAAGCCAGTGAACAAAGTGGCTGAGAGTTACAATCGGAGTGATCCCTTGGCTTTTTACATAAGCTGCAGCTCTCACATATCTTTCCATAGCAACTTCATCTAATGAACCATCGTGTTTTATGACATCGGCCATTTCCACAGAAAAGCGCAAAACATTTCCGTTAGCGCTTAAGACATCTCTACAAATTTGCTCCATGCCTTGCTCTGTTAATATGTCCACACCTTGTCCAACCCGTAAATGAGCTTTATCCCCTAGAAAATGAGTTTGATGATATTTTCCCCAGTTCGATCTTTCACAAAACGTAGGATTTGATGTGTTTTGGTATGTAGAAATAGAAAAACCGACATGCTTTGTTTTTGTTTGGTCGAGACCTAATTCACCATCTGAAGTAGGAGGAAGATCGACCTGGTCTTGATAAAACGATTGATTGCCCTGTGAAACTCTCTCAATGATCTCTCCTGCTCCCCACAAAGGGATCGAAGTCAAAGCTAGAACACTAAATATAACAGCTAAAGCGACCTGTGAAATTCGTTGAAGGATCTCCACACCACTATTTTTACTTTGAGGAAAACCACATCCCCCGATGATTTGATGGGTAAAGAACTGAAGGGGATATTTTAAACTATTTGATAGGGCTTCCAAAGTAACCTCCAAAAGGAGGTTATGATTATAAAGAAAGCATGAAGATATTCAACGTATTAATTTCGGGAAACCAGACTCTGTAGAGCCTCAATTTGTGTGCACGCTTAAGTGGTTGCAATCGATCTAGATTATAAATGCAAATCGCTTGAAGTATAAGTGTCTAATTATCTTTAAGATGTACGTTTTCCAAGGTATAATTGACTTATTTTTGGTCAAATTCCAAGGTAGAATTCGAAAATTTTTGGTCAAAATACAAGGTAAAATATTATTTTACCTGATTTTCTAGGCTTTCTATTTAGCCAGCCTTGAAGATTATTCTGCTTTTTTCTATGGGTAAGAGTAGAAAATAATAATCATACATCCATGCATTTAAATATTTTTCTTTTTGGGGAAGCAGAAAAAGGCGCATTCCAAAGCCTTATTCCGATTGATTCCCTTCCACGTTTAAGTGAAGTTCTAGGCAATCCCCCTTCTTCGGATAGCCTCGGCATTCCTCTCGCTATTCAGTCCCTACTCATGAACAATAAAGTATTCTACAAAAGAGTAGAGGAAGAAGGGTATCACTTCAGTGAGTACTATAGAGGACTGGATCTCATCCATCTTTGCAAAGATCCTGTTGATGGCCTTTATATGCCTGGTGTTTCAAGCACAGAAATCATTGAAAAAGCGCATTTGATCTGCGAGGAAAAGCAAGCGTTGCTTCTGATTCATCAGCAAGATTTTTATGATTTTTTAACTTCGTGATTGTAGAAAAAACTCATCTGCTTAAAACTCTTTTCTCATACAAAGGAGTTTTGTATGAAAAAAATGTTAATAGCTCTCTCTTTACTTGTTTCTAGCTACGTGGTAGCAGACGATAGTTGCCCCATTTACGATTTATCTAAAGTGAATCCAGAGGAGTTTCAAGATCTTTTCACCTCTCCTAAAGAGTGTATGATCTTTTCTTTCCCTGCAGGGATGAAAATCCCATTTAAATTCAATATCGGAGGAGAACTTATTTCTCTTTCTATGAAAGAAACCTCTCCCCTCGTATTCCAATTTGAAAAGCAACTCTACCTTAAATTTTCATCAGATGAATTATTTCTCAGTTTAGATTGTGAAAACTGGAAACCCGCTGAAGATTTTTTTACAGGAACTTTTTCTTGTAACTTTAACATGACAGATGAAGGAACAGCTTTTGCTCAGTATGATCTTGTTGTGAATGTTCGAGAAGATGATGATCTTGAAGACACTGTGGAAGAAATTACAGTAGCTGAAGAAGTTCAGGAATAATCTCTCACTCCTCTTGGTCTCAAGAGGAGTGAATTTCAATTATTATCGGAAGTATTCTTTTAACCCTTCTTGATCGGCCGTCATAGCTTTTTCACCTGACTTCCAATTAGCAGGACATACTTCGCCGTGTTTTTCGTGATAAATCAAAGCGTCGAGCATTCGAAGAGTTTCATCGACAGAGCGCCCAAGTGGCAGATCATTGATGACTTGATGACGAATGACTCCATGTTTATCGAGCAAGAAAAGCCCTCTAAACGCGATACCATCTTCATCTTTAAGCACGCCATACTGCTTAGCAATTTCCTTGTGAATATCGGAGACGACTGGATATTCAACACCACAAATTCCCCCTTTATCTTTGGGAGTTGTAAGCCAAGCTAAGTGAGAAAAATGAGAATCGATGGAACAAGCGATGACTTCAGCATGTCGATGATGAAAATCTTTCAATTTTTCTTGAAAAGCGTGAAGTTCTGTGGGGCATACGAATGTAAAATCAAGGGGATAAAAGAAAAAGATCACATATTTTCCCAGATAATCCTCTAAAGAAAAGGAAGGGATAAATTTGTCTTTTACTACAGCTGTTGCTTGAAAAGTAGGGGCTTTTTTACCGACTAAGGTCATATGTTTTCTCCAAAAATCTGCTCTGCTTGATGAATCCACTCTTCATCTTTTAGTACTGTGGAAGGACCATGTCCTGGAAATATCTTTGTTTCCTTGGGAAGTATAGCAAGTTTTTCAAGAGATGGCCACATCTTGCTCGGCTCTCCTGTAGGGAGGGTAAGACTTCCTATCATACCTTTAAAAAGAGTGTCTCCTGAAAAGAGAACTTGATGCTCTTCTGAGTAAAAGCACACTCCTCCTGGGGAGTGCCCAGGAGTATGGATCACTCTGAATTTCACTTCACCGGCTTTCAAAATCATCCCTTCTTCTAAAGGATGGATATCAGTATGAACGGGGGGAGGCATGACCATGCAAGGAATTCCATCGGAGCCAGGGTATTCAATATTTTTACGATCTAGAGGATGTACATATATGGGGACATCAAAAAACTCTTGGCACTCTTTAAGGCCTACGGTGTGGTCCCAGTGAGAATGGGTCAGCCAAATGGCACTAACCTGGCCTGGGGTGATATGAAATTTGCTTCTGATTGCAGATAGGGCATTTTGACCAGGATCAATGATGACAGAGCCCTGATGATTACTAATAAAGTAACAATTTGTTGAAAAAGGACCTAAAGGAAAAACTTCTATTTTCATCATAGTAGAAAAAGCGCGCCGGTGAGGGATCGAACCTCAAACCTCCTGGTCCGTAGCCAGGTACTCTATCCAATTGAGCTACCAGCGCAAGGGCTCCTATCATCTCTTATGTATACTAAAAAAGGCAAGAATTTTAATAGAAAAGAGGCTACAATCCTCTCCATGAAAACATCAACTTCTCTTCCCATCTGCTTTTCCACTTTTTCAATAGAAAAGGCGCTGCAGGAACTCGTCCCTTTATGTATAGAAAATCTTTCAATTGTGGAAGATGCTGATACAGGCATCCATCAAATTTTTGGGGAAATAGACTCTGAAGCATCCATTCCTCCCCTCTGTTTTTGTAAAAGGGAAGAGGTCTCGGAAGACATTTGGACTGATCAGTGGAAAACATTTGCCCCTCATTTCAAAGATGGTTTTGCCCATATTGATTTAAGTGAGTACAACGGGCCCGGAATAAATTTCAGAATGCTCCCTGGAGCTGGATTTGGAGATTTATCTCATCCCACGACAGAGATGTGCCTTCGCTTCCTTTGTCAAAATCGCTCAAAACAAAACACCGTGGTTGATATAGGAACAGGAAGTGGTGTTTTAGCTTTAGCGGCCCATTATCTTGGCTTCAAAGCGATTTTGGCACTAGAAATTGATGAAGCTTCTATCCACCACGCAAAAAAGAATTTTGAGATCAGTGGTGCATCATCTATCATGGTTCACACTCATCTAGCAGCCGTCCCCTCTGAAAGCCTTATTCTTCTCAATATGACCCTAGGTGAGCAAGAGTTTCTCTTCGAATCTACTCCCGCTCTTCTAGCCAGCTCCGGGGAGTGGATCATTTCAGGCCTTCTTGCCGATCAGGCTCAAGACTACATAAGACAGTATTTCAGGGGCCGAGATTATCAGCTAGAGCTTAAAGACGATTGGGCTGCATTGCATATTCTTCCCAAGAAATTTTAGAACCCCTTATATAAATAAAAATTTTAAACAAGCGAAGTAATAGCTATCTTAAACATCTAAATATTAGCGCCTTACTGATTAATATACTTTTTATTTTATCCTTACCTTCTCAAAATCAACATTTTAAACCTAGTTTAAAACAATATAATTAATATTTAAACTATTAATATTAAATATTTTAATATTCTTATATAAGATAATTATAATTATAATTATTATTAAATTATTTTTATTTAAGGATTAATTATGACTAGGATCATGCCTGAGAGAGCTTTAGAAACTAATTTAGCTGCTCTATCTCCTTTAGCTGAAGACGTTGTAGCCAGCAGCATTGAAACTGGAGGAAAAACACTAGAGACGTTGTCTTTGCGAGGAAGAGTAACATTAGCTATCGATGCAAGTGGACAATTGCAAGTGTACAAACAAAAAGAAGGATTCCTAGGATTGATAGAAGCGATCGTCCAAGCGATTGTTCTTTTATTTCAGCAGCACGACGACAGGGCTATAGCGGTATTCCTCAAGGAAATGTCATCAAATCCCCTCTTTGTTGTAAAAGCGATCAACGCAACTGATGAAGAGTTCAGACAAATGCTCGTTGTTAAAGCCGTTGCATCACAATACTTAACAACCACTCCTCTGCCAGAAGTCAAAAAAGCATTAGTAGAGCTTATTGCTGGTCTTGACAAACTTCAAGTTGCTAGACAAAGACTTGAGTTTATTCAAAAACAGCCTAATGATCCTTTAGCAAAAAAAATTATAGCAGCTGGTGGCTTTGCACGTCTGAGTCCAGAAGTTCAAATTGCTTTAGCAAAGAGAATCCAAACTTGCTATGTTGCATTTCAAAATAATCCTTCATTATTGGAGTTTGCACGTTTTGATGGATTACAAGATGTAGACTTCTCGGATCCAGAGTCAGCGAAATTGATTGTTTCTGCAGATAGTGTAACATTCACTTCAAGCATTGAAAGCCGGTTTGTACTTTTAGAAAGCGTACGTAGTTTTGCTACTAAAAATGCAAGTTCCCCCATTGCGGCGAAAATTCTTCAAACTTTTTCAGAAAAATTCCCTTCAGATCATGCAGAAGTAGAAAATTTGATTTATCTAGGGAATTTACTCTTAACAGCGCCTATTGATTCATCTAAACCCGCAGATCCTCAAATCCTTTATATTTTTGCACACATTTTCCAGGAAATGGAACCGGTATCTGGAATGTTTATGAGCTTTTTCATAGATGAAACAAAAATCAAAGAATTCGTAGCATCCTATGCAAGAAGAGAAAAAGTAATTGGATACCTCTCTAAAACGCTCCCTGGATCACCTTTATTAGCATCTATTAAAAGTGTTGCTCAAAACATCTCACCCTCTGTTGAGCGCAATATTCAAGTTCTTTTTGAGAGAATCCAGATTGTTGAAAGAGCTTTTTCCCCTCTACTTAATAAACCTGAATTACATAGATATAGAGCAGCCATTTTGAATTTTATTTTATCCTACGATGGAATCGGTGCAGAAGGCGCAATGGCTCGTACTTTATTCAATAATACCTATTTAGAGCCATCTAAGCAAAAAGAGCTTTTAATCAAGTTACTTCAAAAAATCGCTCCAAGAGCTATTTTAAAACCTGATCAGCTCATTGAAGCTCGCAGTAAATGGGAAGCACTTCCACCACTAAAGAGAATGTCTCTTCAAGGATTTATTGATGCATTGAGAGAAAAGGCTCCAGAAGCGCTTGCAGCTGCAGAAGCACACCTAAGAGAAGCAAGAGCAACAATTTCTATTGAAAGTTTACTTCCTTTTCTTAGAAGAACGGTCTCTACAGCTATTCTTGATGAGGCAAAAAACGCTGCTGCTGATAAAGCAAATGAAGAAAATGCTCTTCAAGAATTTGCAGCCCTATATAAAGATTTTGGGACTATACCTTCAGAAAGAATCAATCTTACAACATATACAGATATGGTTTTAGGGTTTGTTCGAGCTGAAGTCACAATTAGACAAAGTGAAGCCATCAGAGCTAAATCCCACACTGCTTCAGAAACGCAAAGATTACAAACAGTAATCAAGATTCTCCAGCAAGATGTAGTCCTAGATCTTTCTCTAAAGAGCAGCATTCAACGTGCTCTTTGCACAGAAACAGCATTTGGAGATCAAGTAGATCTTGCTAAAACTATGTTAAAAGCAAAATATAGAGAACTTCTAACTGAAGTTGGATTTACAGAATTAGATTTTGGTGTTTACCTTGCATCAGCAGATTTTAATAAGTTTGTTGAAGCTTATGTTTTGAACATTCGGTATGAAGCAGTTCTTGCGTCACCACATATTATGAGTTCTTATCGAGCAAAGCTCAGCGAAGGTGTAAGAGGCACTGGCGGAGAGCTTACTGCAGACATGAAAGCTAGAACTCTTCATCAAGTAGCCTCAGAGTCCCTCCTTTCACAAGGTTTTTCTGCAGAGTTAGTAGCAACTCTTAACACAGAAGAAAACTTCAAAAAATGTGCTCGTTTCTTGGAAATATCTGGGGAAGTGGTAAGGCTTGTACCTGTGGATGATGCAGAAAGTGCCTATCGAACCACTGTTGCAAAAAGGCTTATTTCGCGAACTTTAGCTCTTGTAATGAAAGACCAATCTCTGAAAAAACCATTTAGACGAGCAATACAAATGGCGCTTGGCTCAACATCTCTAGAGGAAGATATCAAAGCTGCTTATGGTCTCTTTGTTGATAAGATCAAAGCAGAGTATGCAACGGACAATACAAGTAAAGAATTTGATACTGAGCTTAATGCTGCTTTAAACACTGCAGGCAAAAAAGCGTTTATGGACTACTTCATGAAAGACATTATTCGCATGGCAATATCTAGTACTGAAGTGATGAGCAGTAATAATGTGAAAGTTGCTGAGTATGAAGCTAGAACAAAAAGGAAGGCTTCAAGTGAATTGAAAGTGACTCTAATGCGACAAGCAGTTACAGAAACTATAGTAAATGCTTTTGCAAAGGCTGGCTTTGATACTACAGAGATTTCAGCATACCTGCCGGCATCTTCTTATTTAGAAGAGCAAGTAGCCGAGGCAATGTAATTTAGATCATCAGCTGATATTAAATACAAAAACCCGTTATCTCTACAGATAACGGGTTTTTTCTTTGAGGGAGTTGGGACTTGATTACATCATTCCGCCCATACCACCCATCATTCCTCCCATGCCACCCATTCCTCCCATAGGCATTCCACCACCAGGCATTGGGGTTTCTTGCTTAGGCTCAGGTTTATCAGTGATCATAGCAGATATGGTAAGGAGCATTGAAGAAATTGAGGCTGCATGACGAAGAGCGCTCTTTGTTACTAAAACAGGATCAAGAACTCCTGCTTTGACGAGATCTTCAAACTGTCCTGTTAGGCCGTTATAGCCGATATTCCCTTCAGCTAAAGAGATCTTTTCAGCAACAAGATGTCCTTGTTCTCCACAGTTGCTAGCGATAGCAATCGCTGGCGCATAGGCTGCTTTTCTTACGATTTCAAGACCTATTTTTTGATCTCCGCTAAGCTGGAGTTTATCAAGGGATTTTGAAGCACGAATGAGAGCTACACCACCTCCAGGAACGACACCTTCGATAGCAGCAGCTTGTGTTGCATGCATCGCATCTTCAACACGCATTTTCTTTTCACCAAGTTCAGCTTCAGTTGGTGCTCCGATTTCAAGAACAGCTACGCCACCAGAGAGTTTTGCAAGTCTCTCGCGGAGTTTCTCTTTGTCATAATCAGAGTCAGAAAGAGCAATAAGATTTTTAATTTCTGTAACTCTTTCAGCAATCGCCGATTTATCACCCATACCATCAACAATAATTGTTTCTTCTTTGTTGATCGTAATAGTTTTTGCAGAGCCAAAAAATGAAGGTTCAATATCAGCAAGGCTAAGGCCCACTTCTTCTGATACGAAAGTCGCTCTTGTAACTAAAGCGATGTCTTTCATCATTTCTTTGCGACGATCCCCAAAGGCAGGAGCTTTAACAGCGCATACTTGAAGACCTGCTTTGATTTTGTTCACAACCAGAGTCGCTAAAGCTTCTCCTTCTACATCATCTGCGATGATGAGCAGAGGCTTACGTATTTCTTGAGCTGCTTCTAAAATAGGAACTATATCTTTTGCAGAAGAAAGTTTAGCGTCTGTAACGAAAACAAGGCCATTTGAAAATTCCACCGACATTTTTTCAGCATTCGTGATGAAATAAGGGGATAGATATCCCTTATCAAATTGCATCCCTTCAACAACTTTTAAATGGTCATCGATTCCTTTTGCTTCAGCCATAGTGATCGTTCCATCGCGGCCCACTTTTTCCATCGCTTTGGAAATTAAAGCACCGATTTCAGCGTCGTTGTTTGCAGAAATCGTAGCGATTTGTTTGATTTCTTCTTGGCTAGTGACTTTTTTCGACATTTTTGACAAAGCTTCTACAAGAGTATCAACAGCGATGTCAATTCCTCTTTTGAGTTCGATTGGGTTAGCCCCAGCCACCACACTTTTGAGCCCTTCATTGAAAATAGCTTCAGCAAGGACAATCGCTGTTGTTGTTCCATCGCCCGCTTTATCGGCCGTTTTAGCTGCAGCTTCTTTAACGAGCTGAGCGCCCATGTTTTCGAATTTGTCTTTTAAAACAATTTCTTTAGCGACAGTCACACCGTCTTTTGTAGAAAGCGGTGATCCCATCCCTTTTTTAATGACAACATTACGCCCTTTAGGACCTAGGGTAACGATGACCGCTTTTGCTAAGATTTGAACACCTTTAGATATTTTTTTTAAGCCTTCTGCTTGAAATTTGATCAATTTTGCCATGGTTATCTCCTATTCCAAAATCGCTAGTACATCATCTTCAGACATGATCAGATAATCATGATCATCGTCTCCTACGGACACTTTTGTACCGGCATAGGAAGAAAAAAGGACAAGATCTCCTTCTTTGACCGACATTTTATGGTGGTAACCATGATCGTCTGTTTTGCCGGGACCAACAGCTACAACTTCCCCTTGTTTGGGTTTTTCTTGTGAACTCTCAGGTAAAAGAATGCCTCCTCTCGAGGTCTCTGCGTTTTTTCTTTTAACGAGGATTCGATTGCCGAGCGGCTTTACTGTTTTTACAGCCATTGTCAAACTCCGTGTTTCATAATAAAAAGTAGGCTCATCATAGGGAATTTGCCCCTTTCTGTCAATGAGTTAGCAGTTTGAAAAGGAGTTTGCTAAAATTTAGAGGTCGTATTCTTTGTTCAGGGCTTTTTTTCGTTTTGAGAGAAACGATTCACGCTCTTTTTTATGAAACTCGACAAGTTTCCAGGCAGGGTATTTTTCAGAGAGTAAAATTTGATAAATCGTATCCGACCCTGTCGCTTTAGCGAAAAATTTCCTACGATCGGGCGTCAGAGCTTTGAGGGCTTTATCCACCGTGTCCGGATACATACTTTTCAAAACTCCCAAAATCATAAATTGTGATACCACAGGCTGATAACGTTTTTTATCTCTTATAAATATGAGGATGCCATGGCATTCTTCATCTTTATATTTTCCGTAGAATGGCTTGAAATGAATAGGGGCAAAATACACCCCCATAAGCTTTTGGTCATTGAGGGCTTTGGAGAGTTTATCAGCATCGATCCATGGAGCTCCGACGACTTTAAAACTTAGAGGCCCCCCTACTCCAATATTCACAAGGCTCAGCTCCCCCATCAAATTTGTGGTCGCATAGAAAAAGGGAGTATCAGCCTCGGGAATATTTGGACTTGTCGGCATCCAAGGAAGCTGTGTATCGATGAAAGACATGTCTCTTTTATAACCTGTCATATTCACTACTGTAAGGGGGCACTTGACCCCATATTCTTCATTGAAGAAGTGAGCTAGCTCCCCGATTGTCATTCCATGGCAGATCGGAATATTGATATATCCAATAAAAGAACGATTGACCTCTTCCATCATGGGTCCATCGACGACATCTCCTATTGGATTAGGGCGGTCGAGCACGATAACCTCAATTTTACGTTTAGCACACTCTTCCATGATGTAAAAAAGTGTAGAAATATAAGTATAGGTTCTAACCCCAACATCTTGAATATCGCACACAATCGCATCGAGACCCTTTAGCATTTCATCACTAGGGCGTCTTTCTTTTCCATAGAGACTATGAATAGGTCTCTTGCCTGAAGAAGAGTTCACCTTTTCTCCTGCGAGAGCACTCCCCGTCAGGCCATGCTCTGGAATAAAGATAGCCTTTACTTCAAATTGCTTCGCTTTTTCATCAAAAATGTGGATCGTAGACTGAATATTAGAATTGATCCCTGTATGATTTGTGAAAATGCCGATTTTCTTCCCTGCTAGATCTTTATCAAAACCCTCATCGAAGAATCGATCGATCCCTGTTTTTGTTGCTGCAAAGCTCAGCGAACAACAAGTAAGAAACAAAACGAGTTTTTTCATAAAATGATCCCTAACAGAAGGTTAAATCTTTTGGAGCTTAGCATATTTCGCTACAATCGACTTTATCGAACTTAAGTCATAAAAATAAATATCGAAGGTAAGACCTAAAGAGGTTTGATATTTCTTTTTTATCATCCCTTTCCCAAAGGAGGGATGATAAACCATAGATTCTACCTGGATGTCATTCTCTGACACAGGCGAGTCTGCCTCCATTTTTTCTTCAGGATAGAAAAAAGAGGGCTCAATTTCTTTTACAAAGCGAGATATCGATGTATATTTGGGGATTCCCCAGATCACTCGATACCTTGCCCTTGTCATAAAAAGCTGTTTTTTGGCACGCGTCATCCCAACATAGCAAAGTCTTCTTTCCTCTTCGATTTGATCTTGGGATTCTCTCGAATTGATATGGGGAAAAAGGTCTTCCTCCATACCAACCATAAACACAGTATCAAATTCAAGGCCTTTACTGTTGTGGAATGTCATGAGATAAATGTGATCATCTCCTTCAACATTCGATTGGGCTGTATTTAGGGTGATTTCTTCTAGAAAGTCAGCAAGGCTTGCCCCTGGATGAAGAAGGCAAAACTCTGAAATCTTGATCAAGAGCTCATTCACGTTTTCTTTGCGGTCTTCATAGGTTTCTTGATCAGCTTTGAGAATCTGATCATAGTTAGTCACTGAGAGAATGTACTTAAGGGCATCAAAAATTTGATTCTTTTCAAGCAAGGCATGTGCTGCATTTAGCATTGATAAGAAATCTTGAATTTCATCACGAACAGATCCTGAAAATCCTTTAGGGCCTGCAGCGACGATATACTCAAGGTTTTCTCGAAGGGATCCTCCCCTGTCAGCTACAAGATCCTGAATTTTCTTAATCGTAACATTACCAATGCCTCTCTTTGGGATATTAATGATTCGAGAAAAAGAGACAAAATCATCTGGTATGAAGATAAATCTTAGAAAAGCGATAAGATCTTTGACCTCTTTCCTATCATAAAACGAAATCCCACCGATGATTTGAT
>CAYSAJ010000003.1:0-12711 GCA_964429005.1 uncultured bacterium | reverse complement strand
CTTCAAAACTACGTGATTGCGAGTTCGTCCGGTAAAAAATAGCGATTTCTTTGGCTGCAACTGTATTTGTTTTTAAAAGACTTTTGATCTTTTGAACAACAAATCTTGCTTCTTCGATATCATTATCGAATTGCTTTAAAGAAATCTTTTCCCCATCACCTAATTCACTCCAAAGACGCTTTTCATATTTTCTTTTATTGTTCTTAATAAGAGAGTTAGCAGCTTTAAGTATATTATTTGTACTACGATAGTTTTGCTCGAGCTGAATGACTTTAGCTCCAGGGAAGTCTTCTTGGAATCGTAGAATATTTCCAATATCTGCGCCTCTCCAGGAATAAATTGACTGATCGGGATCGCCCACAGCGAAAATATTGTTACTTCTTTCCACAATCATTTTTGCGATGATGTACTGAGCATGGTTTGTATCTTGGTACTCATCAATGAGAAGAAAAGGCCATTTCTGTTGATAATGGAAAAGTACCTGAGGAAATTCTCTAAGTAATTTCACCGTTAAAAAAAGGAGATCGTCGAAATCTAAGGCGTTGTACTCTCTGAGTTTCTGCTGATACTGAGCATAAATATCATGGAGGAATATACTCTCAACTTTTTCTGAGGTTTTAATATCTGATGGCTCAAGAAGGCTATTTTTCGCACTCGATATGAAGTGGCGGATATTCTTAATGATACCCTTTTCCGTTTTGATCTCATAATTTTGGAGTAAGCTTCGAATCACACTTTCGCTATCTGATTCATCATAGATGGAAAAATTTGGTTTATACCCCATATGATGGATAGATTGCTTTAATATTAAAGCACATAAAGAGTGAAACGTAGCGATAAGAACATGGACATTCGATTTCTTTTCAATCCGATGTCTCATCTCCCCTGCAGCTTTATTTGTGAAAGTGACACCTACAATATCAGATGGAGGGACCCCCATTTCAATGAGGTGAGCAATTCTGTTAATGACAACTGTAGTTTTACCAGATCCTGCTCCTGCTAAGACAAGAAGCGGACCTTCCACATGGGACATGGCTTGAAGTTGCTGGGGATTCAAATGGGACATATTCAAATACAATAATGAGAGTCTATTACATCTAAAATATAGTCGATTTGACTTTTTCAGAGTATATCAATCATCAAACTTCAAGGAACACTTCCGCACTTCCTACTTAGGAGTGTTTTCTATACAAAACTCTTTGAACTTTTGTCTAACATAAGGGAAAGAAGTGTTCTCTGTCGTTCGAATGAAATCGATTAAAGACTTTCTTAATTTATCAGAATAAATGCGGCTTGCTGGCAAGGGAATATTTTTTGAGTCTTTTTCATCAATCAAAGAGAGCTTCTTTCCGCTAACAATCATATTGTTAGGCATCCAGTCTCGATGGGAAGGATCTACAGGTAGAGCGTGGATCATCTCATTTCTTGTTGGACATCTCCCATTGAATGCTAAATAGGTCAATAAATTGATCCCATGAGTCCAAGGAGTCTCAACAGTCTCATAAGGAGGCTTTTTATTTTTCTTGATAAATCCGATCATGTCGTAATCATATTTCACTAAGTGCTCTCTATCATTGTAATTAGGATGTAGCAGAGTCGTTCGTGAATAAACAAATGGGCCTGGATTTTCAATGATGTAATATGTCGTGTTGTAGCTAAGGTTATTATGTCTTGGGACACCAACTTTTATTTCTTGAGCTCTTTTTGATAAAAAACTGTGGATACTTTTACGAAGTTCTCTTTGTCCTCGGGGTAAATTTTCTTCATAAGGAGGCACTTCAACTATCACTACATGTCCCATCTTATAGCAAGCATTAAAAAGTTTTTCCCAATCAGCTGGAAACCAGTGCAAAATATTCAGAAGCAATATCACATCAAAATGTTCACAATCAGCAAGTTTCACAAAATCAGGTGGATTGATTTGTTGATCGAGCCAAATCACATTCTTTAAGTGACTATTTAGTTCACAAATAGAAGCAACTTGTTTTGAGATTAATGGATATGCTGAATTTGAGCCTTCCATCATAGTAAAAACGCTATCAGGATAAAGCTCAGCGCCACGGAATGTAAAGTACCCTTGAGCAGCTCCCACATCCAACACAGAGAAGGGCCTATTGTATCTTTGAAACACTGAATTCACGATTTCAAAGCGTTTTTCTTCATATCTCTCTGCAAAGCTGGCTTTCTTGATCACTACTCCATTTACATAAATATCTTGGTATTGCTCACATCCTTGTTTTTCTAGATCAACTAGCCCAGATCCAAACAAACTTAACCATATACTAAGAAATGAAATGAGAGATGAAGGGAAAAAAGATGCCATAGGACTACTCCAGGAAGACATGTTTAAATTCTACAAAAGAATGTAGAGTCTAATTTATATTTTTGATCGGGTATTTTGTCTATTTAGATTACAAATTTAAACACAAAAAAAATACTACTCAGCTGATAGAATAGCTACATAATTAGAATATTGAAAATTTTCTAATCCAGAGGACCAATCCGTTATAGGGAAAAGTTTGTCCGGTAAAATGCGGAACACTTTATAATTATGTTTTTTTAGAAGGCGATATACATTTTCTAAAGTCGTTTTAGAATCAATATAGCATCCACCATATTCGAACTGAATAACATTTATATTGCCATTCGAAAGCATTTTGTCTGAACCTTCCAATACAGCAAGCTCATTACCTTCGGTATCGATTTTTAAGTAATCTATTCTATTGATACCGTTTTCCTCACAAAAGCTATCTAACGTTAATGTAAAAATTTCTATCGAGAAAGGTTCTTTATTAAACATATCCTTCAAGATAGGTCTGTAATGGAGACCGTTTAACCCTGACTTTTCTGTATCAGCATCTTCGCCCCAAACCCATAGCAGAGCTTCTTGTTGATGGTTACTTAAAGCAAAAGGAACGCAAACCACTTTTTTGCTTGGAAAATTTTTACTTAGCATCTTAAAAATTTTAGGGTGTGGTTCAAATGCATATATTTTTGCATTTGGAGCATATCTTGAAGCCATCTTGCTCCAATCACCTATATTGGCCCCAACATCAAATATTACTTTTGTATTGGGTTTTAAATATGATCGAAGAAAAGCATGTTCTCCGTTTGTAAAAAAATTACAATCATTATATCCGTTTGAACTTGTAAATTCATTGATGGGTTTTGATACACAAAAAACCCAGCTCGGTGAGATAAATAAAACGAAGAATGTTATTATATTATGAAATCGAAACATATAGCTCCTACGAAACAAAATTAACCTCTAATTAAGACTTTTTATTTATTCATTAGATTTATTTTTTCTTTAAAAATTATCTAAAAAACGTGAGCAGACCTATTCTATCTTTTATCAATGAATTCCCAGAATTTTTCTTCAACAGTAGATTGGGATTTGTTTTCAGTGGAAAGAATAAAATCTTCTATTAATTTTTTTAGATTACTTGAATACTCAGAAGCACCTGCTATACCATTTTTTTCGTTTTTTTTATCGTTTTTATCTATCAAATTCAGTTTGTTCCCACTCAAAACCATATTGTTAGGCATCCAATCCATGTGCGTATTGTCATACGGCAAGAACTTAATTATGGAAGATCTTGTAGGCCAGGATCCATTCATCATTAAAAATGTTAATAAATTTATCCCTGGAATCCAATTTGAGTTGTACTCAATATATGGAGGTATAACATCGCATTTAAATAACTTTTTGGAATCATAATTACACCTTATGCTGTGCTTTCTATCCCCATAAGCAGGATGAAGTAAGGTTGTCTTTTCTAGATAGAATTCTTTATCATTTTCGCATATGTAATACGTAGTATTTAAATGAGGACTTCTATGTCTGGGAACTCCGTTGATCTTTTGCGAGGCTCTTTTGCATAAATATTGATGAATACCTGAACGAACTTGAATTTGTTCTTCAGGCAGTGACCCCTCTTCTAGGGGCGGAACCTCTATGATTACAACGTGAGCCATTTTATTGCAGGATTCAATTATTCGTTGCCAATCAGAAGGAAACCAATGAAGAATATTAAGCAACAAGATGACATCAAAATGCTCACATGATGAAATTTTTTTTAAATCAGCAGGATCAATCGATCTGTTCAGCCAAATTACATTATCAACTTCACTATTTAAATCACACAATGAAGATAGCTGCTCAGAAATCATAGGGTATGAAGGATTTGATCCTTCAAGCATTACAAATACACTGTTTGGATACTCTTTTGCTCCCCTGAAACTAAAATACCCTTGAGCTGCTCCTATATCCAAAACTGAAAATGGCCTTGAATACTTTCTAAATACTGAATTAACTATTTCGTATCTTTGATTTTCAAATCTTTCATAGCCGCTAGCTTTTTTAACGACTTTTCCATTCACGTAAGCATCTTGATATTGTTCATAACCAAATTCTTCTAAGTCAAAAAAACCTTCTGAAAGAACCAAGGATGTGCTTAATAACGAAGTTAAGAAAAAGATGGATTTTTTCATGAATTAGCCCCCAGCAATCAAATTAACACTTCGTGTTATCGCAATAATTTTAGAATTATGAATCTTCTGTTATTGGCATAATAGTTTCATATACACTGTTTTCAAATTTCTTAATATCAGGATATGTTATGTTTCTACAATCTATCCAATATTTTTTGTAAGGAAATGCTCTAAAGGCATCTCTCCAAAGAGTTACCGGGTCTGATGGAGTTTCTTTAAAAAAAGAATAAAAATCTTTCCTCACAAAAAATAAATTTATTGTTGAACAAACCGGTTCATAACCAACAGATCGAGCATAATCTATTAATACTTTGAACGATTGGTGTAGATTATTCTTCGCAATGGATTCGGGGACTTCCTTATCAAGTAAGGGATGCCATTTTAATCCGTTTTCTATGCAGATCACCTTTGGTCGACATGCAAGAGTTTTAAAAATAAAATAATCACACCCATCAACGTCAATTGATAAAAAATCTATTTCAGTGTCTGGGAAATGAAGCCGTTTGATTTCGTCAAAAAATAATCCCGGCTGTTCTTTTTTCCATTTTATAAAATAATTCAATGGAAGGACATCTGAATTTCCTTCATATGTTTTAACCAAATTTTGAAATAATTCTGAATCGGCTTCTATCATTACACCTTTCCAGCCTTTTTCCCAGAGGTACCGAGTATTCGAACAAAAAATTCCATCAGCAGCG
The DNA here is from genome assembly GCA_964429005.1 of uncultured bacterium. Classification (GTDB taxonomy): domain Bacteria; phylum Chlamydiota; class Chlamydiia; order Chlamydiales; family JACRBE01; genus JACRBE01. Next base: position 7,519 of record CAYSAJ010000003.1, on the reverse strand, counting down.
CCAAATTCTACAAAAAATCCATTCTCAATTCCTATTCTTGAAAATATTTCTTCTATAATTCCTTCTTCACCGTACTGAGAATATATAGACCAGCCAAACCTATTTAAACTATAAGGAGAAATCCTACCTAGGTTTTGTTCGATAGCATCTTCAACTATCACTCTTCGCTCGCTGGTATAAGAAAGCACCGCATAGTTAAGTAAAAAACACAAGACAATAAAATATAACTTACTCACAAATAGTTCCTTATTCTTAAAATTAGCTAATATAAAATGCTATTCGCTTAACAATTCATCTAAAAAAAGATTTACTTCCTTAATCATTTGATTATAAAAAGGATGTTTAGCCCAATTTGATCCCATTCTTATATGAAAAAATGTTTCAGGCTCCACAAAGTAGTATGAAGACCACTCTATAGAATGAAAAAGCATCTCACATTTATTTGCAAAACGATCTTTTAACTTTGATGGAGTGGCCCATAAGTAAAACTTAGGAATTAGCTTTCCTTCGTTACGATACTTTTCTAAGTAATGATAAGTATAACCACCCGAATCAGTTCTTATCCCTTGAATAAAACCTAGATTAAAATTTAGGGATTCTTTTTCGTTCATAGTAAGGGGATTTAAAATAAGAAAATTTGGCATCATATAATCAAGTGTAATTATTTGATTTTTTCTAATCTCCTTAGGATAGGCAAATTGATAATCTCCCAAGTAGTCTTCTATGCTAAAAGAAGAAATAAGGAATATATCGTTATCTATTATTAGGCATGGATTGTGAGTTTGAAGAACTAAATTGTCATAAATGTACTGTGTTGCGACAGAACATTGAAAGCTAGGATCATTAAGATTCACACTTGAATCACAAACGGGCAAAGAGGGTTTTTCAAATACAATTTTTGGGATGTGTATGTATCTTATATTGTATTTTAAGCACTCTTTTTGGATTTTTTTACTTATTTCGGGATTATTTGAGTCTTCTACAACAACAAATTCAAAATCATCTTTAAGATTTTTTTTAAAAAATAAATATTGGTACTTAACGAATTCAGGTTGGCCAAAATAGTGGGCAAATATTGTGATTTTTGCATAAATTTGCGATGAAAACACTAAAGTTAAAAATAAAGCGAAATTGAATAGCTGATTCATATTTTTACTCTTTTAAAGAAAGTTCATTTACATACTCACGTTCGATTAATAAAAGCGTATTTTTATTAATTTGGTCACGATTGTGTGCTAATCTAGTTACAGGTTGCGACTTCAATCCAAGTTTGTACAAAATAATAGATAATGCATTTTGATCGGATCTCGGAGAAAAGAAGGCAACTTTATTTTGTGCGGCCTGATACCACTGATCTACAATTTTGTTCCCAACCGAGCTTGTAAAATCTATGCCGGTTATTCCCGCGGAACAGCTAGGTATTTCATGCGCTTCTTCAAGAGTAATTCCGAACGCATCTATTGCAGGTTTTGACATATAGGGACCGATGTTATGAGAATTACCCATTGAAAAAAAACCGTCCGCCGCGATCATATCAAAAATTGTATTCAAACTAACGACTGGCAAAATTGAGGTGTCCAACCAGAGAGCTCGCTTATATCCTTTAGATCTAGCTTCCCGAAAAAAAGACACTTTAAAAGCATAAGGAACATGCGCCAGCCTCAATGAGCCTCCTTCTATATCTGGCCAACCACCTAACCTGTATAATATATGGCCTTTAAAATCTGAATTTTTTACAAAATTCACTAGCCTCATCGCGCCTCTTGGATAATTTTTATTAAACGAAGCGTAGACTATTAAACAGTTTTCACGATCTGATTCTTCACAATTTACAGCAATTTCTCCATAAACAGGTTTTTCATTTGGGGAAGGTCCAATTATTTTGATATTTCTTGCATTTGGCTCATAATCTTTTAGATATTTGATATTTGATCTTTCTGCATATGAAAGATAGGCTTGAACTCTAAACAAATCATCTTGACTTGGGTTTTTTAATGTTATTTCCTGATAAATTTGCGGGTCTTGATAAATATTATCTGTAAATCCCACGTTAGTAAAAGCATTACAAGTAGTTAAAAGCGTAAAAAATATTTTTAATTTCATAGATTTTCTCCAAAAAAAGTTTACAATACACCTCTATAAATAAAATTTCTATTAAATATATAAAATTTGCTGACCCACTGAAGACAAACCACTGAACTATCTCTTTATTGATATTCCTCTTAGGAAACAAATAGGGCGGACAATTAATAAAAAAATCAAAAAAGATCAGATTTTGATTAATGTTCTGTTATAAAAAAACAGGCTGTTGAGTTTATTTCAGGGCTATTGGTATGGTGAAATGAATTCATTCGATTAGTAAAAGAGAACAAAGGATACCCCGTATGAAGCTAATAAATGCAATCTTAGTCATTTTAACTATTCAATTTAATGTTGCATCCCAATTACTTTTCGGAAATGATAATCTTGATAAATGGATTGTAGTTACTACTATTAACTATCCCTCCCATTCTCTAAAAAAGTTAGCTCAATTAAAGGATTGGCATCTGGTGGTAGTAGGAGATAGAAAAACTCCAAATGATTGGGAATTAGAAAATTGTGAGTTTTTAAGCTTAGAAAAGCAACAAACACTAGATTATGAAATAATTAAACTTTTACCAGAAAATCACTACTGCAGAAAAAATATTGGCTATCTATACGCTATCTCGCGCGGCGCCAGGATTATTTATGAAACGGACGATGACAATGAATTAATCAACGATGTCATAACCATACCCGAAGATGATGAGCTAGTACAGATTAGCGTCAAAGACAGGAATTGCGCAAACATCTTTTCCTACTTTGGGCAGCCCACAGTTTGGCCTAGAGGTTTCCCATTAGACCAAGTTACCCATTCAAAAAACTATCAGATCCAAAAAGTCTCTAATCAAAAATTTGGGATAATTCAAGGATTAGTAAACAAAGATCCTGACGTAGACGGCATCTTCCGTTTAACCCAACTAAGGGATGTTTACTTTGAAAATAAACCTTCCTGTTTATTGCCTCCAGGTATATTTTGTCCATTTAATACCCAAAATACAATTTTTTCTTATGAATCGTTTTGGGGCCTAATGATCCCGTCTACTACTTCTTTTCGTGTATGTGATATTTGGAGAAGCTATATTGCCCAACGTATACTTTGGGACCTCGATTTGCAATTATGCTTTACTTCCGCAACTGCTGTTCAAGAAAGAAATGAACATAACCTTTTTAAGGATTTTTGTGATGAACAGGATTTGTATTTAAAATCAGGCAAACTAATTGAATTTCTTCTTAACTGGAAAAGCGATGCTAGTAATCTTGAAGATAGACTAGAAAATTTAATTGAAGCATTAGTCTCAGCTGATTATTTGAAAAATAAAGAAATAGAATTAACCCAAGCATGGATTCGTGATTTAATTAAGCTTGGCTATCAATTTCCTAATACTAAGCGGTAGTTATTAATCTTGAAGAAAAGATACGGATATTATGAGAGCAAAACAATTTATTTTATCATTTTTCTTAGCTTGTGCTGAATTACTTAGCGCTCATTCTAATTCATCTGAACTACTTAAGATTAAAGAAGGACCCGAGGTAATAATTTCAGATTGGCACATAGGTACCACAATGTGGCAGGTAGCAGTCCTCAAAGCTATTGGCATTCCTGTTGAGGCCTATTCCTTATCAGGACACAGGAGATATGTTTCAGGAGACCGTTCTTTTCAGGAAGACCCTTTGTTTCTTAAGCTTAGCGAATGGGATCAAAAAAAAATAGGGGAGGAATTTAATAAAAATCCTCATTGGGGTCGACTGAAATACGCTCTTTCAAGCTTTCCACCTTCATACATTGCAACTTTAGAAAAACTTCCTTCTCAAGTTAATTTAATCTTAAACATCGGCCATCGTATCCATATCTGTCTCTCTGCTAAGCATCTGACAGATTTTACGAAACGAATTATTGAAATGAAAGAAGACCCCCGTTTTACTATAGCAACAATGTCAGAATATGATTTTCATTATATGCGCTATTACACTGGACTGGAACCATTGCGCCTTCCAGTTATATCCCAGCATATTTCTCAAAAGCTTCGTGATACTCCATACGCTCCTCGAAATCGGATAGTACTAATAGGGCCTTCACACAATACAAGTACAATAATTGGCTTCAATAATAATCTAGCTCAACTAAACCGCCTCAGTGCAGCTTTTGCAGCCCGCTATGGATTGAAACCTTATACTTTTAGTTTTATCAAAGCTTTGTACCCAGACGATCAAGCTACAGTTGAAAATCTTGCAAAACATCCTGCTGTTCTTATGAATCCTTATTCTGCTTTTTCTATCTCAATGATAGAGCTTTATCATCTGAACATCCCATTTTTTGTGCCTGATGATTCACTTCTCATAAACGCCATGGGAGACGTCAGACTACATCCTCTTTATCACAGTAAAGAAGCTGTTGCCATTCTTGAAAATGAGTATCCCGTAAGTTCTAGCGGATACCCCTATTCGCCTAATGACGAATCTCCTGAGGCGCAACGGTACTGGCTAAAATTTATGTTTTTTAATCAGGTAAAGAATGCACAGCATTGGTCTACCCCTGAGGACTTGTTTCGCAAACTTTATCTAAATGATCTTTCTAAAATCCATGATGACATGCAAGCTGAGAATGCCGAATTATTTAGAGAACAGCTTTACGTTTGGGCTAGACTCTTTCGAAAACACAACGAATTCCAAACTAGACCTTAGTGATAAAAATCAGTCAAAACAGTACGTTATCTTTTTTCGATTTGAAGTTTGATAAATTCAGAGCAAATAGCTTGATTATTCCCTCTGACTTTCACTTGATGTATTACGATACTGCCTGCTTCATGGAGAAAAGAATCAGGAAAAATTTCTAACTGATAATCAGCAAGGATACTTGCACAAAAAGCGAAATTGGAAGCCCCATGAATAGCCACATCAAACAAAGTTAGTGAAAAAAAATCTTCTAGCACATTGCTTTTCCAATTATTTCCCTCTTTTCGGAAGCCAAAAATCACACCTTCCGTATTGATATGAGAAGCAATTTCATTTTTTAAAGCTTCAACATCAAATGCATCACTAAATATATGAACATAAACAAACTGGGAATGCATAAGCTTTAGCACTAACTTAAGTTGTTCAATATAAAAATTTAAGAGAGGAAATTTTAGGGGAAAAGCTTCTATTACTTCTTTATCATCGAACCCTGCACCTGTTCTGATATGTAGGGCGATATTTACTGTTCCCTCCGGCACTTTAACAAGATGAAGTTTTTTTTTAGGGCGGATTTGTTTTTTAACCTCTTGCAGAAAAAGGGGATCTTTCCAATCAACCCCGAAATGGGGATAGTTATTGACTTGTTTCATTTCCCAATCGCACTCAGGAAAATAAGGGATAATATAAAGGTTGGATTTTGAGCCTTTTTGCTCTAAAAACTCTCCTAAATCCATGTTTTTTTTGAGGGTCCATATATTATGATATTTTTTTTCAACCCAAGGCTCGAGTCTTTTATCTTCTCTTTCTAGATAAAGAAATTCGCTGTAAGGAAAGGGGGAATATAGAAATGGAATATCATACTTTACTGAAACCCATTTGGCATGCAAATAAGAAAGCAAGTTATCACCAAACCTTGCTCCATACACTTTATAGGAAATTCCACACGAATAGTCTTTGTCTATCGCAAATCCCTTAGAGAACAATATAAGTGTGAGACAGCAAAGAAAGATGGATCTTCTTTTCATAAACCTTCTAAAGTACTAAATAATGTATATGTCTGATTTTTTTAGATTCTTAGTCTTCAATTTGCTCCTTCCCGGTTCTCTATTTTCTTCTTATAGCTTAGCTTTCATCCACATTGGGCAAAAAATACCTTCTTATATTTTTACATGTTTGCAGCAAGCTCGGTTTACAAATCCCGATTGTGAAATCTATTTTCTTATTGAAGAAAAGGCTTTTAAGCATTTAGTAGAATCTCAGGATTCGTTTATAAAAAGTCAAAATATAACGTTAGTTAACCTTCGAGAAATCGATAAAAGTGCTGAGCATGAATTATTTAGTAGATTTTCTCGCTTTAATTTAACATTCAGAAATGGTTTTTGGAATCATGCTTCCGAACGCTTCTTTTTTTTGTATGATTTCATTCTTTCTCACAATCTAAGAAACGTCTTCCAAATAGAAACCGATGTTATGCTGTATCAAAATTTGGAGTTTGTGCTGCCCATTATGATCTCGTTAAACATGAAGTTAGCAGCTCCATTTGAGTGGGAAAATAGGTGTATACCTTCTATTGTTTATATAAAAACCCCTTTGGATTTGAAGGAATACATCACATACGCAGTAGAATTATATAGAACATCTCCAAACGACTTAAATCCAGATATTTTTCTTAATGATATGTGTAGTTTGGGCTCTTTCCGAGAAAAATATGGTGAAGAGAAGATAAGCGTGTTACCTACGATAATGCCTGACTACCATGAAGTTTCAAGTTCAATTTCTGTCTCCTTCCATCGAAGAGAAGCCACTTTAAAATTTCTTTCATCCAATAGCGCTTATTTTGACGCTTACCTATTTGATGCAGCCACTCTCGGGATCTATGCAAATGGATATGACCGTAGAAATGATCCTTCTAGCAAACAAGGAACGATTCATCACTTATCGTATTTTGACCCTTCTCAATTCAAGCTGCGTTGGGAAAAAACGGAAAACAAAGGGCTAGTTCCCATTCTGGAATTCGAAAACAAAAAATATAAGGTTGTAAACCTTCATTTTCATTCTAAATTACCGCATGGATTTGCAAGCTATAATCGAAAGCCTTCTTCTTTTCCTAAATGAAATTTACAACCTCACTAGTGAGGTTGTAAAAGTTATTCTCGTAGTTTTTGATAACGAGGCTTTTTCCGAAGGTAGTGATCTATTTCTCTTTGTAGATTTCTTCCGACTCTATGATCGGAATTAGGATTTACATCGTTATAAATATAAAGTACTTCTGGAATAAAACTATGGTGATGCTCCCCTGCCATTTCCATCATAGGAAGCATTGCAGCCATATCCCATGTCATAGGCATAAAGCGCCCTTTATAAAAAAAATCTTCCTTTTTGATCTTTTTAAAGAGCCATGCTTTAAAAGTTTTGAGATGAGAAGGAATGTCTTGAAAATCACGATAAGAATTTGAATCCATGATATTCTTTGGATACTCCCTACAAAAACCTACAGAATTCGAAGTTTTTTCCTTAAATTGCCCATAAGTAAGCCATACATCCTTTAATGGAGAATGGTAAACACTATTGAGCTTTCTGAGTACTTGAGAGTGAGCTAATTCATCGTCTCCATCTAGTATTACAACTACATCATCATTTTTGGCATATTGATGGATAGCATTATAATAATTATATGCAGCACCTCTTCTTTCATTATTTCTAATGAACGTCACCTTGTCTCTTTTCCCAACAGAATTGAGATAGTCTAAAACTGTTGCGTCAG
>CAYSAJ010000002.1:36725-130788 GCA_964429005.1 uncultured bacterium | reverse complement strand
GTTAAATACTGGATAAAGACTGTAGCGCCTGATCAGAATCGAACTGACACTAATAGCTTGGAAGGCTATGGTTCTACCATTGAACTACAGGCGCGAGTTAAAGCTATAAATTCTACAGATCAAATCGATTTTTTTCCAATATAAAAAATATCGGGAGAGAACATACAATGCAGATTTGATGCTTATTAAATAATTTCTATGAATGGACATCCCGTCGCTGAAAAAGCCAATCGTGTTTTTATGATCATAGGCATTGCCTTCGCTTTGATCCTGCTCCGCATTTGGTTTCTAACAATAGTTTGCCATGAAGACTATGTAACTCTCTCTAAGCAACCTCAAAGAAAAACCATTATTGAGGCCCCAGATCGGGGGACGATTCGTGATCGATTCAATGAACCTTTAGCTGTAAATCGTATGACATATACAGTCAGTATCTGCTATGACGATTTGCGCCATATCCCCAGAAGTGAGTGGAATAAATCAGAGAAAAAAAAAATATATCCTCGAAAAGAGCATATTTCTGCTTTAGCAAAATTATTTGAAAAAGAGCTCGGCTTCGAAGCGACCTACATAGAGGATCTCATATATAGTAAGGCCTCTTTATTCCCAAACACCTGCTATACAATCAAAGAAGGTCTAACAGAAGAGCAGTATTTTCGTCTGAGAGCCCTCCAAAAAGACTGGCCAGGCCTAAGATTAGACATCACCGCAAAACGCTACTATCCCTATGGCCCGGTCGGATGCAATGTTGTTGGGTACTTAGGAAACATTCATACTTCAGAATTTTTAGCCATTAGAGAGCAGATCGATCTCTACTCAGGTTTACTAAAAGAGAGAGAAGAGGGATCTCCAATTATCCTACCTGCAGGGTTTCACTCTTGGAGGGAAGTGAAAGAGCGTCTTGAAGAGCTCAAAGAAAAGTCCTATTCGATTAATTCTCAAGTTGGAAAAAGTGGAATAGAAAAATCTTTTGATGAAGATCTTCGAGGCTGCTTTGGAAAGAAAAAATTTGAAATTGACACACAAGGAAGACTTGTTCGGCAGCTTCCTGACTCGACCCAATCGACGAGTGGTCGCAGGATTCTTCTCACGATCTCTCGAGAACTCCAAGAATATGCCGAAATATTATTAGCAGACCATGAAAGACTTCGAGATGAACGCTTTCGTTTTGCTGGCAAGGGCCATACTGATTATGCTGCTCCCTGGATAAAGGGAGGAGGCGCTGTTGCTATGGATCCAAAGACAGGGGAAATTCTGTGTTTTGCAAGCTATCCACGCTACAACCCCAATGATTTCTCGCAGTGGAATGAATCTAGTAAAAAACAAACCTCTATGTGGCTCGAAAGTGACGATTACATCAATAGATTGTGGGAAGGAGAAGCGCCTCTAAAAAGGGAGTTTTTCAAAAAAGAGGTGGGATTTTATGAAGAAGAAAAGTACCTAACCTGGGATTTGTTACTTGATTATACTCTGTCTCTTAACTCATCTGTTCGCAAACAGCTACGTTTTGTTAAAGACATAGCAACGGCTTCTTTACTTCTAAACACAGCTGAGTCGATCTCAAATCTGAGCCAAATGCCTCCTTCGATGTGGATAGATCTACTCTTTCCTGCATCTAAAACCCACGTTCTATTTAATCCGGCAGAGGGCAAAAAGGGGACACTTCAAACTCATATGGCAAATCAAGAGGCTCTCCTTGCTGAATGGAAAAGTGTTCTTCAACCTTATTTGGAACCAATTTCAAATAATGGAGATAAACTTCTGTTCTTTGATCTTTTGAAATTAGCCTGTCCTTACCAAAGTTTATCCGACTCTTTAATAGAAAAATTCGAGGAATGGACCTTATCTGATTTTTGGCTTCTGCATCAGAAATTTTTGCAAATGAAGAGATCTTTTAGGCACTATTTACGAAATTCGTTTCATCAAAATTTATTTTCAGTTTGGAGAGAAAACCATTTCAAAGATTATTTGAAAGAAAAGAGAAAATGGGAAAAAGAAAACAAACACTACCAAAAGCCTTATCTTGATTATCTTCAAGAAAAAGAAAAAGAGATGTTTGATCACTATGTGAAAGAAAACGAACATCGATTTTTACTTAAACTTTTGCACAACCACACAGACCCCATTATCTATGACTTCGACCATCCTTATCTCTCCTTATTTAGGAGTCTTTTTTCAGAAGATCATTTAGAAACTGTCTATGAATATATCCTTTCGGCGCGCCTCTTACCTGAAATGGAAACAAAACTGTGGGGAGAGTATAAACTTTTGGGGAATGATGCGACCGAGCAGGACTTGGCTCGCTTTTTTTATCCCAAGAGCGGTTTTGGATTTTTGCGATCCCATGCTTATCAAGAACCAGTGGCCTTGGGGTCTATTTTTAAAATTGCGGTTGCCTATGAAGCGATTAAACAAAGCAAACAGCACCACAGAGATTTTAATAATCTTACAATTTTTGATGAGATCAAAACAGAGACTTACAAAAATCAAGGACAAATCCTAGGATACACAGCGGATAAAAAACCGATTACTCGCCTCTATAAAGGAGGGAGACTGCCCAAGAGTCACAAAAGCAGTGGAAAAATAGACCTTATCCAAGCACTAGAGCATTCATCGAACATTTATTTTTCTATCTTGGCTTCAGAAGTATTAGACCATCCAAAAGATTTATACCGCGTTGCTAAAGAGCTGTCATTTGGGAAAAGAACTGGTATCGATCTGCCTGGTGAAAATAAGGGGGCGTTACCAGATGACCTTGCTGACAATAAATCAGGATTATATTCGTTTGCGATTGGGCAGCACGCTTTTACTGTAACCCCTTTGCAAACAGCCGTGATGATGAGCTCTTTTAGCAACGGAGGACAAATCTTAAAACCCCAAGTTGTAAAAACAATCGCCAATCTTGAGCCTGAAAAACATGCTTCTCCCTTTGACACTACTCGATTCCCCTACCAGCAAGCACTACGCCATGTGGGCATTTATTTCCCATTTTTTACAGAGTCTCAAAAACGACTGGAAAAGCCCTATCTCTCCTCTCCCAAAACAAAAGTAATGAATCAAATTCATCTTGATAAAGATGTAGAAAAGTATCTGATTCATGCTTTGCATAGAGTCATGAACAACAAAGAAGGTGGAGGAAGAGCGAGCACGATTCGGTATCTATTTGAGAACCCTGACATGAAGCGCAATTACATAAATATTCAACCCTATATGATTGGTAAAACAGGAACTGCAGAAATCGTTTTTAGGCCCACATTAGACCGGAATGCTCCCAAAATCATGGCCCAAAATATATGGTTTGCAGGAACTTTCTATGAAGACAAAGAGCTTACTAAACCTGAAGTTGTTGTCATTGTGTATTTGAAATATGGCGATTGGGGAAAAGAAGCCATGCCGATCGCAACAGAAATAGCCAATAAATGGAGAGAAATTAAGAAAAAACACTTAGAACACTAAGATGTGATGAGGCTTAATGGGTAAAATTGCTTCTTTAGGTTCAATATCTAAGGGCCAAAACACCTGCTCCATCAGAGAAATCCAAGGAATTACCTTGGCTTCTTCCGGAGAAAAGGGCAAAGTCACTATTATATAGTCAAATTTCTCTTTCAAATAATCAAGGCGGTGAGCCCACTGTTTTTTTACTTCTGGAAGAAATAATGACTTTGAGCCTATTTTCCACCTATACCCTGAGCCAGAGCTCTCTATTTGCTTTTCGATTTCATCGACAGGAGGGAGAGTACAGGATGCTACAACCTCTTCGACTTGGATCCAAAGCACCTTAAACCCCTGTTCATCTAATTTACTAAATAGAGCTAAAAGGGGCTCTTGATGTCGTCTGACAAAAATTGCATTGATTTTGCGTAAATGAAGCAACATTTTACAAAATTCTTCATCTTGTTCCTTTTTTTGAGAGGAGAGTTTTTGAGAAGAAAGATAATTTTGTCCCTCAGGGAAAAAACTATATTGATGAATGGGGAGCCCATTCTTAAGGGCATATCCAAAGTAAACGAGAATAAAGACAAAAAAAGAAAAGCAAAACACTCCTATGAGGATTGCGGGGAGGTAAAGAGCGTCATTCTTTTTTGGAAATAGGGCTTTATCAATTGGCTTTGCCATAACTTGCATGAGCAAGTGGGACACATTTTTTGCTTCCACATTTTCTATAACTGCTTTCAGCATTTGCACATTTAACTGAATTTGAGTCTGGATACTGTGCTCACCCGTCCATTTTCTAGGCAGGATTTTTTGAATGATATCTTGCCCTTCCTTTAATTCAGCTTGTATATGGCGGATTTTGTCATCTAAGCGATGGATCCTTTTTTCAATTTGCTCATAAATTTCATGATCGATATGCCTTCTTTTTTTTTCTACTTGGTGAAAATAATACTGTTTCAATATGAAAGCATTTTTTCGATACTGAGACTGTTCTAGCTTTGCCAAATATTGAAGATGACGAAGATGATCCAAAATGGTTTTTTGCTTATATTCAAGTTCTTGCATCTGAAGACTTTTTTCTCTTTCAGAAACAAGTGATGTCCGATCTAAACGCTGAATGATACTCGTTGATTCCTGAACCACCTGGGTTAGAGAAAATTCTGGCAAGATTGAAGACAACGAAGGAATAAAAAGAGGGCTTTCCCCGATTTTCGAAAGCAAGTACTCGTATTTTTGTAGTTTTTGAGAGAGCCCTTCATCTTTTTCTTGGTAGGCAAGGAGCCAGTTTTTTGTAGTTGTATCATCTAAAGGAGCAGAAACAGGTATATTCTCAATTTTATCACGGGAAGTTATTCCAGGATTAGTCAGTCCTAGAACTATTTGACGTATAGGGGTTTTTTCCTCTTCAGCTGCTCTAATTATCTTTTTAGGTGATATATTAGGCAAAAGATCTTCTCGGAGGATATTTTCTATATTGAGAAGGAGCTGTCTTTCACGGCAAAAAGCTGCAAGCTCTGGACGAATAGGAGAATCAATCCATTGAGCGCTTTGAATGTCGGACAAAGAAGAAACAAGCGCCTGCTTTTCCATATCCGCTTGGAGCAGAGCATCAGCAAGGCGTTGCTGTTTAGACGCCTCATGCTTCATCCATTCTTCGAAAGGAAGAAAACTCTCTCTCGTTCCCTCTCTTTGGAGAGTATCGGCATATCCCTCTAAAGAGTGATTGATATCCATCATCACTTCATTTTTCCGTTTTTGAAGGAATCTCATTTGCTCTTCAAAGAGTTTTTCATTTTCATGCATGAGAAAGTCACGGTATCCATCCATCAAACCATTTAAAAAGAGTGTCGCTTTTTCAGGATGGGGATGAGTAAAGCTAAGATGAAGAACTCGAGGGTCTTGTTCACTGGGTTTGATAGAAAGCTTTTTTCTCACTTTTTTCAATACATCATCCATTGGGATAAGTCGAACAGGATAAGCCCCTTGAGGGATGAGATTTTTCATCTTGACCTTTTGCTGCGCTTTTTCTAAGAAGGCTCCGTCCTCATTAATGATCAGTTGTTCTTTAAGAGGATTTTTTCCTGAGTAGTAAAAGTCCTCAAGAAAAATTTCAGGAGCCCCCGATACCTGCAAACCAAGCTGGGATATGAGGGGCTCTAGAATTTTGCGAGAAAGAAACATAACAGTTGCTTTGGAATCTTGACTGGATTGAATACCGATCATTTGTTTGAGAACTCCTAGATCTTTCGAAGATTGTGAGAGACCCTCATCTTTAAATAAAGCTGTGACTGTGTATTGTGGTGCTCGGAAGTAGATCAACACCCCTGTGGAGATTGTCACAAACAAAGACAAGCACAAGATCCGATATTTATATCTAAGATATACACAATACAGATCATATCCCGTTAAGGGTCGACTAGTTGACCGCAGCATCTTGAATAATGACTCCTTTGATTCCTTTAGCAAAAAGCTCATATAAGGTAACAGAAGGAAGTAATTGATTGATAAAGCGGTTCCATTCTGTGATAGGCGTAGCTGCTACATAAACAATGTCTCCAGGCATAAGCAAGAGGCTTTCTGTAGGCAATCTGACAATATGGCGCCAGTTCAGCGTATAAATTTTCGGTTTTATTAAGCTTCCACGAATGACTTGGATATAGGCTTTGTTTCCCGTAAAAAGTATACCGCCTGCGCGGGCAAGCACTTCTTGCAGTGGAACGCTGTTGCCAACAATTGGCAAAGCTCCTTGCTTTGTGACTTCTCCCATTACAAGAATTTGACTACTTTGAGGATCGGCAATATAGATTTTATCCCCTCCTTTTAAGACAACATTTTGCGACATATCCCCTTCATGAACAAGCTTATAAAAATCTACAGGAACTGTTTCTTTATCTCGGACAAGATAACTTTTAAAATAGTTAGCGCTTGGATTTACTCCTGCCTTCGAGAGAACTTCAAATAGATGAGTTGAGGGGTCAATAGAGACTTGAGTTTGAGCTACGTTGCCAATAATTTCTACGAGTTGATCCACTCGTTTTTTATATGAAACAAAAACTTCAACATGGGGAATTTGCGCTGAATAAGCTTCACGTATAGCCTTTCGAAGTTGTTCAAGGGTGACATTTTCTGCCAAGAGGGGCTCTATATCTGGCAAGCAGAGCTTCCCTTGCTCCACCTCATAACCAACGTGTTTGCTTATTTCTTTAACGTAACTTGCAAGGTTTGGCTCTGAGGGATGGTAAAGAGAAACTTCAAGCACATCTCCTTCTTTCACTACATCCACACCTGGCTCTAAATACTCTGGGTCAAGTGAATTTACTTCTTTTCCTTCCATTTCTAAAATGGAATATTTACCTTCACGAATTTTATAGGAATCCATAACAAAATCGCGTGCACCAAGTACATCATTTCCTCGAATAGGAGGATTAGTACATCCTGCAAAAATGCAAAGCAGGAGAAGAGCAATTAGACCTTTCAAACGAACCTCGCCTCATGATATAAAATAGAGCCTACTTATTTATTTGGTTTTATGCAAAAAAAACGTATTTTTATTACTGGAATTGCAGGTTTCATCGGATTTCATTTGGCTTTACGTCTATCGAATGAAGGGTATGAAGTTCATGGAATTGATAACTTTAATGATTATTATTCCCCTCATTTAAAAAAGAGACGCGCTGAGCTTTTAAAAGAAAACGGGGTTGAGATTACAAACGGTTCTATCGAAAACCGGGAAATCCTCTACGCATCACTCGGGTGCATGCCTACGCATATCGTTCATCTAGCAGCGCAAGCTGGGGTCCGTTTTAGTTATACAAATCCAGATAGTTATATCCAATCCAATTTACTTGGATTTTATTCTCTTCTTTCCTGGAATAAGGATCATCGACTTCCTTTTATTTTTGCATCTTCATCATCTGTTTATGGAAATTCAGCTAAGCCACCCTTTAAAGAAGACTCTATGACGGACACCCCTTCATCCCTCTATGCAGCTACCAAAAAATGTAATGAGCTTTTAGCCTATAGTTATCATCACCAATTTGGAATCCCTTGCATGGGATTTCGTTTTTTTACCGTTTATGGTCCTTGGGGACGACCTGATATGGCCTATTTTTCTTTTGCAGAAAAAATCCGAAAGCAAATTCCTATTACTCTCTATAATGAAGGATCTTTACAACGAGATTTTACTTATATTGATGATATCATTGAAGGAATCGTGGCGGCTTTGTCTGTTTCTTTTAATTTTGAAATTGTAAATCTAGGCAATCAGGAGCCTTGCTGTGTAATGGACCTCGTTTCTCATCTTGAGAAATTGTCTCAACAAAAGGCGATCATTGAGTATGCACCCAAACCGATAACTGATGTAGATATTACCGCTGCTGATATTACGAAAGCACGTAGGCTGCTCGGATTTGAGCCCCAAACTTCCCTAGAAGAGGGATTAACAAAGTTTTATGATTGGTATCATGATGTCTATTTAAGAGAAGAAAGTTTTGTATAAGCATGAGGGATTGCTTCAATAATATCTGACGCGATCACCCCTTCTTCTGAGTGAGTATCCCTCGCCTCGTTACCTGCCATTTGATGTAATACCGTCCCAAGAGCTGCACCCTCAATAAGTGAGAGTCCTTTTGCGATAAACGCTGATATGATTCCTGCTAATACGTCTCCACTTCCCGCAGTAGCAAGAGCTGGAGAGCCGTAAGGAATGATGATTGGCACTTCATGAGGAGAAATAAGGAAAGTAACGGGACCTTTGAGAACGCAAATCAAATTTTGAGCATCGCATAAATCCTGCATATTATTGATGAGATCCCTACATGAAGGAGAAGAAGATAAACCCAGTAATTTTATTGCCTCTCCGAGGTGAGGCGTAATGATCTTCTTCACTTGAGGGCACTGATGGATGAATAGAGGTAAAAAACTAAGCCCTCCTCCATCAAGAATAAGTGGTTTTTTTATAACATGAGCGATTTCTGTTAGAGGAAAAGAAGATGAGGCGCCGGGATTGATTCCAGGCCCTATGAGCACCGCTCCCGCCCTTTCTTGCTCCTTACAAAATGATTCTAGCTTACGATCAGACATAGGTTCATGAATGACTTCAAGAGGCATTTCTCCAACATCATTTCGATCTTGATCAGGATAATAAAATCTAACGATACCACATCCTGTGCGAAGAGCTGCTAAAGTAGAGAGCTTGGGAGCCCCATACATTCCTTTAGATCCTCCAATAACCAGGAGGTATCCTTTTGTATACTTGTGAACTGTAGGATCAACTATGGGGATGATTCGTTGAATCTGATGAAGATCTAACAGAGAATATGAAAATTCTATTGTAGAGCTAATCTCAGCTGGCATACCGTAATCTAAACATTCAATTTCCCCTGTGTAGGCAATCCCCTGCTCAAGGTAGTATCCTATTTTTGGACAACCGAGCGAAAGAGTTCTTCTAGCTTTGATAGCTACAGAATCCACAAACCCCGTATTCCCATCCATTCCAGAGGGGATATCGATAGAAATAATCGGCAACGAGGATTGATTCAATTGAGAGATTATCTTCTGAACATGAGCTTCTACAGGCCCTTTGAAACCGACTCCAAAAATTCCATCAAGAATGATCCCCTGATCAAATGATACAAGTCTAGGAAAAGGATGAAGACTTTTTCCTAGTTTTTTCCATTTTTCTTGAAAATGCAATGATAAAGAAGAATAAGAATTCTCTGAAAAGCAAGTATAGACTTCTACTTGCCATCCTTTTTGATGGAGCTCAATTGCGGCCACAAGACCATCTCCACCATTATTTCCCTTCCCAATGACTACATGCAATTGATGAGGAACGCTCTTAGCATCCGCAAAACGAATCAGAGCTTTTGCGATTTCCTCCCCTGCTTTTTGCATCATTTTTTGTCCTGCGATTCCCTTTTCTTGCGCCAGGCGATCAAGTTGCTGAATTTCTTCAGCGGAAAAGACAGGTATAGTAGGGATCATAAATGTTCTTTTTTTACTTCACGTGTGAGAAGTTGTTTGACAGCTTCTTTAGGAGAGAGTCCTTCATAGATCACTTGATATACAGCTTCGGTGATCGGGATAGGGATATCATGTTTACGGCTCAGCTCTAAAGCAGATACGCATGTAGAAGATCCTTCTACAACCATTCCTATTGTCTCTTTAGCTTTATCTGGGGAGACCCCCTCTGCAATAAAGCGTCCAAACTTATAATTTCGGCTCATAGATGAAAGGCATGTCACACAAAGGTCTCCGAGACCCGAAAGACCATTAATCGTTTCAGGAAGAGCACCTTTCACTGTGGACAATTTTCTCATTTCATGAAGCCCTCTTGTGATCATCGCCGCTTTCGTATTGTCACCGAATCCGAGGCCATCACAAATACCACTTGCAATAGCAATAATATTCTTCATAGCACCGCCGAAAGCGACGCCCAGAAGATCTTCATTTGGATAAACCCTAAAAAAAGGTGATGTGAAAGCTTCCGCGATCTGCCAGCTTAAGGGAGGATGAAATGCAGAAGCTACAACAGAAGTAGGCATTTTGTGCATCACTTCTTCTGCAATCGATGGCCCACTTAGATAACCGATCAATTTCTTATTTTCTTCACCAAGAAGCTCTAATGCGATTTCAGGAATTAAAAGACCGGTGGATTGTTCGATTCCTTTTGAGGTAAAAACGATAGGTGATTGAACGGGGCCTATTTTTAGAAGCTGATTAAGTACTGGACGTATTCCTTTTGTCGTGACAGATTCTACAATCATGTCAGCACCTTGAATCGCTCTCTCCAAGTCTGGTTCAAATTCAAGATGAGGCTGCACACTAAATCCCGGAAATTTAGGATGTTCTTTCCGCGATTTAATCGTATGGAGGATCTCGCTGTGGTGCGCCCACAATATCACTTTATGTCCGTTAAGGCAAAGGAGATTAGCCAAACAATAGCCCCAAGCTCCTGCACCTAAGTATGCAATTTTCATAGCGAATAAATTTTTCTTGAATTGACTTCTTTATACAAGAAGTTGGGATTTAGCTGTAAATATTCCTTCCGAGATAGGATTGGACTATCTCCACAGAAATATTTTCGATTTTTCCTTTTTTTATCAAAGGCACATGTGTCAAAAGCCTATTTGGGGATCTCACCCCATGCTTGAGCACACCTTGATTTGGATCTGCCCAAAGTGAAATAATATCG
This sequence comes from uncultured bacterium, assembly GCA_964429005.1. Classification (GTDB taxonomy): domain Bacteria; phylum Chlamydiota; class Chlamydiia; order Chlamydiales; family JACRBE01; genus JACRBE01. The sequence continues at coordinate 120,158 of CAYSAJ010000002.1, read as the reverse complement.
ATTGGGAAATGGCTCCTTACGTAATAAACAATCGAAAGAACTCCTGAATCGGGAACAACTAAAAAGCGACAGTGATTTTTAATAATACTGAGCATTTCTGGCAAAGATGTATCTCCTCTCAAATCGACCACATGGGGAAACGGGAAGCTTCCTTGTTTTTGGTTTCCAAAAACAATAAAAGGACGTCTTTCTTTTTCAAAAAGTTTCATCCAGCTCTCTTTAGGCCAATTTTTTTGATACCGATAATACTGCCCTGTTTCAGTATCAATATGAACACCGATATATTCTTTCCCCTCAAGAGGATATCTTTGGGCGAGAGCATCCCATTCTTCTTGATAAGAGAGTTTGGGGACTACGCGACCAAGTTGCCACTTCAGCCATCTGGTCGGATCTGCTTCTTCGATAATAACATCAAAATCTTTCTGGTTTTTACCTGCTCTATTTAAGGACTCTTTGAGGTCAACAGAGGTACCTCTCTTCATAATGGGATCTACAACAACATGAGTTCGAGGAAGGAGTTTAAATCCTTCTTTAAGATCCTCTCTCGTTAAATAAGTGATCTCGGCCTGAGGAATGAACATTCTGATACGGAGGTTGAGTCCATAAAGACCAAGGGCGATATCCCCCAGACCTCTATTCCATACAATCAGAAATTTGCTCTGTTTATTTTGTTTTGCTTTTTTTAGGAGTTCATCTAGTGGATTTCTTCTCCAAAAGAGTTGTTTTAGGCCCATGGAGCTCCTAATTTTTTAAGAAGTTCAAATACTTTGTCTGTAGTAATTCCTTTCATACACCGAAAATCGATGGGGCATGTTCTTTGATAACATGGAGAACAGGAGGCTTTTGATTGAATAACGATTCCTTTCTGGTAAGGTCCAGTTCTTGTTGAATTTGTTGAACCAAATATCGCTAAAACAGGTTTCCCCAGAGCAGAGGCCATATGCATAGGGCCACTGTCATTTGTAATAAGAGCTTCCGCATGAGAGAGAATAAGCATCAACTGGCGAAGGGAAGTTTTTCCAGCAAGGTTCGTAACCTTAGGTGTTTTTGTAAGAAGTCTTTCAGTTTGGGCATGCATGGATGCATCTCCAATAATGACAATTTCTAAATGAGGAAATTGCTTATAAAGACGTTGAATGAGTTCTTCAAATCTTTCAGGAAGCCAACATTTTGCAAGACCATAAGCAGCGCCAGGATTGATGACAATGCATCGTTTTTTTGGGTTAATTCCAAGTCGAAAAAGAACCTCGTCCCTATTTTTCAATTCTTCATCTGATAGAAATAAAGCAGGCATTACTCCTTTAGGAGTGATAGAAATCAAAGTAAGCAGCTCTCTATATACATCCACAAGATGCATAGTTTCATATTCTTTTGGGAAAGATTTAGATTTACTAAGCAAAAAATTTCTGCACTCACCGCGATATCCGATGAGATCAGGCCAGTTTTTTTGATAGCCAACCAATGCTGAAGAAAACGAATTTGTGAGCAGTATTGTATGATCGATGTCGTTCGTTGAAAATTCTTCTACGAGTTTTCCTTTTTTATCTAGAGGGTGGAAACTTGTAACAGATGGATGGGCTTTGAAAAGATCGAGTATATGGGGTTTAGCAGCGACTGCAAAATGAATCCAAGGGTTCGTCGCCCGTAGTTCTTCTAAAATGACTGAACCCATGACCGCATCACCGATCCAGTTGGGCATCCGCACGAGGACCTTGCGTAGAGAAGAGGATGACATCATATTGAAAGTGATGATAATTCTAGAGAAATGGTATCACTACTTAGATGTTCCTTGCAATTTATGAAGCCAGTTTTATGAAAAAGAAGGAATCGGATTATTTTGATTAATCGCCTACCATTAATAGTTTTTCTTCGAAAACTTTATTGAATCTTTTTCTGTATTGAATAATAGTGATGAGGTCTACTGTTCAAAATTCCTTTATTTGGCTATCTTCCAATTAATATGAACCCTAACAGCCTCTCCTCCATGAAACAAAGAAACATCATACTAGGTATCGATCCAGGAACCCAAGTAACAGGATATGGTCTGATTGCAACATCAGGACAACAACATGAGTTTATTCAATGTGGCACCATTCGAACAAAGCCTGACATGAAACTTGAATATCGTTACCTTAAAATCTATGAGGGAGTGAGCGCTCTCATTGACGATCAAAAACCAGATTTCATTTCGATTGAAACCCAATATGTTTCGAAAAACGTGCAAAGTGCCATCAAGGTTGGTATGGCCCGTGGTGTTGTGCTTCTTTTAGCTGCGCAAAGAAATATCCCTATCTTTGAATATGCTCCAACAAAAGCCAAAATGGCCATCGTGGGGACAGGCTCAGCCAGTAAACATCAGGTGCTAAAAATGGTAGAAGCTCTTTTACAAATTCGTAATATCAATTCAGAAGATGCGGCTGATGCCCTCGCTCTTGCGATCTGTCATGCCCATCATTACCGAGGAATCTAATGTTTGAATATATCAAAGGAATTTTAGAAGAAGTGGGCGCTGATTATGTTGTAGTTGACACTTCAGGCGTTGGTTATAAAATTCACATCCCGCTTGGACAATACAAAATTCCCCACAAAGTAGGGGACTTTGTAAAATTTTATGTCTGTCCAGTTTATCGTGAAGATTCTGAAAAACTTTTTGGATTTTTGCAAAAAAGAGAGCGTGATCTTTTTATTAAATTTGAGGAGGTGTCTGGCATAGGTCCTAAAACAGCATTGAGCCTTCTTTCTCACCACAGCGTGGATCAACTGCTGTTTTCAGTTCAATCGGCCAACGCGGCGCTTCTTGCAACGACACCAGGAATTGGAAAAAAAACTGCAGAAAAACTTGTGATTGATTTGAAAGACAAGATTGCACATCTTACTTTGAATGTGGAACTGACTTCGCTTGAAACGGACAACACACAAGGAGTTCTCCGAGATGCAACCCAAGCATTAGTTAGACTTGGATATTCTCCTCAACAATCAAAACAGGCTCTGCAAAAAGTTTTGGATAAGAATCCTCAGGCTACTTTAGGGCAGCTCATCACAAGTGCCTTAAAACAGATCTAAGACTCTGTTAAATCACCGATTATGTGATCTAGGTGGCTTCGTGCCTCATCTAGCCTGTCTAAAATTTGCTCTTGATCTGCTTTCGAGGGCATTTCTTTGTAGGTATTAACGACGATGGGCTGTACAAACTGCTGATAGACTTGCTTCACCGCAATGAGAGTTGCTGTGTGAGTGGGATCTTGCGATGCAAGGCCTTGCATGGTTTCTTCTAGCTCAGCAAAAGTCTGAATAACATGTGTCACAAGTTTGTGATATTTAGACTCGCTTACCTGGCCTGATATCGCTTGCTGTAGCTCTGAAATTGAACGAAGAACATGGTCGCAACTTCTTGAGGTGCTAATAATTGCCTTCTCTTCATTGAAAGAATTATATACATCGTCTCCTTGAGGAGGAAAATTATGAATATCCATATCATCACCATATAAAACTTAATTATCATTAAATTTTATATTTTATAAAAGTAAATTATCCATAATTAATTTTGAATTGCAATATTAAGCGTTTATATCGCAATGAATTAGAATTGTTTTTAAAATTCGTGACGATTTGGCAGAAGGCTGCTATAATGACGGGCCTATGAACTTCGTACACCCTAGAAACCCATCTGATCGGACTATTGCCGCTATTGCTTCTGCGATTGGGGAAGGGGGGGTTGCTGTGCTGCGAATTTCGGGCCCAAAAGCTCTATCTATCAGCCAAAAAATCTTGAAATCCAACCTTTTAGAAATTAGCTCTAATACAGTTAAGTTCACTCAAGTGGTCGATTTCGAAGGGCATATCATCGACGAAGTGCTCTGCTTTTGGATGAAAGGACCTAAAACCTTTACCGGCGAAGATGTCGTTGAAATTCACTCTCATGGCGGGATGATCATCCCCCAAAAGATTTTATCTTTGCTTGTTAAGGCAGGGGCCAGCTTAGCTGAACCTGGGGAGTTTACACAAAGGGCTTATATTCATGGAAAAATTGACCTGGCCCAAGCCGAAGCGATTCAAGAAATGATTCATGCTAAAAGTGAGTTTGTTTATAGGTCAGCCAAAAACCATCTTCTTGGGAAGCTTTCTGAAAAAATTAGAGATTATCAAAGGCGGCTTACCGACATCGCCGCTATTTTAGAGGCTTGGGTTGATTATCCAGAAGAAGGTCTTGAATTTGCCAGCGAAGAAGAAATTTTAGCCGAGCTGGACTCTATTTACAGGGATATGGAGCTTCTCCTTCTCACTTTCCACGATGGACAAAAACTTTCTGAAGGGCTGAGGCTTTGTATCTTAGGCCTTCCAAATGTAGGAAAATCATCCCTACTTAACGCTTTGCTCGGTAAAAACCGAGCGATCGTCACCCCGGTCGCCGGAACTACAAGGGATGTGATTGAAGAAGAGCTTGTCATTGATGATTTGTGTTTACGCCTTATCGATACAGCAGGCATACGCTCAACGAATGAAATTGTTGAACAAGAAGGGATTAAGCGCTCATATGAAAAAGCAGCTGAAGCTGATCTTATCTTGTTTGTAACAGAAGGATTCAGGTCTCTTCTGCCTGAAGAAAAATTCTTGCTCACCTCTTTACCTGCACATAAAGTCCTTATCATCCGTAATAAAGTCGATGAAGGAAATCTTGAGACTTCATTGTCTTCCCCTTTTGTCCCTCTTTCTGCAAAAACACATGAGGGCCTTGAAGCTTTAAAAGAGAAGATCAAAGAAAAAGCTTTCTCTGACCAAAATATCCGATCTGCTGAAGTATTTATCACGAAAGAAAGGCATAGAGCCTCGCTTGATGAAGCTTTATCCAGTCTTAGAAATTGTATTAGAGGTTTGCAGCAAAGTATTTCTCCAGAATTTATTACTTTGGATATTCGAGAATGTTTATACCATTTAGGAAGAATCATCGGCCGAAATATCTCTGAAGATATTCTCGATGCGATCTTTTCTAAATTTTGTGTTGGAAAATGAGAAAAAAAGAGAAACTTGCTTTTATTGTCTCTACGCTTGATGAGTATTTTCCTCACCCTGAGATCCCCCTTCACCACAAGGATCCTTATACTCTCTTGATTGCTGTGCTCCTCTCAGCGCAATGCACCGATAAAAGAGTCAATCTCATCACTCCCCTTCTCTTTGCTAAAGCTGATACTCCTGAAAAAATGGTCCTTCTTTCTGTGGAAGAAATTCAGGATATAATAAAGCCATGTGGTCTTAGTAGTGCCAAATCAAAAGCGATCAAAGCTCTCTCAGAAATCCTTTTAGAAAAATACGAGGGAAAAATTCCTGATGATATTCACCTTCTTGAAGAGCTTCCCGGTGTTGGGCACAAAACGGCCTCTGTGGTTGTTATTCAAGGATTTGGTCACACAGCCTTCCCCGTAGACACTCATATTCATCGTCTTGCAAAGCGTTGGAAAATCAGTAATGGGTCTTCAGTTAAACAAACCGAAAAAGACCTTAAAGCCTTTTTTCCTCAATCTCTTTGGAATAAACTTCATTTGCAGATCATATATTTTGCTAGAGCTTATTGCCCTGCAAGAGGGCACCAGGTTGAAAAGTGTCCTATTTGCAAAAGTTTTATAAAGCACTAGCGCCTAGTGAATTCCCCATTTCTAGTCTTACTTCGATTCCTTGTCTGCTATACTTCAACAGAATTGGATCGTAAGTTATAACTCCTTTTTCAAAAAGAATGAGGATAGCTGATCCTCCAAAGGAGAAATACCCCTTCTCATCTCCTTTGTTGACCTGAGCTAGTGTAGAGGTTTGATGGATGGTGCCCACATTCGTTGCTCCGACTTCAATCATCATCACATCTTTAAATTTTAGTGTTCTTAGCAAAGTGAGACATCTTTTGTTTTCCCAATAGACCGTTTTGATAATTTCAACAGCGAGAGGATTTACTGAATGAAGCTTTTCCCCAATTGAGTCGATTTCAGCAACTTTTGCATCACAAGGAAAGTGGAAACGATGATAGTCAAAAGGGCAGAGTCTTGCCATGACCATGCTACCCCCTGTAAATTTTTTGACCCATTCTGGTTTTACTAAAAGTTTCTCAAGATCAAACAGTGTTTCTTTCAAAATAAATGAAGTATCCGATTCGAGATTTTCTATCACATGAAACCTCCCATCGCAGGGGGCACAAAAAACTTCTGCTCTAGAATCTATGGGGCGAGCTTCTTTTTTTAGCTTTCTTATAAAAAAGTCATTAAAAGAAGAAAACTCTTGAACAGGTGTAATAAATTCTTGAGGATCCAAATCAAATTTTTTTACAAAGGGAGCTATTTTGTTTTTGGTAAAGCTTCTTTTTTGAATCCATCCATAGAAAGCGGAAAACCAGGGCTTTGCAACTAAAAGGGGAAGAAAGATTTTTCTTGAAAGAGCGGCTCCTCTGCCTGGGCTATAGAAAAGTTGCATCCAAAATCTTCCGTAAATTTCTTCCTCTTCGACAACTCTTTTTTTATAATTAAAAACAAATAGCCTTTTCATCTTTTATCAGGGGGATTCCTTTTTCAGAAAAATCTTGATTTTATGGTATACTGATTTTGCATAGTTTGATATTTTTGCTCCTAGTACTTCCCTATTTATCCTATTTCAAGAACGAGAGATATACTGATGCTGAATCTAATAAAAAAAATATTTGGAACTCAACAAACAAGAGTGATTCGACGCTATCAAAAAATGGTAAAATCAATCAATGAGATTGAATCAAACCTACAAAGTCTTAGCGACGAACAGCTCCAAAATAAGACCTCTCTATTTCGCAAACGCTTGGAGAATGGAGAAACCACTGACGATATTCTTCTTGAAGCTTATGCTGTTGTCAAAAACACATGCAGGCGCCTTTGTGGGAAAGAAGTTCATGTCTCCGGTTACAATCAAAAATGGGATATGATCCCCTATGATGTCCAAATCGTGGGCGCGCTCGCTATGCATTTTCGCTCAATTTCAGAAATGCAAACTGGGGAAGGAAAAACCCTCACGGCATCCATGCCTCTTTACCTGCATGCACTAACAGGAAAACCGACTCACCTTGTTACAGTAAACGATTACTTAGCCCAAAGAGACTGTGAGTGGGTGGGAGCCATTTTTCGCTTCTTAGGCCTTACTGTGGAATCTCTCACCAATGAAACGCCGATTGAAAAAAGAAAATCTGTTTACGCAGCAGATATCGTCTATGGGACCGCTTCAGAGTTTGGTTTTGACTATCTAAGGGATAATTCGATGGCGCAGTCCAAAAATGAAGTTGTTCAAAGAGGTCATTATTTTGCTCTGATTGACGAAATCGACTCCATTTTGATCGATGAAGCGAGAACTCCTCTGATCATCTCCGGACCTGTGGCTTCATCAAATCAAATGTATCATGCACTCAAAACTCCTGTCGGCGATCTTGTTAAATTGCAAAGAGACTTTTGCAATAAACTGGCTACAGAAGCTAAACGTGTTTTAGACAAACATAAACTTCTTGAAGAATCGGCTTCCGAGCGTAAACTGACCAAAGCAGAAAAAGAAGAAATTGATCAAGCTCTTCGCAATCTGTGGATCGTAAGTAAGGGGACTCCCACACACAAAGTCATAAAAAGAGTCAAAGAACATCCAGATCTTCGCAAACAACTAGAAGATATCGAAACTTACTTTTATGCAGAACCCAATAAGCAAGAAAAATCTGAGCATCTCTCTCAGCTATACATCATCATTGATGAGCGCTCGAGTGATTATGAGCTTACTGATAAAGGGATCCATGAGTGGGCAACAATTGATGCAGCGAATACGGAAGACGATTTTACAATGCTTGATCTTGGCTATGAATATGCTCAAATTGATCATCAAACTTCCCTTAGCGAAGACGAGCGTCTTCAAAAGAAAATCGCACTTCGTGAAGAAGATAGCCGTAGAAAAGAACGTGTTCACAACCTTCGTCAACTTTTTAGAGCACACCTGCTGATGGAAAAAGATGTGGACTATATTGTCCAAGAAGGAAAAATTGTGATCATCGATGAAAACACTGGGCGTCCTCAGCCTGGAAGACGTTTTTCTGATGGCCTTCACCAGGCAATTGAAGCAAAGGAAAACGTTGCTATTCAGCAAGAGACACAAACCTATGCCACAATCACGCTCCAAAATTATTTCCGCCTTTATGACTGCCTTTGTGGTATGACAGGAACAGCGATGACTGAGGCCAATGAATTTAAACAGATTTATGACCTTAAAGTCGTAGCGATCCCTAGCAACAAAACATGCCAACGTAAAGACTCCGATGATGAAATTTACATGACGGAGAGAGAAAAATACCAAGCTATCTTAAAAGATATTTTAGCTGTTCATGCCGCAGGTCGTCCTATCCTCCTCGGCACAGAGTCTGTAGAAGCTTCTGAAAAAGTATCTCGTATCTTGCGTCAAAACAAACTCGACCATACAGTTCTCAACGCAAAAAATCATGCTAAAGAAGCAGAAATTATCGCGATGGCAGGACAACCTGGATCTATCACTGTTTCTACAAATATGGCAGGTCGAGGTACAGATATCAAACTTGGCGAGGGAGTCGCTGCTCTTGGTGGTCTTCACGTTATTGGAACAACTCGCCACCACTCACGACGTATTGATCGGCAACTTCGTGGTCGATGCGCACGCCAGGGAGATCCAGGCTCGTCAAAATTTTACGTATCCTTTGAAGACTCTCTTATGAGGCTCTTTACATCTCCAAAACTCTCGATCTTTTTACAAAAATTCCGCCCTCCTGAAGGAGAGCCTATCGCGGCTCCTATTTTGAACCGCTCTATTGAAACAGCGCAAAAACGTATTGAGCAACGCAACTTCTCCATGAGGAAGCATACGTTAGAATATGATGATGTCATGAATAAACAGCGTCAGGAAGTTTATAATTTCCGTAATGAAGTCTTATTCCATGAAAATCCTCTTAAAGTAGCATGCCAAGTATTAGAAGATGTAAACTCTCACCTTTTCCAAAAGTCATTTGACGCAGAAAAGCGTCATTTAGATCTTGCTGGGTATTTGAAAGAAGTTTCTTTGCATTTCCCTGTTTCTATGGATCTCACTGAACTTGAAGGTAAAAGGCTCACTAGCGAAGAAATAGAAACAATTGCAATGAATAAAATCAGTGACATCTTTAAGCAAAAACTTGAGCATGAAGCAAAAATGATTGCTGCATTGCAACAAGCTTCTGGGAGAAATGTAGAACCTCTCCAAGTTCTCTACGATGTCATTCGTTCTCTCATCATCAAAACGGTGGATCGAAATTGGCAAGATCATCTTCTTTCGATTGACCACCTAAGAACAGAAGTGGGTATGCGAGTTGTGGGACAGAAAGATCCGCTGATTGAATTCAAACATGAGGCTTTTGAACTCTTCCACGATTTTTCTCTTCTTGTGAAAGAGCAGATAGCCCACGCTCTATTCCGTTTTGAGATGATGCTTCCTCCTTCAAAGCAGCTGCATGAAACGATCGCGCAGATCCTTTCAAAAGAAACATTTCACTCTTTTGTGCAGCTAGACTAAAATTCACACAGGTATAAAAAAGCCCTCGTAAAACTATATACGAGGGCTTTTTGTTTTTAAGGAAAAATTAGGCAGTAGCAGGTGGCTGAGCGGCTGCGCTAAGGGGCATAGCTAGATCTGTTCCAGCTCCGTGGTGCCCCTCCCCATCCGCAGCACTAGTGAGTGCGGGAGCACCAGAGCCTAAAGTAACTGCTGGAGTCGCGCCCTCTACTGGGGTCGTTCCTGAAATAACTACATGTGGTAGCGCATGATGAGGAAGAAGAGCATCGATTTCTGCTCTCGTTACAGGTCTTGTTTTCCCTACCCTATCTTCCTGGCTAATTTTCACAATTGTGTACTTAGAAAGATCTTGGCGATGAAGAGGATTTGGATACCAGATCTCCACAGACTCACCTTCACCACTACCACGCTTGTGGTACACATGTAAAATGAGCCCATTGGGATGTTGATGTCCTGCAGAGCCTATAGGCTCAAAAAGATACATCATTTTTGGTTTTGTGGTGATATGATTTTTTACACTAGTATCACTGCTAAAAAAACGATGTTTTACTGAGTCGATGATTGCTTGATCCATAGATATTGTTGATCCACCCGAGCGAGATATCGTTTGTGTAGAAAGATAATGTGTTTCACTAGCAGAGGGTGTTGCAGGAACAAACTGGCCGGTTAATTGGGCATGAAATCTTCCAAAACTAGGTAGCTGAGGAGAGGCTCTAACATCTCCTGCTGCAGAAACGTGGAGTGGCCCAGAAGGTCCTGGATGAACATCTAAATGCCTCATTCCGGCTGTTCGAACTGGATGATGGGGATGTGTTCCTCCTGATTCAGACCCAGGCGCTGGATGAACGAGAACTGAGTTTCTTCTCTGAGGTATATTGTTTTGACTGAATGAATAGTGAGCATCGATTTTTATGACTTCTTCTTCGATCCTTTTTAGTGCAGCTTCTAGAGTGGTTTTTGTTGTGAGCAAGTCTGCTAGCTGGTTTTCAACTTTCAGATCATGTAAGTGTGTGGGAATCGCAGCTAAAAAGAATATCAAGCCCACCACGCTCAAACAACAAACAACAAGTGTTGTGATGCTGCTGATCTTTTCATTCAGATTGTTACTTCCGAGGTTCATAACTTGTCTTGTAAAAAACGAGCGATAAACTTTAGGGTTTGGAGAGCTTACGGAGCTTTGTATAAATTCATGATCTTTAAGGATTCTATCGATACGTATGTTTGTCAGTTTCAGAAGTGCTGTATTTTCACCATGCTGATGAGAAAGTTCCATCAAAGCAGTTGTGCTCGTTGAAGGATTGCGATGTATTGAATTCATAAAATTCTCTTTTTAGCTAAAGTATAAAGAAAATTTTAAGAATGTAAAAGATTTTTTTAAAGATCGCTTTGAAGTCTGAGCCAACCTACATAAAGTAGAGGGCTTGCGACAAAGCAATAGAGAAGAGAATATTTACTTTGCCACTCTAAAATAAGCTTTCCATTTTCGGAAAAAAGAAAGACTAAAAACCCAAGCGTAAAAAGATAACTCCCAAGTGTAAGGAGTACAATCGTCAAAAGAAGGGATTTTTGTTGCCTACTGTCCTTTGGTACTTCTTTTGGTTTCATTGGGGCTAATCTTTCTTCCTTAATGAGCGCCTCCTCCTCCCAATTTGAGAGATAGGGAGGAATAAAAGAAGAGCTTTCGCTTGCGTTTTTTAGGGAAAAGGATGGCTGAGAAAAAATGCTTTGACCGCAATAGGGACAGTCATCTAAAGATATAGGGACACGTCCCTCACAGTGGGGACATAATTTAGTGCGTTCTTTTTCCACAGAAAATGTAATTTGTAAATAATTGACTTGCTTTTACCATCTTAACACGTAAAATTAATAGATACAACAAGGAGTGATCTTATGGCAACTGCTGATTTTGATATTGTGATAATTGGTGCAGGACCTGGTGGTTATGTTGCAGCGATTAAAGCGGCACAAATGGGCAAAAAAGTTGCTTTAATTGAAAAATCCTACCTTGGTGGCTCTTGCTTAAATTGTGGGTGTATACCTACTAAGACTCTTCTTGCTAACGCTGATATCTATAATAAAATTCGCCATGCTGGGGAATTTGGAATCGAGGTCAGCTCTGTTAAAGTTCTCTATGAAAAAATGAAAGATCGCAAAGATCAGGTGATTAAAAAAATTCGCTCAAGCCTTGAAGGCCTTTTGAAAGCAAATAAAATTGAAATCATTTTTGGGAAAGCTTCTTTTAGCAGCCGCCATGAACTTAAAGTGCATCATGAAAATGATGTTCGTCTTGTTCGATTTGATAAAGCGATTATCGCAACGGGCTCTGAGCCTTTTGATATCCCTTCTTTAGGAGTAGATCACCAGACTATTCTAAATTCAACATCGCTTCTTGAACTGACACATATCCCCTCTTCTATGGTCATCGTAGGAGGAGGCTATATTGGATGTGAATTCGCCTCCTTATTTGCCACTTTAGGATGCAAAGTAACAATCGTTGAAGCCCTTCCGATGATCGTTGCAGCCCAAGGCAAAAAAGTGAGTGATACTCTCACCAAAGCTTTTCAAAAGCAAGGAATAGAAATTCTTACGAGTATTTCTGTGGCAGGAATCGAAAAACATAGTGGCAAAGCTGTTATATCCTTAGCTAATGGCACGAAACTAGAAGCTGAGAAGGTTTTGATTTCTGTAGGAAGAAAAGTCGTTTCTGCTGATTTAAACTTAAATGCTCTTGCCCTAAGCACAAATGATAAAGGAATGATTGGCGTTAATGATCACATGGAGACTTCGGTTCCTGGGATTTACGCGATCGGTGATGTGACTGGAAAAGCGATGCTTGCCCATGTGGCGTCTCATCAGGGGATTGTCGCTGCAGCCCATGCTGCGGGAAAAGATGCCCATATGCATTATCATGCTGTTCCCGCTGTCATTTTTACTCATCCTGAAATAGCTATGGTCGGCTTAACACTCGAACAAGCAAAAGAAAAAGGTCTCACTCCTACTATATCTTCTTATCCTTTCCAATACCACGGAAAGGCTTTGGCCACACTTGAAACGGAAGGGTTTACAGAAATACTGACCGATTCAAAAACAGGGAAAATTTTAGGGGCTACAGTGATTGGACATGGGGCTGCAGACATGATTGGTGAAATGGCTTTAGCTATACAAAATGAGCTCACCGTGGAATGTGTATCCGATACGATCCACCCTCATCCTACTATGGTAGAAGGGTGGCTGGAAGCAGCGCTAATGGCTCAAGATGCTCCTATCCACTTTCCTCCTAAACTTAAGAAGTAACATATGGAGCAAAAATTTGATTTTCTACCGATCATCAAAATCAATCGGTTACCAGAGAATCCAGACCAAGGAGATTTAACTTCTGCCCTCCACGTAGGAAGATTCCCAAGGTGGCTTCATCGTGAGGTTCCCAAAGGAGCTGAACTTGCCAGAACGCAACAAGTGCTACGAAAGCATGGACTTAATACTGTTTGTGAAGAAGCGAAATGTCCCAATCGTATGGAGTGTTATGCTAAAAAAACAGCGACATTTTTAGTTTTAGGGAAAGAGTGCACTAGAGCTTGTGGGTTTTGTGACATCGCTCATGCTCAAAATCCATCTTTGCCCGATCCTCATGAGCCTTTGCAAGTAGCGCGCTCTGTTCAGGAGCTAGGTCTTACCCATGTCGTCATTACTATGGTTGCTCGTGATGACCTCCCCGATGGGGGAGCTTCTCACCTCTGCGAAATCATGAGGCAGGTTCGTTCTTTGAGCCCTGAGTGCACTTTGGAAGTTCTTACCTCTGACTTTGCGGGTAACAAAGAGGCCCTTGACCTAGTTCTTGGTGAGCGCCCTGAGATTTTTAATTATAATGTGGAAACGATTCGCCGCTTAACGCCTAAAGTGCGCCACAAAGCTACTTACGATAGAACACTTGAGGTTCTATCCCAAGCAAAACAAAGTCATAAAGCCCAATGGATCAAATCAGGGATCATGGTAGGTCTTGGAGAAACCTTTGAAGAAATCAAAGAAACAATGAGGGATCTAAAAGAAGTGGGCTGTGACATTATTACAATTGGTCAATACCTCCAAGCGAGCCCAAAAAAACTCAAGGTCACCTCCTTTATATCTCCTGACCAATTTCAAGAGTGGGAACAATATGGTCGTGAAATTGGTGTAGGTCATGTTTATGCAGGACCCTTTGTTCGCTCAAGCCATAATGCCAAAGAAATATTAGAGAAAACGAGAACAATAAGGTCTTTATGAGCTCTTCTGTACCATTTATTGACGAACTAGATGAACAAATTCTTCTTCACAGAGAAGTCCACTTTGGAGGAAGTTGGGATGAGATGCTTACTTACTACAAAAAAAAAGGAGTAGGATGTCTTCCAGAAATTTCTTTTAAAAGGATTCAAAAACTTGCCGATCTGGAAAAAAAAGGACATAACTTTTTACACTCTCTCCCCGATGAAGGTAAAGATGAAATCAAAAAAGCTAAAAAGCTCTATGAGCATCTTAGAGAACTCTATGAAAGTAAACAAACTCCAGCTATCCAGCAAAAAATTGCAGACCTTATACTCAGCGAAGAATCTCATCCTAAAAAAGAAATTGATACTCTGATAAAAGAAGGGGAAAAGGCGATCAAGCCTTTAGAAGACCTCATTAGTTCGGAAACCTTCAAGACTCCCCTTCATCCCGGTTATGGCCGCGCCCCTCTTTTTGCAGCTCAGATTCTTGCAACATTAAAGAAGTCCTCCTCTCTTCCCATTCTATTTAGCAGCCTGGGAGATAATTTATCCCTTGATGAAGCTCTGATCCATGCCATTTTATCCTACGGGGTTGAAGCCAAAACTTTCTTGCTCAAAAAGCTTACCCACCTACCCTTTTCTCAAGACAATGAGAGAGCAGCTATCGTAATTTCTTCAATGACACCCGATGATGAAATCGCAAAAATTTGCTTAAATCTCTTGAACCAGGCTGATGTTATCAAAAATTTATCCTTTGCTCCCTATTTAGTCTTTCCTTGCGAGGCTCTTAAGACCATGGAAGAGAGAACTTTATTTAGCCACCTATGCTCTCAATCCATCACGCCTGTTTTTGTACGACAAGAAATGGAGCTTGTAATTAAAAGATGGGTTAAACAAGGAAATTAGTTTCATTATTATTTAATAATAATTGAATTAATAAAAAATAATTACTATTTAGTAAATTAACAAAACTAATAGTAGTTATGAAAAAACCCCATGCTTCTCATGAGGATCTACTTGCTTTTCATAAAGCCGCAACGATTATTTTGGCGGGGGGGCAAGGGACTCGTCTCTTTCCTCTTACTTTAACACGCTGTAAACCAGATGTTTCTTTTGCGGGTCGCTACAAACTTATTGATATCCCTATTTCTAATTCAATCAACGCGAATATTTCTCGAATTTTTGTTATCTCTCAATATTTTGCTACTTCACTCAATCATCATATTATCAGTACTTTTAAAGCAGAAACACTTGCCGGAACTGCGATTCAAATGTTGACTCCAGAAGAAACAGCTGTCCGAAAACTATGGTATGAGGGGACAGCAGACGCAGTTCGTCAAAACCTCCAACATTTTGCTCATCTACCCATTGATTACATTATTATCCTGTCTGGAGATCAGCTTTATAATATGGATCTTTTGGACATGCTTACCTTCGCAAAAGAAAAAAATGCTGAACTTACGATTGCTACGACACCAGTCCACGAAAAAGAAGCAACTCGCATGGGACTCATGAAAACTGACCCAAGCGGCTATATCATAGATTTTATTGAAAAACCTAAAGAGCCCTCACTGCTAGAAAAATTTAAAGGGCCAACTGGAGATCCCCATAGGCCCTATCTCGGATCGATGGGAATCTACATTTTTAAAAAAGAGCGCCTCATAGAATTATTATCAGACAGCCCGGGGGTAGACTTTGGGAGGGATATCATCCCGACCCAGATCAAATCAGGGCACAAAACAGCTTCCTATATATATAGTGGCTACTGGGAAGACATTGGAACTGTCGAGTCGTTTTATAAGGCAAACCTTGCCCTTACAACCAAAGAACTGGGTCTTGATCTCTACAATGAAACTTCTCCGATTTATGCTCAAAATGTACACCTGCCTTCTGCGAGCGTAAGCCATACCATAATTCATGATTCGATTATTTGTGATGGGGCTATTATCAACGCCAAGGAAATCTCTCATAGTTTAGTAGGGCTAAGGACCCGTATCGGAGAAGATACGATTATCCGCGATTCTATTATTATGGGAAATACGAGTTATAAAGGCCCAATAAAAGATTCTGACCCTATTGAATACAAAATCGGAAATCGGTGTGTCATCCAAAAAGCTATTATTGATGAACAAACTCTGATCGAAGATGATGTCCAACTTGTGAATCAAGCAGGCCATAAAAATTATGATGGAGAGAGTCTCTTTGTGAGAGATGGAATCATTGTAGTCCCAAGTGGAACTCACATTAAGAAGGGTTTCCGTTTTTAGGTCTAAATTGATACAATTACATCTATGAAAATATTTGCAATTGCTGACCTTCACCTTTCTATTTCTACTCCCGATAAAACGATGGAAGTTTTTGAAGGAAACTGGATCCATTACCAAGAACGACTTCTCGAAAACTGGCCTAAAGTCGTTTCTGCTGAAGACATCGTACTCATTGCAGGTGATATTTCGTGGGCTATGCATTTAGAAGAAGCTCTTATCGACTTAAGATGGCTAGATAAGCTTCCAGGCACAAAAGTTTTATTAAAAGGGAATCATGACTATTGGTGGCCTTCTAAAAAGAAACTGCGAGATGCTTTGCCCCCTTCTTTTACATTTATTCATGACTCTCCTCTTCTTTTTGGAGATGTAGCCATTTGTGGAGCACGTCTTTGGGATGATCCAGATTGTGATTGTTCCGATTTGCTAAACTTCATTCCTTCAGAATATGTGAAAGATAAAGAGAAGGATCCAGAGCTTGAAAAGAAAATTCTAGAAAAAGAACTCCATCGTCTTGAACAGAATTTATCCCAAATAGATGGGAAAGCAAAGCTGAAAATATGCATGACCCACTACCCCCCTATTTCATCAAAATTATCCCCTTCAAGAGCTTCTGAGCTCATCGAAAGATATCAAATTGACTATTGTGTATTTGGACATTTACACAACGTTGAGGAAGGGAAAAATGTTTTTGGATCTCACCGAGGTACAGAATATGTTTTTGTCGCAGCCGACTATCTCTCATTTACTCCCAAATTACTTATTGGATGAGATTTTTTTCTTAAAAATATTAATAAGAAGTCTTTCAATTTCAATTTTTCGATTAGGGTCGATATCTTTCCTTGAAGCAATAAGATCCCGAATTTGAGACTCTTCAATTTCTTTATCGAGTCCCTGATAAAAATCTCCTGCGATGCTCAGCATATCTATGAAGTCTTTTTCTGTTTTGATGATGGGCACGAGCCTTTTGAACGATTCAATAAAATGCTCTGAAGAGCCGAACCTTGATAAAAACTCAAGAAGGTCAAAAGCAATTTTTCTTGCAGATCCCTCTAGGATTTTTTCGATAAGGGGATCGATCATTTTCAAGGCATCGTGAGAGTCACTGATGTGTAAGAGACGGAATTTGAGAAAATCAAGGGCGATTTTGTTAGGTACATAACGATAGAACCCATCAATCCACTCAGAAGCTTCTGTTTCGTTTTCTTCATCTAATTGATTTTTGATATAACCATAGAGAAAAGCCTCTAAATTGTGAGCTAAATAGCTATTAATAATGATGAAAACTTTTTCAGGAATATATCCATCATCGACAGCCCTCTCAAACAAATACTGAAGATCAAGTAAAATTTCTTGAAGAATCTCACTGTCAAACTGTTTTTGAGATTTTAACCGTTCTATTTCATGGTCTAGAGCATCACATAGAATTGAGAGAGGTTTACGATCTGGTAGAAGCTTTTTCCAGAGCTCAAAAATCACGAGATAAATTTCTAATTTGATTTTACTTTCTTCTTTTGAAGCTAGAGACTGTAACAAGCTTTCAGGATTTTCCACCTCCTCAGCGGCTCTTAAAAAAGAGGCTTCGTTCAAACTTAATCCTAATTTTCCAAGCCGAGAGAAAAGCTGAGCGATAGACAACTTTGTATAGTCTTCAACTTGCCAACTCTCCACAGAAGACGGCAATTCTTGTCCCTTATACCGAAGTTGCAAAAGATTAAATAATGCACGACCTCTGAAGCCTTTCATGCCCATACCAAAATAAAAAAGAAACCCAGATAATGCTGGTTTTCAAGTTACGGAACTGGTGATCAGATGGTTAGATTTTTTCGTTAGTTAAGTCGCTCGAAAAATTACCATCATTAAGAGAGGAAATCGATTATTCCTAGGATCCTCTCGACTATACCGGGAGAACACTCCCTACTTCATCGTGGCCAAGATGTCTGCCTATTTGCAGTGTAAAAATTTAGAGTTTAATATTCAACCCAGTAATGTGTTATAATTAATATCTTTGGTAAACCAATGAAAAGAAAACTTTATTCATTTATCCTCTTAGAGATTGTTATAGGGCTGTTTTTATTTTCATTTGCAGCCACTTTTTTGATGGAAGGAATTTTTCGTTTTACTCAAAAAACAAATAAAGAAATTCTTGGACTTGAAGAATCTTTTCTTGCAGACAGCCTTAGCATCACTCTGTTGCAAGAAAAAATTCAAGATCTTGATTGGGATGAACTTTCCCCTTTTAATATTGCTACTTGGAGCAACCATCTTCCTAAGTCAGATAAAAGCCTACCGATTAAAATTAAATGGGGGTATTTATCACGATATGATGCACATCTTACGAGTAACGTCGATTATCGTGTTTTAAAATTAGCTATCCAACTTCCTGAAAATCAAAAATCTTTTGAATATTACTATCTTCTAAGAAAAGAGTAGCTTAAAAAAAGTTTGGTTTGTTAAGTACGAAATTAAGATCTACTTTGCAAAGGCCTTATGGAAAAAAAATCATTTTCTCCTTATGTAGCTACCGAAAAAAACATTAAAGAATTTTCACTGCGATCCATTCTTCTTGGAATTCTTCTAGGAGTTGTATTTGGAGTTGGTAATGCTTATTTGGGATTAAAAATAGGGACAACAATCTCTGCTTCTATTCCAGCTGCTGTCCTCTCTATGGCTATTTTGCGAAGCTGCTTTAAACATGTGACCATCTTAGAGAATAACATGGTGCAAACGATCGCTGCCGTCGGAGAGGGACTCGCCGCTGGAGTAATTTTTACAGTTCCTGCTCTTTTTTTTCTTGGAAGCGAACCTTCAAATTTCAAAATCTTCCAACTAGCGATGCTAGGGGGCATATTAGGAATTCTCCTTATGATCCCCTTAAGACGTTTTGTTATTGTTAAAGAACACGGCATCCTCCCTTTTCCAGAAGGAACTGCTTGTGCTAAAATTTTGATTGCTGGGGAAAAAAAAGTAGCTCATGCTTTCACCGCCATCTGGGGAATAGTTGTTGGAGCGATCTATAAATTTTTTATCAGTGGGCTCTATCTTTGGAATGAAACTGTCGATGTCACCTTAAAGTTCTTTAGCTCAACTAAATTTAGTATGGACTGTACCCCTTCCTTGCTTGGTGTAGGATATATCATCGGAGCAAGAATCTCAGCGATCATGTTTGCCGGAGGTATTATCGGCTGGTGGGTCATCATCCCCTTGATCAAAACATTTGGGTCTACAAGTGTGATCTACCCTGCAACAGTCCCCATATCGACGATGGGTGCAGATGATATTTGGTCCAACTATGTTCGATACATCGGCGCAGGAGCTGTGGCTCTTGGTGGAATCATGAGTATTTTCAAAATCCTACCCATTATTAAGAATACTTTTATTCAAGGATTTAAAGAACTAGCCAGGGGATTTAAAAAAGAACACAAAGAGCGTGTTGATCAAGACATTTCCTTGTCATGGCTCATCATCGGTGCTTTAGCCATCATCTTTTACCTATGGATAAGCCCTAGCTTCTCCCTAAACTTTGTCACAATTATACTCATCGCTGTACTTGGTTATTTTTTCGTTTCCGTGACTTCTATTACGGTAGGATTAGTGGGGAGCTCTTCCAACCCGGCATCAGGAATGACAATTACTACACTACTCATTACTTG
The DNA here is from genome assembly GCA_964429005.1 of uncultured bacterium. Classification (GTDB taxonomy): domain Bacteria; phylum Chlamydiota; class Chlamydiia; order Chlamydiales; family JACRBE01; genus JACRBE01. Next base: position 100,448 of record CAYSAJ010000002.1, on the reverse strand, counting down.
CCTTATTTTCTCTGCTTTTGGCTGGACAGAAAGAATTTATCTGATCGCCGCGATAACAATGAGCTGCGTTGTTAACGTTGCAATCACTTTGGCTTCGACAACTTCTCAAGATTTAAAAACAGGCTACATCTTAGGAGCTACCCCTCGAAGGCAGCAAATTGCTGAAATTATTGGCCTAGTTATTCCCGCTTTTGCGATAGGGGGCACCCTTTATCTCCTTAATAAAGCCTATGGGTTCGGCACCCCTAAAATGCCGGCGCCACAGGCAACTCTTATGTATCTGATTGCTAAAGGAGTAATCAACCATCAACTACCCATCGTTCTTGTTGTCATAGGAATCGTACTCGGGATTGTGATGGAAATTATGAGAATTCCTACTCTAGCGTTTGCTATAGGTCTTTATCTTCCCCTCTCTCTTTCTTCTCCAATGATGCTAGGGGGCCTCGTTAGAATGTATGTTAAATGGAAAACAAAAGACTACGCCGCAGAAGAGCAGGGTATTTTAGCATCATCGGGACTGGTAGCGGGGGATGCGTGTATGGGGGTTATTCTTGCTCTCCTCACTGTATTGAATATAGTACCAGCTTCTGGTAATGGTATTTTACCAACCTGGTTTTCTTTTGTAATTTTTGGTCTGCTAAGCCTTGGTTTAATATGGATCGCAAATAAACGAAGAAGTGATACAATCGATGCTTAGATTTAAGCATGATTATGATAAAACGCTCCTTTTCGTTACTTGAAGTTATTATTAGCTGCTCTATTATTGCTGTTATTACCCTATTTGCCATCTCTCAGCTAAAAGGGTTTGTTACTCTAGAAAACCAAATCCAAAAAGAAAGTCATCACGCCCTTGATCTTTCTTACTTTAACTTAAAAACGAAACTTGTTTTAGAAGAAAATTACCTTTCAGATCTCCATTACGAAGAGGGCTCTTCTCCCTCTTTGTCCTTCTCTTTTAAAGTTCCCCTCGTTTCAGATCCTTTCTTACCAGAAAAAATGTGGGCCTCCCTTCGTTTTGATCAAGGAGCTCTTAAAATCTCTTATTATCCTCCTTTAAGCAGCGCAGAGCTCCCGCCACCTCTTCGAGAAGAAACATTTTTAGAGGATGTAGGGTCTGTTAGGTGGAAATTTTTGCGATACAATGAAAGCTCTCACAAATTTGATCCAATCAAAGAGTGGGATCAAACTTGTGAGAGTAAGCCTCATATTGCCCAGGTTGAAATCACTTTTAAAAAAGAGAAAAAAATCCATTTATTAACTTTTTTTCTCCCTTCTTTTCACAAAATTGAATTTGTAATTTGATATGCATTTTTTACCTTGGATATTTTCACTTCTTCTTATTTATGCACTAGTATCTGGATTCATTTTAGATCAACACAAGACGACCTCTCTTTCTTCGATAGCTCTGAATGAAGCCATCCATTTAAAGCAAAAAATTAATGAAAAAAAAATCAAAGCACAATTTCTAGCAGCAACAAAAAACAAAGCAAAAAAGCAATCTACCGATCAAAAAAAAGAAAAAGACCCTTCCGAAAAATCCTACATCAGTCACCGCCTAACAAATTACCGCAATAGCACGGCAAAAATTCATTTGCTTTCGTTTTTAAATAGTGAAGACCCTCAAAGGCTAGAGGTTTTAAAACGATGTTTTGAGACTTTTTATAGCTCTTTAACTCCTTTTTCTGAGTATAAAGGAGATTTTAGCAGGGAGATGGCCTACGCTTTAGATCATCGATGCAAAATTTTAACCACCTCTAAAAAAAATGTCAGTTGGATAGATCTCATCCCTGAGGATGCAAATCTTGCGAAACTTTATTTGCTAATGCTCGAAGGTTGTCCTGCTTATTCTTTTCAGCGATCTGATCTATTTCCAGCATTAGAGGAGATCTTTTTTATCAACCCTTCCCAAAAAATTTTAGGGTTCTTTCCTGACTTACCCTATCCTACCCTATCCTGCCTCTTCTCAAAAAATTTTGCCGATGAGCTTATGGCTCTTGAAAAAAAGCAATTTTCTGAAGCTGGAAAAAGCTTACCAAAAGAACAAGTTATCGATTTGCTGAAGCAACATGGCTTTATTTTACCAGATCTGGCGATTTTTCAATTCCAAGGCAAGCCTATGCCAAGCCGTGAAATCGTTGTCCATGACCTGCCACACCGGATGACCTATACTTATACACCTTGAGGAACAACAGCTCGTTGAAATTGCATCGTAAATACTGTCCCTTCATCTTCTGCAGGAGCTACAGAAATATTCGCGTTATGTTTCTCCATGATCATTTTGACAATCGAAAGACCAAGGCCGGCTCCCCCTAATTTTCTGGAGCGAGACTTATTAACAGTATAAAATCTCTCAAAGACATGAGCGCGATCCTTGGCATGAATTCCTATTCCCCTATCGCGAACACTTACATTGACCACTTCCGTGAGAGTTTCTACGGTCACTGTAATAAAAGCAGGATCTGCAGAATATTTAACTGCATTTTCAAAAAGATTAATAAAAGCCAGTTCAAGAAGATCAGGGTCTCCTAATACTAAAGATTCTTTTTCATTAAAAAGTGTTTCAATTTTCACACGAGAGTGACGATTGAGCAATGTATAAGAACAACTCTCGATTAAGGCAACCAGGTCACATAGTTGTAAAGTGGCCTGCCCTGAATATTCTAAATCTGCTAGGACTAATAAGCTTTTAACAACAGATGCCATCCTATGACAATTATTCAAAATCTTGTCTGTGATCTCTTTGAACATTTCCTGAGAAATTTCAGGAATCTCTTGAAGAGTCTCCGTAAATCCTTCAATGATCGTAATGGGTGTTCTGAGTTCGTGCGAGGCATTAGTAACAAAATTTTTCCCCATAGTTAGCATTTTGTGATCACTTGAATGGTCTTGGATCAAAAAAGCCATTTTCCCTGGTTCGCTCAGAGGAAAAGCTATTAATTCATAAAATCTTTTGTCATCTCCTCCTGCCTCAAAGTGAGCCCTTACTTCTTGCTTAAGTTCAAAACCTTCTAAAAATATTTCAAGGCAACGCTCAGAAAGGGGGGAGGGATACAAACCAAAAATTTCAGCAAGGGGCCTTCCCTTCACTTCTTTTGCTAAAATGCCCAGAGAAAATAAGGCTTTTTGATTCACTAGGTCTATCTCCCCCTTTTCATTAACAATAAAAATCCCTTCTTCAAGAACTGATAGTAGGACTCTCATCTCATCTTTTTTATCAGAGTCTCTCACTTCTTCAATTTTTCTTTCATAAAGAGGAAAGCGGCTATGGGATGTCTTTTTAACAAAGGGAATTTCTCTAGATTTTGAAGGTGAAACTGAAGTAATAAAATCCTTAAAAAGAAGGTGGATTTTTCGCTCTCTTCGTTGATAGAAATAAAAGATACAGAAAAAGCCAATATGGGAACTGATGATGACAGCAACTACTGTTCCTTGTAATCCCTTCCGGATAAAAGAATTTAAATCTTCATAATAGATCTCATTTTGCTGATTTTCATGAAATAGGGATAAAACACGCTGAGAGGCTGATTGTGATAAAGGAGAAGCTAATGACCAAGAGATTGCTATAACGCTCACGAGCCATCCCGATAAAGCATACATCCATGAGCGGTTCACATATTCCTCCAAAAAGAGGAACTACCTTAACAAATCCTTAGGCTCTGCGTCAAATTCTATACGATCTTTTGGGCCCGATTCTAAATAAAGGAATGGATTGAGTGAAGCCTTTAAGTTCGATATGAGCTAATGCCTCGTATTCAATATGATCTTTTACATATGGCTGTGCCAAGGTATCTTCAGAAATGATGATCTCCCGTTCTTTCGCAGAAGAGCATATGCGAGCAGCAAGGTTTACATTTGCTCCAAGCACTGTATAATTTAGTCTATTTTCAGCTCCCATATTTCCAGCAACAACAACCCCCGTATGAATTCCGATTCCCATCTCGATAGGAGGCAGCCCTTGGCGTTTTCTTTCAAGATTCCATTTTTCTAGAGCAAGCTGGATTTCAATAGCGCAAATGACTGCTTGCGAAGCGCTATCCTGTGTTTCTACAGGGGCTCCGAATAAAGCCATCACCTCATCACCTACATATTTGTCTATAACTCCACCATGAGCATCAATAATATGAGATATCTTTGTCATACACTGATTGAGCATCGTGATAACTTCATGAGGCAACATCTTTTCCGAAATTTTGCTAAACTCACGAATGTCAGCAAAAAGCACGGTTACAACTTTTTCTTCTCCTCCCAAATGGACTTGTCCTTGAAGAATTTCTTTTGCAATGATTGGAGATACAACTTTATCTAATATACCCTTCACTTTTTCTTTTTCCTTAAGGCCTTCTACCATTTGTGAAAACGAAAAATAAAGAGTCTCAATTTCATCCATTTTTTTGTTCGGTATTGGAGGTAAGTGAACATCATTTAGCTTCCCCTCTTTTACTTCTTTAGTTGCTCCTAATAGAAGTAAAATGGGCTTTGTGATCCTTTTGGCTAGGAAATGAGCCATTAAAATTATAATAAGCAAAGAAATAACGATCACAATCTGCGTTTGATATTTGATTTTGCTGAGCAAGGCTGTTGCGTTCTTATCGATGGCGTTCACAAGGGCAAATTCTTTTTCGACAGGATTTAAAAGAAAGAAATAAAAATCCATCTGAGGAAATGGATGCAGATTTATAAAAAAGTAGCCACTCCCATCTGGAGCATAAACCACACCTGTTTTCTGAGAAAGAATTGTAGATAGAGGGATTAGCGAAAAGTAGGGAGAAAGATCTTCTCCATTGATATCAAATCCTTTAATAATCTTACCAGGTGTGGCAAAGAAAGCCATGCGATGAGACACCATGGCTAAATTTTTTAAAATACGGGTCGCATCTACGCCTAGAGTAAGACTCCCTTTGCGCTTTTGAATTTGTCCTTCAGAATTATATTTTACAACAAGCTCAGCAGTATTACCGAAAAAAAATCTTTCAAATCCATCTTCAAAAAAATATTGAAGGCTTGTTTGAGAGTTTTCTTTACCCTGATGAACTCCCCTCTCTTCTCCATGAAGCTCCAAAGGTTTTGAAAGAAAAACATCATGCTTGTAGAGCATTTGCCCATGATCTTCTCCCTTTAAGATATGGGCAATGCCTACAGGTGCTGTACTATCAAATGGGCTTTGGCCAAATACGCCCGTTGCAATAAACATCCCTAATTGGCCGACCATTTCGATTTCATGAGATCGATTTTCAGCCTCTCTAAAAGGGGATGCGCTTTCAGCGCTACTGTCCGCCATCTTAACAGCTGCTAAATTGGGCATCATTTTAAGAAGCCAATTCATCCTGTCAGCGGAGGTGACTTGTTGATAAAATTCGGGACGAGATTGAAAAAACTTTTGGGCTTTAGCTAGCGAATCAACAATATGATGGAGCAAATTTTTCATTTGCTGCAATGTGGTGATATCAAACTGCAACCGCATGACTTGATCTTCAATCAAATCTATTTGCTTTTGCTTGTTTGCGATATCCATATTCATCATAGTGGGGATATCAAATAATATATAATATTCTACTTCGGCTGTGGGGACAATGCTTGAATCATTAGAAAGAATTCCCTCAGAGTGATATTCCTTTTGCAAGTTAAACTCTACTCCGACATAAGGCCCTATGTTGGCCTGTAACATGGGATTTTCCATGATCAATAAGGGAACCGGCCCCCCGTAGGGAACTTTGCGAGCTATTCGATATTCTGAATCGGGTAAAAGAATAGACGCAGTCAATTCTTTTTCATTCAAAATCTGCACAAAATCGAGTTCTTTGTTGGCAGCGATTAAAAATGCTGCTGAGAGCCAATTTTGTTTTTGGTAGTTTTCAACAGTAGGCCCGTAGCGCTCGATCAAAGATGCATGCTCCGTAATCCTTTCAAGCAATGCGTTGATCTGGGCTTGAGTATACTCAATTACTTGAAACAAATAATTTTGAAGAATTTTTTGTTTTACATCATTTTCATGGTGAATATCTTCGACCATCTGATTTCTTGATAAGTTCACATACTTCTTAGCGATGTAACTCTCAACGAGTTGAGCAGAAGTAAAAATAAGAACAAATAACAATCCTATTAAAAGGAAAATTCGTAGCCGTAAACTCAAAAAATCCTCTACAAGTTCATACTCATTTGCCTTGTAGCATTTTTACCTAGCTCTTGTCATGAGGAAAAAAAGAGCGGGGTCCATCTTCGGTTAGCACTAGAGTGTTTTCATATCTAACCCCTCCAATTCCGGGGAGATAAATGCCAGGTTCAATCGTAAAAACCATTCCCAGTTCTAGACAATCAGTCAAAGCAGCAGCAGCAGAAATCAACGGATATTCGTGGACATTGAGTCCCACACCATGACCTAAAGAATGGAGGAAAAATTCCCCATATCCATTTTTTTCAATGTAGCTGCGAGCAGCAGCATCAATATCTTTTGTAGGAATTCCGGGGCTGCAAACGTTGACTGCCACTTCATAGGCGTCTCGAACGATTCGAGAAATTTCATGAATTTGAGGATGAGTTTGAGGGAAAAGATGAGTCCTTGTCATATCGCTAGCATATTGATTTTTCTTTACTCCCAAATCCATCAGTACAGGACTGCCCGGTTTCCACACTTCTTTTCCAGCTTTATAGTGGGGAAACGCTGTGCTTTCACCAAATGCTATTGTGGGCTCGAAAGCTACACCCTCTGCCCCCCTTTCTCTGATGAATTTTTCAAATTCCCAACCAAGTTCACTCTCTTTGACCCCTTCTTTAAGTAGGGTTAAGATATATTGATATCCTTTCCATAATAGAGCTGAACTCTCTTCAATAAGATGCATCTCTTCCTCATCTTTTACAGCTCTAATTCTTTTTACTACTGAGGTATCAATATACTCAGCAGGAAGCACCTTTTTCATGATTTCAAAGCGCTTTAAATTTGTATGAATATACTCAATTCCCACTTTTTTGATTGAGGGCTGCATTAATACATCATAAGCTTCTTCTTTGTAATCAAGAACAAGACGAATAGGGGATTTTTTCTTCATTTGCTCAAAATAGCGAGAGTCAAGAGCAAGACATGCCTCATCACGAAAGATAAAAAGCATTCCTCTTGAAGCTGAGCAGCCTGTAAAATAATAAATATTTTCAGGGAGTTCTATCCACAGCAGGTCGAGATGGTCCCTTTTCATCTGCATTTGGACTTTCTTGATACGCTCTAAAAATTTGTTGGATTTCATAATCACCTAAAAGGGCAAAAATCGGCTCCCCAAATGGAGAGTACTGTATCCTCTTCCTTTGGAAATATTGTTCTAATAACTGATTTGCCTCATTTAAGGAAATTTCTTTAGAGCGACTTTTTTTGACAAAAAGACGAGCCATCCCTTCTTTCGCTTCTAAAGATAATAAAAAGCCGTTTCCATATTCATGGATCATTTTTAGCCCTTCTTCTATGTAGGAAGAAATTTCTTCCTCAGATATGTGAGAAGCGATCGCTTCAACTTCAATTTGCTGATTCGATAATTGTCTTAACACAATCCCGAGAGATGCAAACGTTTGGTGTAATATAGAAAAGTCTAATTCATATTCATAAGAGAGAGAAAGAGGAATAGGGAATAAAAGTTTTTGCATAGAAAAATGAAGAGCATGATCCATCAAGCGATCTAAACAAGCATCGTAGAGAACCCGTTGATAGAGGCTCTTAAGATCTACCCATACCAAACTCGTGCTGCTACCCTCTGAACTAAACAGAAGGAGTAGATCTTCTGATGCCGGCAAAAATCCGATGTTACGAAAAACATAGCTCAGCCTATGAGGAAAGGAAAAATGCTGCACGGATGTTGATATTGATTCTAATTTTGTTTGGGGCATCTCCCAATTGATCTCCCTAGTTATAGGAGTTTCAACTAAAAAGGATGATTTTTGGATTTCTTGATGATTTTCACTCTGAGATACGAAATAACGATATCCAAGGGCTTCAGTAATCGCTTCTTTAATAATCATATCAAGCCACAATTCATCCTGGAATCGCACTTCTCGTTTTTGAGGATGAACGTTCACATCGACTAAATGAGTTGGTATATTTAAATGAAGAACAAAGATTGGAAATTGCTTGGAATCAAGAGAGTGGCCATAGGCTCTCTGTATGCTCTCTTCAACAAATTGAGAAACAACAGCCCTTTGGTTGATGTAAAGAAGCTCACCACTTCGGTTGTGCTTTCCTCTAAAGGGGCGTCCGACGTATCCCCTAAGCGATACCCCCTCTTTTTCAAAATGAAGAGGAACCATGTTATTCACAAAATCCTCTCCAAGGATTTCCTTAATTCTCGTTTGCATTTGCTCAGATCCTGTAAGATGAGAGCCTTTTGTCGAAAGCAGAGTCGCTCCGTTAGCTTTAAAAGTAAAACTGATTTGAGGGAATCCTATGGCAAGTTTTGTCATCAGTTTTCCGATCTCTGCTTGGGAGCTGGAAGGACTTTTCTGGAACTTTTTTCTAGCTGGGACATTGTAAAAGAGATTTTGGATCTCAATCGTGGTTCCTTTTTCTCGGGCACATTTTTGCACTGTTAAGATTTTTCCTCCTTCACAAATCACCTGAGTTCCTATACTCTCTTCCCTAGCTGTACTGAGAGTCATCCGAGAAATTGCAGCAATAGACGCAAGAGCCTCCCCTCTGAAGCCCATAGAAGTTAAAAGAAGTAAATCACTTGCATTTTTTAGTTTTGAAGTAGCATGCCTTTCCAAACAAAGAAGAGCATCATCAGGGCTCATTCCTGACCCGTTGTCATCAATCTGGATCTTTTGGAATCCTCCAGCCAGACATTCTACTTCAATGTGGGTGGCTCCAGCATCGATAGAGTTTTCAACAAGTTCTTTGACAACTGATGCAGGATTTTCAATAACTTCGCCAGCAGCGATGACGTTAATGACATGTTCAGGGAGTAATCGAATTTTTGCAGCCATAAGTTTCACGTTTTCTCTTAAGAATAACAAATTTTGCGATTTTAGAGAGGAAAGATCTATGAGATGGTTTTACTAAAAATAAAGTTAGCTGTTCCCTCGAAAGGGCCATGAGTTCTTAGCGCCCTTTCTACTTGCTTTTCGCTGTAGATATATCCCCTTTTTACCATCTCATCTATAACTGCAAGGTGCGAGGGCAGTTTTGTATTAAGCTCGACAAGCAAGGACTTCATTAAGGGATGATCTATCAAGTTAAGAGCCCCTTGAATGATTTTGTCTTCGATCCCATCTACATCTATTTTAATGTGCTGCGGCACTCTTATCCATTTTTTTGCAATCAGTTCATCAAGACTCACCGATAAGCAACCTTGGCTGAAAACTGGCAAAAAAGGCTCATTATTAAAATCATTGGTTTCTTTGAAGTTATGCAAAGATTGTCCTTCTCCCCACGAGCTTAAGTAAAGATCACTGAGGCTCATTTCATTACTTATAGCGAGAGGATAGGCTTTGATCTTTTGATCTAACTTATTGAGAAAAATGTTTTTATTGAGCTGGGCATAATTTGCACTTTCAGGTTCAAAAGCGGCTACTTCTATTCCTTTAGTATGGGCTGCATAAAGGGAGTAAAGTCCAATGTTTGCACCCACATCTACAAAAAAGTCGGCTTGTTGAAAAGAATCGATCCAATGGAGTGTTTCTGGTTCTTTATCCCAAAAAGTATCAATTCTCCATTTAATCATGTCACAGGGCGCGTGGAAAAGGATCTCGAGTTTTTCCACTTTTTGCAGATCTTCTATTGGACACCCCACTTAATGAAGAAATTGAGCAAGTTACGGCTTACTTCCTTTACTGTTATAGGTTCTACGCCATGAAAAGAGCGATCTGATTTTATGAATCCAAAGACCGTATTTGGTAAAAAGGGAGCTGTATAAAAACGATTGAAACCTTCAAAACCATAATGCTCATATCCCTCACAAGTAAAATGGGGATCTTTTGGAGTATAAACGGAGGTGCCAAGGGACTCTTGACTTTCATCTTTAGGGAAATAGAAAAGCATCGTAAGAACTCTTAGTGGTAAATCTGTGTGAGGTCCAATCGAATAATTTGTCTCATCAGAAATAAGCTCAACAACAGAAGAAAAGTCGATCATGTTATACTGCCACCCAAATCTACCTTGAACATACGAAGAAAATTTATTTAGCAAACACTCTCTTAAGATTTTGCTATCCAACATTTCCTTGAAGTCCTGCCAAAATATTGCCATCTCCTCAGGGAGTCTTTTTAATTCTTCTTGTTCTAGCCCTAAAACATACCTCTCTTTATAAGAACCTTTGGATACTCTGCCAGTTGCCTCAAGACTCTCTGAATACACCTTCCCTGGCATGTATTTCAAAATTTTCTCGTAGTAATCGGCAGGGAAAATATTTGTGATATAAAAATGAGGATAAGGATCTTCTTTGATTTCAAGTTGCTCAATCCTATGCAAAATATGATCTAACACCGTTTGGTTCATTCTGATCTCCTTCCCATCTTCTAAAGTTGAGTCATAAGGAATTCAACCCTTTTTAGCAAGAGTTTGCTAATCAAGCAACTCTCACGTTTAAAAGAATTCTTAGCTGTGATACAAAAGCAAATAGAGGTCTATTTTCAGGTGGTTCATGCGTAGAATTATTATCGCTGCTTTGCTAGCGACAGCAGTAGGAGGAGGCTATTTAGCCTACAAGAAAAAACCTTCTCTTTTCAAATCGCAAATGCTTCAGAATCTGCAAACCGGAACGATCCACACCCTCGAAGCCCGCTTCACATCACAACAAATTATGGAAGCTCATGAGCATGAATTGCTCAAAGATTCCGAGCACCGTTTTCTATCTCCCGATGTTCGCTTCTATCCTTATCTTTTTCTCGAAGTAAAATATACATCTTCTAATAACCAGTATACTGGAGAAGGGGTCATCTTATGGGATCTCGTCGACGGAGAAATGGTCATTAATACACGCAATTGGGACAAAACGCATGGGTTTGGTGATTGCATCAAAGCTGGCGTAGATAAAGCTGAATTCAAAATTCTGAACATCCTTGCTAAACGAGGTGGCGCTAGTGATCGCGAAGGACTCTCAAAAGCCCTTCATGTTGAAAATGACATCCTTGATGCTTGGATTGATAACTGTCGTAAGAAAAAACTGATCGTCCAACATGGAAATCAATATCGCATTCATCTCCAATCCCCTAAACTCAATGTTGTTCCCGAAACTTTTATTGCAGATCGCCTTGTAACAAAGTCTTTACAGAACGTAAAAAAAATCGCAGGGAGATATTCTCCTTCGCAAATCAAGAAAATTGCAGCAGCTGCTTTTGGTCAAGATTTTGCCATCAGAAATACTGTTTTAGTTTACTTGCCTGTATGTGCCATCACAGTCCAAAACCCCGACGGCTCCCAGCATACTTCTTTCTGGAACTCCCTCAACGGTCAGGAGCTTTCGTTTCGCTCCCTCATTGAATAGATCCTTGCCCTAAAACAAAGCTCTCATATACAATTTTGCCATCTTTGGAAAGATGGCTGAGTGGCCGAAGGCACGTCCCTGCTAAGGACGCGTACCTAATTACGGGTACCGAGGGTTCAAATCCCTCTCTTTCCGTTTATGAACTCTATTTGAGCTTTTGGCTATAAATCAAAAGTTCAAATAGGCTTCAAAATCTAAATGGCTTATTCTTTTTCATCACCTGTAATAGTTGCTTTATTAATTTGTTGGATTCCTTTTTTAGGAACAGGTAAATTTTCAGGCATTGTACCTCCGAGTTCTTTGATCGTTTGACGCACTTTTTGACCTACTTCAAAATGTGTTTGATTAGCTTGCTTTTTTCCTTTGATTTCCTCTCTGCGAAGCTTTTCCTCAGCTTGTGTAGCCCGAAATAAATTAGCTGCAAGTTCGGTACTACCCATATAATCTAAAATTTTTTGTTTCTTATTGAGTTTTTTTTGTTTATGAATTCCCTGAGCATCCAGTCCGCCATAAAGCCCTTTATATCCATGATTTTGAAAGATAGCAAAATCATAAGTTGTTTCTACTCCTGCATTTTGCGCGGTTTCTACAAGAAGTTTATTATGTTCTCTAAGTTCTCTTCGCAAAAAAAGACGTTGTTCATCTTCCTTCATCTGTTGAAATGTTTCATCATCTACTAACTCTTGTCGTCGTGTCTGAATTGTAAAGTATGTTTGACCCTTCGCTATAACAGGCTTAGAAGGATCCGCATTCTGAACGATTAAGTAACAGGCGTATCGAGAAAGCTTTACATCTGGGATAGCGCGTTGAGCCCCAGAACCAAGGCGAACCATTTCGTGGATTTGCACGAAATGGTTCTGAACATCTTGTCCGCTATTTTGACAAGCTTCTTTAGCTTTTTCGATAACTGGCAAAAAATTGCGATATTCCAAATATTCTAATACCTTTGCAAGCTGCCTGGCGCTCCAAAATTCTACTCCTTCATTTTCTTGCCTGATTGATTCAAACGTCTTATTATCATCTAGTTTCATATACAATGACATTTCTTCTATATTTTCAAAAGAATCCATATACCCTCCAAAATTCTTTAATAAAATATTTAATTTATCTTTTTTAAATCTTGGTGTCACGGAATTTTTTTGAGAAATTTAATATTTGTTCCTTTTTTTGTTCCTTTGACGATTTATCCAGCATCTGTAAAAATAGACCTTATGAAAAACACAGACTTACACCCTATCCAAGAGCGGTTGCTTGATTTGTTAAAAATGAATCCCGATAAGCTTTTCACAATACGTGAAATGCAAACTTATTTAGGAGTTTCTTCAACAAGCGGCGTTGTTCGACACCTAACACAATTAGAAAAAAAGGGCTTTTTAAAACGTAATCCTTATAATTCAAGGGATTACAAAGTTTTGGCAGATAACCCAGAAAAAGAAATTGCATGGGTTAATTTATATGGGTTGGCTCAGTGTGGGGAAAATGGTAGTTTTTTAAATGATTATCCCATCGACAGAATCCCCATAGCGACGAGATTATTACCTTGTTCTTCCTTCGACGCTTTTCTAGTAAAAGCACAGGGAAATTCAATGTCCCCACGGATCAAAGAAGGTGATTTAATAATAGGGGAGCGAACTCAAAACTTTAAGAATGGAATGTTAGCTATTTGCGTTAATAATAGCGAAGCTCTTATAAAAAAAATTCAAACAGATAAAAATACTATTATCTTACTTTCTCTTAATCCAGACTATCCCCCATTCTTAGCTTCTGAATCATTTAGAATAGTCGGAGAAGTGAAGGGAATTATTTCAATGCAGGTCTGATGTAAAAATCCGTTTTATTAAGTCTTGAATCAAAATTCACTCCTTACATATTGTATTAACTTATGACGACAAAACCTACTGATGCCCTTCCTAATGCCTCTCCCTCTCTTCCCCATTCAAAAGAATCGGAGATGATGGTGCTTGGCTGTATGCTCACAAGCGTAAATAGCCTCAACATTGCCGCTGATTCTCTGCAACACACCGACTTTTATTTCCCAGAGCACCTTATCGTTTTCAAAGCCCTTAAACAGGCTTATCTTTCTGATAAACCAGCAGACATTCACCTCATCGCTGAAGAGCTTAAAAAAACAGGTGAGCTCAAGCAAATGGGTGGGGTCGCTTACCTTACAACGCTAGCTCAGTATGCAGCAACTTCCGCATACATCGAAGAGTATGTAGAGATTATTAAAAATAAATCTACACTCCGAAAAATGATTGAAGCAGCGAAGAAAATTGAAAAAGAAGCTGTCGAAGCAAAACAAGAAGTGTCGACACTACTTGATGAAGCACAAGGTCTGTTCTTTACCATCAGCCAAAGTGCAAACTCAACGATTGGGATGCATGTGAAGGACCTTTTGTCAGGCCTTCATTCAGAATCTAAACTCCCCTACCTCAAGCAGCTTCAAGAAAAACAAGAAGAATTTTTAAAACTCGGCGCCAACCATCAACAAGTTCCAGGACTCCCTACTCTTTTTGCTGACCTTGATAAAATGATCAATGGCCTCAACCCTGCAAACCTTGTGATCTTAGCGGCACGCCCTTCCATGGGGAAAACTGCTTTTGCGCTCAATATTGCCGAAAATATCTGCTTTAAGCATAAAAAACCTGTAGGAATATTTTCTTTGGAGATGACAGCGGAAGAGCTTATCCACCGTATGATCTGCTCCCAAGCCGAAGTCGAATCAGAAAAAATTAAATCGGGTTCTGTTGATGGTGTAGAATTTCAACGAATCGTTGCAGCAGTTCACAACATGCAAAAACATACCCTCATTATTGATGACCAGCCGGGACTCAAAGTAACTGACCTAAGAGCCAGAGCTCGTCGCTTGCGAGAAATGTACGGTGTTGAACTCATCGTCATCGACTATCTTCAGCTTTTATCAGGATCTCGACCAAACTACTCTCCTGATAACAGACAAAATGAAATTTCAGAAATTTCTCGAATGCTGAAAAACTTAGCTCGCGAAATCAAAATTCCCATCATCTGTTTATCTCAGCTTTCTCGTAAAGTAGAGGAACGTTCAGGACATCGCCCGATGCTCTCAGATTTAAGAGAATCGGGCTCAATCGAGCAGGACGCAGATATCGTAATGTTCTTATTCCGCCCTGAATATTATAACTCTCAGCATAAGCCTGGAATCGCTGAAGTGATCATTGCGAAAAACCGTCATGGTAAAGTGGGCAACGTCCAATTGACCTTCAGAAAATCTATCGCCCAGTTCCAAAATTATACCCCCATGGATGGAGATACTTCATTTAACTCTACTGAAGATCCTTTCGCTTCTTTTTCCTCAGAAGCAAACTAAAAACATAATAAATATTATTTTAATTAATAATTAAATTTATCTCTGTGATATAAACTATTATAGAAATAAGGGTTTTTAAGAATATGTCATCTTCTGTTAGTGGGTTTTCATTTATCAGTTCCCGTTGGTCAGATTATCTAGACCTAACTGTACTTAATAACTCCCTACCCACCTCCATAAAAAATTATATTATAAAACCTTTAAATTTAGTTGTTTCTATTCCTTTTTCAGTAGCAGCTACAATAGAAAGCATCGGCCGCCTTATAGCTGCCCTCTCCCTTGCACCAGCTTTTCAAACAACCTGGTATAAAAGGGAATTTTCCCTCTTTAACCCTCATTCCGCCCTTTTTGACTCTGTTAATACCATCCCTACCCCTTTCTTCCTCCTTATAGCTTTCTTTGAACCCTCAAAAAGTCAGTAAACCCCGCCCTTTAGCATTTTTTCATCAAATCTGAAGCGTTAAAATTTGTGAACTGCTATACTTGCGCATAATTTTTTGTTCCCGGAGACGGTATGTCATCAGTAAAGAAAAAACGTAAATATAAAATTAACAAGCACAAAAGAAAGAAACGTAGAAGAAGAGATCGTCATAAAAAACGTTAATGAACTCTATGTGGACTTATCCTGACCTTTTCGACGTCATTGTGATTGGGGCCGGCCATGCCGGATGTGAAGCGGCGCATATTGCAGCTTCTATGGGGGGAAAAACCCTTCTACTCACAATGAATCTCGATACGATTGGAAAAATGAGCTGTAACCCAGCAATTGGGGGTACTGCCAAAGGACATATCGTACGAGAAATTGACGCATTAGGCGGGATTATGGGGAAAATGGCCGACCGTACAGGGATCCAATTTCGTATGCTTAACCGCACGAAAGGTCCAGCGGTTTGGTCGCCGAGGGCTCAGTCCGATAAAGCTATGTATGCTTTGGAGATGAAACATCATCTCGAACAACTAGAGCATTTAGAAATAAAACAAGGAACCGTCTTAGACCTCCTTGTTGCAGAAGGCAAAATCCACGGGATCACTACACAAGAGGGGATCATCTATAAAGGGAAGACGGTGATTATATCATCAGGGACCTTTATGAGAGGACTCATTCACATTGGTGAGAAAACCCAAAGTGGGGGTCGCTTTGGAGATCAGCCTTCTGTAGGACTTTCTAAATCTTTAGAGGATCTAGGATTCAAACTCGGTCGTTTAAAAACAGGAACTCCCCCAAGGGTCAACGCTCGCTCTATCAATTTTTCTGTTTGTGAAGAGCAACCTGGGGAGGATGATGTCCGCTTTTCCTATGATTTTGAAAAGCGGCGTCTTCCCCAAGTTTCATGTTATATCACCTACACAACTCCCCTGACTCAACAAATCATTGAGGATAATATCCATCGCTCAGCGATGTATTCAGGGAAAATCCAATCGAGAGGCCCTCGTTATTGCCCTTCGATTGAAGATAAAATCAAGCGTTTTGCTGACAAAGAGCGCCACCAAGTTTTCTTAGAGCCCGAAGGTGTCTACACAGACGAAGTCTATGTTAATGGTGTTTCTTCATCTCTGCCGTTTGATGTTCAGCTTCCCATGATTCGTTCCATCACAGGTCTTGAAAATGCGCAAATCATGCGCCCTGCTTATGCGATCGAATATGACTACGTCCTCAGCGGACAGATTTCTCTTACTCTGGAAACAAAAATCGTTGAAGGCCTTTATTTTGCAGGACAGATCAATGGCACCACAGGGTATGAGGAAGCTGCAGGACAGGGGCTGATCGCAGGTGTCAATGCTGTACTCAAAACAAAAGGGTTAGAGCCTTTCATTTTAAGCCGCACAGAAAGTTATATTGGAGTGATGATTGAAGAAATCACCTCCCAAGTCCTTACAGAACCATACAGAATGTTCACTTCTCGTGCTGAACATCGACTTTTACTAAGACAAGATAATGCCGATTTACGTCTTCGTGAGTATGCTTATCGCTTTGGCGCTATCTCTGAAGTGCAGTACGCCACTTTGGTAAAAAAGAAAGAGGCTGTCGAAAAGCAATCCTCAAGACTTCCTGACATACGTAAGCATTTTCAAGGGAAAACAACAACTCTTGGACAGCTATTGTCTCGCCCTGAAATGACATATAGTGAGCTTGCCCACCTCTTCCCAGACGAAGTCGACCTATATGAAGATGAAGAAATAGGCCGTCAAATCGAGCTAAATATTAAGTATCAAGGATACATTGGTCGCCAGATGAAGATGGTAGAGGACCTTTCTTATTTGGATGATGTTCAAATTCCCCTCGCATTTGATTACAAAGAGATCAAAGGTCTTCGTAACGAGGCAAAAGAAAAGCTTCTCCAATTTACGCCATCTAATTTAGGACAAGCTTCTAGAATCGTAGGTGTTTCTCCAGCAGATATTTCTGTTTTGATGGTTCATATAAAAAAGAAATCATTTCATTCTTGTGGCTGCTGAGTAAATTCTTGTTCTCTTTAAACTCCCTTTTTTTTATTTAGGGTTTAAATTGAAATAAGAATCCCTATGTCTGTCAGTCAATATCAGCGCCCTACCCTTCTCATTTTCACGAATTCATCACACACTCTCTATTTTTTTACAGGGCTCTTTGATGAAGATTACAACATCATTGAGTGTGACACCATTCCCATGCTTAAAGAAATCATCGATACGGCAAAAGTTGATATCATCTTTCTTCAAGAATCATCAACAGAAGAATCGATTCAACAAGTGTGCCACGAAATTCGAACTCTTCCTTCAGCTCATAAGCTCCCTATTTTTGTTATTACAACACATCTTAAACGATCTTATATCAAAACTCTTAGGCAAGCAGGAGCAAGTGGTTTTATCTTGGAACCATTAGATGAAAAAGATGTATTGCAAAAGATTCAGCAAGCCCAATCTGAATCTCAAACAAAAGCAAAAACAACGTCTTTGATTACCAAAATTCAGCCTGTGATCCCCACAGGTGAAGTTGAAGTATTAAAAAAAGTCACACCTCACCTTACTCCGGTAAAAGAAACCAACTACAACGTATTGGCTCTACAAATAGATAATTTCCATACGATTGCGCATATGACAGAAGAATCGTTTTTAAGCGGTTTTATAGATCATTTTCAAAATGCTTTAAAAGAAGAACTTCGTCCCCAAGATGATATCAAAGAAATCGAGAAGGGCAAATATCTTATCTTGCTCCCTAAAACGACCAAAAGAGCCGCTATGCTCATCGCACAGAATATCAAAGAAACGTTAGATGAATTTTCAGTGACTACAAAAGCAGGAAAGCAACCTATTACCGTCTCGATAGCATTTAGCTCAGAGACGTTTGAGTCAAAGGCTTCAGAAGGGCAGCTAGGGAAAATGATTGAGCTCTCAAAAAAGAAGCTTGAGCAAGCAAAAGATGATGGCGATCGAATCATCTTTTACTAACAAATTTCTTGTTTCATAATCTTTTTTCGATTATTTCAAGGTTGATTCTAACCGAGGTAATTTATGGATGGCGTAAGAGGAGTTAAAGGATCTGGGAACAATCAACCCGGGGCAAAAACTGAGAATACTTCTTCTTGGTATGGAAAACTTGTTGCTTTGATCTCCCCTAAAGCTAACCCTCAGGGGTCACATGCCGCATTTCAAAAAAGAACAACTCAACTCTCTCATCTATCCCTTGGTTTTTTTGCTTCAACTCCCATGAGATCCATGGGAAAAGCTTTAGCATCTTTAGGGAAATTTCCCACAAAATTTTCTGCTAACCAATCTTCGGGCAGCACACCTCGCCTCGGAGCTGCCACAAGAGCCTTTAATATGGCTCTGAGACGCCTGCCGAAATAAATTTTTTTTAAGTCCTCTTAAAGCGAATTTCGCTATATTTGAGGGTATGCAATTACATACCCTCATTTTACAAAATTACCCGATCTACTATCAGCTTAAACTTGAAGAAGCTCTACTTCGAACATCCGAACAAAATTGGCTCGTTCTAAATTTAGGTTCCTCCCCAGCTGTTGTTATGGGAATTTCTGGAGATCCAAATAAACTGATTGATCTGCAAGCTTCGGAAAAAGCAAATATTCCTGTGATCAAGCGCTTCAGTGGCGGAGGCACCGTAGTCGTAGATGAAAATACCCTTTTCTTTTCCCTCATTATGCAAAAGTCAGATGAGTTTTCTTCGCTATCTCCACGAGAAATTATGAGGTTTGTGGAAAAGAAAATTGCTAAAGCTTTTCCTTCTTCTTTTTCTCTCACAGAAACTGACTTCACTTTGGGGAATAAGAAGATTGGAGGAAATGCGCAGTATATTCAAAAAAATCGGTGGCTTCATCATACGACCTTCCTATGGGATTATTTGCCAGAGCGAATGGAGCTATTAAAACATCCTGAAAAAAAACCAGAGTATCGAGGAGAAAGACTTCATGCAGAATTTCTCTCCACTCTCAATCCTTATTATGAATCTATGAATGACTTGGCTGCGCGCTTAGTGCAATCACTAGGAGAGACATTTTCTTTGCAACTGACAAGCTTACAGCAGGCTTCTCTCCATTTGGAAAATCCCCATCGATCAAGCACAGTTTATATAGATTTTAGTCTCTATCCTTCGAGCTAAAAAAATCGTGGAATGCCTGATTTGTTGTATCCCTGCCCGCAACAGCAATCGACTCCGTAAGAGGAATCCCTTTAGGACAAACTTGAACACAGTTTTGAGCATTGCCACAATCACTAATCCCCCCTTCCTGCATAAGGGCATGAAGACGATCTTCTTTCTGCATTTCTCCAACGGGATTTAGATTAAAAAGACGAACTTGAGAAATGGGAGCGGGGCCTATAAATTTTGAACGAGTATTAACTTGTGGGCAAGCTTCAGAGCAACATCCACAAGTCATACAAGTAGAAAGAACATACATTGTTTCTTGCTTCTTCTGCGAGATACGTGGTCCAAAATCATTTGTAGGGGATCCCTCTGTGTCGATCCATGCCTTAACACGAATCAAATCTTCAAACATTTTTGTGCGATCGACATAGAGATCTCTTACTAAGGGGAATTTAGTAAATGGTGCGAGCGTAATCGTCGTAGAGCCTGTTTGTGTTATCAAAGCATCAACAATCGCTGTGCAAGATTGTCTCGGCTTGCCATTGATCAACATAGAACAAGAGCCACAAACTTCTTCTAAGCACCCCTGCTCCCAAACAACTGGCTCAACCTTTTGCCCTCTACGATTGTAAGGGCTTTTCTGAATATCCATAAGAGCAGAAATCACATTATAAAAAGGCTTTCTTTCGAGCTCAAATTCTTCCCAATATTGCTCCCCAGGTAGCCCTCTATAAATCTTAAGAATAAAAGTTTCTCTCATGAAAATTCCCTTTATATCGGTAAAAGAATGTTGCTTGGTATGTTTTTAAGCTCTGGCACTTCATTCGTTTTCGTATATTTTCTTTTTACGGGCTGAACATGTCTAATGTCAACCGGTTCATAAGAAATCTGAGGCTCTCCAAGAGTTTCATCATAGGTAGCAACCGTTGTTTTGAGCCAATGCTCATCATCTCGCTCTGGAAATTCAGGTTTGTAATGAGCCCCTCTAAATTCATCTCTGAGAAGAGCTCCTTTTGCGATGATGAGGCAGATTTCTAGCATAGGCTTAAACTGACTGGCGAGTACAAAAGTTTGGTTCATCGTATGAGATGTATCATCAAGTGTAATGTGCTGGTAGCGGTCTCTGATTTCCTTGATCCTCTCAATCGTCTGACGAAGATCTTCATTGCGTCTCACAACAGTTACATTCTTCACCATAAGATCAGCAAGTTCTTCATGTAGCTCATGGATGTTTTCGTTCCCTTTGCGAGATAAAAGATCATGCTTAAAAGCTTGTTCTTTTGCGAGAGCTTCTTCAAAACAATGTGGAGTGAGCTCATCATAAGATCTCTCAAGTTGATCTATGTATCGTATAACCTCAGGTCCTGTAACAAGTCCACCAAAGATGCATGACATAAGAGAATTTCCGCCGAGACGATTTGCCCCATGATATTGATAATCTGATTCCCCTACATTGAAGCATCCTTTTAAATTCGTCATGTGACGATAGCGAGACCATCTGTCAATATCATCTGCAGCTGGCCAATCTATCCACGCTCCTCCCATTGAATAGTGAACACCTGGGAAAATTTTCATTGGTTTCTCTCGAGGGTCTTCTCCTGTAAATTTTTGATAGATATCAAAGACAGATGAATATTTTTTTTGAAGATCAAGATTAAAATGGGTCACATCGAGATAGACCTGATCGCGTCCTTCAACACCAAGGCCCGCTTTGACGACTTTTACAATCTCCCTAGAAGCTATATCTCTTGGCACTAAGTTCCCAATATCTGGATAGAATTCCTCTAAAAAGTACCAAGGCTCCCCTGTTTTTCCACAGACTACCTCCTTCCCTTCGGGGGTCGTCGTTTTTTTCGATGAATCACCCCAAACCCAAACGCGACCGCCACCACCTCGTAGAGTTTCTGTCATAAGCCTAAGTTTATCATGCCCTGGAATAGCAGTAGGATGAATTTGAATGAATTCCCCGTTTGCATATTTCATTCCTTGCATGAAAAGACGACCATTAGCAGCCCCTGTACAAAATGTTGAATTAGTTGTTTTTTTGAAGATGTATCCAAGGCCGCCACTCGCGACAACAACTGCATTTGCTTTAAGGACTTCTAGCTTCATCGTAAAGAGATCAAGCATAACGATTCCTCTAGCGATCCCTTCTTGATCCATGATCAGCCGCATAAATTCATGATGCTCATACTTTTTTACTAGACCCTCAGCTTCAAAGCGACGAACCTGCTCATCTAAAGCATAAAGAATTTGCTGCCCTGTTGAGCTTCCACAAAACGCGGTCCTATTATAAAATGTTCCACCAAAACGTCTAAAATCAAGATTCCCTTCAGGAGATCTATTGAAAGTACATCCAAAGCGATCGAGCATTTCAATAATAGCAGGGGCAGTAAGGCACATTTCAAGGACAGGAGGTTGATTGGCTAAAAAATCTCCTCCTTTGATCGTTTCATAAGCATGAATTAAGGGAGAGTCTCCTTCTCCACGAAGATTCACTGCAGCGTTGATCCCTCCCTGAGCACAAACTGAATGGGAACGCTTCACTTTTGTTACTGAAATGAGTTTTACATGACATCCATTCTCAGCGAGCTTCATGGCTGCGGAAAGACCTGCAAGCCCACCCCCTACAACAATCACGTCCCGGATCTTTTTGCCTGTACTCATAATCGTCCTTTAATTCTTCAGATTCACAAAGTAACTACCCCAGATGGCTGTAAGGCCTAAAAGAGCAATGATAACCATAATTCCCACACAAAAATTTAGAACCTGACTTTGAGATCTCATTCTCAAAATAATTCCCCATGAAATACAAAAAGTCCAAAGCCCATTGAAGGCATGGAAGCATGTGGCAATCACAAAAATTGTGTAGAGAGAGGCTACAAAAGGACTTTTAAATGAGTCTCTTACATTGAGTAATATGACATCACCAAACGAAGGAGAAACTGCGATCACCTCTGAAGGACCAATTTTTCGATATGTAAGAGCCTCGATCCAATTTTTTCTTTGCTGATACTTTTGCAAATCCTCAAATACCTTTTGATCTTGGGGAGAATAGGTCCCGACCATTTGATTTCCTTCCCCTTCATTTTTTGCTTCAATTTCATGGGTTTTTATCAAAGCCGCATTGATCTTCGAAGGAAGTTCTTTTGCTTCGATGATTTTTGCTTGAACTTGATTTTGATCAAAAAGTTGAACATCGAGACGCTTAGTGAGTGTATAGAGTCCTGGATCCATTTTAAGTCTGACAAAATATGATTTTAAATTTCCTTCTTTGGCTGTAACGGGGTAGATATAAAATCTCATAAATGAAACATGTGCTATGAGCCCAATGAGAATAACCCAAGAAGTGAGCCGCTGCCATGTATAGGCCCTATTACGAGGAAGTCCTGTCATTGAAGGAGAAGAGCCATCTGAACCCCGGCTATTTGCTTTGCTTGTTAAAGCATATTTAATACCTAGCACCCCATGAAATAATATAGGCACTCCCAAAAGCACGATTTCAATTACAGGAAGAAAGGGTAAATTATGAATAAAGTTAACAGCCCTAACAAATCCATTGCCATCGTCTCCAAAAAGAAGAGCTGCTTGAGAATTAGTAAATAGATGTTCGATAAGAAAAAAAACAAGGAAAAGCCCTGTAAGAGAGTGTATTCTTCTCCATATAAACGCCTGAGGTATAGCGCGTGCTCCAGATTTCATGATGCCCTCGTTGACCTAAAATTATCGACATCATGGTGAAAAGCGTTTTTTTGAAAAAGGAAAAAATCTCGTCTGATCAGTAATCTGACAATACTGAATCTTTTTATTCCTTTTTGCCTAAAAAATGAGAAAAATTGATCGCTACCTGCTCGCTTAGCTTATAGAGATCTATTCCAAGATGAGCTGAAATGAAGTAATAGGTCTCAAGAATATAATGAGGCTTATTCATCTTCCCACGATATTTCCCTGGAGCTAAATAGGGGGCGTCTGTCTCAACTACAAGTTGATTTAGAGGTATTGTCTTAAGAGTTTCTTGCAGATCGGTTGATTTGTTGAAGGTAACGATTCCACTCATGGAAACATACCAACCTCTTTTTACACACTCCTCAGCCTCTTCTTTCGTTCCTGTAAAGCAATGGAGTAAAATAGGACGGTTTCCTCTATAGAAGCGATCAGCAAACGAAAAAAGATCATAAAACGCTTCTCTGCAATGAATAATTACGGGTAAATTCGTTTCTTCAGCAAGAGCAAAATATCGTTTTAAATATTCTTGTTGAAGGGCTTTAGGTGAGTGAGTGTAGTGGTAATCAAGACCTGTTTCACCGATGGCGACGAGCTTGCCTTCACGAGCTGCTTTCTCAAATAAAGGAAAGTCACTGATTCCCAGCTTTCCTACATCATGAGGTGTAGTGGCACCTGCATTCCACACTATCGGATGCTTTTGTCCGACTTGAATACCTCTTTGTAGAGTGGATTGATCTGTACATATGTTTAAAATTCGAGAGAGATGACTCTTTTTAGCCTGCTCTATGATTTCTTCAATTTCAGGAAATAGTTCATCACTAGTGATATGTGCATGAGTATCAACGAACATAAAAGCTCTTTAATTTTTACTTCTGGACATGATACAACAAAAATATCTAACTTAGTACTCTATTGTTTTATTTCACCGTTTCGAGTCATTTATGCAATTCGCTATGGCCAATTTGATTTTCAAATCTTATGCCGCTTCTGATTTTTTTGGGAAAATGATCTTCATCGCGCTTTTTACACTATCAGTAATAAGCTGGCTAGTGCTGCTGAAAAAGTCTTGGGTTCTCTTTAAAATTAAGAAAAAATCTTCTCAGTATATTAAAGCTTTAGAACTTCAGAAAGGAAACATCCTTCAAATCCCAACAGATGTTCTTCCCAAATTTGTATGGAGAGAGATCGCAAATCCTTATAATGACATCTACCTTAATGTGAAACAAAGGGTGATAGAGCTTTTAAAAAAAAATCGGTTTTTTCTGTCTCAGAATCGTGGAGAAGAAATCAATGTGTTCCTTACAAAATCTGATGTCGAGTTTATTCATAATCATCTTTCTTCGATTGTAGACAAACATATTAAGGAGCTCGAAAAAAATCTTTTTGTACTCTCAACTGTAGTTTCTTTGGCACCCTTTTTAGGGATACTGGGTACCGTATGGGGAATATTAATTAGTCTCTTTGAAATGCAAAAAGGAGGCTCCCTTCAATCTAATTCTATTATACTAAGCGGGCTTTCCACTGCACTTGCAACGACTGTCATTGGACTTGTAATTGCAATTCCAGCTCTTATTTTCTATAGCTACCTTAGAAACCTGATTAAACATCTCTATTTTGATATGAACCATTTTGGACATGAACTCGTGTCCCATATTGAACTTCAGTATAGAAACGTTGAAACGTTATGAGATATAAAAAAGACCCTTTGGATGAAGAAGACATCAATGCCCTGGTAAATCTCACACCTCTTCTAGATGTTTTATTTGTTATTCTCATCCTCTTTATCTTCATTTCCCCTTTTTTAGAGCTTGATCATGTCCAGCTTGTTCCTTCAGAGGTTGCTAAGGAAGATAAACAACAGCTTGAGTATATGAATAGCGGGTCTATTGTCATTTCTGTAACAAAAGATGACCAATTTCTTCTCAATCATCAGTTCATTAAATTTGATGATTTGAAAATTCTTCTTCCAAAGCTTAAGAAAGATTTTCCTGATACAATCCCGAGACTGTACCAAGATGAAAATTCTCATTTTCGTAGTTATCAAAATGTAAAAAATCTTCTAGAATCGACAGGATTTAAGGAAATGGATATTGTTCTCCAATCCCAATGAAACGGCTTTCTTTATCACAAAAATTACTTTTTTCGATCATCACCATTCACTTACTCTTCTTTTTCTGTCCCCAAATTACCCTGCACCCTCAGATCCAAAAAGACAAAAAGCCGATAGTCATTCGAACTACGCTTATTCCTCCTTCACCAAGTTCACACCAAAAAACGACTCTTATGCCATCTCCTGGGCCTGCAAAAAAATCAAGTCTGGTCCCTAAAGAAAAGGTAAGCACTAAAGAGGCAAAGCCTCCACCTAAACACAAAAAAACCCATCCTAAAAAAAAATAAAAAACTTCTCTGATTTCGGAAAAAATCCCTATCAAACCTAAAAAACAACCTTTGCAAAGCAAACAGGAGTTGATTTCTCAAATACAAAAGAAATTAGGGAAAATTGACACGAGCCCTTCAGTTAACCTTTCAACGATTAAGGATCCTCCTAAGCCTTTGCAACTAAATTCTGTCCAAAGAATCGAAGAAGAAGAAATCGATCTCACATCTTGTTTTACATTTTTCCAAGAATCATTAGAATTGCCAGACAAAGGAGAAGTCAAGGTACGCATGAACCTTCTACCTAATGGAAAAATCGAGCAGGTTCAAATCCTAGCTTCAGAAAGTATGGCAAATGCTAAGTACGTAGCGGAAATTCTTCCTTCTCTTACTCTAAAATCAAATTGGGACAAAACCATTTCTCTAACAGTCACTTTTAGAGGAAATTCATGAAATTACGACTCATATTTTTACTTTTTGCCCTTACTTCGATGCTCTGTGCAGTAGAGCAAGAGATCATTGTTTATCTTCCTACAAGACCTTTTGTTGCAAAAGTGGAGATGAATTTAGTTCGAAGCAGCTCAGGTTCTGCAGAATACAGTCAAAAACTCTACCATCTTTTATTATCAGATTTTACTCTCGATGGAAGATCGAATATCACTGAAGAAACCAGCATAAAAATGTCCGATCTCCCTGATTATAAAATCTTGATGAAAATCGAATCTTCTTCTTTTTCAGTAGTGCTCCTCGACCCTAAAAAATCGATGCCTCTCTTTGAAATTTCAAAACCTCTTCAACATGACTGGCGAAAAGACCATGATTCCATTCATGAATGCGCAGATCTACTACACAAGAAAATGTATGGTGTAGAAGGGATAGCTAGTACAAAAATTCTCTATGCTCTCAAATCCCCCCAAGTCAAAGAGTGGACAAGCGAAATTTACATGTCAGATTATGATGGAGGATTTCCTGTTTCACTAACTTCAGATAAAAATTACTCGATTTCCCCTTCTTTAGTTCCCCAGCAGAACTCTTTTATTTACGTATCTTATAAAAAAGGGGTTCCTAAGGTCTTCTTTAAATCACTCTCTACTAAACTTGACATTCCCCTTATTTCTTTGAGGGGCAATCAGTTTTTGCCTGCGATTAATAAACAACAAAATTTGATCGCCTTTATAAGCGATGTATCTGGACAATCCGATTTATTCGTGCAATCATTTGACCCAAGCAGAGGGACTTTCGGCAAACCCCGTCAGTTATTTACTTCTGTAGGCTGCGTAGCTGCTTCACCTACTTTTAGCCCTGATGGCAACAAAATTGCTTTTGTGTCAGATTTCGAGCGCAGACCCAAGATTTATATTATGGATCTTAGAAAGCCCCCATCGAAGCAAAATCTAGAATGTATTACTCCTCATACAAAGGATAATGCATCTCCCTGTTGGTCTCCTGATGGAACAAAAATTGCATTTAGCGCTAAATTACAGGATGTGAGACAAATTTGGATTTATGATATTAAATCTAAAACAACGGAAGCTTTGACAAAAGATCAAAAAAACAAAGATAATCCTACGTGGGCACCAAACAGTCTTCATATAGCTTATAGCACTGAAGAGCCTGATGCTCAAATTTACATCATGAATTTATCTCAACAAAAACCTGTGCAAATAACCACAGGCGGGGGAATAAAGCTTTTCCCGAGTTGGGGTCACTCACTTAACAAAGAGGAATTATGAGATCATTTTCTTTACTTGTCCTTTCAGGAACTCTCTTACTTTGCAGTTGCCAGAGAGCCTCAGATGTTTGGGAAGGGACCAAGACTGCAACTCGCTACCTGGAAAGAAAAGGAAAATCTCTTTTCTCAAAAGACGCTGACTCTCAACTGGTAAAAAGCAAAGATGATTTTTATGGCCCCTCAAATGATGATTTTGTCCCCATGAATGAAAAAGATCTTCATAGATCTCCCTCTTCCGCACGTGAAGAAATGATTGGTAGTGAAGAGTCTTTTAGCATACACCGGTTTAGAGAACCTTCAGGACAGCTAGCCTCTATTTTTCGCAATGTATACTTTAATACAGATGAGCATGTTCTGAGCAAAAAAGAATATCTTAGCGTCGTTCAAGGTGTTGCTGACTACTTAAAAGATCATCCACAATCCTACATCTACATAGAAGGCCACTGTGATATTCGAGCTGCCCAAAGCTATAACTTACCCTTAGGATCTCGAAGAGCGAGCTACATCAAAAATCTTTTAGTGAAAGCAGGTGTGAATCCCAAGCAGATATTTACCATATCCTATGGTAAAGAGCGTCTTCTTCTTCAAGGAAACTCCCCTGAGGTGCATGCTAAAAACCGTAGAGTAGAATTTAAAATACTAGAACCTTCCTACTCCCGATAGGAAAAATATGAAACGTATTATCCTTTGCTTACTTGGATTAACAGGCTGCACAACCATCACCTCTACGTCTAAACAAGAAAAAGAGCGTGTTGAAGTCTCTATGCACAAGATTCGCACAGACCTTGAAGAGCTCAAGCATGATCTGAACACACATCAAATGGAACTTCATATCTTTGAAGGAAAATTATCTCAGCAAGATGATCAAATGAATCATTTGCAGACAGATACGTTTCAAGAATATGCCTTATCCATCAAATCGAATGAAGATCGTTTAGGGTCCCTTGAAAAGAAAATAGAAAAAATCGAAAGAAAACAAAGCGAAATCGTCCAAGACTTAAAACGTTATGAAGAATTTTCCCGTGATATTCATGTAGCTCTTGTTGATTATAAAAGCAAATTTAATGAAATTGACAAATTCTTGAAGCAGCAATCCCTTGCTATGAAAGAAGTTCAACTTGTCAAACAAGATTTATCATCGCTTCTTCAAATTCAAGAGAAATATATTGTCAAAGCGGGGGATTCTTTAGAAAAAATAGCACGAAAATATCAAATTACTCTTGATACCCTTCGAAAAGCAAACCATTTAAATAGTGACTTGATCGTAGTAGGTCAAGAACTTGTGATCCCTCAAACAGATCCTAAATAGGAATCTTGAGGTTTTTCTATTGGAAAAATCTCTAAAGATTTCCTAGAATGAGCACACATATTTTTTGAATCGATATTTAAGATTTTGTAACCCGAGGGACCTATGAGTCAAAAGAAAAGATTACTTCTTATTGAAGATGAAGAAGATATTGCAGCATTAATCAAGCTTCATGCTGAACTTGCTGGCTATAAGCTTCATGTAGAGGTTGATGGGCTAAATGGGTATCGAGCGATTGAACGAGAAAAGCCAGATCTCGTCATTTTAGACATTATGCTCCCCGGACAAAATGGGTTCGATGTTTGTCGAAAAATGAAAAGCAACTCAGACCTAAAACACATTCCAGTGATCATTCTTACAGCTAAAGACGACGAAATCGACGTTGTACTAGGGCTTGAACTTGGAGCTGATGATTATGTAGCAAAACCATTTTCACCCAAAGTTCTCTTTTCCAGAATCAAAGCTGTATTGCGTCGCAATAAAGAAACAGAAAAATCTCCGAAGACAATTCAATTTGGCAATTTCAGCCTAGATGTAGATCGCTATTTGCTTCGAAAGGATGGCAAATCGGTCACCATTACCCTATCAGAATTTGGGATCTTAAAGCGACTTCTTACAAATCGGGGTAAAGTTCTAACAAGAAACCAGCTCTTAGATGATATTCATAATGATGATGCTTTTGTCGTTGATCGCAATATTGATGTCCACATTGCAGCTCTTCGAAAAAAGCTAGGCCCCAACTTTGATTGGATCGACACTGTTCGTGGTGTTGGGTACCGTTTCAAAGATTAATCCTTAAGGCGACTTATTAGTCGCCTTCTTTTGTCCTTTAGAAAAAACTCATTGCAAGTTAATGAATTTCTGGTAAATGGGAATTTACATCTTTTTCTAGGGGGGAAACATGAAAAGAAGTAAGGCTATTGCCATCTATGGCACATTTTTATTACTCGTTGGTTGCCAAACAAATACTCAAACAGGAATTTTAGCAGGGGGCGCCACGGGAGCTGGCATCGGAGCACTCGCTGGGGGTGGTCAAGGCGCATTAATTGGTGGCGCAGTCGGAGTCATTGGTGGTGCTTTAATTGGTAGCGCACTTGATGCTCAAGAAAGACAAAACGTTCAACAACAGGATCCTCAAACACTTCAACGAATTGATAATAACCAACAGCTTTCCATCGATGACATCAAGAAAATGTCAAAAGCTGGCCTCTCTGATGACACAATTATTTCTATGATCAAAAAGACGAACAGTAAATATCATCTCACTACTGATGATATCAGAGACCTAGAGAAAGCTCATGTCTCTTCGAGAGTTATTAATTACATGATCTCTACGTAAATGATGAAAGGAGCCTAATGGCTCCCTCTGTTTTAAGTTAAATAAAAAGAGTGAGCGAATGAATACCAATAAAATCGCTATATCCAATATTTGTTTGTTAGATATTCCCGGTAGAAGCCTCCGAAAGGGGTACCATATATTAATCCAAAATGGTCTTATTCAAGAAGTCTCCTCTTCCCCATTTTCGTTAAAAGATCTTAGCAAAATAGATGGTAAGGGTCTAACTCTGATGCCTGGCCTTATCGATGCTCATGTCCATGTAACGGCTCCAAAGCTTGACCTGCACAATGACGATATTCCTGAAAGTGAAATCGCGATTCAAGCAGGTATTTTTCTTGAACAAATGCTCCAAAGAGGATTCACCAGTGTGCGTGACGCAGGAGGTGCTGACTTTGGCCTTGCTCACGCTGTAGAAACAGGGCTCATCAAAGGCCCCCGCCTCTTTTACTCAGGTAAAGCACTTAGCCAAACTGGAGGCCATGGAGATTTTCGAAAACCGAATCATGGAGGAGGTTGTTGTAGTGTTCCTTGCGGTTGCGTTCTATCAGGGAGTTCGATTTCACGAATCGCTGATGGAGTGACTGAAGTGAGGAAAGCAGCACGTGATGAACTGAGGAAAGGTGCCACTCAACTCAAAATCATGGCCTCGGGAGGAGTCGCATCACCCACAGACCGAATTTCAAATCTTCAATATTCTGAAGAAGAGATCAAAGCTATTGTAGAGGAGGCATCTAATTTTAGTACTTATGTTCTTGCCCATGCCTATACTCCAGCCGCGATCTCAAGATGCGTAAAATTGGGAGTTCGCTGCATAGAGCATGGCAACTTACTTGACGAAGAGACAGCAGCATTAATGGTACGGCATGGAACTTTTTTAGTTCCTACACTTGTCATTTATGAATGCCTTTATGAACTTGGCCCTGAGCTTGGGCTTCCTATCGAGAGCTTACAAAAATTGGATACTGTAAGAAAGCAAGGTCTTCAGGCGATTAAAATCGCCCGCTCTCAAGGTGTAAAAATAGGTTTTGGCACAGACTTACTTGGGGCTGAAGGTAATCTTTGGCAGATGAGGGAATTTTCTTTGAGATCTCAAGTAGAAACTCCTTTTGAAATTCTCGAATCTGCGACTATGGTTAATGGAGAACTTGTGATGGGGAAAAATAAATTAGGTATTATTGCTCCAAATGCCATCGCCGATTTACTTCTAATTCAAGGAAATCCAGGAGAAGACATTTCATTACTTGTCAATCAACCAGATAGAGTCAAGCTCATTATGAAAGGTGGACAAGTGATGAAAAACACTATAGTTTCGTCCTCGTAAACAACCTATTTAGAATTAATTCCACACATAACTCAAATGGTGAGATCTTGGAGTCCATAATTTCTTATCAAGTTTGAAGCATGCTAAAAAATCCCCTTTTATATATCTTTATCAAAAACTAGACATAGAGCCATGCAGACCTCTTCGTATCAATTTTCTCATCCCATTGAGCCCTCCGCTATCACTACATTGAAGCAATTTTCAAAAATATTGAGATCTCATTTTTTATTTCACTTATCCATGATAAGTGCCCTTTGTTTAGAAGGTGTAACTGTATTTAGTCTCTATTTTCTTTTTCCCACTTCTACATTCTTTGCTTTTTCTATATCGATTTGGATCTTCTCCTTTTTCTGCTACATTATTTTTGGATACTACTTCCATGCAAGAAAGCCAGATCAGTTTGTAAGTCTTGTCGAGGGATATTTAGAGAGCTGTATTAATCTTCTTTCGCCTCAGTGTGAAAGAGAACAAGCGATCTTTACATCAGCCTTTCATTTCATTCAGGCACTTGAAGATAAAAAAGAAATTTGGAAGCCATTTGGTCGATTTACACCTCTCCATACACTCCTTGCGTATTGGATTTGGAAAGATCGTCATTTTCTTGAAGAGCTCTTTTTTATTCACACTATAGATGCTCAAACCTCTCTCATTAAGAAAAATCCCCTTCACATCCATCTCCATACATCCCTCGCTAAAACCTACATCGCCATGGTAAAAATCTACAAGCAGCCCCAGACACTGCTATTATTTGGAAGACCTCTTAAGGAAAAATTTGATTTCCAATATCAAGAGCTAAATAAACTAGCGATTGAAGAGCTCAAAATTATTGATCATTTATCTCCTGAGGATTTATGGGTGAATGCTCAAATGGCTTTTTGCTATAAAAACCTCAACATGAAAGAAAAAGAAATTGAGCAATATGAAAAACTCTATTTGCTAAGACCAGCTGACGAAACTATTCTTTATCGTTTAGGAAAACTTTATTTTGACACCAACCAACATGCTGATGCACTAAAAATTTACGAAAAACTCTTTCACAGTCATCCTAAAAAAGCACAAGAGCTCATCAACACTTACGATACTGGCATTCGCTCAATTTTTCTTGAAATAACTACCTAATAAAAAAAATGTGCAAAATTGTAGAGTTTTTTTGATTTTTTTTCTTTTTTTTTATTCCTGCCTCAGTCCATAAAGAGTAAATAATGATTTTGAAAAAGCCAGGTGTGGTGTCTCTATGCGCAAAAATAAGAATTTCTCGAAATATCCTTTTATAGTTTGTACAACAGTAGCTTGCTTACATACACTTCCTCTTCATGCTGAAAAAACTTCTTCTGTTCCTCAAAGTACTATGGACCAAGAAGAAGCTTTTCTCGTACGAAGAATTGCGGAATTTTGGAAAGACCAAGACTACAAGCTAGTGAAGGAACAAATTCTTTCCTTTCTGTCTACGCATCCTCAAAGTAAACTTGCGGATCAGCTCAGAGGAATGTATGGAGATATCATGCTCCAAGAAGGTTCTTATGCAGCAGCTATAGAGTACTATGATCAGATTAAACAATCTGATGTTGTAGAGAAAACAATCATTAATAAACTTCAATGCTACTACGAACTTAATGACTTCCAAAAGATTGTAAAACAAGGTGAACCTTTCCTATTTTCTCAAAAAGGTCCCGTAGTAGAGCGTAAAAGTGAGCTACAATTCTTAATGGCAGACTCCCTTCTTCGCCTTTCTATGGAAGAAGCACAACCAGCTGTTAAGAAAAAACAAGCTTCCCAAGCAAAAACCCTCTTTGAAGGTCTTAAGAGTTCCTCTTTTGGCGATCATTCTCAACTCGCCTTGGCAGAAATCTATGTGATTTTAGATGAACATCAGCTCGCAGGAGAGCAATACACCCAACTAGCAAAAACTCATGTAAATCGAAGAGAAGAATTCCTTTTCCATGCAGGCCTTGCTTTTGCAAAAAGCAACCCTCAACACGCGATTACTACATTTAATGAAGTGATTAGCTTAAAAGGGAAACATCTCAATGATGCTAGCTATAACCACTTAGTTCTTCTTTTTGATCAAAATCATTTTGCGGAAGTCGTGAAAGCAGATTCTCAATTTGCGATGCATATGTCTGATGATAAAAAGCCCTCTTATGAATACATGATGGGGAGAAGTTTTTTTGCTTTAGAGCAATACGAAACAGCGCAGACTCATTTAAATAAATATGTTGCGATTTCTCAGTCAGGGACCCCTCAACATAAAAATGCTACTCTCATGCTACTAAGCTGCGCCGATAAATTGCATCAAAAAGAAAATTTCGATAAAGCTCTTAGTGTGCTTTCATCAAATTATCCCCAAGCAAATGAACTCTCACAAGCTTTGCTTATTCAGGGATTAATGACAAAATCTTCGGGGAATGTAAAAGAAGCAGAGCAACAATTAAAACATATCTTACAAACATATCCTAAATTTGAAGATCGCGAAACGCTTTTGTTGGAATATGGACTTGTTACCCATGATGCGCAAGACTACAAAACAAGTTATACAACCCTTAAACAGTACCTGACTACATTTCCAGAAGGGAAAGAAAAAGCAATAGCCTATAAATACTTGCTCTCAAGCTCGTTCCATCTTCATCAAAGTGGAGCTCAAAATTATTCTAAAGCTGATTTCTTTGCAGATGTAAACCAAGTCCTAGCAGCCCAAGCTAAACTGGGAACTGTATTTAATGCTGAAGAAGAAAGAGATTGTAAGTTTATACAGTGCAAAACTGCCTATGAATTAGAGAAAAATGATGTAGCCTTAAAGCTTTTATCTCAATACATAGACACCTATCAAAATCATGTTTCATTAGGGGAAGCCCATTTTCTAGTCGCTCTATGCCATCAAAAACTTGGAGCTGACCCTGTAAAATTTTATGAAAATACAGAAAAAGCTCTCGAAATAGATCCAAAATTAAAAGATTCATCGAATATCCATCTTCAGCTCTATAATTCTTACTTGAGCAAAGCGACAGAGCTATCCTCAAAAAATAAAGAGAATCCACAGCCTTATTTTGATAAAGCTGCTGAGCATTTGTATATTGTATTTCAGAAAAATGACTCTCCTATCAAGCTTCAGAATAAACTATGGCTTGCTGGCCAGTTTTATCAGAAATATACAAAAGGTGAAGATACAGATGGCTCGTTCTCAAAAGCTATTGCAATCTATGAAAGCAGCTTGATCAATCCAGCCTCTGGTAAAGTGATCGAACTCTCGAAAGAAACAGCTTTCGCTGAGCCAGAAATCATGAAGTATGTTGACCTTCTTTCTAATCGGGGGGACTCAGCAAAAGCGATTTCTACACTTAGAGATCTCGTAAGCCAGCAGTACGCACAATCTCAAGTTGATTGGCAGTTAAAAAAACAGTCTCTTCTAGAGCTAGCTAAAGCTTAT
Organism: uncultured bacterium; assembly: GCA_964429005.1. Classification (GTDB taxonomy): domain Bacteria; phylum Chlamydiota; class Chlamydiia; order Chlamydiales; family JACRBE01; genus JACRBE01. Next base: position 65,843 of record CAYSAJ010000002.1, on the reverse strand, counting down.
GAGCTTAATAATAAAGATCAAGAAGCTTTAGAAACATTCTCATTCATCACGAGCCAGTTTAATACAAACAGCTCATATATTGTGGATTATGCTAAGCTTCACAAAGCTCGACTAGAAGTTAAATTAGGAAATACTCACGGCTCATCTGAGCAAGTCTCAGATGTTCTATCTACATTTAAAGAGATCCAAATCAAGAAACAAGTGGAATCAGAGCCCCTGCATCTTGAAGCAGCTCTAGACTATGCAAAATTCCGTGGGAAAATTGCAGCAAATGATGAGAAAGAATCTCGCTATATGTTTTTCTTAGGGCGGATCAAAGAAGATTTTGAATCGACCCAAGATGCTATGTCACAGGAATATCAGAAGAATCTCGCAGCTAATCCCGACAAGAAAAACCTCTATGATATGTACATGTTGTATGTTGAGGGGGAAATTCTTCGTATGAAAGCGCGCATTGAGCTGCAATCTCATCGCGTTTCGGCAGCGGAGGAACTCAATTCTCAAGCCCTTAGCAAATTTGCTGAAATTCAAAATCAAGGAAACTTAACCCCTTATTTAAAACAGCAAATTGAAGCTAGCATTAAAGAAATAGACACCTCGAATTCTTACTAGAGTGATTCTATGCCAAAATCTGCTTTAACTGCTTTGTTTCTTTCCCTTGTGGTAGGGCAAGGCTTTTATCCAGATCTATTGCTTGCAACATCCGATCCTTCTTTGGAAGATAATTCTTCGAATCAGGATCGGTTTTTTTCAAATAACTTGCCCTTAGTTTTTTCAGAGCAAGCCCTTTCTACAAATCGAATCGTTCTTACCTTTGCTGATGAAAATGAACTAACCACATTTTCGTTTAGCCCCTCGACTCCGCTTGTGCAAAGGTCACCTCTAGCCCATCAAAAGCCCTTCTTGCCAGAGGTATCTCTTCATTGCTTAGTTTCTTATATCGAATCTCAGGAATTCGATATCGTCTCCCCTCACAAAGAAGGATTCCTTGGATTCATTGATCCCAAAGCGGATAGCCCAAATTTTTTGTTACAGTACCAATCATCTTCACTAATATTTGAGCCAGCCGACAGTGTTTTTGAAATCGTTTCTTTTGCTATCTTGCCTTCGCCAAAAGTCCAGCTTCAAAAAGCTTATTCAGATTCCCTACCTACACCTCTAACAATAAAGATAAATAATAAGCTTATTGTGATTGATTCAGCTGTGCCACAAAAAGAATCAACAGTTCAGCCTAATCTCTCCAGCGGTGATGTTTTTTCCCCTTTTGTTGCTCAGAATTTATCTTTAATTTTTGATATCGAACACGATGCTTTTTTTCTGATACAAACCCCTCATTCTTCATCTCCAGAAAAAATCTCTTTTAACCATATTGTTGTCATAGAAACTTTCACTACTTGTGAGAGTATTATTTTAACTGACGATAGAGGGTTTTCATTTACTCAGTTACCAGTTCCTGAATCGGCTCTTTCTCATCATAACCAATCATTACTCCAATGGAAATCCTCTGACACTAGCTCCCATTCCCTGATCATCTATCTTGATAAGCCACAAATGAATTCTCTTTATGCGATTTCTCATCCATCTATAGATCTTCTTAAAACGAGTGCCCAAAGTAGTTTATTAGTGCCTTCAGGAGTTTCCTACAAGGCTTTATCCCTGAGTATGCCTCATGCTTCTCAAGTTAAACCTGCTAAAGAATCAGAAAGCTCTAGTGATTTTATCGTGTCTTCAACAGATTGGCAAAAGACTCGTAGCTGCAGCTTAAAGAAGATGAGTCATCCGATTTTAACCGAAGACTCTTTTGAATTCTCAAAATACCAACTACCTCTCATCGCTAAAAGTTCTCTCCCTTCTCCTTCAATCTACCTTGTTTCGAATTCTCCAATTAAGTGTTCCTACACACCATTATACTCGTCAAATTTATCAATCAATGCTAGCAAAGAGCTTACTGAGGCCCCTTTCATCGTATTTTCTTTTCATTCTCTCCCTTCAGACCATTCATCGCCACTTCACATGGGAATTGGATTGCAAACAGAAACTATGCAACTAGCCACTTCAATTTTACTTAATAGAAAATCTAGCATTCGATACTTCCCTTCTCATAGTTTGGATTCAATTACTCCTCGTTTTTCGGCAGTCTCAGTTTTTTCTAATAAAAGCTTGCCCACACCAGTTAAAAATGAGGTTCCTTTAGCAGATTTTCAGAAAGAGATGTATGTAACATTCCACCGTTATATTAGTAGCTATAATTCCTTCATTCCTACAGAAACTAAAATCGAAGAATATCTAGCTTTTTCATTAAATTTGAGTACCTGTTCATTACCCAAAACTATTGGAACTGCCCCCAGTTTTGCTTATCTTTTGAAGGGGAGTATCAACGACACCAAAGATATTCAAGGTTTTACTGTTGAACAGTCGGCTGAGGAATTCGTAGCAACGCTTGGAATTACTTCATGCAGCTTTGAAGTTGCTTCACCTCAATTATCTACTGTAGTGGCCCCTTTTTGTTTAGATCAGGATCTCATGCCAACTGCAGGGTCTGACTTACCAAGACACAATCAAAAATTTATTTTGTTAGCTCAGATCGATCCCCCTTTGGAAACATCTTTTACTGTCCAATCTCTTGAAAAGATCAACGTGGTTTTTTCTCCTGTAGAATTCGCAGAAAATACCGATTACACATTATCAGATTTGTTATTTCCTCTTCTTCTATCAGACTTAAGTAAAACAGACACTCAAGGAACGTATGACGATTTGGTGGAAAGCTCGTATAAACAGTTTTCTAAAACCATATTCCTTGCCAATTCTATTCATTATGCAGCTTCGACAGAAAACTCTCATTGGATGAATAACAAGCATCGTGTCCTTTGTTATGAACTTAGTCAAATTCCTTCTTTAGAGGAACTTGGCACCTATAACTTCTCCGAAGAATTTATAAAAAAGATTCAAATAGCGGCTAAACCTGATGGTAGTGGCTATTATTTTGCATTAGAACTAAAACCTATTTCAGCAGAAAGACTTACCCCCATTCGTCAAAATGTCTACTTTGTTATCGATAAAAACAAAACGACTGACAAATACCTTTACGAAAGCTACGTAACATCCATCCGTCAGACTCTCCCTTACATCTATTCAGATGATGCCTTCAACGTTTATGTTTTTGATGGGGCCTTCCAAAAAATGGAGGCAGAACCCGGATATCATCAAGAAAATTCCGACGAAAAAGTTGAGCGTTTTCTCACTAAACAAGCTCAATCTTTTCGTTACTCATCAAAAAATATCAATGTCATCCTAGAAGACCTTTATAGAATCGCCTCTAATTACCCTAATGATGTGAACACAGTCATCCTATTTACCAACGGAGCGAGCTTATACTCTGCAAGTAAAGAAAATCAGGAGAACATTTATAGCAAGCTCCCCGCATTTGCAAAAACATATTCGATTTACCCTGCCACAATTACCAAATCGTCCAATTTACGGGGTCTAGAAAAGCTTAGTGAAATTTATAGAGGCAAAGTCATCAGTTCTTCCACATATAGTGGCTTGCCCCGCCATGTTGGCAAACAAGTTAAGCAATTACAGCGCCCTGTTGTAAAAAACCTTCTTGTGACCCCATTAACTAAAGGCAAACAGACCGTTAAAATATTCCCATCCCCACACAATTTCCCAGAAATTTTCTCCAACACCTCCACAGTGATTTACGGATTTACAAATTCAATTCAAGCTTTTGAACTTTTCCTTCAAGGGTCTATCCAAGATGAATGGATGAACGCAAGGGTAAAAATTCATATCGATAGTGCAGAAAATGGCGGTTCTCATTTGAGAAAAAAATGCATGGCGCTAGAATCTAAGGCGAAGCATTTATCCCAATTATAGGCTCCGTTGAAACTCAAAATTACTTCTGGGACTCTAAAAGGCCGTTTAATCCAAGGCCCCAAAGGAGACCAAACTAGACCGACAGCTGAGAAAGTACGTCAGTCTTTTTTTAATTCTTATCGCTCAGCCTTAGAAAACAGCTCTTTTTTAGATGTTTTCGCTGGAAGTGGTGCCATGGGCATAGAGGCCTATAGTTGTGGAGCCCACCCTGTAATTCTTATTGAAAGCCACAAATTTGCTCTTGAAGCTATTTGCTCTAACCTCAAAAGCTTAGAGCTAGAAAATGAAATCTCAGTGATAGGTAAAGATGCTCTTTTAGCGCTTGATACCCTCTCACGCCAAAACATCTCTTTTGAATTTATTTACCTTGATCCTCCTTATGCAATGCAATCCCTAAAAGAAAAAACCCTACGTTTCCTCGACTCTTCTCCTCTTATCAAACCTGGCACCACTCTATTTCTTGAAGAAGATGTCCACAATACCACGATGATTGAAGGGCTCTCCATGCAGAGACTCCGTTATAGCAAAACCAAAGAAATCGGAGATATATTGATCCATGTCTTTATTTACCCACCCACGTAATGTTCTATTTCTTTTTATTCTTTTCTTTGCAAGTGGCTATGGAACACATTTTGACAAAGTATTTATTCTACCCTCTTTTGATCACGGAGGAGGAGTCTTTCATAACTTCATGAATGTGATCGGTTTTTTAGATTTTTGTGAGGAAAATAAAATAAAGAATTTCGAAGTCGATTTTGGTGAGAAAGGACACTATTACGAAAAAGATCTCGGACCAAATTGGTGGAATTACTACTTTCAGCCGATTGATCAAAAATCCCTCCTCGTAAAAGTTTTGCTAGGATTCAAACGGACGAAAAAGCGGATATCCTCTGATAAAATGGCCAACTTTGTCAAAAAAGTAGAATTTGAGATGTCCCGGGATAGAGCTTATGAACTGATTCAAAAATATATACATCTCAAAGATGAGCTTCAAAACGAAGTCGATGCTTTCACCAACGCTCACTTTTCTGATCACTATATAATCGGTATCCACTATAGAGGCACTGACAAAATTCACAAGATCGAAGGGTACGCACAAACAGAAGCGACAATGATTTCGTATGAGGAAATATTCAGAAAGGTAGACGAGGTGATTGTAAGGCAAAAGAAAGGCCAATTTCGCCTTTTTGTAGCTACAGACTCCCAAGACTTTTTAGATGTAATCTGCTCTAGGTATCCAGCTCTAGTGGTATATGCCCCAGCGATCAGATCCCAGGATGGGAAACCTCTCCACTATAAAGTGAATGATGCGCCACCTCTTTACTACTATCAACAAGGTAAAGAGGCGGTCGTAGATTGTGTTTTGCTTTCTAAATGTGATTTTCTTATTAAGACGAGTTCGAATTTGAATTATTGTTCTTCACTTTTCAACCCTCGCCTTGAAACCATTTCTTTAAATCAGCGCCTTTAGATTTTTTTGCCATGATCGTAGATTGATTCTGCGATCAATTTTCCATCCTTATCAAATGTTCGCTTTGATCCATGAAGTTCATCATTTTCGTACCATTGCTCTACTTTTAAAGAGCCATCTTCATGGTACTTCTTGAACTGTCCATGACGCTTACCCCCTACATAGTCTGCTTCAAATAAAAGCATTCCATTGGGCGACCAAGTTTTCATGACTCCGTGAGGAAGGCCATCTTTGAAAAGGGTATAGCTTTCCATTTTGCCATTATCAAAAAAGGCTTTTTCTTCTCCTTCTAATTTATCATCAACAAAGGTTGAAACGCGATGAACAGATCCATCAGGGAAATATTGATGGGCTGGACCGTTACGTTTGTCGTTTTCGTAGATGAAGTCCATGACAACTTGACCTGCAGCATTGTAGAGTTTTGCGGGGCCGTTTCTCTGTCCTGCTTTGAACGTTGAAAGACTCATTTTGGCTCCAGTAGGTCCATATTCAATGACTTCACCCTCAAGCTGATTTGCCACATACATAGCTTCCAAAGCTTTGATTCTTTGCCCATCTTTTTCGGGATAGAAAATTTCATAAGGACCTTCTTTTCTATTATTTTGATAATAGAAAATAATCTCTCTTCCTGAAGGATCCTTTTCATAAAATCGTCCTTCAAGCTTTCCTTGTTCATACCAAGCTTCTTCTTGAAGTTCATTCTTATCGTTCCAAAGAGCCTTCATCCCATGAAGAAGTCCGTTATGATAACTCAGAACACTTTGCATATACCCTGTCGGGTAATATGTTTTTTGTTCTCCATCAAGTTTTCCTTCATCATTAAACTGGGTTATACGGAAAATTCCTTTTCCACCTTGCTGTTGTGAAGACGCAAAATATTCTGTTTGAATTCCAACAGGCATTCCTTCGCGGAAATTTTTTTCTGCCTGCAACAAGCCATCTTCATACCATGTTAAGAGCTTGCCATCAGGACGATCTTCTCTGAAGTTCGCCTCAGTTTTTTTTTGTCCACTCTCATAGTATTCAAGATAAGCACCTGATTTTTTACCTAAGGAAAAATAGGTCTCTTCTTTGAGTTGTTGATTGGGATAATAGGATTGATAAAGCCCACTGAGCTTCCCTTCAATATATTCTGCCTCAATTTGGAGATGCCCTTTGTCATTGTAGGACTTATATTTTCCTTCAAGCTGCCCTTTTGCATAATTTGCGAGGGTTTGAAGGTGTCCATTAGGATACCAAGCTTTTTGCTCTCCTTCTAACAACCCTTTTTCATAGTACTGAGAAGATTTCATAGCGCCACCTTCATAACGCTCTAAAACTTGCCCTTCGGGGTGCCCATCAACAAATTTCGCTTCAAAAACCACATTGCCATCAGCGTCCCACTCTTTGAAAAGACCCTGGCGTTTGTGGTTTTTGTACTCGGCCTGGCGCAGTTTTTTACCATTAGCAAAGAATTCTTCTTGTTTTCCCTCGAATTCTCCTTGAGAGTAAGAAAATTTTCCTTTGAGTATGCCATCATCATAGTAACTAAGACACTCCCCATCAAATTTGCCATTAATCTCTTTGTAGCTTGCTATCTTCTGCCCTTTGTCGTTGTATTCCTCCACAAGTCCCTTACTATTGCCTTCCTGATCAAAATTCCCCTGGTAAGCAAGCTTTTGATTGGGGTGGTTCCTCCAATGTTTTCCTGCTTTTTTTCCATGGTTATACTGACCTTCTCCAAGAAGCTTTCCACTTTTATCATATAAAACTTCTTTCCCATGTTTCTTGCCTTGAACAAATTCTTGCTCAATTTCTTTTTTTCCATTGGGATGATATGAAGTCCATTTTCCGGAGGGCTCACCATTTTGATAATTTTTCAAAGCAACTAAAGAGCGATTTTGATCATACTCGACAACTGCAGCTCTCTCCTGTGTGGAGTGAAGTTTGCCTTGAATGAACTGTTTTTCAGCTTTCAAAACGCCTGAATCGTACCACTCCTTAGAGATACCAAAAGGCTCCCCATTTTGATGAGGGATGTTTTGAGAAAGGTTCCCATTCTCAAAGTAAATAAGTAGATCCCCTTGAATTTTACCCTTTTCAAAATGAGCGACTTCATGTTTTTTTCCACTTTCATAATAGGCAATAAATTCCCCAGATTTGACACCATCTACATAGTGCTCTACTACTCTAACTTGACCTGAAGGATAATAGGCTTTCCACTCCCCAGTAGGAACTCCCGCAGAAAATTCTTTAATTTCTTTAACCGATTTATTTTCATATAAAGTTACGGCTAACCCATCAGGGACGATTTGATTTTTCCAAATTTTGTACCCTTCGGAGTCCGCAGATACAACCACGAGGTCTGTTTCTTCAATAATAGCCCCTGCTTGGTCAAGCCTCATTTGCTTAGTAGGAGCATTTTCTCCTTTCTCATTTTCTGCATAAAAAATCACAAGAGCAGGGCTTCCACTAGGGTAAGCTTCAAGCACTTGTGGAGTCCATTCAGGTTGACGTTTCCTTAGTTCTTTGGCCTCTCCAATCATAGAGACGCAAAGTGCTGCACAAACCAAAAAAGTTTTTAACACCTTCATACTTTTCCTCTTTCGTAAGAAAATAAAGTATTGTAATCGAATTCGATTTATCACAAAAGGGAGAGCACTACATCAAAAGAAAAAGAATTTTTTAAAGGGATGTTGTGAACCCATTTCTCCATGAAGCAATTAACAAGCTTAGTTTTTTGATCTGTGTAAGATTTCCAACAAAAGCTATATATCCATCAGGACGAATAAGATAAATACTATCTTTAGGATATGCCGAAGCTGCTGATTCAAACAAAATATGATGAATTCGTATCAAGTCAGCATGCTGTGACAGATATTTTGTTAATTCAACTTGAGTTTGATTTGAAGGGGCTTCTTCGAAAATAAGAAGATTATAACAGAGTGTGTTTTTCCAAAGATCTGAGAGCCACTGATTGTCTACTTTCGATAAACAAATATCTGGCGCCCTATATCCTGCTTTTGGACCTTCATCAAAAGGATGATTTCTCGAAATCCAGGGGCTAGACTCATAGTGAATTGCAACTTCTGAAATAAGCTGCGCCATTTTGACCGTAACTTCTTTAAAAGACATGATACTGCACAAAATCCGATTTCGTAACCAACGCAGTAGAGCAGATGAGAATAACATCATCTTTGATGCACCTTCGGTGGCTTTGAGAAGATTCTTAGCAACAGCATGCCTTTCAATATGATAGGAATCTAAAATTCTTTCCCCAATTTTTTTGGATCTTACAAGATCTAGTTTCCAAATTAAATTATAGGCGTCCTGAATTCCTGTATTCATCCCTTGACCCCCAACCGGGCTATGAATGTGGGCTGCATCTCCCATCAAAAACACAGACCCCACTCTATAAGCGGGAGTCAAACGACTATTCACATGGAAATTAGCAGTCCAGCTTGTTTCTTCCACCATGCTATGCGGATCTGCAAAGTCATGGATCAATTTTTCGATTTCTTCTTTTGAGGGATTTTCTAATGTTGTGATTTGACCATGGTTCCTTTCAACAGATCTCCTCGAAATTTTTTTAGGATCTTGGCATCGATCTAATAAAAATACCAGTCTCCACATGCGACTTTCTTTAAGGGGAAAAGCAACAAATGGACGTGGAGAAGTTAAGAAACTTAACGCGCTGTCGTGAGGATACTTCCAATCAATTTTTGCATCAGCTAAAGAAAAAGTCTGAGGCAGTGATCTCCCTTCAAATCGCAAATTAAATTGCTTCCGAATCGTGCTATGCGCCCCATCTGCTGCGAGAAGATATGAGGCAACTACTGTTTCCTCATGACTTGTTTTGTGATTTAGTAATATTGCTTTTATGCCTTTCTCTTGAGGATGGAAATGGAGAAGTTCCATTTCTCTTTCGATGGTACCACCGAGCTCTTTAAAAGCTTTTGTCAGGATTTTTTCTGTTTCTGATTGATCTACACTTAATATGAATGGATAGCGTGATGGTATATTGCCAAAATCTATACGCCTATGACGATCATTCGAAAAAATTGCCTGGAGCCCATGGATTTTTTTCCCTACATGCAAAAAATCGTCTAAAAGTCCCACTTCCTCAAAGATTTCTAGCGTTCTAGCTTGAATGGCAACAGCTCTTGAATGTTCTAAAGGAGCCACCTCTTTGTCAACAAGCCGACAAGGGATCCCTCGCCTCAGAAGTTCAATTCCAGCAAATAATCCTGTAGGTCCGGCACCTACAATTAATATCGACATAATACTTTAAATTCAGAATCTATATGACCTTAACGTAGAATTCATTGAATTTTTGGTAAAGAAAAAATTCTTATTCGCGAAGTAAGGTATTGTACAAAGCTCTCAATGATGAAAATTCCTTTTTTGCGATTTCTTGATATGAGAAAGAGATTGTATCTGATTCCAACAACGCCACTCCCTTCTTTTTTGACACAGCCTTTGCGACAGAAGGCGTTTCTTCTAGGCTTTGAAATGCATCATATAAAAGAGCGTATGTAGCTTTTATTTTTTCAAAGGCTTCTGCTATTGATTCTTTTTCCTCTGAAAACTTTTCGCTCAGTTCTGCTAGGAGAGGATCCTCTGTTGATAAACTACAACAAAAAACCTCTACCTCATTTTTATAAGCTTTATAATGTCGGAGATTTGATTGAAGATATATGATGTCTTTGCCTAAATTTTGACATGATTCTGCAAAAGCTATTTTGTAATCATTAGTAGAAGTTAATCTGTCCATAACAAATTTAAGTAAATTTGGTATATTTTAACATTATACTGCTTATTTTTCACTCCTTTTAATTAAGGTAAATTAATTGGTTATTTGTTTTTAATTTATTATTTAACGATTACTATGGCTGAGTGTATTTCTAAAAAGTTTGCAATGTCCTGCCTAATAGTTCTTATTTCTTCTTTTACTTCTTGTTTTGCATCCCCAACTCCTCAACATGTTATTGTATATCTAGATGTAAATCGAACTATACTCGGCACAGATAATGCCCAAGATAAAGGCCTTGAGAGCAGTTTGGATTCTTCGTTTGCTCAATCCACACTCTGCCAATGGGATGAAAGCTACCCTCTGATGGATTATTACACTTACATATACCATTTAGTAGTTCCAGGATCTAGAAACGAACCGGGTATCAGCCAAAAAAGAAAAGAAGCTTTAAAAAATTTTTGGACAGACCTAAAACATAGATCTCCAAGCCTCTACTGGAAATGCCTAGCTACAAAAGAAAAAGCTATAATGAAATTAGAAAAAAATCCCGATGACCCATTTCCCTCATTCTACAAGCTTTTGGATAGGCTTGAAGGATCCCAAATTTCTTATAGCGTGGTGTTTAGATCTTTTGGCAATGATTACACCATCCTATCTAGTCAGCTTGCTAAAACCAAAGATCTGTATATCCCTCTTATCCATTTCAAAGAAGGTAAGCTTGTAACAGGTGATAAAGAAATCATCTCCCCTTCTGAAATTTATGCTCACATCAAATCTCATAAATTTCTGTGGATTAAAGATGACTACTTGTATTGGGCTGCCCATCAAGAAAAAGGAAGTTATGGAAAAATGTTCCCATTAAACTTCTCAGATAGAGATACTATTTCCTTTTTCTTTGATGATAACATCAATACGGAAAAAAATTCTGACAAAAACATTGTATATGGAGTAGACGTCTCTACTGGAGAAGAAGTTTCTATGGAGCTTTTATTGAAAAGAGGTCTTGCTCACAAAGTAGATATGGTAGAAGCCATTTTACATGACGACTATTTTGTGGCTCGCCTAGCTCCCTTTTTAACGAATACTACTCCATGACTTGCTGTTCTTCTTTTTCTCTTAAGGAAGTGCGCTTTGCAGAAATTTGATTTTTCTCGATTTTTACTTGATATGAGTCCGTTTTCGTGAAAACAGCCCACTGCTCATCACAGAACTCTCCCAGTGAATTAACCTGGATTTCTCGAGGTTTCATTTCAAGATGAGAAATCTCAATCTTTTGATTAAGCCCAAGCTTGTTGTAGTCAGGATGGGTATAGCATAATCTCTCTATAGTGACTCCTTCAGGTGACGGGGTAAGCTTGAGAACCATGCTCGAGCGATAGCTAAGAGCTAGCATCTTCGTATGATAAATTTCCTCTAAGAAATGGTGTATCGCTTTTGAATTTTTGTAAGAGGCGATGAGATCGCCTCCTTTAAACAGGAGCCATCCTCCCATTAAAGACAGGAGGGTCATAGATACAACGAGCTCTATCAGAGTAAAACTATAGACTTTCCTCAATTTCTACACATCCTGTCGTGTCCATCCAGGGATATTTCTTCCGAGTATCATTCACTTTCTGACCTTTACGCTTGAGATACTGGAAAAAACTTTCAGAGGCAATTTTTAGATCTGATCCATCTTCTGTTCGATAAATTTGGTAAGGCTTACCCCAACCATCTTGTAGCAACTTATCAGGATCTGAAGCAAAGCCTGAAGTGCGAACTGCATCATAGATTTGAGAGAGGGTCATTTCTTCAGGATCTAAGTTTCCTTTAGAAATTTCTAAAGTCAGAATTTCATAAATCTGTTTAGAGCCCTTTTCACTTTTGAAAGCTTTCCCTTCCTCAAGGCTACCCTTCATGTTCACTCCAATCACCGTGCCGATTATGCCGATGATAAAAATAACAACCATAATTTCAAGCAGCGTCAATGCTCGTTTTTTTCGCTTCATATTTTGCCTCTTATCGTAAAAATGAAGATACATCAGTAAGTGGAAGCATGATAGATAATACCACAAATCCTACAATTAGCCCTAAAAAAAGAATCAGAAGTGGCTGTAGGAGTTGGAGAAATTGTTCAACTTTTTTTTCGAGCTCTTCTTGGTAGATATCTGCTAAATGACCAAACATTTGATCTAATGCAGCTGATTTTTCTGCAGTTGCTACCATTCTTACCATTAATTTTGGAATACATGGAGCGGCATCAAGCTCAGTAGAAAGTTTACCTCCCTTGATCATCCCTATTAAGGATTGATCTATCGCTTTTTCAAATTCGATGTGGTGCAGTACATCTTTCGATAATTGAAGGGCATAAACAAGGGAAACACCGCTCTTGAGAAGCCCCGCCATGCTCTTAGTGAACCTAAACAAAACAGAAGAAGTAATAAATCCTTTCAGTAGAGGAAGGCGAAGGAATAATTTTTGTTTGAGTTCTTGCCCCTTTTTCGATGAAAAAAATGAGCTTATCAAAGAAACTTTCATGAAAAATAAAGCTCCTAGCACCCACCCCTTACTTCTCAGCAGGTCACTCAGTTGGACAACAAATTTCGTTAAAGGGTGTAGCTGCTTCCCTTCAAAAAGATCTTTAAGAGAGGGGATTAAAAAGAAAAACATCGCGAAAACGATCACAAAACAAAAGCTTCCTAAAAATGCAGGATAGACCATCGCTGATATTAATTTTTTGCGGATCTTTTCTTCTCTTTGTATCTGTAGGGCTAGTTCCTGAAAAGTCTCTGAAAGTTGACCCGTTTCTTCTGCAGCAGCGATCATTGAACAGTAGATCGCATCAAAACTAGATGGGTACTGAGCGAGAGTTGCAGAGAGTTTACTTCCTTGCTTGACACGGTCACATAGATCCAAAAATAAAAAATGGTATTTACTGCTACGCATTTTTTCTTCAAAAACAAGTAAGCTCTCAAAAAGAGGAAGTCCAGACTTCAGCAACTGCGCAAGTTGCCGTGTAAAATCAACTAAAACTGGCAATGCTAGTTTTGTTTTATTTTGCTTTTTCTCTACCGGATAAATTTTTGCTATAAAAACTTTTTGGCGGCGAAGTTTTGTTTTAGCATCTTCTAAAGACTCTGCAGAAAGTGTTTTTTTCGTCGTTTTACCACTATTTTCCACAAGAAGGTATTCATAGATAGGCATCTCACACCTTCCTTGTCACACGAAGAACTTCAGATATTGTTGTAAGACCTTGCCGAATCTTGTGGGCGCCATCTTCGCGCAGGGTAATCATCTGATGCTGCCTTGCTATTTCCATTAACTGATTCGCATCAGGGTTATCCAAAAGAGCTGTTTTGATCTCTTTGTTCATATTCATGAGCTCATAAATTCCTATACGACCTGCATACCCTAAGAAAAAACAATGCTCACAACCCTTTCCTATGTAAAACGGCCCCTCATTTTCGCTCAGACTCATTTCTTTAAGTTGTTGCGACGGCGGTGTGTATTCTTCTTTGCAATGAGGACAGATTTGACGGACTAATCTTTGAGACAGTACAGCAAGTACTGTAGAAGAAAGGAGGTAGGACTCTATCCCCATGTCCACGAGCCTTGTTAAAGCTGAGGGCGCATCGTTGGTGTGAAGAGTGCTCAAAACTAAGTGTCCTGTAAGAGCCGCTTGGATCGCTATTTCTGCTGTTTCACGATCTCGAATCTCCCCTATCATAATTACATCAGGATCTTGCCGAAGAATATGGCGCAGCCCTCTTGCGAAAGTAAGGTCAATTTTAGGGTTTACACCCATCTGAGCCATTCTAGGAAGTTTATATTCCACAGGATCTTCGATTGTCATGATATTCACTTCATCAGATTGAATTTCACAAAGAGCGCTGTAAAGTGTTGTGGTTTTACCGCTACCTGTTGGACCTGTTACCAAAACAATACCTTGATTTTGGCTGATATGGTGCGTAAACTCCTCCAGGACATTTTCTTGCATTCCCATGTGCCTCAGGCCTATAACGATGTTCTTATTGTCAAGAATTCTGAGAACAATCCTTTCACCATATGCAATCGGAATGGTGCTCACGCGAAAGTCAATTTCCCTTCCGCCAAGCTTAAGTTTAATACGACCATCTTGTGGAAGTCGATATTCAGAAACGTCAAGACGTGCCAGCACTTTTATACGGGCAATTAATTGATGGATGATTTCTTTAGGCGTTTTGTGGCGCGTTTGAAGAACACCATCGATTCGGTAACGAACATTCAGCCCCCCTTCCGTAGGCTCAAAGTGGATGTCTGAAGATTTAAGCTTTAAAGATTCCAGCAAAATCATATTTAGCATACGGATCACAACGGAATCAGAATTATCATCTAGAAGATCATATTCTTGATCGAAGCTCTCTTGTTCACTAGAAGATTCTAAACTTTGGGCGTTTTCAATATATTTGGTCGTTTCTGCACTGTCTTGATGATAACAATACTCGATAGCACTTTTAAGAGTTGCCTCAGATGTTAATATTTCTTCTATTTCCTTTCCTAGAATGAAACGAGCTTCTTCTACAGCTTCAAATTGATAAGGGCTGGATACAGCGACAATCACATGAGACTCTCCCTCATCAATCGGTAAAAGTAAATGTTGCTGAACAAAAGAGTAGGGCAGCTTCTTAACATGGCTTTTTACAAACGGGTAGTTTAGAAGATCGCTTGTAAAAGACATCCCAAGTTTTGCCGCTTCTTCTTCAATAGTTTGCGGATGGTCCATCTAAGTTTCCAAAAATCAATTTGAAGCTTTGTTCAAAAAGACGTTGTTTTTTCTTTTGGCGTGCCTGCATGATTCTTTCGACGATCTCAGGCATGTCACCGGGGCGTTTTAGTAACTCCTCACGCAAGATCCTATCAAGATCCATTTTTGGATCTTCCACGACTTTGGGGGTTATAAAAATATACATCTCTGTCATTTGGTCAACCATTTTTGAAGTACCAAACAACTTGGCTATCCCTGGAATTTCTCCCAAGAATGGTATTTTTTCGGTTTTATCTTCTGCTAGTTTCTTGCGTAATCCACCGATGATGATCGTTTGGCCATCTAAAACTCGAACTTGGTTTTGGACATGTCTTCTATTGACTTTCGGGCGATCATCCACATCACTTTTTGGTGTGTCAAAAGTGATATTCGTATCAAGTGTAATTGATGACTTACCTTCATCTTGATCTAAAGTATCATGAATAGTAGGGGTCATCACTAGTGTAATACCAAACTGCTCTCGAGTGTATGACTTTTCAAATGTAATATTGCTGTTTGCCTCAATCGGCGCCGCACCGTTATTAATAGAAATTTCTTCTACTATAGATATTGTTGCAGGTGTTTGATTAACTGTGATAATGGAAGGAGAAGCATTAATCCTCATATCTTCTTGTGCCATAAGAAACTGATAGGATAGATCATAGGCAGGAAACCAACTATTAGGTTTTTTCCTGCTGATAAAAAACTCAAACAACCCTTTAACGGGGCTTTTCGTCGTAGAATCGTAAATGATGCTTGTATTGTGTTGCCCTGAAGCTGCAGACCCTAGTTTTAAGATATTGAGGCCTGAATTCGTTTGCTGATTGAGTTTCTTTTCACAAAGAAGGACTTCAATCTGCACCATTTTCTTAGGGACATCGAGTTTTTTTAGCAACTCTTTGATTTTAGCAAGAGTATCCTTGCGCACAACCATCATCAGAGATCCCGTTTTAGGATAAGGGATGAAGTGGTTAGTTGAAGTAGATCGAGTTTGTTTTTCTATCGTTCCCGGCTGAACAAGCGGCGGAGATACGGGATTGATGATGCGAGGGTCTTCGTAGATTGGTGTAGAGTTCCCCTCTTCATGAATCTCCGTTTTAGTTTCATTGTAAAGGATATTAGTTGCATGCTTAGAAGATCCATCATCAACAGAATAATAGATCAGTGAATTGTATACTTTTTCGAGAACTTCAGCCAAATCATTAGGATCACTGTGTGCGCAGGTATACCAAAATACAGTCATCTCTTGGGGATCTTCCATTTGAGATTCAGTTTCTTTAACGATGGTCTCTGCTTTTGCCACAGCTTCTTTTGTACCGATCAAGATGATGCTATTTTCTTGCTTCAGCGGATGCACTGAGAGCTCATTTCCCCCTTTTGACATAGCATAACGATTGCCATCTGCAAGGGATCCGAAATACGTTTTTAATATTTTCATCACTTCATCGGTTGGAATTCGGGAAAGTGAGACTACTTTAGTGATTTTATCAGCATCTTTTTCCCAAATGCTGTCATATAAGGTCAAAAGTTTTTGAATTTCTTCTTTGAGGGAAACTATTGCTATCTTGTTCCCTACAGTATAAATAAATGTCTTTTTTGGATCCTTAAATCTGTCAAAAAAGTAAAAAGCCGCTTTTAGATTATCCAAAGAGGGGGAAAAAATATAAGCTACTCTTTCACTTTCAGTGGCAAGTTTTAATTGTTGAGAAGAAGTAAAAATATGCTGAATTCCTACTAAATCTTGCTTATGCAGGAATAGTTGTTTAGTAAACGGATTGATCTCCTTCACTCCGATTCCATTTTGTGCTAAGAGAAGATCTATCAGTTTGCTCCACGACTCTCTTGGAATAGGCAGATGGGAGTGAATATGGACTTTAATATTATTGATTTCAGGAGGAATTACATAAAGGTATTCAGAAGAACCGTATTCCATAACAAGTTGAGAAAGGGGCATCTCTTCTTGATCCCAAATCCCATAACTTTCTTGTTCATGTTTTGATTGTTCAACAACTTGTTTGCGATACTCTTTTTCTGCGTGATTAATTTCTTTTTTTATGTGATTGATTTCTTCTAAAAGAGATTCATACTCATCAGTATCTGCAGGATCCTCTGAAAGATTTCCTACTTGATTATAGACATCACTAAGATGTTGCTTAAGCGATGCGAGGTGTTCATTCGTTTCATGAATATGTTTGTGAAAGGGATCAGCTTCTCTTTCTAGAGATTCATCAAAAAGTGAGAGTTTATCTTCTATGGATGATGAATAGCCAAAGTCCATGAAAAATAATGCTGAGAAGGCAATTAGGTAGGGTCTAATAGAGTTCATCGAGCACATCCAGTTCTGGCTGAGGATCTTCTACAAGATCCTTTGAAATTTTTGTATTTTTAACAGGTGTCTTTTTAGCTGGAGCTTCGCCAATAGGAGCCACAACCCATTGAACTTGGCTTCGAGTTTTATCAAACCATGTCCCATGGAAAATCGTTTGGTGCTTTTTTCTCTCCAATTTTTCAAAAATGAGGAGTTCTCCATCAATTTGATAATTAAGAAAATTTTGCATTTCCTGCTTGGTTTCAAGAATTTTCCAGCCTGAGGGATACTTTACAATCCAATCACCTTTTTTCAAGATCGTTTTCTTATTACCCATCTTGCATGAAATCGACTGTAAAGTCCTTTGCCTGATTTCGGTCATAATATCAGATAACTGAATAGGAGACGAAGAGATTTTAGCTAAGGGAATTTCAATCACAGCTGAATCAAAGCCTGTGATGTCCCATACCTTAATGTACACCTTATCCCCGATATTTTCTACGAGGGCTATGGGAGCATCTTTTGTTTGAGGACCAAAATGTGTCAAAGACCACTCGCCTGTCCTATAGACAAGACCATCCCCTTGTTTAATAAAGATCATCTGCCAACCAAGAGAAGTCTTGCAAGCCAGGCGAACAGCTCCCTTGAGATCTTTAAAATTTTCTCCCCCATACATTTGTAATAATCGATCTTCAGGCCAAATCAGAAAATACTGCATAGACTGAAGGATTTTAAGAAACTCGGGGGATCTGATTTTTTTTATTGTTGAATGAGAAGATTTGTCGATGATGAATTCTGCCTCCTCCTCCACCCATTCATGTTGAACCGTATCTTCATAAGCAAATCCAGAGAGAATTTTAAGTTCCTTATTTTCAAGAATAGGAACAAACCAAAAAGGTGTTTTGGCCTGGTGGAAGCCAAGCCCCTCTTGCTGACCTGGGGAAATCCCTAAATAACCTTTGTCTCCCAAATGATATTCTTTTACCTCTCCAGAGCTTTTGAGACCGAGTAATAATTTCAAGAAGGTATGGGAAGCATCTGGCCTGTCGTTTTTACCCAGTAGAACAATTTCTTCAGATAGATTTGGGAAAGGAAGATGGGTGGTTTCCCTAGTAAGCCTCATCCCCTCCGAATAGAAGATACCTTGAGTGTAATCCATACTCTTTTCACCACCAACTGGTTGACTAGAGATCAGGAAATCCCTCCCTTTTGCATTGGTAATGTAGCGGATAGAGATGAGTGTTGTGAAGATAAGCAGGGTCACACTCAAAGAGATAAAGCTCAGTGCTATCCTTTTATAGAGCTTTTGAAAATTCTTATAGTCAGTCGACGCTGTCATGGTGATGCAATCGTTTAAGGACATTAATTCCGTTTTTGGATTTTAAACTAAAAAATAAATAAATTAAACCACTTAATATATTTTATCTTGTTGCAAAAAAATTAAACCATATTTAAGGTTCGAATTAAGGGGGAATCTACGCTTATTCCCGCCTATATTTTTCTTGCCAACAGTTACACATAGGTTTTAACCTTGAAGTTAAGATTTATGTATAACTGTTAACATAAATTAATTAAGGAGTCATTTCCTATGGACAACAAACACAACTCTAAAGAGGGTATGACAGTTCAGGAAATAGAAAACATCGCTAAAAAATACCGTTTTGAGCTTGTTTTCTGTTTAGGTTTCATCCTCGCTGGTGTTTTTTCTTACCTATTTGGATTACAAGGTTGGAGCATCTTTTTATCTGTAATTGGTGGCGTTATTGGCGTTTGCCTCCCATCATATGCAGAAAAATGGTTAGGTAGCTGCTTCCATTTCATCTATAAGCAAGAAAGAGTCACCCAAATCATTATTGGGGTAGCTGTTCTTGTAATAGCGATCTTTATTTCCCCTCTTATGTTCTTTGTTTTAAGTATTCTTGGTGGGATCGAAATTCACCATAATACAAAAGGCGCATAAGAAGCGTTAAGGTCTAACGAGTTTCTCTTTCTTTGATCCAATCAGAAAGGGAAACTCCTGCTTTTGAAAAACTTGCAGCGAAATCTTGGCCATCGGGTGATGATAGCAATCCTCGAAGCGAGTTTAAGATTTCTTTTGTAGCCGCTTTTTCACCACGTTTTTCATGCAGTTGCAAAAGGCGAAATAAATTATAGGGAATAAGCTTTTGAGCAAGAAGGCTTTTATCATTCGAGAGTTTCTTTTGAAGAACAATAGCTTTGCTTAAAGCCTCATCATTCTTTCCTTGGGCCAGCAAAAGAGAAACCTCTGAAAAATCTCTACAGTGTCCTTTTTCAAACCCTTGAAGAGAAATGTTTTGTGAATCGGCTTGAGCAAAGAGTAGTTGTTTTTGGAATAGGTTAGCTTTCAATTCTGGATTGATTTTTGAGAGTTGGGCGGAGAGCTTGCTTAGCTTTTTCACTTCTACAAGATCCCATTGAGCAGCACTAAGCTTTTCAACACCTTTATAAGCAGCGGCAAGTTCCTCTGACAGTCTGTCTGTGGGAGTTTTCCAGAAAGCTAGAAGAGCCCCTATAACAATAACGGCCAATATTGATAAGGCAGATTCTTTTTTGTGCAAAGCCATCCAAAAAACCATTTTTTGAATTCTATCCGGTTGCTGTTGAGGAATTTCTATGATCTCTGGCATTTCTCTTTTCATGGTCTTTGTCTCGCTTAAAAAGATGGGTTTATCCTAACTAGTTTTAGAAATTTACACAATTTTCTTCCACTGCAAACCTATTATGAATGGGCTAAAGGTGATCTTATGAATTCTCAAGGAGCTGCCTTAAAATCTTTTTATGCCCTGCAGAAAAAGGGAGCTCTGATAATTTTTCAATAGCGATCCATTCATATCCTTCTTTCATGAATTCAGAAGAACTTTCCCAATGTGTAGGAATTAAAGAAGCTTCATATATTGTATATCCGTGCTTTACCTTTTGAAAAACTCCTGTTTGACGACAATCACTTAGTACAAATTCCCCTAACTCCTCTTTTGAAGGAAATTCCCACAAATCAGCCATGACTTGCCCTTTGGGAGTTTTCCGAATGAGAAATTTATCCTCAAATTGCACACAGATGATTTCTTTCGAAAATCGAACTGTCTCCGGCCCCTTTTTTTTCACAGGATAAAACCTCTGAGATCCCTTTATGTAAGACTTGCAACTTTTTCGGATAGGACAAACATGGCATGAAGGTGTTTTACTGCAGTGAGTAGCGCCAAGTTCAATCAAAGCCTCCATTTCTATCCAACCCTGATCTTCTGTAAGTAAATTTCTTAGCTTCTCTTCAAAAATACCCTTCGCTTTTGAAGTTGACACCTCAACATCTAAAGCCAACTGACGAGCTAAAACTCTCACCACATTCCCATCGACAGCGGGAGCCTTTTGCTTGAAGGCAAAAGCCCTTACGGCCCCTGATGTATAGGGTCCTATTCCTGGAATAGCCTCAAGCTCCTCTTTTGTGGAGGGTATGACACCCTTCCATTTTTCTATAATCCACTTCGACGCTTTGTGCAAAGATCGAGCCCGGCTGTAGTATCCTAAGCCTTCCCACATTTTGATAACTTCTTCCTCGGATGCTAAAGCGAGATCTTCAATTGAGGGAAACCGATCCATCCATCGATGATAATACGGAATAACAACATTAGCCCTTGTTTGCTGTAACATGATTTCTGACACAAGCACCTGATAGGGAGTAGGATCGACTCTCCAAGGAAGATCTCGCTTATTCTCTTTGAACCAATTTCTTAGGCTTTCTACATCCATTTTTTCTCCATTTGAGGCATCAGAATAGCACAGAGGTCAATCAATTTCTATCCTCTACCTCTTAACCAACAAACTTGACTTGCGAATAATAATATGTTAATTGTGAATTATAATAATTTAATTACATATAATTATGAAACCAGTTGATTTTATTATTTTTGTTGATTGCCTTCAACAAGCTCTTCCTGCCCTTCTTTTGGATCTTAAAGACCCAAACTTTCACTATCTCACTGCACAGCGCCGTTTTTTCCAGAAAGAATTTGATCTGCTCGCTTTGTTTTCGTTGTATTTCCCAGAAAAATCTCGTGAGAGAGAACTTTGTAAGTCAGCGATTCTCCAATGGCAGTTGATCGATTTTTACCTTGCTAAAACCCCTCTTGAACTTCCTGACCTCCAAGAAAAACTCTCTTCTCTTGAAAACCATCTTCAAAAACTTCTTCCTAGATCTTCTTCAAAGAGAGTGAATCGATGATCATTTATTGCATTTCTCAAGAATCAATCTCTCTAATGAGAGAACTTCTATCCTTACTCGTCTTTGAAGAGAAGCTCCTCATAGAAGGCAAACAAGAAGAGAAAAGGCAGATCTCTAAAAAACGTTATGCTATTCATCGCAAACTAAGGTTTTTAAACGAGCAATATACTCTCCCTCTATATCAAGAAGAATCAGATCTGAGAGAAGTCTATGAATCCCTAAAGACAGCGATCTTCTTTCAGAAAAAAAGAAATTTACTTCTACAAAAAAGAGGTTGTCGAGAAATGGGTGTTGTAGAAAAAATGAAACCAGAGAAGAAACCCAACATTCTTCTTACCCTTCTGGATGACTCTACAGCCGAGTAAACATGTTGCCGCATTGATCGCAGGTAACGAAGATCACTATGTTGATCATCTTGCACCTCTTTGCTCTCTTCTTGATATTCCTTTATATGTCACTTCTTCTGAGATATATCTCCTTGTAAAAAAATTCTATCCAAAAGTCCATGTCATCATAGGGTGTTTTGAGAATGAATTAAGAGAAATGTATCAGACTAAAAAAGCTCTAATTTCCTGCTATAGCACTCTTCTTATTGATCAAATGTTTTTCTATTGTCAGATTACACAAACAAAGAAACCTGTTCACATATGGTGCCCTCATGGAAATTCAGAAAAAGGGTTTGGAAATTATTTTGAGGACCTTTTAAAAAAGGAAACTCATATTTTTTGCTACGGACCAAAAGTAGAACGACAACTCAAGAATGCCCTCCTGCCAAAAACGTGTCATCTTATCCCCTTAGGCAACTATCGATATTACTACTATCAAAGAGAAAAAGAATTTCTGAGCAAGCTTCTCTTTGAAAAAAATGATAGCTTTAAGTTGAAGAGTAAAAAGATTCTCTATGCTCCAACTTGGTCATCAGAACTTACTGTAGAAGAGCTGAAAATGCAAATTGAGCAGATCATCAAATTCTGCGATCCCCATGCTACTGTTTTCATCAAGCTTCATCCCAATATGATAAAGCGTCATAGCGTAAGGTTAAAAACTATTGAAAGAAGTTTTAGTTCTTCCAAGGTGCATTTCATCGACGAGTTTCCACCCATCTATCCAATCCTTGCTCATGTAGATGCGTACATAGGAGATTTATCTTCTGTTCTCTTTGATGCATTAAGTTTTGAAATGCCTCTAATTCTTTTAGAGAAAACAAAATCATTCGCTTATACACTTTCCTCCCTTCGTCCAGATGATTTCTTGGAAATGCTAGATAGAGGATCTGTTTTGTCTAAATATAGACAACAAGCTCAGGAAGAGGCTTTTTATCAGGAATTCTCTGTTGAGTTGTTGAAAGAGAGATTGATTCAATCACTCGTCAGTGAAAAACATCTCTTGTAAAGTAGACAAAGAAGGGATCACTGTTACAAATGTTACATCTCTTAAATTAGGGATAGCTGGCATCGCTTCAATCTGATAATGAAAAGCTCCTTCAGTGAGTGGAGAAATAGATTGAATGGTGCCTACAAACAATCCTTCAGGGAAAAGATCGTCTAAACCTGCAGTAAACAGCAAATCACCTACCTTGAATAAGTTTGTATCATGCTTGTAAGGGTTTTGAAAGGAATGAAATCCTCTTCCCTTGAGATAATTTTGCTGAATTTTCCAAAGCGGCAAGGAGGTGCCGAAAATTTCTCCTCGTGCTATAGGGCCTGTCTCTTGGGACTCTTTTTTACACCGCCTATATTCTTGAATGACATCATAAAGTATATCATCCCCGCCCAAAAGCTGCTCGAGGGATGTTAAACAAGCCTCGATTTCACGATCTTTCGATTTTCCTCGATAACTACATACAGAAAGTCGAAGACTATCATCCGTGATCAGCCGGATTTTTGCTTTTTGGGGAAAGACTTCTTCTACGACCCCAACCAGCTTGTTCCCTATAACGACAGGGCTATTTTTTTCTATGACTTTCATTTTGAGGCGCTCATTCGCCTTAGACCCCTGATTGATCCAAAGAGTACTGCCCCAAACATGCGGATCACGATAAATAACTTTAGCGTGAACCATCGCATTTTCTGTGATCAATTGAGTAAAAACATCTTTGAAAGAAGTTTCCTCCTGATCAACTATTTTTTGTGCTTCTTCCGCAGCAAATAAGAGCTCTTTGACATGACGAAGTTGGTCTTTAAGCAAATAGTTTTCTGTTTCGATATGATCGTATTCGATTTTTTTGACAGTTTGAAATGAGTGTTTTGCAAAACTAGAAATTTTACTGAATGTGACAAAGATTTGGCCTACTTGATCTCGAAAAATCTTTGTGATGTTAGGCGGCAAGTTAAAAAAAAGAAAAAGAGCGATCCCCACACTAAAAAATGGAAGAAACGCGTGTTTTCTCATCCCCCAACCTCGACGATCCCATGAACCACATAATCCATGTTGTTTTTATTAAGCCCTGATAAATTAAGTCTTCCATCTAGTGTCATATAAATACCAAAACGCTCGCGGATTTGGATGACTTGCTCTTTCGATAGTCCTGTAAAACAAAACATCCCTTTTCTTTGTAAAATGAACTCATAGTTCTTTTTTGCTTTTGCATGGACAAGCTTATGATAAAATTTCTCCCGGATTTCTTTCAGCCTATTTCTCGCCTGCTGAATCTCTTTTTCCCATAAATTTCTTAGCTCGTCATCATGCAAAACATGCTCAACGATGGCAGCCCCATGTTTTGGAGGATTTGAATAACTTGATCTTGCAAATCGCTTTAGGTGCTGTCCAACCCGTTTTGCCTGCTCTGGATTTTGCGTAATCACATACAAAGCACCGATTCGTTCAGCATAAAGGCCAAATGTTTTTGAATGAGAGCATGCAATCAAAAGATCAACACCTTCGTCAGTAAAGAGCTTTATAGCCCTCGTATCTTGCTCAAGATTATCTCCAAATCCTTGGTACGCTAAATCAAATAAAGCTATGAGCCCTTTTTTCTTCATGAGGTGCGCTATTTTTTCCCACTGCTCATAGGTTGGATCGATCCCTGTAGGATTATGGCAACAAGCATGGAGCAAAAGAATACTTTTAGAAGGCAACCCTTCGATGTATTTTGTCATTTGTTCAAACAAAAACACCTGTTTATGAGGGTCATAATAGGGATAATGATGAAGCTTTCCTCCTGCCAATTCTACAATCATTTTATGATTGGCCCATGTAGGATCAGACAAATGAAAGTCAGAGGATACTTCCTCAATGAGCAGTTTAGTAGCGAGGTATAATGCTCCTGTCCCACCTAGAGTTTGGATTTTTGCAACTCTTTCTCGAATATTTGAGTAAAGATTATCACCTAGCACAATACGAAGTGTTTCTTCAGCGTATTTCTTATTTCCTTCTATAGGTAGATAGACTTTGGAAGGTTGTGTATCGAGAATCTTTTTTTCAGCTTCATAAACAGCTTCCATTCGCTTGCAAGATCCATCTTCTTGCTTGTAAACTCCTACTGCAAGAAACACTTTATTATCTCTTGTGTCTTCATCGAATTCTGCAGCAATTCCTAAAATTGGATCCGTTGGTAGCTCTCCCACTTTGTCAAAAATTCCCATCAGCACCCTCTGTTATCTTAAAAAGTCACCATATAGCATGAGGCAATTTTCCCACGAGTAGAAATCTCAGGGTTTTCTTATTGAAAAGTGCAGGCTAAAGAGATAGAATATGTCCCTCCTTAATTCTAAGGGGCGTTAGCTCAGCTGGTAGAGCGCAACAATGGCATTGTTGAGGCCAACGGTTCGACTCCGTTACGCTCCATTTCTTCAATTAAAGATTTTAATTCTTAGCCTGATTTATTATACAAATGTCTCTAAATTAACGTTTTATGACTATGAAACAAAAAATGCCATCGGTTTTGGCATTTTTCAATGTAAAATGAGATTTACGATAGCAAATTACATGCCTAGATTTCTTAATCCTCCTAAAGAAAGCTATAGAGGAGTTTTTACTTCGAATCACACCTGATGATTTGAATCATTTCTCGATCTAAATCTAGAAGGATCTCCATGCCAGTTTGTAATTTTTCCGTCGCAAGAGAAGTTCCCACAAGGCAGGGTATTCTATTTTCCCTTGCAATGATGGCTGCATGGCATAATATTCCCCCTTCATCGGTAATCAGGCCACAAAAATACTTCTTTAAATAGGGAACAAAATCAGGCGTTGTCATTCCTGTAACTAAAATGGGTTTTTCCCCGGTTTCAGAAAACTCCTCCAGATCAGTTAAAGAATAAGCTACAAAAACTTTGGCTTGCGTAAGACCCTGTCCAAATACTTTTTTTCCATTCAAATCGATCGCTTTATGATCCTTTTCGTCTATATAGGTGAGATCAGATCTTAAATGGACAAAACCCTCATCAAAATAAATAACGAGGCTATCATGCTCAAGACCCTTAGCAAAATGAGGGGCTTTTTCAAGAATCGCTTTTTGGAGTCGATAACGAGAGCTATTCCAAATTTCTTTATGAGACAAATTTAGTAACTGGCTTATTTCTTCAAATAGAGGACGAGAGCTTGCCATCGCAAACATAAGATATTCCATCTCCTGATTTCGTATAGAAAGCCATTTGCGAAACTTTTCCAGTAGCTGAGCTACTCTTCCATCCTTAACATATTTTTCTCTTAGCTCGTGCCATCTTTCCTGAGAACCTTTAGTTCTTTCATTAGATTCTTTCATCAGAGAAAAAAGCTCAAAAGCTGTATAAGGTTCTTCATATGCTTCATGGCATTTTATAAACCCATATTCCTTAGATAATTTTTCAAGGGTGATTTTTGTATCTTCAGGCAGCTTTTCAAAACCTTCTGGAATCATTTTCAGTGTTTTTTTAAGGTCATAAAGCTTTTCCTCTAGGATCTCCATCAACGAAACTACTTCATAGGTTCCTAAAAAGAAAAGCTCCCCTTCACTATCTTGTGGATCAATTTTGAAAAATTCTTTTGCAAGAAGTTGATAAAGAGCTTCAATAACAAACATCGGCGCGTAGTAGTGCGCTGTGAGAGGAGTAAAAAACTCACACCATGCAAAAAACCGTTTTTCTAGGGGAATGCCTTGGCCGAAAAACTGAGAATAATTTGTGGTTTGAATGCGCTCCAAAGTAGCCTGATAGCGATCTTCTAATAATTCTAAAAAATTTTTGTCCTGCCCTATGTGATCTGCAAGATGCAAAACAACTAGCCGATCAAGTTTTTTGTGAACGTGTAGTTCCTGAATCCCCGCTTTTCCAGAGGTCATGATCATCCAGTGGCTGAGATCGACCGGGACTTCCAAGTAAGGTGCTAAATATTTTGCACATCCTTCAATGAGAAGCTCAATATCTAAGCTTGAAAGAGCTCTTTTGTATTTTCTTTCATAGTCCTTTAGCCTTAGTCGGTCAGATTTACCCAGCTGTGATATAGGCCTTTGTTGCAGTAATACAAATTCACACTGGCTATTAACAGCAAATTCCACATCTATGTCACGCCCATAAAAAAATTTGAGTTCATTTAAGGCATTCACAAGAGTTGACATCCATGGGCTGTCTGTAACTAAAAGTAACTCTGAAGGGGTCCCTACAAACCGAAATGGGGTGACTGCTCCTTGGACAATTTTTTCTCCAATGGTAGGAGCATATTCAACCACCATACAATGGTTTTCTAGAAGATGAGTGGGGCTAGGGTGTTTTGAAAAGGCAACACCAGCTCCGATCCCTTGTACCATAGGTTGCAAGATGATCGACATCAGCGGTTCTTCTTCGTTGCCATGATAGCTTTTCGCCCGCTCACTTTTGGCACTCTGCTGCACTTCCATAATCGCTTTATGAATATCTGCTTTTGGCACAAACAGCTTGCTTTCAAAAATTCCTGCATAACTTTGCTCGGCTGAATCCTCATGCCTGCTAGATGAGCGTACCGCATAAGAACCTTCCGGAAGAAGATTGATATCACTTTCTAAAAAAGTAAGATCTTTATGAGAAACTAGTGTTTCATAGCCTATGACCCACGTTGGAGGGATCGGCAAACCCAATTTGTGAGCTTCATAAAGACCTAAAGTTTTCCCGCCATAGAGTTTTCTGATTTGATGAGAAGGAACTAAAAAAAGATCTTGCAGAGAGGCAAAATAAGAAAAGCGAATCATAAACGCTCCTAAAGAGAGGCTTATTTTCTCAGTTTTAAGGGACCAAATCAATAAAGAAAGTGAGGCCTTGGATTCAAGGCCTCATGAATTTATACCACAGCGTCAGGATTTTCAACCGCTTCAAGGAAAGCTTGTAACTGCTTAGAGCGTGTAGGGTGTCTCATCTTACGAAGAGCTTTTGCTTCGATTTGACGAACCCTCTCACGAGTCACTTTAAAACGGATGCCTACTTCTTCCAGTGTCTTGGGCTTTCCATCTAAAAGTCCAAAACGCTCGATAAGAACTGTTCGTTCACGATCAGTGAGAGTAGATAAAACTTCATTCATTTTATCTTTTAAGATGGAGTAACCCGTCGCATCAGCTGGGGACTCAATCGCTGTATCTTCAATGAAATCTCCGAATTGGCTCTCACCGCTATCCCCAACTTCCGCTTGGAGAGAAATAGGATGCTGCGCAATTTTATAGATTTCGCGAACACGTTCTGCGGTAAGGCCCAGTTCATTCGCAAGTTCTTCAGGTGTTGGCTCTTTTCCTGTTTCCATCATGAGCTTTTTAGCGCCGCGAAGCACTTTGTTGATCGTCTCAATCATGTGCACTGGAATACGGATAGTTCTCGCCTGGTCAGCGATAGCACGAGTTACAGCTTGACGGATCCACCATGTTGCATAAGTAGAAAACTTATAACCTCTTCGGTATTCAAATTTTTCTACAGCTTTCATAAGGCCCATATTCCCTTCTTGGATTAGGTCTAGGAAGGAAAGGCCCCTGTTCGTATATTTTTTTGCAATTGAGATCACAAGACGAAGGTTAGACTCCACCATTTCGCGCTTGGCTTCTTGGCTCTTGTCCATCCATCTCTGGAGCATCTTTACATCTTTACGGAATTCATCGATAGAGCGGCCCGCAGCGAGTTCTCTTTTGATAAGTTTTCGTTTTGCAGCTTGAAGTTTGGCTTTAGCAAAACGGTTTTTTTCAGCTCGAGGAGCAAGCTCTCTAATTTCTTTTTCAAGAGTTTGGAATCTGTCATAGCTCGCAAGGATGACTTCACCGAAATCTTCAATGACATTGTAGCGGAAGTGCATTCTACGCAAATAGGCTTGAGTACGGATGCGGCTTTTTTCTACATCTTCAGAAATCTTTAGCTTGTCCGTTTTAGAGATCCCTTCTTGATTCATTTTAAGAAGGCAATCTTCTAAGTAGCGATCTTCTTTTTGAATCAAATCTTTAAGCTTAGGAAGAAGATCTATGTAGAATTGCTTGTTATCGACTTCCTTTTCGGCTGCAATTTTATCAAAGCGCTCTTTTTGCGTAATAAGGTGCATTGCAATCGAGACCGCTTCTCTAGCGCAGTAGCGGAATCTCATAATGATTTTTTCGATTTGGATCTGCGCTTTTTCAATACGCTTAGAAATCTCCACCTCTTCTTCTCTCGTAAGAAGGGGTACAGAGCCCATTTCCTTTAGATACATTCTGACAGGGTCATCAGAAGATCCTTCAGATTTTTTAGGAAGGGCTTCAAGTTCTTTAACTTCTTTTTTACGCTCTTTTTGACGCTCTACTTCTGCTTGGTTAAGGATTTGAATATCCATCCCG
>CAYSAJ010000002.1:0-36715 GCA_964429005.1 uncultured bacterium | reverse complement strand
CTAAGGAAGATCAAAACCTGGTCGATCTGATCTGCAGAATCAAATGAGGTAGGAAGAGTATCGTTGATTTCTTCGTAAGTAATATAGCCTTGTTCTTTGGCAATCGCGACAAGCTCTTCAATTTTTTGCTGATGAAGAGGGTCGAAAGCTGGCTGATGAGGATCTTTGGATTTTACCATGAATGAATTAGGCCCAGTGAATCAATATTTAGTGTTCAGCAATCAAGATGATGCTGTCAATAATTTTTTTAAATGAATCTAAATTTTATCTCAATAATTACTAAATTTCAAACCTTTTCCCATCAGATTCTTCTGAGCGGGCATAGTAATAGTGAAGAAAGATAAAGTAAGCAAAAACAGCGAAGGCTAGAAAAGCCCTCAGGATAAGCTTTAAAGAGACTGTTCTTTCCAAAGTGGAATCTTCTACGCTCCATTTGGAAAGCCATACCGTCCAAGGTTTTTGTTGGAGAAATTGAATTTGTTCGTAAGCAAGTTGTTTATTTCCCAAAGGCTTTTCGTTAAATAAATAAACTTTTTGATAGGTTTTATTTTTATAATTAAACCAATAGGCCACTTCAATATTAAAAACTCCCTCTTTTACTTCTTTCACTTTCCAATGCATAGTTTTAGGAATGACAGGAATCGAAAAAACCACGTAGTGATAAGTTTTGATAGCTGCC
The DNA here is from genome assembly GCA_964429005.1 of uncultured bacterium. GTDB lineage: Bacteria > Chlamydiota > Chlamydiia > Chlamydiales > JACRBE01 > JACRBE01. The sequence goes on along the minus strand of CAYSAJ010000002.1, from coordinate 36,036 downwards.
TCTGCCAGAAAAAAGGAAAAAGTGCCAAATGAAAGGAGAAAAAGAGTCATCCATAAAAGACGACTCTTATGCTGCAGAAATTTCATACAAAAAGTCTTTTTTATCCCTACTCTTACAAAAACAAGATTTTGAAAAAACAAAAACTTACTCTAAAGCTGTAAGGCGATGATACGATCTACGGTGTTCCATGTATGCCTGCAAAATTTCAATATACCAATTTGGAAGAGTATGAAAAGCGGGATAAGAGGAAACAACCTCTGCCATCAGACCCCTTGCCGTTGCTGAAGAGTTTGGGTCGTTTTCTAAGAGAGAATTAACCATATACAACATCAAAACTAAACGTGAAGAAATTATGATATCAGTGACTATTCCCTCATCAAACCCAGCCCATAGAGGGATATGAAAAACGATGGGCTTTTGAGATGTACCGCAAGCATCAAGCATCCTAAAAATTGGATCTAATCTACCTTGAAGCTCATCAAGACTTTCACTACCCTCTTTCTTCAACAAAAGGGGAGAAAAAACTCGCAAATTTTCTCGTCTATATCCCGCTTCAACAAGCCCTTCTTCAGTAAATCCCATAAATGAAACCACAAGAGCCTCTTCTTTTGAAACCGCATTATTCGTTTTGACCTTAGCAGTATCTCCTAGGTAAAATCTTTTGAAACAGGGCTGTAGTAAAGGAATATCTAGAGCTCTCATCGACTCGCTTGAAGCTGGTGCTGAAGTTTGTGTAGCTTCTCCTACCGGAGGAGGTGGGAGCCTAAGGCCTTCAGCTGCACCCGGAACTGGCTCCGCCGTAAGGGCACTTGAAGCGACAGCTTGAGGAGGTCTTTCACTCACAAATGAACTCACAATAATTTTCTCAAACAGAGAAGCTATTTGTCCAATAAGAGGTATCGATTCAACAGCTGCTATCAAAAAGTGTACGATACGCTCGCCCAACTTCCCTTCATATACTTTACTCGCATGAGCTGCGCAAAGTCCCCAGCCTAGAGTCTTTGACCATGTGTAATTTGAAGAATCTAAAGAATATTTCAAAGTTTCCATAAATAGCACCCCTAGAAAAGAGTCATTTTAAAGCATTTTGGAAACAGATAAAACCCTTAAAATTAATTCTATTTTTTAATTCACTTTTTTCATTATTTTCCGTTCATTCCTCGAAGAATTCTGGCCATTAATTCCCTACGAGATGCTAATAATTCCAATTGAGTGACGATCGGCACCAAGGGTGGTGGAGGCGGAGGTGGGGGTGGATGCGCAGCCCCATGGGAGGGAGTTATCGAACTGTGTAGGGGCAAAGAACCGAGTCCATGAAGCTTCACAGCAACTACTTGTCGACAAATCTTTCCTTGACTAGGCGCGACTGCTGCTGCCCTACCAACCCGAACTGGGACACTAGCTAAACCAGCTCCAGCTGCTGCAGGCGCCCCCGCTGAAAGTGGAGGTCTAGGTATAGGGGTATCGTCTACTACATGAGTTTCAGCTGCAAAGCTTAAAGAGGGTCGTACTACAGTTCCTGCCAAACGATTCCTGTATGTTATTTCTCTGGCTCTCAATCTAGCAATAGAGGCTCTCATAGAAGGATCTGCGGGACGTCGAGATGACGCAACTGCAGTAGCAGCAGCAGATGAAATTGAAGCAACTTCAATGCTTCGTCGGCGAGGAGACAAAGTTGGGGGCTCAGCTCTTGTCATAGATCCTGCTAAAGATTGTCCATAAAGCCTCGACGCAATAGCATTTCTAAGAGTTATGGGTTTAGCAGGACCAAGAGATCCTGCCCTATGAACTCGAGCTGCCGTATCTCTTAAAGAAGGTCTTTCTAATGAGCGAGATTTCCTTGGCGGCATTCGAATAGGGGTGCCTGTTGACACAGGATTTTCATGTATTACTTTCAGGGAAAGGATTAAATCATCTTCATTCACCCCCCCTTCTCCGTCGCCAGCTGTGCCAACAACATCTTCACCACGAAGGGAAGTTGCTGGGGATGAAGCTGCTGTTCTTTCCTCGGTTAAATGGCTTGGAAGAGGCGATCTAGGCGAGTCTGTAGGAACTAATCGTCCGGAGGAATCTTCGCCCTCAAAATCGCTAGCTCCATCAGACGCCGCAGAAAGACTTGATACTAATGGAGAGTAAATTCCTCGATTGGGAGAGATCCTAGGAGGAGACATGCTTGCTCTAGATGGTGAGCGGGCCCCTTCTTCAACAATTAAAGCACCAGGCAAAAGTGAAGTCATAGTACCATTCTGTCTACCTCTCACACGATCTCCATTCATGGGAGAAACTGCACTCCTGAAGCCAATTGGAGAGGAACTCCCTCGATGATGCGAGCTTGGAGAAAGAGACTCTAGAGTTCCTGCGCTAGAAGTAGAAACCCCCTCTCCAACGATTACAGGGGAAGCGATAGATGCAAGAAAAGAACTACTTGGTTGACCTTCACCATCATGAGAAGGTGCAGATAACGAGGTCGTTACAGTTCGTGGAGAACCTGGCCTAGTAGAATCGCCCACCATGCCAGAAACTAATGATGTAACAAGAGGTGTATCGGCACCTTGTGTGGGAAGAGATGCAGGTTGAGAGCCAGTATCGGCTGGAGCGGGAGCAGCAACAACATCAGAATGAGGAAGGGGCGAGGAAGCACCTGGAGTAGTCTGTTGTAAAGCCGGAGCTGGCGCTGAGGCCGCATCGTCTCTGGCACCTTCACCTGAAGCAGCTGCGAGTTCACCGGTATGAGTGGAAGCGATTAGGGTAGCTGCGCCTTGTTGTAAAGCTTGGGCAGCAGGCGCATCATCACCTTCACGTTCTGCTGCATGAGTCCCATTAGAACCCTCAGAGGCAATGGCCAGTGGTTGTTGACCAATATCAGTTAAGGCCGCTGTGGGTGCTCCATCATGTGGAGAGCCTAAAGGCATAGCCGTAGCCGTATTCTGTAAAGCTGGGGCTGGAACTGCATCCCCCGTATCTCCATCTCTAGAAACTGGTGATGTAGCAAGAGGTCTATCAGCACCTTCTGCGGGAAGAGCTGCAGGTTGGGAGCCAGAGTCAGCTGGAGCGGGAGCAGCAGCTCCATCAGAATGAGGAAGGGCCGCATCGTCTCTGCCACCTTGAGATCCTACTGCAGTAGCTGGGGCTTTTCCGCCTTCATTATGTCCAGAAATATCGAGGTGTTCCACTCTTTTCCCTGTTAAGTTAGTAGAGGTGGAAGTAGCTGGTCTATAACAGCTTACAATGACTTTTTCGAATAAAGCGGCAATATGACCAATGATAGGAAGAATTTGAGTCGTTGCGATCAAAGCATGGACAAGGCGGTTACCGAAAGATCCTTTCGATGCCTCTTTGATGTGCCCTCTGCAAACACCCCAAGCTAGGAGCCGAATCGCTCCGTAGTTTTCTTTTGGTAAAGCAAAACGTAAATCAGTCATAAAACCTTCTTAATTATTTAAATTAACCTAATTTTATTTACGGAATTAATTTAATAATACTAAAATATTAACTTTGAATTAATGTTGTTTTGTTAAATTATTATTTAAATTAAACTTAAAAATTAGATTTACCTTGTTTCCCAAGCTTTCAAGAAGCCTGAGGAATCTTTGTTGCTCAATATAAACTCGCCTGCTATACTAGGCCTTTTAATTTTTACCACTTCGTTCTAGAGGGAAAATGGCAAAAGACCAAAAAGCAAAAGAAGGCGCAAAAGAAAGGCAGCCAACAGCGAAAAAAAGACAAATTCAAAGCGAAAAACGTCGTTTAGAAAATAAAACTTTTAAATCAAGAGTTCGTACAGCTGTTCGTTCTTTTGAAGAAGCTTTAAAAGCAAGCAATTCAGAAGACACAACCGACAAACTCAACGAACTTTACAGCCTTTATGACAAAGGGGTAAAGAAGGGCGTTTATAAAGCGAATAAAGCGGCTCGTTCTAAATCTAGATTTGCTGCAAAAGTTAGCTAAAAATTTCCAGATAGGGTGAATTCTCATCCTATCTTTTTTCTATCCTTCCAAGTGACTCGCAAGACAAGATTTTCTCTTACTTTTCTTAGCCAAACATTCTTTAAAAGTTTTCTCTGTTGATATAATTTCTAGTTTTTTCCGAGTTCTTGTCACTCCAGTATATATGAGCTCTTTGCCAAAAACTTCACTTCCTTCAGGAAGAATTAATATAACATGGTCATATTCGCTCCCTTGGCTTTTATGCACTGTCATCGCATAAGCAAGTTCGTAAGAAGGAATAACAGGCAAGGGAAGAGAAATCCATCCTTTCTCTTTTTGCAAGTAGACACGATTTTTCATCACAAAACCCGTTTCTCCATTAAAAATTCCGAGCTCGTAGTTTGTTTTCGTGATTAAAACAGGAAACATACTGCCACCCTCTTTTTCTTTTAAGAGGACATCATGAATCATTTCATTCAAAGCTCTCACGCCATAAGGCCCTACTTGCATAGCGGTTAAAATTCGAAACTGATCAAATCGTTTTTTTGCATCTTCAAGACTATCACCTCTAAAGAGATAATATTTCTTTGCTAAAGTGAGGAGATTTTCTCTCTCATATGTAGTTAATGAATGAAATGAAACAGCCTCACTACTGAGCTCTCGAAACGAGAGGTCTTGATTATTGATATGCTCCGCCAGCGACAAAATATCTTGCCTATCAGAGCGATAACAGAAAAGAAGTTGAACATGAGGGATTTTTTTCGTCTTTTGTGCGAAGTGAAAGAGTTCAGCGAACACCATCCCTGTTTCTACGGGAGGGAGTTGATCAATGTCCCCCATGAGAAGTAACTTTGATTTAGGGCCAATTTTATCTAAAAAGCGGTGAAAAATTCCCGCATCTATCATCGAGGCCTCATCTACAATGATCACATCATGAGGTATTTTTTGATGCTCTTCCATTGAATAAAGGAGAGAATGTAAGGTAGAAGCCTCAACCATATGTGAAGGGGCTCGTTTCTTGATTTGATCATACAAGTGCCATGTAGCCTTTCCTGTAGGCGCAGCGACTAAGACCTTAGTAGATAAAGGCATAGCAGCAACCAAAGAGGCAGCAGTAAACGTTTTTCCACGACCAGGCCCCCCTGATAGAAGCATCCAATTCGATGTAACAAAAAAATCTAATGCCTGTTTTTGTTCTTCACTGAGCGAATTTGTTACTGAAAAGTCGAGTTGTAGATGGGGGGGATCTCTTCGTTCTAAAGAGAGCAAAGCTTCCGCGATTTGTCTTTCCAGATACCAATTTCGATGAAGATAATAAAGCCCCTTATATTCACAGATAGGCAAAAAAACTTTTTGATGGAGATCCTCAATTTTCTCGATCACAATACCATATAAGTCAGAAATATCCTCTCGAAACTCGACCCCATCTGTGCAAAAATGACCTTCAAAAGCATTTTCAAGAATTTTAGAGAGAAAAAGCTTATGGGCAGATGTGGGGAGTATTCCTCCTCTTTCAAAGATTAGATTGCAAAAATGATTTGTGAGATACTGCAAAGTTTCCATAATCACCTCTTAATCAATTCATGCGCTTGTATTGTAGGAGCAAAAGAATATACAGCAGGACCTCTTATAAACAAGTAGTGAATCCCTCCAAAATGCTTACTTGGGTCAAATCCGAGCAGCCCCATGTATCTCATGAGAGCTTCGTAATAAATATTTCCCTGTAGAAAATACTCGTGCTGCTCCATGGCTCCTCTAAGATGCTCTTCCTCGTACTTTTCAAGCCGATTTGACTTCCAATCAAGAATATGAAATTTGCCCTCATGAAAAAAGATGAGATCGATAAACCCTTTCATTAAAGACTCTTTTTCTAATGGGAAAAGAAATTCTGTTTCTTGAAGTACATGAGAGGGATGAACCTCGCTAAGATTAAATCCCCCTTGTAGAGGACACTTCAATGTTTCTTCGATAATTCGAATCACTGCCTCTTCATGTTCTAATAAATTGTATTGAAGAATCGCCTTACTAATAAGCCCCTTCCTCTGCTCCTGAAAGCGGGAAGGATGCCATCCATTTTGGAAAATTTTTTCGAAAATAGAGTGGAAGATATTTCCTATATGAGCCCCGGCTGGCAATAAATCTTCAGAGGAAATCGGTACACTTTTGGTTGTATGATGACGAATAAGAGAAGAAAAAGAATAAAATTTTTGATCACTTTTTGTAGGAAGGAAAGAACGGGGCTCTCTAACACTAACCCTTTCCTCTTTCTGAGGAACAAATTTTTCTATTGGACTAAGAGAAAGTTTTTCTAAAGAAAAAAGGGACGGATGTTGCAAAACCCATTTTTCTAATAACGTACATTCAAGCTCTGGCACCCTTGCATAAATCTTCTCTATATCTTCTTCTCTATAAAAAAGAGAGGCATAGAAAAGATCAAGGGGCGAGGCGCATCCCTTTGCAACGATCGTTCCAGGGGAGAAACAAAAAGGGATGTAGACTCTTTTTTTAGCTCTTGTGAGGGCAACGTAGAGTTGTCGCAGTTTTTCTTTTTCTTGAGCGTAGATCACTTCAAGGGCTTCATCTTCATTTCCTTCGAAGGGAATGACCTTTTTATGTCGTTTTGAATAAACCCATGCAGGTTGTTTACTACTGCGTGTCATGCATCCAAGAGCAAAAACAACAGAAAATTCAAGGCCTTTGCTCGTAAATGTCGTCATAATCGTGACACAAGATCCCTCTTTGGAAGGTTTACGGAAAAACTTTTTGTTGTCTTCACCTCCCTTAGCTTTGAGTCTTTGCAAAAAATGGAGCGCATCAATTGCTCCTGCATGAAATGAGCTCGAAGCTTGGACTAAAATCTCAAGGAGCTGGATGGCATCTTGATAAAGATCGAGAGATTCTTGGCTAGCAAGAAGTTCTTTTAAAGACCTCATTGAGGTGCATAAAGGTTTGTGAAAGAAAGTGTGGAGCGCTGAAACAATTCCTTTATTGAAGAGAATATCTCGGAGCTCCTGCAACCCACTTACCATATTTTGATAGTGCTCATCGGAGAGGTCTTTTTCAAGTAAGGATAAGGGAGCGTTAAAGGGGGAAGCGGCGATAAGTTGCTTAAGCTCATTGATATTATAAGGATTAGTCAACAAAGAAAAAAGTCTTTCAAAAACCAAAAACACAGGACTTTCAGATAAGTTCATTTTTGCGTTGGAAACTACTGGGATTCTTGCATCTTTAAGAAATTTTTCTAGGCGCCTTGCTTGGTAGCGATCTTTAACAAGGATCACCTGCTCATCAAGCCCAATCCCTTCTCCATGCAATCTAATGATTTCTGTCGTAATAAAAGGAAAAAATAAAGTTTTCTCTAGCTCTTCACTCGGAAAAAGTCCTCGCTTGTGGGGGGCTCCTTCAGTCCCAAAAAAGTGAATACTTTTTTGGTTGATGGAAATAAGAGAATCTTCTGTTTGAAATGCATCCACTTCGTAATAAGGAAACCATGAAGGCATACAAGAAAATAATCGATTACAACCTTCTACGAGTGTCTTGCTAGAGCGGAAGTTTTTTAAAAGAGCGTACTGATTTGATTTAGAAAATGTCTCTTTTGCCGCAAAAAACACATCAAGGTCTGCACTTCGAAAAGAGTAAATAGACTGCTTTGGATCTCCTACAAGACAAAATACGGGCGCTTTTTTTTCTTCTAAAAAGAGGTAAGAAAAAATCTTCCACTGCAAAGGGTCTGTATCTTGAAACTCATCAATAATGATCGCTTCATATTGCTCACGAATACTGTTTACGAATTTTTCTCGATCAAGAGCCTCTACCATTTCATGAAGAAGATCATCTGTAAGGAGTAAATCTTGCGTTTTCCATTTTTCTTTCATAGCCTTTTTGCAAACTCTAACAAGAGCTAGTTGGATGAGCAGAGGATCTGTATAGTCATTGATAAAAGCATTCCAAGATAAAAGAGCCTCCTCAATCCGATTCAGGGCATCTTCTTGAGACTTTGTTAATTTTTGCTTTTTTCGATTATCGAAACGTATTGAAGAAAAAAGAGAATTTTTATGCGAGATAAAGCGATTACACCAAGAATAGTCAACTTCAGATGCGCTGTAAGCTTCCCTCCATAGAGAGAAACATGCCGTATGCTCCTCTTTGAGGTTTCCTGCTCTATCAATCACAGATTTATAAAATCCCCAGATCCCTTCAATTTCCTCTAAAGAAATTCGGCTTTTTAATTGATGAACCTGTTCGATCAGACATTGGGCTTTTCTTTCTACCTTTGGAGTTTCTTCACTCAGTCCTTTGTCTCCTTCCATCAAGGGAAGGGAAGAAGAAATTAAATTTGTGAGGTTTTTATGAGCTTGTTTGAACAAAAGATGGATTTGAGAGGGAAAAAAATACTCTTTCATTACTTGTGCTCTAAAACTTCCCATCATTCCCTCTACATAAAGACCCTTCGTTGATCCTTCATCAGGATTAAAAAGAGTTAGGGGGGAGTGAGCTTCAAAAGAAAATTGCTGGAGCATCCGATAGCAAAAGCCATGGATCGTGTAAACTGAAGCGCTACTTTGAGATTGGAGCGCCTGCTGAATCCTCAGCAGAGCTTCTTTTTTTGAACTCTCCTCTCCTATTCGCACTTTTTCTAGGTATTCAATAGAAGAGGGCTCATCAGTTAGCAGGTTTTTTTGAGCGTTTATTAAAGTAGAAACAATCCTTCTTTTTAGCTCTCGCGTCGCTGCGCGAGTAAAAGTTACAACGAGAATTTTCTTAAAATCTACTCCTTCCAGCACAAGGCGAGTCACAAGATGTTCAATAGAAAAAGTTTTACCTGTGCCCGCTGACGCTTCTAAAAAAAAGTGATTTTTTACTTCGAGATCTTTTGAAAGCACATCAAAGATTTGCATAACAAAGCTCCTTCAGTGCTTCTAAGTGACTCTTAAGAGAGCTTTGCTCCCCTTTAATGTGCTGCTCATCTTGAGCCAAAGGATAATGCATAAAAAACCACTCTAAATAAGGATCAGGGAACAAAGATTTCGATTCATCTTGGTTTTTCAGAATATTGGAAGCAAAATCATCATCAGTAAAAATCTTTTTTGCCCACTTTGGAACAAGCCAGGAGGGCTTTTCTGAATAAACATTAAAATATGCTATGTACTCGTTTAGAAGCATCTCAGCTTCAAGATCGCGAATGTCTAGTATTGTTTGATCCTTTAAGAAAACAACCTCTTCTGCACTAGGAAAACAAATTTTAAAAATCAAAATTTCAGGCCAGATCTTCACAAGTGATTCTAAGTCTTGCTCATGGAACGTATAAAGGCGTTTTTCAGAAACTCTCTTAATAACACCATGAATTCTTTTTTTCTTTCCTTCTACAAAAAGACTTATCGGAGGGTGTACCCAAACATGAGGCTCTTGCTTTTTCTTTTGAAAGTGACGAGGATCGATTTCTAACTGAAAAACTTCTTCGTTTAATATTTGTTTCATTAGATTGAAACTTTTATCAAGGTCTTCTTCAATTTCAAGCAAAGCCACCTCTTCAAAAATCCCATATGGCAACCTCCCTGATAACTCCCACTTTCTCAAAGTTTCATTTTTTCCTCTTTCTAGCCCCTCATTTAAGAATTGGTGTCTGTCCAAGTAAGAAAAAACAACACCCGGCATTTCAAGATCTTCTTCTTTTTCTAAATAAATCCTTAAGCGGTGATTAATGAAATAGCGAATTGGATGAGAAGCAAAACTCTTTAAATCCTTGAGGAGAAGATCTTCCTTTTCCTCTAAAGCCTGAACTGATGTAGTAAAATCACACGCAAGAGATCCTTTGTCTTCATAAAGGCTCTTCGCTATTTCGTAGTCTAGCAAGCTGTAATTTTTAACAGGGCTGTTTTCTGTAAAATAATTTGGCGAGAAATCATAAAGGGAATGTGTTAATTCGATAGGAGCATAGTCTTTTAAAAGAGAGTAGCAAAGGGAAGGAACGTAGCTAGATTCCGGATCTTCTGTTTGCTCACAGTATGTAAAAATAAGAGATCGTTTAGCCTGAAAAAGTAATTGGAGGAATAAACAGAGATCTTGCCGCGAAGAAAGAAAAAGAGCTCTTTGGGAGGGTTTCGTAAGACGGATTAGCGAAAGGGGCTCATCTTGCGATGGGAAAGATTCTTCATCAAAGCCCATAATAAAGAGATAGTCTGCTGATACGATCTGCCCCTTTTTAATCCCCAAAAATGAGATTTTTTCTTTGTCATCTTGAGAAAATTTTCTTGTTTCTTTTGTGGAAAGGATATCAACCAGCCTTTTTCTGATCGATTCATATCCTACTTCCATCTGCGTGAGCTCTCCTTCTAAGTGACGGAGAGATTGGAGCGCATTTTTAAGCATTTCAAGTTGAAAATATTCATCTTCTCTTTCATCAATAGCAAAAAATCGAGGTAAAAGATCTTCTATGAGCTGCGTCCACTCTAAAAGGGTTCTTTGAGGACTCTCTACCACAATCTCATAAAACCGTTTTAACTCGTTAATAAACATCAGCAAGGATTGCAGTAAAGAGGCTTTGGCAAACGGGAAGAAATGGCCAATTTCAAAAGAAGGGGAAGGGGGATCCCCTTCTTTTGTAAAAGCGAGGGAAATCGTCCACTGGTTAATTGTGTAAAGCCAAGACCCTCTTTCGTTTAAATCTACATGGATTTCCTTTCTCTGGGATCCATCAAACCCAAAATCAATCTTTGCAGATAAGACCCAATCCAAAAGCTCATCGTAGTCTTTTGTCGTTAAATCCCATTTCTGTAAAACAGCTTTACACTTCAAAATAGAAAAAACTTCTTCGGGAAGCATCAACTTTTGAGGCGCGTTTAAAAGGGAGATAAAAGCTTCAAAAAGGGCGCTTTGTGCTTGAGGTGTATTATCACATATGAACCCAAAAAGACTCCTTGGATCCCCAAATACATACTCTATATAAGGAGCGTATCTTCCCATGCTAGTTACGTAGACTCTCATATCTTTAGCGAAGGCGCCCTTCTCTAATGCAAGCTGCTCGATGAGCATTCTTACAACTTGCACTTCTCTAAGCAAACTAGGTGCGGCATGAAGCTGGAGAGAATCATCTCCCTTTTCTCGCTTAGAAGTTTCCATTTCAAAAAGATCTTTTTGGAGCTGGCCAAGCGCTGTTGAATCTTCAATCAAAGGCATCTCTTCTTCCAAAAAGAATCCTAGATCTATCATCTCATGGAGTAAAGGCTTAGCCACCTCAACCCCTTCAGCTAGGAGGGAATTACTCACTACAAAATATGGGGCTGCGGCCTCAGCCGCTTTTCCTGAAAGGGCAAGTTTTCTTTCTAGATAAAGGCTTGCTTTTTCCGAAAGAACATCTCCCCAATAATGAGATGTTGGAGAAAAGTTATAGAAGAAAATAGGAAACCGCGTCGCAAGCTTTTCAAAAAAATCTATATAAAGAGCTGGCATATCATGAAATCCAAACAGGTGAAGTTCAATCTCCACTTCCGATTGAATGGGGACTTGAAGCTGCTGCAAAATCTGCTCAGGGCAATCGTATTCCTCAAAAATTTTCTTTTCTAAATCATATTGCCAATCATATACGAATTCTACCCCATCTTTTGCATGAAGTGTTCTTTTCATCATTAAATGAGCCATCGTATCAGCAAGTTCGATGCCTCGATGAGGATGAGCGGATAAATATTGGTCTAATAAAGGATAATCTTGTCGCAATGAGGTCCATTCTCTCTCAATAAAAAAAGAAAGCCCTTCACGCCTTGGGAACTTCATTTCCCGGTTGCGATCTCCGAGAAGCGTCATAACGTCTTTAACGCATAAGTTAAGATTCAAGAATCGGAGCCCTGTAGCTACTTGCAAAGAAGGGTCTGATGAAAATTCTTTTAAAAGAAAATCTTTGAGCCAGTCTGTAGGGATAACCACCCATTTACGACAAAATTTTTGAGAAGGGTGAAAAAGATTTTTCTTTAACCCCTCTATGAGAACATCATATCTATAGCTGAATAATACTTCTGGTCGACTCTCCATACTCCCTCGCACGCAAGAACCCATTTGCTCAATCTCACGCAAATATGATATTATATACCAAAACTGGAAGATACATATGGTTTTTTTACCACTAAACAATGAAAAGGCTCTGTCCCCTTTCGCCGCATTCAAAAAAAAATTTGCTCTTCATTTTTTAAATATCACCCAATTTTTGGGAGCTCTCAATGATAACGTTTTCAAATTTCTTACGGTATTTCTTCTCATCGATTTGAAAGGAGTGGCTCATTCGAGTGAAATTCTTTTCGTTATCGGAATCGTTTACGTTCTCCCCTTCCTCCTCTTTTCTAATACTGGAGGAATTTTTGCTGATAGATTCAGTAAACAAAAAATCATTGTTTTGCTCAAATTTCTCGAAATCGTCATCATGTTAATCGCTCTCATCGCATTCCATCTTGAAACCGCTTGGGCTGTCTATTTTAGCTTATTTCTTCTCTCAGCTCACAGCGCTTTTTTTGGGCCCCCTAAATATAGTGTAATCGCTGAAATCGTTGACCCTTCCTCTATTACTAAAGCAAATAGTATCATCACTTCTTCTACCTATTTAGCGATCATTTTAGGATCTTTCCTAGCATCTTTTGTCACACAAATATCGGGTAAAAACTTTGTGCTTGCAGCCAGCTTTTGCTTAGCTATAGCCACTGTCGGTTTCTTCACTTCCTTATTTATTCCAAAAACAATCGCCCAAAAACAAAAGCAGAAAATCGACCCGATTTTTATCAAAGACATCTATAAAACCCTCAAATTCTGCAAACAGTACAAGTTTTTCTTGCTTGCTATGTCGGGATCCTTCTTCTTTTTGTTTATCGGAGCCTTTTTGCAATTAAATATTGTCCCTTTTGCTATAGAGTCTCTTGGACTCAGCGAAGTAGGAGGTGGATATCTCTTTTTGAGCGCCTCCATTGGGATCGCTCTTGGCGCTGTCATCGCTGGTAAAACCTCAGAAAAGGGTGGAAACCTTGGGCTATCTTCTCTTGCGATCTGCATCACCGCCTTCTTTTTCTTTTTGCTTCCTTTGTGCACTTTTTCCTTACCTCTCACTGTTTTATGCCTCATGATGGTCGGCTTTGGAGGAGGAATGTTTGTTGTTCCTATTGATTCCTTTATCCAAGCTCACAGCCCCGACGAAAATCGAGGCAAGATCGTAGCTGCCGCAAACTTCCTTAGCTTTTGTGGCGTCCTCTTTGCCCCAATTTTGATTTATCTTTTTGGAGCGGTCTTTCATTTCTCTGCCGGCAGTGGGTTTTTTCTCATGGGATTCATTACTTTAGGATATTTTTTTTTCTTGGCTCGGAAACTCTCAGGTATTTTCCTAAATTATGCTTCCCGCAAACTCCTTTATCCCTTCTTCCACGTTCAGATGTCCCCTGCGGAGTTCAATATCATAGAGCCTAAATCTCTGATTGTTCCCACGCCCCATATCAGCTATGGAGCTCTCATCATGGGTCTTAGAACAAAAATGCATCTTTATATTGCAAAACCCGTTCCTTCGGTTTGGGATCGTTTCTGGCATCTTTTCAAAAACATTCATTTTATTTATTTCAATAAGTCTCCGAAATATGTGATTGAATCATTTGACCGCGTCCTTAAACTCAATAAAAATCCTGACGTAATCCCCTGTCTTATTATTTCCCCTTCCTTAGATCCAAAACACTCGTTTACCTCTGGTGATTTTATCGCTCTGAAGAAAGCTTTTGCAGACAGATCTCAATTCGTAGCGCTGCGTGAAGAACCTCGGCTCCATAAAAAATGGCGTAAAATTTGGAAGCCCATCCAGGTAACTCTGGACTTTGACTCTACACAAGTTCTTCCTGAGGCTAAGAAAAAACACCTGCTAGCTGGGATTTATTCCGGAAAAAAATAGAGGCTTTTTGTCTTTTGCAGTAGTTTATTTCCAAGTAAACCTCGGAGAAACTATGTTAAAAAGATTTTTATTACCCCTCCTTTTTTCTTCTTTGCCTCTTTTCTCTGCTGCTCCCAAAATTATGATTGGAGTTGCAGGTGGTACAGGCTCAGGCAAAACAACTCTTGCTGAAAAAATTCTTCAGGCCTTCCCAGGAAGATCGATATTAATCAGCCAAGACTCTTACTATAGACCTCTTGTTGGCCTCTCTTTAGAAGAAAGAGCCCATTTCAATTTTGATCATCCTGATTCTCTCGATTTTTCCATGCTAAGACAGCACCTGATGGCCCTAAAAGCTGGGGATTCGATCCAGCAGCCCATATATAACTTTTGTACCCATGCGCGCGAGCCTTATACAAATACCATTGAACCCGCAGAACTAATTATTGTTGAAGGGATCTTAATTTTTGCTGTCCCCACCATTCGGGATCTTTTTGACTTTAAAGTGTTTGTAGATACTGATGATGACATCAGGCTTTTGCGAAGAATCCAAAGAGATATGTCAGAGAGAGCTCGAGACTTCACAAGCGTAAAAGAACAGTATCTCGCTACTGTAAAGCCAATGCATGAGGCGTTTGTTCAGCCAAGCAAGCAGTATGCTGATATCATCGTTCCTAAAGGAGGGAAAAACTCTGTTGCCCTTCACATGATCCTTTGCAAGTTGCACTCTGATCTGATAACTAGCGACAACCTTTGTTGCAAAACGGAATAATTCTCACACTTTTTCGTTTCTAATAATGGGCGCACGATCGCGCCCTTTTATTTTTCACTTTGATTGGGATTGAAATCATTCTTCCTCTTCCCTAAAATTGTCTTGTTCATTTCGAAATATTTAGGTGACTGATGAAACTTCGTTATTTTTTACCCCTCCTCATTTGTGGCTCTCTTTTAGCAGAAACTCCACTTCAGCCAGAAATCGTAGATCAAATTGATATTCAAGCCCTCCGTGAATGGATCGCCACCAAGCGTCAAGTGACTATCAAGCAACTCGGTGGTGACCTATCTATCAGTGGCGAAGTCCGTGGAGAGATGCAAAACATTCATGAGGTTCAAAATGGGGTAAAACAACGAGGACCCAGCAGCCCCAACCCTAACCGCCCCGTCACTGCCTATGACGTAGAAGTCAACCTTATGCTAGACTATCGTACTCCCCGCAGCTGGACTTCGATTAAACTAGAATTTGACAATGACGCTGGAAACGTTGAACCCGTCTTTGATTCCGTCGCTATAGAAAGAGCCATTTTTGGTGGTAAAATCTATGATGGCGAAGTGTTTGTAATGATTGGTGAAGTAGGACGTAACCGTTTCGCTGCCAACTTTGACTCTAAAATCCAATTTGGTTCCTACATGGATGGGATCTTACTTAAATTTGATTATGCCAACGAAGTCATCGGCGATCTGTACCTGCATGGCGGCCCCTTCCTCATCAACGAAAAAGTAGCTCAATATGGTTACGTTATGGAGCTTGGCCTTCTTAACATCGCAAAAACAGGCCTTTATACTAAATACTCTTGCATCGACTGGGATACAAAAGACTTCCCAAGTCTAGCTCAAGAACTCCGATTTAGATTTATCATTTCTCAGCTTACTTTAGGATACAAGTTTGTTCCAAAATGGCTAGATAAAATGGTTACTTTCTATGCAGGCGGTCTTTATAACCATAAAGCTGAGCCCCTTGCAATTACAAATAATACCCTTTCAAACTATGGTGGTTATATAGGCTTCTCGGTTGGGAAAGTACGCCAACAAGGTGACTGGTCTGTTGATATGAACTACCAAGTTGTTGCTTCTCAAGCTATCCCTGATTTTGACAACAGCGGTATTGGACTTGGAAATGCAGGAGGCGTTGGTTTCTACACAACCCGAATCGATGGCTCTGGAACCCTTCAAGTCGATCCCGACAACGTAATGGGACGAGGGAACTATACAGGTGTTGTCATAGACCTTCTTTATTTGTTAACAAACAACATCACTGTTTCTCAAACTTTCCAATACGCAACTAACCTACATAAGAGCATCGGCCCCGCAACTCGCTTCAATCTTTATGAAGTAGAGTTCATCTACGCGTTTTAATTTCGCGGAGATCAGCAAAGATCTCTTCTCGTTTTGTCAAAAGCCCCCATGTATTTGGGGGCTTTTTATTTCCAAAGTCCTCTTTCCATTCAATCATTGGTTGCCCCGATAGGCCACTAAGAGAAACTCTCCAAAGATCCATCTCTCCTGATAGAGGAGATGTAACAAAAGCAAGCTTTGTCTGGTGCCAGTTGCTATCCGCAAAAATGAACGGCAGCGTAGGCAAAAGTGTTGCCTTCTGAGCACGCTCTATGGCTTCTCTCTCATTGATTTTTCCAAGTAAGCTCTCCGTTTGGATCCATGTTTTTACATCCACTAAAGATCCTTGAGGAATCTCTTTTAAAGAAAAAACTTTTTGCAATTCTAATGGTGACACTAAAGGAAGATGATTAAAAAAGAGGATGTCACCAAAAAATGATCCACCTTCGAGGTGCTCTAGGGCAAAATCTCGCAAAGAGGCGCCTTCGATAAATAGCTTTTGGCTTACATTCTTCACAAAACCTCTCTGCACTGCAATTCGATAGAGATATTCTTGCTCACCTCGTGAGAGTCGAATGCGATGATAAAATTCCTTGTTGGAGTCAACAAAACGATCTCGCAGATACGTGTAGGTAAATTCCCGATTATCCCATGTTTTCACAAAAGAAGGATGCCCTGGCTGAAACAAAAACACATGCCGTGGCGAATGAAAAAGAAATCCCTGCTCTGGGTTTTGAATCATTTCTTCACAAACTTTATAAGGAGCCTCTTTCATCCATTCTATTAAATTGAGGCAAAGCTCGCGGGGGTTTTCAGGGTTGAATTTTTCTTCCTGAGGAGGTTTAGAAAGGCCATAATACCCATGAAGTAAACTGTGGAGAGTTCCCCCTGACAAATAGGACCATATCGTAAGAATCTTCTTGCCCGATGGATATCTTTCTTCAAAATGGAGTATTCGAGTTAAAGCAGCTTTGTAAAACTCTTCTTCTCCTAGCGTTGTATGAATTTTTTGCATCACACTGAGCAAAAGCTCCACAGAAGATCCTTCAAGCTGAGGCCTTACTATGTGTTCTAAGGCTATAAAAAATTCTGTCAGAATTTTTTTAAATTCAAGAGGTGAATCAATAACACTCCAAACGCTCGGATCTGCCCTTCCGTGTTTATAAACTAACCGAAATCCTGCAGCCCCATCTTCAAAGGGACTTTGATTTTTCTCAATGAGGCTGGGGTCATAAACTTCGACAAAATATAATGGGAGGTGAAGAGTAATTTGCTCGCAAAGAAGGGAATAG
The DNA here is from genome assembly GCA_964429005.1 of uncultured bacterium. Lineage (GTDB taxonomy): Bacteria > Chlamydiota > Chlamydiia > Chlamydiales > JACRBE01 > JACRBE01. The sequence goes on along the minus strand of CAYSAJ010000002.1, from coordinate 18,819 downwards.
AGCTGAGTGATTTTCTCAGCCATGCTTTGATCAATCTCTCTTTCATGCAACAAAAACGATTCTTTCTGATAACTATATTCAAGATCTGCTTTAAGCCTGCGATATTTATCGTCGGAATCGACTTTTTGCAAAAGCTTTTCAGACATCGAAATTTTGTCCCTCAAAGCATTGATTTCTGCAGCGTTCTCTTCAAGTCTTCGATTCATGGCATCAAGCTCATACTGCAGAGCATCATAAATGACTCTGCCAAGGCCTAACGGCTCATGTTGCTCAAGTCCAAGCGCAATAATCAAATGATTTTTTGTGTACCTAGAAAACCCATCAACAAAAGAGGCTACTGTATACTCCCACATCTTCATCAGTAGATTTTGAGAAAAATGAGAAAGCTTATTTTCCTCTTGTGCTATTTCTTTTGAGCTCAACCCTTTTTTCCCAAAACGCTCTACAAGCTCACGAAAAATTTTATCATGAGTTTCACTCTCCACACGCACGCCATGGAGCAAAAGGGACAGGTGCTGATGGGCCTGATCGAGAGAAAACCCTTTGGGAATACATCCAAGCTCTTGCAGCGCATGAATCCATCCTACATGATGAGATAAATGCTCTTTGCTTTGAATAAAATGAAGAAGATCCCCCTTCCCTAGTATCACAGAAGCGGGAACTCTTAGTTCTCCTTCTTCTCCATTTTTACGTAAAAATCCCATGGTGACAAGATCAAACAAATCTTTAATGAGAAGTTCATACTGTGAATTTTGTATAAATATACAGGGAGCGGTAGCAAAACAAGATCCAATATTTTGCCTTAACGGACATAGTGATGCGGCCAAAACTGCTACCCTAACGAGTCTATGATTTAATTTAGAGGGGGAGAGAAAAAGAGAAGCCCGAATCATCTCTTCAATCCACGGGCTAGCTAGAGGAAGAGTTAGGCGGACTAGAAAGGTTTGTATTTTTTTATCTTTTGTGAGCAAACTCAATTTGTCTATTACAAATTTTTTGAACTCTGCTTGATAAATTCTTCCTTCTGGGAGGCTTTCCTCTAAATCTTTTAACTCAATTTGTTGAAACTTTCCCGCTTCATCAAAAAAAAGAGGAGCGATCAGTTGAGAAAGTCGATAGCAATAATAGCTTGTAGCCTCCTTATACCCACCTTTCTCAAGGAGAGTTGTTTCTTGAACAATATCTTGGAGCTCTTGCCCGAACATTTCTTTCGCCTTCTTTAACCTCACTATTCTACATAGACCATTTCTCCTTTCCTATGAAAAAAAATCTTTCTTGCCTGTTCCTTTTTGCGATTTATGTCAAAACAGATTATCATGAGAGTGATAAAGTCAAGGAAATCCAACGATGAATATTCTATTAGGGAACAAAAAACTTGCCCTCCCAAATCCTTCTGTAGCCTCACAAATTCTCGAAGAACTGAACCTGAGAGAACCTCACCAAGCGATTGCTTTGAAAATTAATGGGGTTCCCAAAGATTTTTCTACCCCTATTCATGAAGGGGATGTTATCGAAATTTTTGATTTTGATTCCAAAGAAGGGAAAGAAGTTTTTTGGCATACCTCGGCACATGTTCTCGCTCAAGCCATTCTAAGACTTTGGCCTGAAGCGAAACCAACTATTGGACCTCCTATTGAAAATGGTTTTTATTATGACTTTGCAAATTTAAACCTTTCCGAAGAAGACTTTCCTTTGATTGAGAAAGAAGTCCAAAAAATTCTCTCAGAAAACTTTAAACCGAAAAGAATCGTTTTCTCTTCGAAAGAAGAGGCAAAAAAGCGTTTTGCCAATAATCCCTACAAACTCGAGCTTATCGACAGCTTTGAAGATGCAACACTCACAGGCTATGAGCAAGGAGAGTTTTTTGACCTTTGCCGCGGCCCTCACCTCACATCTATTGGAAAAATCAAAGCTTTTAAAGTCTTAAAGACATCAGGAGCTTATTGGCGCGGTGATAGCAAAAATGAAATGCTCACCAGAGTTTATGGCATTTCTTTTCCTGATCGCAAAATGCTTAAAGAATATCTCGATATGCTTGAAGAAGCAAAAAAAAGAGATCACAGAGTCATCGGCAAAAAACTGGGCCTCTTCTCGATTCATGACGAAGCCCCTGCAATGCCTTTCATCCATCCTAACGGAATGATTGTATGGAATGCCCTCTTAGAATTTTGGAGAGAACTTCATAGAAACGCGCACTACGTAGAAATAAAAACACCACAGCTGATGTGCCAAACTCTTTGGGAGCGCTCTGGTCACTGGTATCATTACCGTGAAAATATGTATGTGTCGGAAATTGATGAAAAGCTCTACGCCATCAAACCGATGAACTGCCCCGGATGTATGATCTACTACGGATCAGATAAGCATAGCTATCGAGAGCTTCCTTTGCGTGTCGCAGAAATTGGACATGTGCACCGCCATGAATTTTCAGGAGCTGTCAACGGCCTTTTCCGCGTACGAAGCTTTCACCAAGATGATGCACACATCTTTATGAGACCTGATCAAATTAAAGATGAAATCGTCAGCGTTCTTCGCTTAGTAGATACGATTTACAAAACATTTGGTCTTTCATACCATTTAGAGCTTTCAACTCGCCCTGAAAAATCAAAAACGATTGGTTCTGATGCAGAATGGGAAGTCGCTACAAATGGTCTTCGTGATGCGCTCGATGAGTGGGGCCAAGGTTATAAACTCAATGAAGGTGATGGGGCTTTCTACGGACCAAAAATCGATTGCCACGTAAAAGATGCTATTGGACGCACTTGGCAGTGTGGAACCATCCAACTTGACATGGCTCTTCCTGAAAAATTTGACCTCTACTTTAATGACCAAGACGGAACAGAAAAACGTCCTATCATGATCCATAGAGCGATCTTTGGATCCATAGAGCGCTTTTTTGCCATTATCACTGAGCATTTCGCAGGAAAATTCCCACTATGGCTGAGTCCTATGCCAGTTCGAATCATTCCTGTTGCAGATCGCCATCTCGATTATGCAGAAAAGCTTAAGCAAAAGATTATGGAGCATGGACTCCTTTGCTCTATCGATGACAGTCATGAATCCGTTGGTAAAAAAGTGAGAGCCGCTCAACTCGACCAAGTGAACTACATGCTCACAATTGGTGATCAGGAAATGGAAAATCACACTATCAACGTTCGTACTAGGGACAATGTAGTCCATGGTGAAATGAAGCTTGAAAGTTTCCTCTCCGTTGCTGTACAAGAGAAAAAATCTAGGTCTTTAACATCAGGGCTCGGACATGGCCATCATCACAGTTAGTAGTTTTAAAGGGGGCACTGCAAAGACCTCTACATCTCTACATGTAGGGGCGTGCCTTGCAAAATTTCATAAAAAGAAAGTATTGCTTATAGACTTTGACGCGCAAGCAAATCTTACTACAGGACTCGGATTTGATCCTGATAGCCACGATAGCTTAGCGCCCGTTCTTCAAGATTATAAATCTTTAGAAGAAGTGATTCTTCGAACGCAAATTAAAAACCTAGATCTTGTTCCCGCAGATACTTGGCTCGAAAGGGTTGAAGTCACTGATAGACTTGCGTCTGATCGTTATTCTCATGAGAAGTTAAAATCAATCCTTGCTCAGGCGAAATATGATTTTATTATTATTGACACACCCCCTTCTTTGTCTTGGCTGACAGAGTCAGCTCTAATAGCCGCAAATCAATGTATCGTATGTGCCACTCCTGAATTTTATAGTATCAAAGGACTTCAGAGGCTCTCTTTGTTCATGAACCAAATTGCAGCAAGGCATCCATTTGATGTTCTCGGAGTCTCTCTTTCTTTTTGGAACTCAAGAGGGAAAAGCAACGAAGCCTTTTTAGAAGTTATCGAAGATACCTTTCCCGGCAAAGTGCTAGAATCAAAAATTCGAAGAGATATAAAAGTTTCAGAAGCATCCGTTCATGGTAAACCCATCTTTGAGGTCGCTCCTGAAGCTCGCGCTGCCGAAGATTACCAAAATCTTACAAAAGAAATCCTAAAGCGGATTGTATAGCCGCTTTACTACCCTATGAGGCTCTATGTCTGATTTTCGCTCTCTTCTTTCCAAGAGAATGAAGCCCCAAGAAGAAACGCCAAAAAAAATGGATCAGCTCGCCCTCAAATCCAATTCAGGGGAGCTCTCAGGCTTTTCAGGAGTCTTCAAAGTTGTCCCTCTATCTGAAGAAGAGCAGAGTAGCATTTTACAGCTTCTCGAATCACACAAACCCGAAGCAGCTAATATTGAAGTTGATCTCAAACAACTTAAAGCCATCACCTCAGAAGTGAAAGCGATCAATACTCAAGCTATCATTTTACACGGGGAAAGAATCAAACAAGCTCAAACGCTTCTTAAAGAATATAAAGAAGGAGCTTTTACTTCGTGGCTGATCCTTACCTATGGGAACAGACAAACTCCTTATAACTTTTTGCAGTATTATGAGTTTTATCGCAGTGCACCACCCAGTCTTAAAGAAAAAATCGACCTCATGCCAAAACAGGCCATATACACCTTAGCATCACGCCTTGGCCCCATCGAAAAAAAAGAGCAGCTCATTTTGGAGTATCAAGGAGAGTCAAAACAAGCCGTTTTAGAAAAAATACGTGAAGCTTTCCCCCTAGACAAAGAAGATAAACGCTCTTCAAAACCCGGCACAAATGTTTTAAAACTCCTTGAAAAAGCAAACTCCCTTCTTTCCTCAAAAAGCTTTAGCGCATCTCCCGAAGAAATGGAGGCGATCAAAAAACTGATTAAAACCTTAGAGTCCCATGTCTAATTCCTATGAGTCTCCTCTAGTTTCTCGCTATAGTTCAAAAGAGATGCTATCGATCTTTTCTCAGCAGCATAAATACAGGCTCTGGCGCAAACTCTGGATCAGCTTAGCAAAAGCTCAGAAAGAGCTCGGCTTACCTATCACTGAAAAACAAATTCATGAAATGGAAAGAGCTCTTGACACCATCCCTTTTGATCGTGTTCAAGTTTTAGAGCACCTGACGCAGCACGAAGTTATGGCTCACATCCAAGCGTTTGCAGAACAAGCTCCAAGCGCTCAAGGAATCATCCATTTGGGGGCTACCTCTTCTTTTGTGATGGACAATGGGGACCTAATACAGCTTAAAGAAGGACTTCTTCTCCTTTTAAAAAAAGCTCATAAGCTTACTCTGACACTCGCTAGCTTTTGTGATCACTATAAAGACCTTCCTACAGTGGGATACACCCATTTTCAAGTGGCTCAGTTTACAACACTCGGAAAAAGATCCTCATCTTGGCTCCAAGATCTTTTATTGGATTTACAGGGTCTGTTTACTCTCGTTAAGACCCTTCCTTTTTTAGGCGTAAAAGGAGCTGTGGGCTCTCAATATTCCTTTCTAGAGCTTTTAGATCATGATGAAGGTAAAGCAGCTTTACTTGAGCAAAAAGTGGCACATGATTTTGGATTTACAAAGATATTTCCGATCGCCACACAAACCTACCCACGAAAATGGGATGCAGAAATCCTCCATCGCCTCGCCTCTCTTGGATCTTCTTTTCATAAGTGGGCGACAGACATCCGACTTCTCTCTCATCTTGGAGAATGGCAAGAGCCTTTCACGAAAGATCAAGTCGGCTCTTCTGCGATGCCTCATAAACGCAATCCGATCTACTCTGAGCGCGTTTGTTCGCTCAGCAGGCTTCTCATCTCCCTTTCGCAAAATGGATACATGACCCACTCACTCCAGTGGCTAGAGCGAAGCCTCGATGATTCAGCAAATCGCCGTATTGTCCTCTCTGAAGCCTTTCTCACCGCAGATGCTATCCTAGATCTTGCAGAAAAGATCTTCTCAAAATCTACGATCGATACCGATACCATCCAAAAGAACGTCCATGCAGAAGTAAAAACGATGGCTTCAGAAGCGCTCCTTATTAGAGGGGTCAAAAAAGGGCTTTCGAGGCAAGATTTCCATGAAAGGCTCAGAACCCTCTTTTTAAAGTCTCCTTCCATAGAAGATGTGATCCTTCATCTAAAGGATACTCCTATAAGTCCTAATGAGATCAAAGAATGTTTTGACCCTCAAAACCTCATCGGTCTTTGTCCAGAGCAGGTCAAAAATTTCCTTGATAAGGAAGTTTATCCAATTGAAAAAGAAATAGGTCGTTTTTTTAATTTAATTAAATAAAACCCTGTCTTTTAAATATTTAATTATAACTTTTTTAAATGAACTATATGCTATCCTTTGGCCTATAAAACAGGTCAATGATGGATACAGTTAAGCCTCTCCCAGCTCTTTATTTGACAGCGGCTGCAAGTCTACGCTATGAATTTAATCAATTCAAAGATAGGCGCCATCTCTATTGGATCGTCCCGACTCATGCCCTTGCTATGGTCTCTTTAGCTCCATTAGGCTGTGTGGAGCTCGTGAGCAAAGTCGCACTTTCTATTTTGCTTTTTCTTCCAAACTATATTCTACGACAAACAGGTTATGAGGCTCCTTTAAGTGCTTTTTACGAAAGACATATTTCAATCTTCACTGGTCATGGAGAGACTTTCTTAACCATCGTCTGGGGAATTTTTCAACTTCTCTATCTTGCGATAGACTATAGACACACACACTCCTATCATCAGGCACATGATGTATGTGATTTTCTCTGCAAAAGAAGCAGTGCCTCCCTAGCTTTTTCAGAAGAAGAAGAAAAGGCCTGTTTTAAACAATTCAAACGTCTTTTGCTCGCAGAGCCTGATGTTTTCTATGAACAATATGTGTCAGGCGCATACTATAGCAGACCTCATTCTTTTCTAAGGCCTGACTATGATGTTGTTTTAGAAGCGGCCAAAATCTCTGATCCTCGCTACCTAAACGAGATTATTTCCTACCTTGAAGGCCCTTTTCATAAATCTTCTGCTTTTAATCATCGTTTTATTCTAAGTCTCTTTCGCGCTGCGAAATATGCCGCTGCAGCAGGCTATCGTCAAAACGCCCTTCTCCTTCTTTCCCATCTTGAAAAAAGATACAGCGGTACAGACTATCAAGCAGGGGTCCAATCAATCAGAGCGATTTATGAAGGAGACACAGAAGCAAGAAGGCCAGTATTTTTTGAGGAAGACTTGTTAGATCCCTATGGGGGTATTGATCATTTCAACCCTTTTATATGGGCAACTTTGGGGCCTAAAAAAGACTATTTTGATCAGAAATTAGCACGTTTATCTGCTATCATAGCAAGACAAAATCCTCGATTGGATCGTCCCACCATAATAGGTATCCATAAGGAGCTAGATGAAGCCTATCTTATTGCCCTTTTCTCTAACCAGCCTGAAAGAGCCGAGGCCATCTTGCAGCATTTACTTCCTTTAATTCCTGAGTCAAAAAGAAATTGTTTTCATTTAGATTTGATTGAAAGGTTATTAAAAATCAGAACCCCCGAAATACTAAAACTTCTTCCAATTCTTCTCCCCCTAATTCCTCCTGATATTCCCCAACTTGCCCGTTTGTCAGAGCTTGTTCAACATTCCCTCTCTCATTATTTTGAAGATCGATGGCCAAGCGTTTGGGATCAAAGAGAAAGCAGCATGCATCGCAAAAAGATTTCTCTTGACGCTGCAGCCTTAATATGTAATTTTGTCATCAAAAATTCATTACGATTTCAGCACGATGATGATAAGGCTTTTCTCTCACAACTAAGTCATATTTTACCCTCTTTTCTCACCGTGCCCTCTCGAGATACCCCCCATACTTCTGCTTTACAAGTTTTACAACGCACAAGAAACATCTATGAAGAGGCGGTTGCTAGAAACCCCAGAGGCTACCGGGCACTCACAGCAGAGGAGGCTAGATGGGTGAGCGTTCCTGCTTACCAAAGGCAAGCAACATTTTTGGGGACTGTTAGGACTGTTGGTATTATGGAACGATTATTTAGAGCTCAAGCTATGGAAAGAAGACTTCCTGCTATCATTGGGTGGTGGGATACTTATTAGCCTCTTTTTTAGGGGTAATTTGATTATTAATTATGCTAATTCGGCAATTAGATAAGGTCTATTATGGATACAGTTCAATCTCCTCAAGTTCACTATTTGACAGCTGCAGCGAGTTTTCGCCATCAGCTCAATCAATATAAAGACCCTGTAGATAAAGGGTGGATTTTAGTATCTCATGCTATTGGCGCTATTGGACTGACTCTTGTCGCTTATGTAGAAATGGTTTCTCGACTAGCCCTCAGCATTATCTTATGTATTCCTATGCATCTTCTACTCCTCTCAGGACAAGGGCCCAAGGTGTATCGATTTTATGAAAGGAATATTTCTCTCTTTACTGATAGAGGGATCGCTTTCAGCTTATGTCTTATATCTCCAATCATCCTTACAAATTTCATCGTATTGCCTTCTGAGAGAAAAGACTTGCTGAGAGTCTCAAGTGAGATGTCATCCACAGATGCCCTCAAAAACTTCCTCTACAAAAAAATTCACAACCCATCTTCTTCTCCCCAAGAAGAAAACACTCACTTCGCTACATTTCAAAGACTATTGCTCCGCGAGCCCTCTGCATTACTCTTTGATGAAAGAGCAGCTGCCTCTCCTCACTTTCTCACAGAGGACAAAGACCCTGTTTACCTCGCAGCCCATATTCCCGATATCCGCTACCTCAAAGCTATACTAGATTTCACTTACGGGCCCTTAGTGCCTAAGCTGCCGATTGACCCTGCTTTCGGTAGCAGTGCACCCCATGTCATGAGAACAAATTACATTCTGAACAGGGCTGCAAAATGCGCGGCTTTACAAGGGTTAAGAGAGCATGCTCTTCTTATTCTCAATTATTCGAATCCAGAAATTATTAGAGACCCTTTATACAGATCTTTGATAAGAAATATCTACGAAGGAAATGAAGCTCAAGTTCAGGCTGCCATCACAAATCCTGATAATTTTGCATGCCCTGATCCCTTTTTACATCACATGTACGAGCCTCTTCTTTGGGCTGCAATAGGCCCTAGCGAAGCTCTATTTCAGCTAGCCCTAGCACAGGTAACACGTGACGATATTTTCACAGGCCCTATGTGGGCGCCGCAACATCTCGAAAATAGTTCTTATCGAAGAATCCGAAGAGACCAACTAAAAGAAGCCTACCTACTTACTTTGAGCATGGGGAAAAACGAAAGAGCAGCGGCTATTTTAGAGCGACTTCTCCCTCTATTTCCAGAGAATCAAAGAGACATCGGGTTATTTCATCTGAATTTGATCCAAATGGAGAATTTGAGCCCTCAGCATTTAGCGAAAATACTCCCCTCTGTACTACCTCTTATTCCCTTCTCTGTCCCTCAAATTCAAATCTTTTCTAACATCGTTACTTCTTATCTACTTAGAGCATTTGAAGGCAGAACCATAGATCCTATCAGTGAAAGTCCTTTTTCTCTCGATGTAGCATCGATTATTAGTTTATGGGTTAGGGCAAACTATGAAAGATTTGAGGCTCCTGCTGACAGAGAATTGCTTGGCACAGCAGAGTTGCCCCATCAACTAAGAACGTTTTTAGAAATTCCAACACCCATCTTCAGGGAATTTCGTAGAGAAGATCAGCCGCCACTATCCGCCATGCAAGTGCTGAGAGAAACTAGCAGCACCCCTAATTTACCAGAGGATGATGAATGGATTTTCTTCCAAAGAGGAATACCCCCCCCTCAGCAGTACTATCTTCCTGTTATGCCCGATCAGCGCTGGGAGGCCTTTTCTGGCAGAATGCAGAGTGTCTATCAATCTGCAGCTATAAAGCGTAGAATAGACTCCCTGGTCCTTCTTAGACATATATGGAATTTAGATTAAATAGAAAAGGCTAGGTGCTTCCTAGCCTTTACTTGAATGCTTTTTTTCAAATTAAAGAAAAACTTCTTCTTATTTTGAAATTCTATACCAGCAACCGTTCCTAGGGTGACAATACAGGAAATTATTGCCCCCATCTTTATCTCTTTCTAATTTTGATTCATCGGGAATCGCTGCTACAAATGCATCATAAGTGGAAGAACTCAGGAACCAATTCAAAGGATTTGATTGTGTTTGTCCCAAAGAATTGAATCCAACAAAAGCTCTAGGAGGGTTTAAGTAAGCCTCCCTGGCTGACATCGTTCCTGGCAGACGAGTATCAGATAATTTTTCTACAACAGGGTCTTTAGCTCCTAGTCTACCAATCGGTTTCATTTCTAACTCTTCTGGAGCACTAGTTCCTGGAGCTGGATGGCTTGCAGGTTTATCCTGAGGTGGCACTGTGCAGGAGCAAGTAAAAAAATCTGAGAAGATCTGTTTAACAAGCTTAAAACCGAGTTGACCACTAATTGCGAGAGAAGACTTCGGGTAAAACAAACTAAATTGTCTATTGTAAAATTTTCCTACAGTACTTGCCGCTTCCTGAGAACAAAAATGAAGTGCGAATGTTACAATAAGTGTTGGAATAAAGAGGGCTATCCCCAAAGCGATGCGAGAAACTCTTTCAGCGGCATTAAGGGCTAGAATCGTGACAAAAACAGGAGCATCAAGGGTCTTAGAGAGGATTTTTCCTGCGTAAGGAACCCGTGAAAGAGGCGTAGACAGATAGTTTTTATAATTAATGAATATTGTTGAAGAGATTGTAGGCATTGAAATTAATCCTTTTTTAATTTTTTACTGGTTTTTTTACTTTCTAGGCCTCGGTAGAAATTCGATAATAAAGTTTTGTTAGGGGGTGTTGATAATAAAAATCGTTACTTCCCTCTATAGGTGTTTTATGTTGAGGTGGAATCGCAGATGCAAAACGAGCAAATACAGCCTTTGAAAGCCTCCATGGTATAGCTTTTTGAAGAGTAGAACCATTTTGAGCTGGATCACCGGTTATTTGAGGGGGCTTTGCATACACTTCTCTTGGACATTCATCTTCATCACAAGCAGCCTCGGAGTGACCATGCAACCTTTCTGAAATAAACTCGAACTGTTCTGACTCATTTGCCTCATCTTGCATTATAATAAATGGTGTAGGAGCAGAAGAAGAGAGAGAGCTCGTTGAACAACCAAAAAACCTCTGAAAGATCTCAACCATCAGATTTATTCCAAAGCGACCTCTTACGAGAACAGCATCTGAAGCTTGAGGTATAAATCCAAATTGCTGTCTGAAGCTTTTTGCAAACCCCTCTTTTAGATCCTTTGAAAAACACAAGATGAGCTGTGCTGCTATCAGAGCGGGGCCTAGAAGAATAACACCTAAAGCAAGACGAGTGATCGTTTCAACAACATTAGTAGCTATAAGGGTCGTGAAAACTGGGACATCAAGAGCTTTTGAAAGCCCTTTACCCACGTAAGGGATTCGTGCAATAGGGGCTGAAATATATGTTTCATATCCATTTAAAAGGTTCTGTGAAATTGAAGGCATAATTACTAACTCTTGTTTATTAATAAAAAATTATAACAAATAAACATTTTAGATAGATGAATTAAAATAATTTATAGTATAAAAATATAATTATTTTTATTTATATTTAGTTATTAATGTTTATAATTACGACTTATTAACACAAATTAACCGTAGATTATGACCTCTGGCTTAACCCCCCCGGCTTTATTCTTACAGGCTGCAACTGCAGTCAGAGATAGGCTCCACAACGATCAAAGTCCTTATACCCCCTTTACTGCCATTCCCTTGCATACCCTTGCCATGATTGGAATCGGGACCTTCGGAATCGTCGAAGTGACCCTCAAAGTCGCCCTATCTGCTTTATTGTTTCTCCCCTACACATACTGCAAAAATCCCCAGAGCCCCTTTAAGAAGTTCTATATTCAGCACATCTCCTTATTTCATAACGATTTAGACCCGTTTATCAAGTGCTTAAGAGGCGTTGCTATTGTCTACTCTCTGGCTATTTTTTCTTATTTCCGGGTGGACCTATATGAAGCTAGCCCTAATTTTAGCGCTACTGAAGAGGCTCTCTCTTTCCTCTATAGAATTCATAAAAAATGTGAGGAAGGAAACTTAATTAGCGAAGAGGACTTCAAATGCTGGCACGATCTTCTTCGCAGAGAGCCAAATATCGAAGAATGCTTCAAGAGAGCTGTTGCTATTCCTAACTTTCACTTTGCAAAGACACTCATAGATGCTGCGATGTCCCCTTTAACAGGGAGCCATAAACTTTACTCTAGCCTAGACAACCTCCTCCAATTAGGCCTCAGATATGCCCTAACTGATGAAGCTTTTGAGAAGGCGAAAAAATTAATGAACCTTTCAAAGACTCTAGGCAATCCTCACTGCCTTAGCAGGAAGCTCAGAGAGGCCCTTTTTGAGGGAAAAGATCTTGAGCATGTACAGTCCTTGCTAGCCCAAGGGAATTCATGGGAACTTCTCAAAGCGAATTTCATTTATGCCATGCTAAGTCCAAATAGGGAGCTTTTTAGCTTTTTTCTCGAAGCTCTTGAAGATTATAAAATAAACCATCGCCTATGGAATGAGGATAAAGTCGAATTATACAAACTTCTCGCGGAAGCCTCACTCACTGCTGTCGCTGCGGGGCAAGAACAAAGGGTTTTAGATATTCTCCAATCAGAAGTTTTCTTTAGAAGAAATAGCCCAGATCTTAGCGAATTTTTAGATGGATTGTTCAATATTCTTGATAGTGGAAATTTCTCGAAAAAAACACATTCTTTATTAAAGCTTCTTTCTATTGTGGAATCTCAACCTCACTTATCAAAAATCTCCTATTTTTTTTCTATTTGTCTGCATCGCTACTTTCACTCAACTTCTCCAGTTCACCAAAAAATCAAAGAAGACTATTTATCTTGCGCAGCTCACATTTATCTTTGGCTTAGAAATAATTATAAGAAATTCAGACATAGAGAAGACGTAGAACTAGCTTTGAGTGTAGAGCGCAATACTTCTAAAGATAATCCTTTTACAAATGCTCTGCTTTCTATAATTCCTGTCACTCTATTTCAACAAACAACCGCTATGGCAGCCCCCTACCAAGTTCTTCAAGATCCTGCTCATAGAGATCTTTTTTTTAAGAGAGTGATGGAAGTCTCCTCTCAAATAGCATGGCATAGAAGAAAAGCTGCTCTAGGAATCACCTAACAGCAGTATCCTCCTGCATTAGGCTTGCTATAAGGAGTTTCTTCTGAGACTCCTCAGAAACCGGTGTCATAGGCAATCGTAATTCATTCTTGCAAAGACCAGCCAAAAAACAAAGATACTTAATCGGCTGAGGATTGACTTCGAGTTCTAACGCTGATAATAGCCCCCCCAATTCATCAAAAAGGGCTTTATCTTGCCTACAAACGATTTGTTTCCATTTCTCCGGAATAAGATTGGCAATCACAGAAATAGATCCTTCTACGCCCATTTCTGCAACCTTTAAAAAATCACCATCATTTCCACAAAACACCCTTTTTTGTGATGCAGCGATGATTTGAGGATCTGAAGAGCAATCTTTAAGCCCTACAACCTCATCAAGAGATGTAATTTGCCGTATGCAATCAGGAGAAAGCTTGCTCCCACACCTTCCAGGATGATAATAAAAAATAAGAGGAAGCCCTACTTTTGAAACCTCTTGCATATGTAAAAGGACCCCTCTTTCTGTAGGACGATTGTAGTATGGGGAAATAATAAGAGCTCCATGAGCACCTCTTTCCTTACATTTTGCTGTAAAATCAAAAGTAGACCTGGTGTTATTGTCTCCAGATCCTACAATGATAGGAATGACGCCCTGGGCCTCTTCAAGAGCCATCTCTAAGAGAAGAAGTTTCTCCTCTTCTGTGAGAGTTGGAGACTCTCCCGTTGTTCCAAAAATAACCAAAGCCTCCGTTCCAGCTTCAATCTGTCTTTGCACGAGACTTCGAAACGCTTTTTGATCGAGGTCTTGTGTCTCCGTGAACGGAGTAATTAGAGCTGTAATCGAACATGGAAACATGGCACCAACCTTATTTTGGAAATTTTTTAGAGAGCTGGAATATAACATTCACCTGCTTTTGGACCAACATAGGTGTCTTCCAAACAATCTACAAGGTCTAAAGCATCACTAAACTCATCTTCAGAGCCAAATCTTCTTCTTACAACAAGCTGCACTGCTATTTTTATGATCGCGGGAACATTACGCAGAATAAATATCCCCATGCGAGAAGCATCACTCATCAGCAAATCTCTTTTATAGACATCGATCTCTCTTCTTTGAAAAAAGCGCAAACAAGCTTCATAGTCTAATTTATTAAAAACAAGAGTGACAGAGGGATCAGGGCTTCTGCGATTTTTTGCTGAAAAAAAGATTCTCACAAAAGGTATTTCATGAGCTTCCCCGGCAAGAGGCGCTATTCTTTTAAGCTCTACCTCACAAAAAGAGATTTCACCGCCACCCATAGTTGAAGCTCTGTGAGTTTTTTTTGTAATGTTCCAATCTAAAAGTTGCCATGTAGGATGATTTGCTTTTGCTATGTAATGCAAAGGGGGTGGCGCAGGAGGAAACTCTGCATCTGTATATACCGGATAAATCGATAAGGCAGAGCTGGCTAAAGAGGTAACTGAAGAGTTTACGCCTTCTTCTCTAGTGTCTCCTGAACCATCTCGTGGTCTTACAACAACACCAAATAAAGCGGGCGATGTAGCTGAAGCTGCATGGGCAGCACTAGAAACATCCATATGCACTCCCTGTGTTAAAGAACGAGGAAGTATTGTAATAACAATTTCTTTAAGTTCTACAAAAAAGATGTGAGTCTCTATCTATTTAAGTGAAATTGACTGAGAGATTGAGAAGCACTGCGGCAGGCAGCCTAGAATCAAATTCTTCGAGAAGCATTCTGGTTAGTGTTACAATAGACTCTGGTGCAGAGCTTGCAATACCTGAAATTTGATAACTACCTTCTCTAAACTCTATTTCACCTAGGCCATGAGCTGTAAAAAATTCTCGCAGATCATCTGTTTTAGATTTTGGCTGAAGAAGGATTGTGTAGGTATATGAAGGGGATGAGGCCTCAGATCCTGCAGTAAAGGAATGAGCTCGTGAGAAGCTTAGCATTTCAACGGCTCCATCACTCTCGAGGGTACAGGTATAACTTCCTTCAGATGAAGATTCCCTTACAGTCCACCCACCTACAGGAGAAAAAATAGAGCCAACTGGAAAAGGAGGAGCGGCCATCGCTTGCAAAGCTCTAACTATGCCATCAACTAAAGGATTAGGATATGTTAAGCTCACTCTACCACATAAAGTGCAAGCTTGTGCTATTTTAACATCTGTAATCACCGCTGCTGAAATAGAATGGCCACACTCCGCAAAGACTCTTGTAGCAGCATAATACGTTCCTGTTGCAGGATCTGTGCAAAGATCTTTTAAATCTGCTAAGTAATGAGGATCAACGGATGAAGTGGGTACTGAAGATGCTGGGGCTGCCATAGAATTTATCTCTTTAGTAAAGGTTCAAACAGTTGGAACCTTTCTAAAAGAGATGTGAGCATAAGCTCAAAGTCACCATAGTTTTTGGGAGGGGTGCAGTAAAACACGAGGTAAATTTGGTGTGTTTCACTACAGTAACAAAGCCCACCATCTTGCTTAAAGAAAAGATCCGCGCAATAATCTACCATGTCTTCGTCATATTGTCCGACTAAAATTGAAATTTTCCACTCTCTGATTGAAGAAATATCTATTAAGATAGAGCGCCCCTCAATTTGAAGCCTAGGGACCTTCGTGAGCCTCATTTGACTTAAAAAAGTTAAATAATGATTATACACTGGATTTTCTCTTTATGTGATTTAAGTGGAGTATAGCAAAAAAACCTTTTTTAAACTATCTCATCACCCCATTCTTTCTTTTTTATAATTTTAAAATTTTCATTATTTGATTTTGTATATATTTCTTTTTTTATTCCTAAATTGGTGCAAAGAACCATTTCAACAAGCCCTTTCCTCTCCACGGGGCGGCGGATAATACGGGCATTGCAAGATTTTTTTTGATCTTTCGACAAAATCATATAACTAAATTTTTCATCTTCATAGGGAAGAGCTCCCCCCTTTAGAAGGCGATGCTCTTTATCCCTTTGCACCCTGACTGCAAAGTGGCACCAATCTCCTGCAGGTAAAGGACAGGGCTTATTGTGAGGACAAGGAGCCAATACAAAGCCCCCCCTCTTTATCCATAGATCTCGAGCAGTGAGCACATTGTGATAGCCATCAGGAGTTCCAGGTTCTACAACTACCCAATATGAAACGCTGTCGAATAATTTATTCACCAAATCAGGGACTAATTCTTTTGGGATTTCATTCAGAGAATAAGAGGAAAGGGCTACATCTGTTTTTGTAAAGCCAGATATTTTCGTGAAATCATTTCTTTGGTAATGAGACAAAGATTCAGGAAAGTTTTTGATGCCCTCTTCAATAAGCCTCTCATTTTTTTCTAAGAGAAGAACCTCTTTTGGGGTTCGTTCAAGAGATTGTAAAGCCAAAAATAAAGTGGCGGGGCCTGCCCCTAAATCCATAAAACTTAAATCAGATAAAGATGTCCCTACCCTCTTTTCAAGCTCAGTAAGCACAACTTGTAAAGCCGCTTTAGTTGCGGGCAGTCTCACCTTAGAATAAACAGCAATTTCCTGGTCTGAAAGGTGGTAATTTCTCTCCTTATATTTTCGTGAAAGAGATTCACTATCTTCTCTACGCGTCATTGAGATCCCAATCTATGGGAGTCTTTCCCCATTTTTTAAGTTGTTCATTGATCTTAGAAAAATGCCTACATCCTAGAAAGGCTCTTGCTGATAAAGGAGATGGATGGGCTGACGTTAATATTAGATGTTGGGATTGAGGCTGTTTAGAAAAAATTCTCTCCGCTTTTTCTTTTGCAGAGGCGCCCCAAAGAACGAAAACAACAGGATCTTGCCTCTTAAATAAGACCTCAATAACGCGATCAGTAAATTCTTCCCAACCTTGTCCATGATGAGACTTAGCTTCTCCAGCCCTCACCGTAAGTGTGGCATTTAGTAGCATAACGCCCTGTCTGGCCCACTTCGAAAGATTTCCATGGGTTGCTGGGTTAATTCCTAAATCTGCTTGAAGTTCTTTATAAATATTTCGAAGAGATGGTGGTATAGCTTCCCCCTTAGGAACACTAAAGCTAAGGCCGTGGGCTTGATTAGGGCCGTGGTAAGGATCCTGCCCCACAATTACTACCTTCACTTTTTCTAAGGGAGTATGTAAAAACGCTGCAAAAACCTGTTCTTCACCAGGATAAACAGACCCTCTTTTGCGCTCTTCTTCTAAAAAATTTTTTAGATTTACAATGTAGGGTTTCTGAATCTCATCCTTTAGTGCACTGTGCCAACTCTTCTCCAGTTTCATGGATCCACCTCAAAAAAAAGTGCTTCTCATTCTATTATTGTTCCTTTAAAATTAGTACCCAAAATATTTCTCTTATCTGGGTGTGGCGTAGCTTGGTAGCGTGCTAGCATGGGGTGCTAGAGGTCGGAGGTTCAAATCCTCTCACCCAGATTTTTTATTTCAAACGCTTATGTTCAATCTGGCCTAGATTAATCCTTTCGAAAAATCGATCTTGTGCCAGGTATAGGGCAGATGGTGCACAATTCTTTGGATAACACTTGAAGCATATGGTTAAAGTTCTCATTTTCATAATTATATTATTTATGGTGCCTTCTCTTGTCTCTGAACTGCCTATCTGAGAAAAGAGCCTATTACAAAGAACTTCCATGAACAGGGCTTGCCACCGACTGAAGCGACTGTGGATTTCCTAAAGCGCTTAGCTAGTCGAAATTAGCGTCTCCAAAGAGCCAATTTAGGTATATTGAGATCACTAAAAGTAGTTTAAAACATATATTTTATTTGGTTAAAATACACCCTATGGTATATCTAAATCATGGATAATATATCTTTTTATATACGATTAACGCATTGGATGTACCATGGATGAGTTGGCAGGGTTGGGGAAATTGTCTCGGAAAAGGCTTTCAGACGTGCTTCGCAACTCAAAAGGTTGTATATCAGTAATTTTGGTAGCCGAAACCTTAAACGTCTCAAAGCAGCAAGCAAGACTATACCTATCCTCATGGGCAAAAAATGGCTGGCTTAGAAGAGTCAGGCGTGGGCTATATTTCCCGATAGATGTAGCTGCAGAAACTCCCGATAGTGGCCTCCTTGATCCATGGATAATAGCCTCTCAAATCTTTTCTCCTTGCTATATCGGAGGCTGGTCTGCAGCCCAGCATTGGGATTTCACCGAACAGATTTTCGAATCAACCATCGTCTTTACCTCTCGACGCCTAAATCAGAAAGAGCAGTCTGTTGCAGGATTAGCATTTTTGATAAAAAAATCACTGCCCGACAAAATGTTTGGACTCAAGATCATCTGGAAAGATCAAGTGAAAGTCCAAGTATCCGATCCTCATAAAACAATCATCGATATGTTGGATGATCCTGCCATTGGAGGAGGGATTCGTTCTGTGATTGATTTTTTCCAACAATATCTATCTTCAAGCTATTGTGATTTAACCACATTAACTCAATATGCAGACAAGATGAAAAATAAAACCATATTTAAAAGACTTGGTTTTATTCTATCAAAAATAAAGCCGCAAGAAGTTAATTGGATTACATATTGTCTAGGACATCTTAGCGAAGGAAATTCACAATTAGATCCTTTGTCCAAGGGCAAGCGCCTGGTTAAAAAATGGAAATTATGGATTCCTGAAGGATTAGAAGAAGGATTTCAATGATTAATAAATTTGAAATTGGCAGAAAAGCAAAAGAGCATGGATTGCAATCCTCTACAATTGAAAAAGACTACGTTTGAGGATGGATATTGATTGGCATTCAAAACCACTCCCAGACTAGAGATTCATGGGTTTTTAAGGGGGGAAC
>CAYSAJ010000001.1:20140-164306 GCA_964429005.1 uncultured bacterium | reverse complement strand
CCTAGTAAGCAGGTGAGCGCATTCGTTTGAATGCCCAGCTAAGATGAGCCGGCTCGCTAGGGTCATCAGGGCCGATGTATCGCATTTAGAAGCCCACCAATCTCCACGGACGGGATCAAAAATAAAATTTAGGCATAAATTAAAGCAGCCATACTTTGATAGCCTTTCGAGAACGATATCTTCTTCTCTATGAGGAAGGCAGGAGCTTCTACAGACGATTCGCCAGATCGGCTCAAAAGGAACGATTAAAGGTCTAGAAGAGGGAATAAAGATCTTTCCTGCTACGACCCCTGTTGCTGCAGAAACTCGTAGGGCGCCGGCTCCAGCTCCAGCTCCAGCTCCAGCTATGGGAGTAAAACCCCTTCGATCGAGTTCTGCTCTGGTATCTTCTTCAGAAGGTATAAATCGAGGGTCTGAAATTTTTAGGTAAATACAGGGCATGCAAGACTTTTTAAATCGAGTAAAACCGGTAGATAGATCGGTCACATCAGCTGCATCGTCTGCAGATGCGAAAGGCAAATGACAATAATCGCATACTGGTTTCATAATTATTTCCTCTTGATAAATTATCTCAAACTAATATAGCATAATAATTTGAATAATTTCAATAATTCAATTTTATAAATTAATTTAAAATTATAAAAACTATTTCGCAATACTGACATTTTCTAAGTTACTGCATGCCGTATGATTAAAAAATTCAGAATGTAGGGATGGTATAGAGCTCTAATGTGGGTTGCTCGACCTAAAAGAGCAAGTAGACCAGTAATCGGGATTATACAAACTCCAATTATCCCTAAAATTATGGATACAATCCGAAGGGAAGTTGCTCTAGCCCCCAGAGCTACAGCATCGCCTGCCATAGCAACTCTTTCTGAGGCAGTGGGAGGGTTATGATAGACTCGCATATTATTACCTATTAATTAAACTATTTTTTATTAATCTATTTTATAATAAAAAATAGTTTAATTAAACAAATAAATAAATTCCCTTAAAGACTTAAACAAGAATAGCTGGTGGTGTTGATGATGCTCTAGGCTCAAAGACTGAGTCTAGAAAAGAATCTATGTTGTAGATAATCAACTAGATAGGAAGAGAAGCTTCTTTTAAGAAAATTTTCGGAGCAGAGATTGAAGGATTTCAAGGGCCTTTTCAAGCTCTTCCCTGGTTGTCATACGGCTTAGAGAAAACCTTACAGAGTGCTTAGCTCTTTTGCGAGGATACCCCATATTCAGTAGTATCCGAGAAGGCTCAAGAGAGCCGGAAGAACAGGCTGATCCATGAGAAGCGCAGATCCCTGCTTGATCGAGAGCTATAAGCAAAGTTTCCGCATCTACCTGGGGAAAGTACAAATTAGAGACATTGACCGCGCGAGGCCCTGTTCCGTTGATTTCGATATTTGGAATGGCAGCTTTAAGCTCACTTTCAAAGTGATCTCTGAGCTCTTTCATGCGCAAGGAAAAGACCTCTTCGTTTCCATCTACTAGTTGAATAGCTCTAGCAAAACCCAGGATTCCTCCTAGGTTTTCAGTGCCACTTCGAAGGCCATACTCTTGTCCCCCACCCAAATAAAGGGGGGATAGTTTTAGATGCTTTGCCAAAGCAATGCAGCCGATTCCTTTGGGTCCATGCATTTTGTGAGCTGAAAACACTATGGCCGTTACGCCTGCATGGATAAAAAGCTTTTCTTTCCCAAGGAGTGCTACTCCGTCAACCACAAGTGGGATGTTGTGCTTCTCAGCTATTGAAGCTATTTCTAGAATGGGGTTTATCACCCCCGTTTCACTGTTTACAGCTCCAAGGATGATCAGTCCAGTTTCAGGGGAGATTGCCTTAGCAAGGTCGTTGATCTCAATGTGCCCCTTCTCTCCAACCGGCAGAAAAGTGACTTTATGCGTATTAGAAAGAGCTAAAAGGGGCTGATAGACAGCGGAGTGTTCGATATTTGATGAGATGATGTGGATAGGCTTTTGGGTGAAGTGATGAATCAGCCATGAAAGCCCTTCTGTTGCACTGGAAGTGAAAAGTATTTGAGAATGGGGTAGTCCGAAGAAATCTCCGATTTGACTTCTTGCGCCGAGTAAAAGAGACTTTGCGAGCTGACCCTGCCGGTGGTAGGAAGAAGGGTTGAGTGGGGTTAAAGAAAACTCTTTAAGCATTTCCTCAGCCACTTCTGGAGCCAGTGCAGTCGTTGCATTATTATCGAGGTAAATCATGAACTTTCATCATCAAGACTGTTATATTGTCTTTACCGCCGCGGTAAATGGCTCTTTCTATGAGCTCCTCGGTGGTAGCATCGATGGACTGGTTTTTCTTTAAAATTGAAAGAATTTCTTGATGTGACACAAAGTCACTAAGTCCATCTGAGCAGAGAAAGTATACATCATTCCTACAAAGAGGTTCAATACCAATGTCGGGCTCAATATGACGGTGGGTTCCGATCGCTTGGATAAGACTTTTTTTAGAAATATTTTTTGCTGGTGATAAATGGGGACGTTTTTTTGTGATATTCTCGATAGAATGGTCGCTTGTTAGCTGCTCAAGTTCTCCTTCTCTGAAGCGATAGAGGCGGCTATCACCAACATGGCTATAAAGAAGATATTTATCAAAAAAATAGGTGAAGCAAAGAGTCGTTCCCATTCCTTCGAGTTGTTTGTGCTTTTCACCTAAAGATAGAATTCGTTCGTTGACGTTATCAATAAGTTGGTCAAAATGGTCTACCGCTTTTTCGTGGTGTTCAAGAGTTTGAAGAAGAGGATGGAGGAGTTGCATTTCTCTACATAAAAACTCTACAGTTTCTTTTGCAGCTACTTCTCCCGCGTTATGACCTCCTATCCCATCGGCGATGGCAAAGAAACGTTCACTATGCATTTGTGCAAAAAAGTCTTCGTTCGTCGTACGAACAAGACCTATGTTCGAAGATGCATAGCTGGAGATAAAAAATTTTGGGTCCAATCCTTCCTCAAAAAAATAAACTATGAGTCTATGGGGGTCTTATATCTCCCCATAAATAATATATATTCCTGCTCGCTATCGAAGACGAAAAAAAGAAAGGGCTTGTTCGCTTTAAATACTTTATCAGGTTTTATCATAATCGATTTTAAATTCAAAGAGGCTCCTGAATTTAAAGAAGGATCTATTCCTTCTTCCTGCAGAGAAAAATAACTTTCATGAAAAACAGCAGAGAGAAGGATCTCATCTTTTCCTGTGATCTGGGAAAAATTGGCTTGTTGAGTAAAGGGTTTGATCATTCCCATTTTCATCAGAAATTTTTTCATGTCAAAACGCTCGGAAAGTTCAATGAGGGGGAGGGTCACTTCAACAAGAGCTTGAGTTTTGTTTTTTAAAAATTGATCAAGGTCGCTGCAGCTAAAATTTAAAGAGAGCCCTTTTGATACAACGCAAATCAGGGATAGTGACGAAGCAGACTGTATCGGAAGAGAAACAACTTGGAGAGCATCATTTTCATAGTAATCCGCTTGAAGCGTTTGATGCATCATGGGGAGGTGGGTTGTCGAAAGGAGATTTTCGTTATGATAAAATTTTTCAAGATAGGTTAAATCTTTAGGAAATGGACTCTTCCAGTTGCATTTCATATATCCTGTACTCAAAAGGATCATCTGCAGAGCCGCAGAGAGATCTCTTTCAGATAGAAAATGGCTCACTTTATGATCGGTTTGTTGACTGACCCAATCATTGATGAGGGGAAGAGTCGAACTCAAATTCTTGCTGTCAAAGGTTTCTATCGAGCCGAAGAAGTTTTTTTGAATGAGATAGCGATAAACTGGAAGAGCGTTAAAGCGTTTATCAGTCCAAATAGAGCTGCTTAAATAAAGGCATTTTTTATCTTTGATTTGATAGGGATGCAAAAGGGACTGGAGTGATTTGCGATACATATCGGGAAGTTTATTTTTTGAAAGGGGAAGAAATAGCGTTTTTTGGATTTCGTATTCAGTCAGCCCCTCACTACCCATGTATAGCATATACAAAGAAGACTGAAGCGAGTAAGGGCTACAAACAAAATTATCCTCTTTGATTTCTGATAGAAGCGCAAAAGAAAAAGAGTGGTTCGATTGAGTAAGGGGTGGTAGAAAACTATCGGCAGCAAAACTAGTAATGCAAGTAATAAGACTAAGTCCTGCTAGCAGAATCCTCATTTTTACTTCCCCCTGTTACATATTCATAATATGGATCGCGCTAATTAAGTTGAAGATCGAGTGTAAAAGAATGCAGGGAATAATTCGTTTTTGTCTTTCATAGAGGTAAGAAAGATAAAGAGAAAGAACTACTAGCGAGCCGAGCAGAGGAATGTTGCCATACCCTTGAGAGAGGGAAAAATGAACAGCTGAAAAAAGAAGAGATGAGATAAAAGCTGCTGGCCAAAAAGAAAAAACACCCCTGAGGATACGATGCAAAAACCCCCTAAAAAGGATCTCTTCAATGATCGGAGCAAAAAGACAGAGAGAAGCGATAATGAAGTAGACGGAAGGGGGGTTGCTGATTGCAAGCTTTAAGTAACGGACGGCGACTTGATCTTCCCCCATCGTTCCAAAAGCAACATAAATGAATAGTGTGAGGGCCTGAGAGATTAAAGTAACACTCGGGAAGGCAAGGGCATAAGAGAGTAAGCTTGTGAGGATATCTTTAGGTTCAAACCAAGCGCTTTTTTCTTCCTTGTTTAATGAAAAATAGGAAATCAGAGTCATCACGCTCAAAATAAGAAGTGATAAAAAAGAAGTGATGGAAAACCCAATAACAGGGTTACTTGCGAGCCCTAGTAGAAAAATGATTTGGTAAAAAATCGAAGGAAAAAATGAATAGGCTAGGAAAAAAGCAATCAAATACAAGACCCCTAAAACTTTTTCTCTTTTGCTTGTAACAAAGCCTGTCGGAGGGGTGAAAAAACCAGCAAATTTTGCGCCCCAGTGGAGAATAGAACCAATGAGGATCGAAAAGAAAATGATAACAGCAAAATCAATCATAGTTGTTTGTGGATGAGAATATAGTCTTCCACGCGCTGTGCCACCGCTTTAATTATTTTCTTATGGGCTGCTCCTACAGGAGTTAGGGAAAAACCCACATTATTCCATTTCATCTTCTCATAATTGATAAAAGTAAGTCCCCATGGGATGAAATTTCTTTGGTGGATGAACTCTTGCAAAACAACGCTGGGCTCTTTGCCAGAGAGATCAAGGACTTTAATTCGGAAGGTGATATCGAGATCTTGAGAAGCAATTTTCCCGGGCTTAGTGGTATCCCTTGCTGTAAACTCATGTTCAACGATCTCTATAACGCAAGCAAATTCAAAAGGATATTTTGCTTTTGAAGACCAGTTCTGTTCAAAGAAGAGGTGGTGGGGATTGACGGGTGGGATGACTGTGTCTTGATCGGGAACTAAATAGACCATATCATGATCAGCAAGAATTTTCTTGAGGTCAGATGAAAATTCCTCACTCAAACTCCATGAAATATCACTTTCAGAAGAATCAATAATCGGGCATATGGCTATGGTGGGCTTCTTTCTGCCATCATCATGAAATGTAGTTTGGTGGGAGGATTTTGTTTGAGAGCATGAGGTTAAGGTTAATAGCCCAGCAAAAGAAAAACATGTAATGTAATAGCCAATTTTTTGACTTTTTGTACCTTTCAAAATAAACTCCCCTTGTCTCTAGAAAAAACTCTTGATAAAGAGCATGTGACCTGCTTTGAAGGATCTTAGCAAAAGCTAATCTCAAATGCAAACAACAAAATCAATAGATTTCTATTATTTATTTTGCTACAGTACGTACCAGTTAGAATAATCGTTCTCAATTTTGCACTGCAGAATGTCTTTTAGACCCTAATTAGGGGTGTGACTGGAAGCGAATTGAGATATTAAACATTCCTCAGGAGGACATTGAATGTCGTATGAAAACGCTAAAGCGAACTTGCAAGAGTTCGGCAGAGAGCTCAAGCTAGATGCGCTCGCTTTTGATGAAAACAACACGTGTATTTTAGGTATTGATAACACGTTTTCGTTGCATTTGACTTATGAACCGAATTCAGATCGTCTCTATCTTTACTCTCCTATCCTCGATGGACTCCCCAAAGACCATAAAATCCGTTTAAAGCTTTATGAAACACTTCTTGAAGGTTCTATGCTTGGCGGCCAGATGGCAGGTGGTGGCGTAGGCGTAGCTGTTAAAGAAGAATTGATCCTAATGCATTGCGTTCTTGAAATGGGTCCAGGTACTGATGCCGCAGGCCTCAGAAGATTTGCTCCTCTTTTCGTAGAGTGTGTTGAAAGATGGAGAGACCGAGTCCAGCGCATTTGCGAAGGAAAAGAAGATACAGGTCCTATCCTCCCCACAGTCCCAGGAGCTGGCAATCCTCAGCAAAACCGCCCAGGTCCATCAACACCTGGTGGCAACTTCATGAAGATCTAATTTCTATAAGAAGCTAAAAAAGAAAAAGGCCAACAAAAGTTGGCCTTTTTTATTGGTTTTTTCTGTTGTTTATTCACTAGCTGCTTGGTCTATAATTTAAGGAAACAGACTCAATAAATCTCAAGTCTAATAGACTTCTTACTTTTTCCATTTGTACATTCATTCTTGCTTCTGCAGCCTTTCTGGCAGCTAATGCCTTTTTCCATGTCTCAGGTGCACTCCTTAAGTCAAGCGGATATGTCCTATAGACTTCAGTTAGAGCATTATATTCTGCAATAAAGCTTATTGCAAAATCAGATACTGCTTTGTCTATTACAGAGTCTCGTTTATGGGCATTGATGAAATCCTCTAAACTCTTTTGAGTTGGATTTTTTAGAAATTTTTGGAAATCATCTGTAATTATACGGGTTTTTACTTGAATTTCTGCTTGAAGATTACCATAAGATTGAACGCAAGAGCGAGTGAATTCGCAGAGTTGTTTTGTAAGTTTAAAATATCCTAAGGTGAAACCATCAAACAGTACTGTTAAAGCAAAAGTTGTGATTGCAAAAGCGGGTAAGGCACCTGCTTGTACGATTGCAATAGGTACAAGAAGAGGATTGTTCTGAAGAAAATGATTAATATTCAAAACACTCTCTGCAACTCTTCTAGACAATGTCGGTTGTTGAGTTTCTGCTCCGGCCATTAAAGGTCTTGCTAATGTTGCTGTTGGTTCCATATTATAACTCCATATTTTTTTTGTTTTTATGTTTAATATTATAACAGTAGTAAAAATTATTTTAAAGTAATTTTAAAAATAAATTTATACTATTTGATTTTACAATTTACTTTATTTGCAAAATATTGAAAATCAGAAAGATAGATATTATCCAGGATGTCGCTCAACCTTAAGGGATATGCTCAGTTGTATGGAAAGATATGGAACTGAAGACTTTAGGGCCTCCAGAAGAATGAAGCTATGCTATTCGTAGCTAAATTCAAAAAATCCTACAAGGGCTGGGTCTAATAGTGATATCAAAACCTGTGTATTGTGTTGGAGGGTGTCTAGAGCCCTAGCGGCAGCTTGTCCTTTTATTTCCTTTTGGAGGTTGTAACGGTCGGGGGTGTTAAGCCAATCAGTAGATAGCCTTATATATTCAGCATAGTTAGCTATGATTGCGGGTACAACGGCTTCAACTAGCTCAGGATTAATATCCCTTGCTTGGTAGCTATTGATTAGGGTCATAAGACTGTTTGGAGTAGGATTTTCGGTAAAATCATTCCAGACTCTTGCGATTTGAGCTCTTTTTTCCGTCTGCACAGCTCTCATTTCTAGGTACCTATGAACACAAGATCGTGTAAATTTGAAGAAGTCTGTCGTGTAGGTGGCAGGAGCTCCTGAAAGTCTCGCTCCTACGTCTTGAGCCATTGCGCGGATTGTCCCTCCAGCTATGCCAAAAACTATAGAGAAGGCGAGAAAAAGTGAGGCTAGAATAGAATAAGGAAGAAATGCAGCCATAGCTTGTATGGAATTTGTCGTCTGGAGAGCTCCCTGGGCAATAGACCTCTCTGAAAAATAGCTTCTTTCCACCTGAGTGAGAGGAGGAAGAGGGTGAAAACCTATGTTTGGCATGGCAGGATTTATCATTTGATTCTCTTTTTTTTGTTAAAATATTATTATTATAATAAACATTATAACAATTTTTTTATTAAATTAGTATAATTTTTATTTTAATTACTTTTAGTTGTTGAAATTTAGCTATTTAAGAGTGTTGTTATAGAATAGCTTCTTAAATAGAAGAGAGGGCTTTTAGCGGGAGCTAGATCTGTGAGTATTTAGGAATGCTTTTTTCGTTGGAATGGTAAGGCTCTCTAGCCGCAGGATAAAAGCTTTCTTTGGATGTCTTGGAGATAAAAAGAGATCTGTTTGTCTTTTTCCTCAAGACTCGATGAGATCGCTTTGATACTCGTCATGACGGTCGAGTGATCCCTAGAAAAGACAGACCCTATTTTCATGTAGGGCATCTTGAGCTCAGAGCGAAGTAAATACATCGCAATCTGCCGAGGAAGGGCGCAATCCCTGCTTTGGGACTTTCCTACAATGTCTTCCATTTTGATGTCAAAGAGGTCAGCAACAAGCTGTATGATTTTTTCAGGGGTGATCTTTTGGGTCATCTCTTTTGCTTTAAGTTCATCGACGAAATCTTTGAGGTGGTTTAAAGAAAGAAGATCACTCTTTTGAGACGGATTAATTTGCAAATGAACCATGATCGCATCGAGTGTTTTGAGTAAGACTTTCAGGTCTTTAAAGAATGTGACAAGATATTCTTGAAGGCTTCTTTCAAGTTTGACTTCATAAAAAGCAGCTCTTTTTTGAAGACCTAACAGTAAGTCTTGATGAGAGGTAACTTTCTGAAGGGGAAGAGAAATACCCCATTCAAAACGAGAAATAAGCCTCTCTTCAATCCCTTCTAAGAAATTCGGCGATGCATGTCCTGAAAGAATAATTTGTTTACTTGCTATATGCAAAGTATTGAAGGTATGAAAAAATTCTTCTTGGGTCGCATTTTTACGAGCTAATATTTCAATGTCATCTATGAGCAGTACATCGAGGTTGCGATAGGTGTCTCTAAATGAGTGCATATCTCCCCGTCGTATTGCAGATACGACATGATCTGTGAAAGTCTGTGCATTCACATAAAAGGCTTTGATCCCTTTATGTAAAAGAGCTTTTGTTAAAGCCATTAATAAATGGGTTTTACCGACGCCTGAAGGACCGTAGAGATAAATGGGGTTGTAAAGAAGAGCTTCAGCATCTTTTTGGGTGTGGACGGCTAAAGTATGTTCTAGCACTCTAAAGGGGACAAGGTTCTCTTCTGAAGGGACAAATTGTTCAAAGGTGCAGTAAGAAAAAAGCTCGTCAGAGTCATACTTGATTGCTTTTTCTGCAAACTCTTGGGGCTGAGCAGAAGCTTTTTCTTGGGGAAAAGAAGCGCCAACACTTAAATGAACCTTTATCGGTCTGCCGTTGTTGTTTACGAGCGTTTTCTTGAGAAAGGGGCGAATATGTTCATCAAACCACATCACCTGAAAGGAGTCTTTGGCTTGAAGAAAGATATTCGCTGCATCAAAACGTGTGACGACAAGGGGGCGAAGCCATCGTCCGACAGTTTCTTTCCCAAATTGTTTTTCCAGGTTGTCTAAAAAACAATTCCAAACTTGCATGATTTACTTTGCCTTTTTTGGTTGCATTTTTTTCGTCATCCACCACTGTTGCAAGATGCTAAGAAGTGTGGAGGACAAAAAGTAGATGTTTAAGCCTGAAGGCATATTGTAAAAGATTACAGTAAAGACAATCGTCATTACATTTCCCATCATTTGCTGTTGCTTTTGTTGTTCGCTCAGATCTGTCGTTTTTGCTTTTGTTGCAGAAACTTTCTGTTGCAGGAACATCACTAGTCCTAAAAAGATAGGAAGCAAATGGAACTGATTACCAAGGAATGGGATGTTAAAGCCAAAAGTAAAGAGAACATCAGGGGCAGTTAGGTTATCAATCCAGCCGGGAATAAAGCCTGCACCTCTCAGCTCAAAAGTTGATTTAAGAAGATCAAACATACCAAAGAGGAAGGGCATTTGAATAAAGATCGGGAAGCATCCTGAAAAGGGATTTACCTTGTTTTCTTTATAGATTTTAACCATCTCAAGTTGGAGCTTCTTGGGATCTTTTTTAAATCTTTCTTGCAAAGCTGTAATTTTTGGAGATAGCTCTTGCATTTTGAGAGTAGAGCGTATCGACCAAGCGTTAAGCGGGTAGAGCATAATTCTTAGAGCAATCGTCAAAAGAATGATCGAGAGACCCCATGAATGGGTAATGCTGTAGCAAAAGCGAAGAATAACAGAGAGAAAGTTTGAGAAGGGGACAGAGATGAATGAAAACCATCCATTGTTTGAAGTGGCATTTGAATAACTTGGATCAACACCTTGAGGGGCTGATGTAGCGATTTCATCAACAGTTTGCAAAATGTTGTATTGATAAGGCCCGGAGAAGACGTTAAATGTGTAGTTTGAGGCCTCTGCAAGGGGAAGAGCTAGCTGATAGCCTGGATAGGTATTCAGGGCTTTATTGCTCATGTTCTTATCTAAAATCACCAGGCGAGATGGAACAAGGTCCCCAGGGATCTTGATCGCTTTAAATCCATCAATTTGAGAAGGCTTGTCAGCATCGATGATGCAACCGAAAAAGCCGTTTCCATTACTGACCCAGTTTGCATCAACAGAGGTTAGATAGCTTACTGATTTTGGTGTAGATACATCTTCTGAGA
The DNA here is from genome assembly GCA_964429005.1 of uncultured bacterium. Taxonomy (GTDB): domain Bacteria; phylum Chlamydiota; class Chlamydiia; order Chlamydiales; family JACRBE01; genus JACRBE01. The sequence continues at coordinate 153,580 of CAYSAJ010000001.1, read as the reverse complement.
ACACTCGACCATTTTTGTGGTAGAGGTATTTCAAAGAAGGGGAGAAAGATCCAGAAATCAGCTCAGCCTCAGGCACCCCGCTCGATAGCCATTTGCTAGTGAGGGGAGATTCTGATTGAATTTGAACTGTAAAAGAGTAAGGGGAGAGAGGCTGGTCTTTTAGAGTATATTTTTTTCGAACAAGACCTTGAGAAGTTTGCTTTTCAAACGTGATAGAATCTTTTGTGAAAGAAACCATTTTATAAGCTCCTTCTTCCTGATTTTCTTCACCGAGAAGAGCAAAAGCGTAATAGGAAGGGCGAACTCTGACAAGCACTTTCCCGTCTTTGTCTTTAACAGAGCGGCGAAGGAGGGGGTAATATCCTCCTAAAGTAGGTTTTTGAACGGCGGGTTTTGCACTGCCTTTAACGCTCCAATAATCACGTGCTGGAAAGTAGGCGTTAAAGGGAGAGTTCTTTTGGATCATTTGGTCGATTTCAATAGGTCTGACGACGCTCACTTTATTCGTCGTATTGGAAAAAGGAAGGTTGATTTCAGCAATCGCTCCTCCAAGATTTGAAAAAACGAGTTGTATATATTCGTTTTCAAGGACGTAAAACGTTTCAGGAGCAGTAACTGGTTGATCAAACAGCTTGTATGCCATGCGAGAGCTTAACTGAGAAATATCGTAGAAAGGAGTGTACTGAGCTTTATCGGCAAAATAGAAGCCCACAGGAACAAATTGTCCGTTGGTGGCATAAAGGACGAGACCTGACTCTGTCTGCTCTGAGGAGAAGACAATTTTATCGACGACGTAGCGCGCAGGAAAAACACGAGGTTGCTTTTCAGAGAGGTTCACAATCTGAACTTCTGAGGATCCAATCGGGGAAATCGTTGTAGATGTGATTTCTTGGTCGGGATTAACGACATAAATCGAGAAGGTATGATTGCTATCATGAGGCAAGAGATGAATTGAAACCATCCCTGATCCCTTTTTTACATATAGAATCTCTGGAGAATCATGCTCATCTTTTTCAATAAAGTAAGTGTCGTCAAAAAAGATGGCTCTAGCATACGACTGCATAGCATCTGAATCGCTGTAGAGTGTTGCTATAGGCAAAGAAGATAACGAAGCTGCTTTTACAGGAGGCAGAGACTCTTCTTTAGTAATAACACTTTCAGTTTTGGCTTTAGGTATGATGTTAGCTCTATTTCTTGTATCAAACCATTGATTGATTCCAAATAGCACTAAAGTGAGAATGAAGACTGAGATGATCGACCTTTTATTCATAATAAAAACCCTTCTAAAAATAGCAGATGGTATCAAAATTCATATTTAACGAATAGGGAAATGAGGCTTGTTCAAAACTTTGTGGAAAGCTATCTCAAACTGTTTATGTCTAGGAGTGTAAGGACTGGGATTCTTTTTAACAAAGATAAAAATGAGACTCAAATTCCTGTTTTTTTAGGAATTTGAGTTTTCAATTTGGCTGATAAACTCGTGAAAAGCACTTGTGTTTCGCAGGTTTTCTAGCCAGATATCGTGCAGCATTTCATCAATAGAAGGAAGGCCGTCGAATTCTTTAGCTTTTCCTAAGAAAAACATAGAACGTGAGAGATCGCTGCTGAGGGAGTAAAGGCATGATAAATGATAATATGCATGGACATTGCCCTGTTTTACAGCTTGGATCATTTTATACTCAGCCTCTTTGAGAATTTGACTTCTTTCTAATGAGGGATCGTAAAGCTGAGAGAGGTTAACAAGAGCTAAAGACCAATCAAGAAGAATATCTTCATTTTCATCATCCTTGCGATAAGCTAGTTTGAAATGATGGGTAGCTCTCATAAAAAGATCTATATCCTCGATGAGCTCAGCGTAGTGAGAATAACAAAGCCCGAGTCTATAATGAACGTGAGGATATTCAGGGTCTATTACAAGAACATGATGCAGAACTTCAATCGCTTTTGTGTAGTAGTCCGCATTTTCTTTGAGGTCAGCAAGAAGATCTAAAGCAACCGCATACTGATAGAGCCATGGAGCTGGAAGATAGGAAGCTTGCTTGTGGAGGGCTAGAGCTTGTTCAAAGTGATAAATAGCAAGTTCGAGTGATGGCATATCCTCAAGATAAGCGCCCAGTTTTGATAAGGCAAGCCCATATTCAAAATGATAGTGACTTTTTGATGAAAGATGAAGAGCTCTCACAAAAAATTTGGAGCCCAGTCTAAGGCTTTCTGCATCATTTTCAAGTTCTGCAATCTGAGTATAGCAAAGTCCTAAAGCATACCAAAGAGAGTGGTAAGTACGATCTAGCGATAGACCTTGTTGGAACTTTTCAATCGCTAGGGAGTAATGCTCAGCAGATTGATAGTATTGGCCGTATGTAAAAAAGCACATTCCAAACGCATACCAAGCTTCAGGTCCTATGCCAGGAATGTCAATGATTTCTAAAATTTTATTTTCCGCATCTTGAATGAGATCGAGACGATCTACAATCAGACCCGCAGTTGCTAAAGCCTCAGACCAAAGAGAGATGATTTGAGAATTTTTTGGACTTAGAGTATTTGCCCTGTGGAGTTTCTCGATGCAGGAAAAAAGCTTTTTAGGATCTTGGTTCTTTTTCCCGGAATCAAAAAGGCTCTTCGCCCAGCTATTCCATACTTCAAATTGATCAGGATTGAGCTGCGCTGATGTGGAGAAACACTCTGAAGATTGAGAAAAATGATCTTCGTCTTGCGAAAAATAGTAAAACTCTTGAAGGGCTTTCCCAAGAAGGTACCAGTTGCGAGCATTTTCACCATCCAAAGAGACTGCTTTTTTGTAGCAATCGACAGACTTAGAAATAAGGCGGCCGTCGTTGATTTGGAGCCCTAGCCTTTCATAGGCTTGTCCAAAGTCTACCCAAAATGAAGAAGGAAGTGAGGGGTTTTTTTCTACTGCGTGAGAAAAAGAGTCCAAAGCGATATTGATGTCAGATACTTCCTGTGAGTGGGAAGCTATTTCAAGAGTTGCGCAGCCAAGAAGCCAATATATATCCCCGCTGAGATCATGTTCTGCACGTGAAATCAGCTGAACTGCCTTATCTAGTTTTGATTTTGCATCTAAGAAAAAATGAACTTTATTATATATCGTTCCGAGTTGAAAAAGAGTTTGTCCCCAAACAAACCATGAATCTACATGGTTAGGATCGATGCGTGTCGCTTTTTTAAAGCGCTGGCAAGCGAGGAAAAGATGTCTCTCTCTTCCTTTTTCAGAGCCTGATTCAAGAAGAGCCATCCCTTGCTCGTAGAGAAGGTGAGGGTTGGTGGGGTCTAAATCTAAAGCAATATCAAAATAACGCAGTGCAAGATGATCTCCGTCTAAGAGAAGCTTTTCTCCTTGTTTTTGAAACAAGTCTGAATGACGAATGACATCCTCTTTTTCAGAAATCGGCTTGAGCATGAAGTCATTTGAAAATCCAAATGAATCAAAAGAAGATAAATGATCTTCAGCTTGTTCTCTAAGAGGATTTCTGTTGTCCATATGTTTCCTGGTTTTCCAATCTTGCGTAAAGGAGTTCATTATAGAAAAAACCTGCGATTTCCTACAATTTTCGCTAAGAAGAAAAGAGGGTGAGTATTAAGGACTTCTTTGATCATAATTTAGTTAATTCTTCTTAAACAATGGGTTATGTTGTGGATGTTTCTTTATGAAAATTAATATTTGATAGTGATTTAAAAAAACGCGTCTTTTATCCCCTAATAACCAGTCAGTTACAAAGAGTCTTTTAAGGAGAGAGATTGAGGCCCTTTTATCATTTTTTTTGGGATTTTGTAGCTTGGAAGGTGAGCTTTGAGTTCGGCTTTGATTTGATCAAAAGAAACTGTAGGCATCGGATCGACATAGACTACACCTACCATTCCAAACTCTTGGGATGGCTCAGGAACCACCTTGCAATAAGAAAATCCATATAGACCCTTCAGTACTTTTTCAACTTCTTCAGGCTGGATGTTTTCTCCACCGCTAATAAATTGTCGATCTTTTCTACCACAAATCATCAGCCCTTTTTCGGCAGAATACAAGCCAAGGTCTCTTGTCATAAAAAACCCTTCAGAGTTCAAGGGAAGATTTAGGGTTCCTTCATCACTTAAATATCCTTCAAAAAGGGTTTTTCCCTTAATTCCTATTTCACCACTTTCATCTATGTTTATCTCTCGATAGGGTAAAGGATGACCTATTTCATAAAGACCACAAGTTACTTGTGAGGTGGTTTCTGTCATTCCATAGGTTAGGTAAAGAGGAATAGATCTTTTTTTACACTCCTCAATTAAAGGAGAATCAATCGCAGCTCCTCCAACTAGGAGAACTTCAAGATGTGGACTAAAACTACAATTTTGCGTGAGGGCTCTATAGAGTTGTGTTGGAACAAACGAGCTGTGAGTCGCCTTAGGATGGGGAAGAACACTTTTTTTTGTAAGAATCGATAGTGATCCTTGCACTTTGAGGATGCGGAATAAAGGCATAATACCCCCCACATGAAAAAGTGGAAGGCTTAAGTTCCAAATGTGATTTGCCTCAAGGGAAAAATAATTCACAGAGCCTAAAGCCGAGAAGTCAATATTCTCAAAAGAAAGAACAGCCGTTTTCGGTTTGCTAGAAGATCCTGAGGTTTGCAAAAGAAGAGAAGGTGATCGAACAAATGGAGTCTCACGGCATGTGTAGATGAATTCTTTTTTGGAAACATCATAAAGGTGAGATCTGGTTTCCTCTGCAATCTCCAGTTGACTTTGAACAGGCAGCTCTGGATTTAGAGGAAAAAAACTCTTTTGGTGCGCATGCAAAAAATAGATCAGGGCTACTATTTCTGGATTAAGTGGCGCGCTAAAAGCGATGGGGTGATCGGTTCTAAGCAGTAAGTGATGCTCTTTTAAATCCAAGGCAGCATACTCGATTTTTTTCTCATCAATCCAAAAAGAGAGGGGGCTTAAATTTTGCATAGAAAAGGGTCCTTTTTTAAGGTAGATGAATCAAAAGGATCAAAATGAATCAGACCTTTGTCAATTTGATAAGGAAATAGGGTCGATTCAAGATATCGCAGAGTGTCTACTCCAAGCTTAAACTTAGAGCTTGTCTTTTGATGAATACTACAGAGAGCTTTAGTCCCTACGCTTGTTTCAAAGCTAGAGCTAATCGCAAATCTCTCGGTAGATAGAGGAGAAAAAGATTCCATCATCGGCTTTATCACTTGGCAATAGGGATCAAGCTCTAAAAGAGAAAAATCCTCACGTATTGATTCATCAAGAGAAACTGGGTGCTGGGAGTTTTTAATCATAGAAAAAGAGAGATCCTCCCTCCTCACAGGTTCTTCAATATAATGAAATGCCCCTTTAGGAAAAGTCTCTTCAAATTCTCTCCACTCTTTAAGGCTCCATCTGCGGTTAATATCTAAATGAAAATAGATTGAATTATTGCTAGCTTGAAGAGATTGTTTGAGGAGAGGGATCGTTTCTGAGAAAGGGAGTGAGGGGATTTTGATTTTTGCTTCCTTAATTCCTAAAGATTGAAGTCTTGGGATTTCTTCTTCAAAACGGGGAAGGTACACAAACCCGCTAAGAGGTGCGCTTATCGACTGGTTGGGAAGGGATAAACAGTAGAGAGCAAAATTAACAGAGGGAAGAAGAGAATGCTTTTTTCTAACGGCTTCCCATTCAAGATCATCATATTCTGATAAAAGAGTGGTGAGTTGAAGATAAGCCTCTGAAAGGGGTTCTCTGCTAAAGCCTGGGAGAGGGGCGAGCTCACCAAAACGCTCCTCTCCATTTTCAAGAATTCCATGAAGCAAAATCCCTTGTCTTTTTTCTTTCCAAAGAGAGCAAGGGATAGCATAAGAGTAAAGGTCGAATCGGATAAATTTCATGAAGGGAAAAATAGGGCTGCTATAAAAAAGATAGAGTAGAGAAGGATCATCAGAGAAAAACGAGGGAGCAAGGGTAGATAATCTTTGGGCTTACTCAAGGAAGACAACTCGTAGGGAAATAAAAAGATGATGGGAAGGGCGCAAATACTCATCCAGCGGTTGCCATAGGCAAGAGCAACAAAAGGGGCTCCTGCTGCGGGAAGGAGAGCGCAAATAAAGAGAAAAATCTTTCCCTTCGCAGCTCCTACCCGAACGATGAGTGTATTTTTTTTAGCTTTTCGATCTTGCTCTTCATCTCGAAGATTATTGACCACCAGCGGTGTATTGCATAAAAAACCGACAAGCAGTCCGATAAAAACAGATAAAGGAGTGATTTTCCCTGTTTGAAGAAAGTATGTGCAACTAGTGGCAATCACTCCAAAAAAGGTAATCACAAATAAATCCCCAAGTCCTAAGTAAGCTAAAGGAAAGGGGCCTGCTGTATAGCCATAAGCTAAAGCGATCGACAAAAGAGTCAAAAGAGCAAAGGGTAAGCCTCCTTGAAATATGAGATAGGAGGCGCTTGCAATGGCTCCGAGAGTACAAAGAAGCAAAGCAGATTTCATGGCTAGAGGAGAGACAAGTTCTTTTTGCATGACTCTTGTAGGGCCTATCCTTGCTGCAGTATCAGCCCCTTTTTGATAATCAAAATAATCATTAGCAAGATTCGTCAAAATTTGAATGAGGAGGCCAGAGAGCAAAGTTGAAATAAAAATTCCTGGATGAAAACATTCTTCATAGGATGCCATGGCTGTTCCGATGAGGATAGGAGCGATGATTGCTACGAGTGTTTTTGGGCGGATAGCTAAAAGCCAAACTTTCAAGGGCGCCATGGGAACCTACTAAAATCAGGTGTTCTTTTTTCAAGAAGAGCCTGATGCCCTTCTTTTGCTTCATCCGACATGTAGTAGAGCATTGTGGCATTTCCTGCGAGCTCTTGGATTCCCGCTTGTCCGTCTAAGTCTGCATTAAGACCTGCTTTGATACATCTAAGGGCAATTGGTGAATGATTTAGCATTTCCTTGCACCATGAGATCGTCGTTTTTTCCAATTCATCCAGAGGGACTACAATATTCACAAGGCCCATCTTCAAAGCTTCTTCAGCTGTGTATTTTCTGCAAAGAAACCAGATTTCTCTCGCTTTTTTTTGTCCTACAATAGCTGCCAAATAGGAGGAGCCAAGTCCTGCATCGAAGGATCCCATCTTTGGCCCTACCTGTCCAAAAATTGCGTTATCTGCAGCAATTGTTAGGTCACAAAGAACATGAAGCACATGCCCCCCGCCAATCGCATAACCGGCAACCATGGCTACAACAGGTTTTGGACATGATCGAATCATCCGCTGAAAATGAAGGACATTCAGCCTTTCTACTTCGCTATGATTTTGATAGCCAGCATGTCCTCGATGACGTTGATCACCTCCAGAGCAAAAAGCCTTTGTTCCAGCTCCCGTTAGAATAATGACTCCAATAGATGTGTCATGCCAAGCATCTTGAAATGCATCAATCATTTCATCAACTGTTAAGGGACGAAAAGCGTTGTGAACTTCTTTTCTGTTGATCGTGATTTTCGCAATTCCGGGTTGTTTATCGTAGAGAATGTCTGTGTAGGTTTTTGCTTGAGTCCAATCAGTTTGGATTTCTTGCGTGGCTGTAGTCATGAGTCTTTCCTAAAAAGTCTAATATCATAAAGGCTACCTTTTCTGGGCATTCTTCTAAAAGGGCGTGGGAGCTTCCTAGGATCGAAGAAAACTGCAAATGGGGATAATCCTTATGATGTTTTTCATAGTGATCAGCGTAATTTTGATCTTTCTTTCCAAATAAAAACAATCCCTTTTTGCATCTTTTGAGAGTGTCATGAAAGCTAGGCTGAGTGGCAGCAGATAGATGACGAAAGTAATAGGCAAGGGTATTTCTTTTAAGAGGAATCCTCTTTTCGATGATTGCTTCAAGTAGATCAGTCTGATTCAAAGTATCAAAAAGAGGCTGAGTATACCATCTTCGAAGAAAGTCTTCATCAGAGAGAGTGTGTAAAAGACTATTCCAAGAAAGGCTTTGTTCTTGCTGAGCCTCTTTTTCTTCTCTAGGGATTGAGAGCTTTGCAGAAAGAATAAAAAGATGGTCTATTGAGGGTAAATGTGGAATGAGCGAAAGAGCGATTCTACCCCCTAAAGAGTATCCTAGTAAAGATGGGCTTTCTATATCCAATTCAAGCATGAATGAGGTCAAGATCTCTTGCAAATAGATCCACCCTTCTCTGGAGGGCTGCAACGAAGATTGGCCAAATCCTGGAAGATCGACCGCGACCATATAAAATACCTGAGAAAGAGTTTTTGCGATTTTATCAAAATCTTCTTTAGACCCAAGCATCCCATGAAAACAGACTAGGGGAGGCAAAAGTGGCGATCCATACGTTTTATAAGAGAGTGTCATACAGCTGCCATAGCATTAATAGACAAAACCATATTTTGATAATCTTCATTGCTAAGTTCTGCTGAGACCTGAATTTCAATAAGAGATGATGCTGAAGGTAATTTGAGATTAGAGAGCTCCTCCAAGGTGTGAATACAGTAATAAGGAAGAGAGAACATCTCTGCTATAGGAGAAAAATCATAGGAATGCCGAGAAAAGAAGAATTTCTCAAAGGGCTCTTTATACTTGCCTATCGGCAGGTGAGAAAAAATGTTCCCTCCAGAATTATTCATAATGATTAAATGATGCCCCTGTATGTTTCTAGCAAGATTAAGAGAGTTTATATCATGCAAAGCTGTTTGATCACCCATGATAGAAATCAAAGGGTGGTTTCTACCTTTACATAACCCAAGGGATGTTCCGATATTGCCATCGATTCCTGATGTGCCCCTATTAACATTCACGTGGGTGTAAGCTACCTCAGGATGATAAAACATGTTCATGTAGCGAATAGGCATGCTATTTGCAATAAAAAGGGGATAACCTGCCACTTTTTGAGATAAAGCTCTAAAAAATTGCCATTCGACATCTTTAACAGGATAATTTTCTATCGCTTCTGAGTAGGCTTTTGAAAGTTCAATCCAATTTTGTGCAAAACATGACTCTTCTTTGAGAGGAGAAAAATGGATTAGAGTTTCACAAAATGAAGCCACATCACAGGTGAATTTGTGTGTTAAGCGATGCATCGGGTTGTAGTAACTGACTTCAGGGGCTATTTGAGAAAAAGTTTTTAAACTAAGTTTCTTTAGCCATTCCATGAGGTTTTTTGAAATAAGGCGATGACCAAAAAAGAGGACGTGCTTTGGATTGAATGAAGAAGGAATCGATTTTTTTAACAGCAGATCACTGTGAGCGATAAAATCTTTCCCTGTCATATGGAAATTGGAGAGGATTTCAGGAAGAATGGGGAATTTCAAATGGCTTGCTAGAGCATCAATTTGGAGCAAATCTCTTTGGGAAAATTCGCTGCCGATAATGATGAGCCCTTCAGTGTCTTTACAAACCTGCTTAGCCAAAGCTTCAACGGCGAAAGGGTCTGCTGAGAGCCTTGGAAGAGAGAACAGCAGAGGAGGGTGCTGCACTTGCTGATCAGATGGAATATATGATCCAAAGAAAGGCTCTTTTAGCATAAAATTAAGATGGACAGGCCCTTTATGATAGATTGTTGCATGAAGCGCTTGAGAAATTTGTGTGCTGATGAATCCAAAATCCATTTCCTCCGATGGATAGGGGAAGTCAAAAGAGTAATAGACATGTTTGCCAAACAGATCTGCCTGATAAATAGTTTGATTCGCTTCACATTGACGCAGCTCAGAAGGTCTATCTGCACTCATGATGATAAGAGAAGCCCGGCTATAATAGGCTTCAATGACTGCGGGCATAAGATTAGCAACAGCAGTACCTGATGTGACTACAATAGCAACAGGTTTTTGCTGAGCAAGGGCAATCCCTAGAGCGAAAAATCCTAGTCCTCTTTCATCATAATGAACATGAGTCCGAATGGAAGGGCTTTCATCCAAAGCCAAAACTAAAGGGGTCGATCTCGAACCTGGTGCTACGCAAAAATCTTCTATTCCATGAGCTGTGAGATGTTTAATAATTTCACGAGGATAGACTTGATTCCAAAAGGGTGTGTTTTTCATGAAAAAGACTCTTCATCAGTTGAGTTTTATATTCTAGTTCTCTCCACTCTAAAAGAGGTTTTGAGCTTTTAGTGATCCCTGCAGCGCTAAAAAAATAAACAAGGGAATCTTGAATCAGGCAGGAGCGTATACCAACAACAAATTCACTGCTGTTTTTTCCTCTCCAACCTATTGGCGCTCCATAATATCCTCTTTCGAAATTTTCGTGGGAGAGTAGCCACTCAAGAGCCTCTTTCTTTGGTGTTCCGCAAAGAGCAGGCGTTGGATGAAGGATGTCAAGGATATCGTGGTCAGTGATGTTTTTTTCTAGCTGGCCAAAGTATGTTTTGTGCAAGTGTTGTAAAGTGGGGGTTTCTTTAATTTGAAGAGGGGAAGAATGGACCTCAGAGCAAAGTCTTTCAAGGTGAAATTGAATATAATCATCAACAAATTGAAATTCCTCATTTTCTTTTTTAGAAGCTAATATTGTTTCTCTGTTAAGTTTACCTTTGAGCCATGTTCCAGCTACTGCTTCAGTATATAGTGTTTCGTTTTCTCTGCGAAAAAGATGCTCTGGAGAGAGCCCAAAAAATATAGATCCTTTCCTTGGAGAAAAGGCAAAGAGGGCTCCAGGCAAATGTAAAAGGGGAGAAAGAAGAGAATAAAGTGATGAAGTTTGAATGATCTCACCCTTTTCAACTTTTCCTGCTACAACCTTCTCTAAATTGGAATTCTGAAATGAATGAATCATTTCTTCCCACTGAAAGTAGTCTTGGGCAGAGGGAAGAAGTTTCATTTCCCAAGGGTGGACTGGAAAAGTCTCCTCATTCCATTCAACTTTTTGATAGCAATATTCTTTTCCATCTTTGATAAGCAGTGAGGGCTTGTAGCTTTTTTGGCAAAAACCATCCCATAGAGAGCTCCCCATCGAAAAGAAAGGATGTAGATGGATTAAATATTCATCATCATTCGTAATATGATCTTTTTCTTCACAGAGTCCTAAACTAACGATCTGGTGATAAGGAGAAATCTGAATGAATTTAGGATAAATCTCAGCTCTCGAAAAAAGAGATAAAGATTCTTCTTTATTCATTTTTTCGTTCCCACATAGAGAGTTACAATGCCAAAAGATAAAGTCTTAGAAGAAACATCTTTAAACCCCTCTTGGCGCATGAGATCTTCGAAATCTTTCCCGAAGGGAAATGTTTCGATTGTTTGATTCAGATAGGAATAAGCTTCATGATGAGAAGATAATAATTTCCCTATTTTAGGCAGCACATGGCGCAAATAAAAAAGATAGCATTGTTTCACTAGCGATAGACGTGGAAGGGAAAACTCTAACACAAGACATCTTCCCGCTCGTTTGAGCACTCTATGGATTTCTCGAAGACATTTTTCAGGATGAGGCATATTGCGGATCCCGAAAGAAACGGTTGTTAAGTCAAATTGATGATCGGCATATGGCAAATGCTCCCCATCTCCCTCGTCAAATCGAAGGTTTGCCTCTAAAACATGTTGATGTTTGTTTTGAGCTAGTTTAAGCATTTCAATGGAGCGGTCGATGCCTGTGTATTGCAACGTAGGAGCTTTTTTTAAAAAATGAAACAGAATCGAGCCTGTGCCTGTAGCTACATCTAAGATCGACTGAGGATTGCGTTTTAGCCCTTCTTTTATGAGAGCTCCCTTCCAATAACGCTCTACACCTAAGGATAAGATTTGGTTGATCCGGTCGTAGGTAGATGCAATAGAATTAAACATCTGGTAGGAGTTTTCTTTATCAATCAAGGGAGCCTCTTAAAAAAAATTTCCTTAAAAATATCTGAGAAGAGATTTTCTAAGGGATTTTTTTATCAAGAGAAGGAGGGCGGTGCCCTCCTCATATTTAGGAGCGTTTTCTTTTTCTTTGTAAAAAGAGGGCGCCTGCGCCGCCGATCACGAAAATGATCCCAGCCACATTCAGAACTGTTGCAAGCTTTTCATAATCACTAATTTGCCCTTTTCCTTCATTAATTCTCTTCTGGATGGGACTTGTAAGTCCTTGGCCAATTTTCTTCGTTGTTTGGTTTTGAGAGAACAAAGAGTTGGCTGTGTCCACTTTCTTCTGAGCGCTAGAGACTTGACCCTTCCCTTCATTGACTTCAACTCTTATGTAGTGAGCCATATACATCATGCCGGCCCCGACAACGATAAGAACAATACTTGCGATACGTTTAATATCCATAACAAACCTTGCCTGTTTCTTAACTAAGAATTAACAAATCCTTAATTAAAAAGTAAATTTATTCATTTTAGATTTTTCTTAAAACGCTGGTGTTAAATTTATTAAGGGTTTTTTCGAGAAAAATACAGAAATTCAGTTCTCACAAGGGATGATGTTTGTGCTACTCTCTTTTGAAACAAAAGAGGTAGTCTAGTGATCAAGTGGGCCAGGATGTTTTTTCTGTTTGTTTCTTGCTATGCAATGGGAGGGGAAAAACCTGTTGCGATTATTACAGGTGGCTCAAGAGGAGTGGGATATGCTACCGCTCAGCTCTTAGCTAAGAAAGGATATGAGGTATATGCAACGACAAGAAGCCCTATTCGGATGATGATTTACGAAGAAGGTCTTCACATCGAGACAGTTGAGATAACCAATTCTTCATCTGTCCGATCCTTCATACAGAAAGTTGTAGAAACAGAAGGCAGGATCGATCTGCTCATCAATAACGCGAGTTATGGATTAGCAGGTCCCTTAGAGACCTTAAAAGAGGAAGAGATTGCGGAGCAAATGGATGTCAACTTCATGGCTCCTATTCGGATGATTAAGGCTGTATTGCCTCATATGAGAAGTCAGAAAAAAGGTCATATTATTAATATTAGCTCTACTAATGGTGTTTTTGGAGTTCCTTATGGTAGCCCTTATTCAGCAAGCAAAGCAGCCATTGAGTCGCTGTCTGAGGCCTTAGCTATCGAACTCATTCCTTGGAACATCAATGTGAGTATTATTGAGCCAGGATATATCACGACACATTTCAATATTTTGCTGGGTAGCGAAGCTGTGGAGAACAGTCCTTATGCTGATCTTCAAGATTCTTTGAGAAATCAGCTTAAGGAAAGGGATGCTCATCCCGAAATGCTTTTCCCAAGTCAAACTCCTGAAGAAATTGCAGGGTTTATCTTTCAGGTGGCCCAGGAGGAAAAGCCTAAACTCCGGTATCAGACAAGTTCGGCTGCAGAAAAAGATGTTTCAAGAATACTCCGTGACTTAAACGGGGATATTTACCTAGATTGGATGCAAGGCGCTCTATGTAATTGATTTTTTAAAAACACTTTAATTGGAGCGGTTATTAGTTTAATATTTAATATTTTATTAAATATTAAACTTGCATTATTTTTTATCCTTGCTAGTGTTATAATGCTGCGAAAAAATCTTTGTTTTTATGGACGCTAGCAAACTAACCACCGTTTTACATCATCATTTTTTAAGCCCTTCATTAGCTCAGATGGAAAATCTTGAAAAAACTATGGCGCAACAAATTACACTTCTTAAAAATTCAGGATCAATTTCAGGGGATATTGCTCATAGATATAGATTAGGGCGTTTCATCGCTTATAGAAATCTTGCCCAGATTCAAAAAGATATCTTGTATAACAAATATCCACAATTGATAAAGATCGCTTCGCTCGCTCTCATCTACTTCAGCGCAAAAAGTCTTTGTGGATTAGTTATTACTAGAAAAGTGGAAGCCCACCCCTTTTGCAGTGCATTTTTATATGATGTAGCGACATTTGCGGCTATATTCACTTTACTCGGAATGACTCTTTCTAGCATTGAAGCTCAGCATCGTCGCTATCAAAAGCTTGCTGGGGCAGAAATCGCCTTTTACGAAAAGTTAACAAAGACAATAGAATCAATTTCTCACTCTCAAGGAGCCCCTAGGAGACATTCTCTCCATTGATCTAAGGGATTAGTGCTACAGCGCGTGTCCATCCAGCAGATGCTGCTTTGATTTTAACAGGGAAGCAGCATACTATGAATCCATGAGAAGGTAGCTTTTCAAGCTGATGGAGTTTTTCTAAATGACAAAATGGAAGCTCTCTGCCCGCTTTATGCCCCTCCCAGATGATGGAGGGGTCTTTTTCTTCCCTATATTTGTTTGCGGTGTGAATGAAAGGAGCATCCCAGCTCCAAGCATCAGTGCCCGTGATCCGGACCCCTTTTTTAAGGAGGTATAAAGTAGCATCTCTTCCTATTCCACAACCTGAAGAAAGATATTCTGGCTCACCATAGAGCATTCCGGCTCTTGTGTTCACAAGGACAATGTCATAAGGTTTTATCTTGTAGTCAATCCTCTCTAATTCATTTTTAATCTCTTTTGCTGTCACTACATATCCATCTGGAAAATGACGAAAATCAAGTTTTACACCCGGTCTAAAGCACCAATCTAGAGGGACCTCATCGATCGTCAAGGCTCTTTTTCCTTTGTCCATCGTTGAAGCAAAATGGTAAGGAGCATCAAGGTGTGTGCCATTATGGGTAGAGAGCTGAATATGCTCAACGGCCCATGCTTCTTCATCAGGTAAATCATGCTGTGTTAGACCAGGAAAAAAACCAATCATTTGAGGTATGCTTTGCTGATGATTGGTATAGGTGATTTTAGGAAGCATAGTGGGTGGATCTGAATAGAGGTTGTTTTCGATGGGGATAGAAAGATCGATGAAGGTTGAAAACATGATTGCTCCTTTCTTAAAAAAAGGAATTAGACCAAAAAGTTCCTTTGTGGAATAGAGAAATTATGGGATCTTTATTTTTAGGCATCGACTGTAGTACGCAAAGTCTTTCTGCAGTCGTGATCGACTTTGTACACAAAAAAGTTGTTTTTGAGGCTTCCCTCAATTTTGATCGCACTTTTCCCCATTACAAAACACATAAAGGGACACTTCGCCATGAGGATCCTCTTATTGTCCACAGTCATCCTCTGATGTGGCTTGAAGCGTTAGACCTTCTGTTTTTTCAAATGAAAGAGCAGGGAATCCCTCTTGAAAATATTGCAGCGATTTCAGGATCTGCGCAGCAACATGGATCTGTTTATTTGAATGAAAATTTTTCTGAGGCCTTAGCTCATCTCAATCCTTTTAAAACTCTTCCCGCAAATCTAAAAGATTGTTTTTCAAGAGTAACAGCCCCAATCTGGATGGATTCTTCTACAAGTGAAGAGTGTGAGGAGATTGCTCATGCCATGAGAGGGAAAAAGCATGTGATTGAAGTTACAGGTTCAGCACCCTTTGAGAGGTTTACCGGCCCTCAGATCCGAAAATTTTATAAGCAGGAAAAAGAAAAATACGATTCAACCAAGCATATTTGCCTGGTCAGCTCTTTTTTAGCATCTGTTCTTTCGGGCAAAGTGGCTCCTATCGATCATGGAGATGGATCTGGGATGAACCTTATGGATATCAGGACGAAATCTTGGAGCCCTGAAGCTTTGAATGCTACAGCTCCCCATCTTTTAGAAAAGCTCCCTCATCTTGCCCCTTCGTGGGAAGTGATCGGAAATGTAAGTTCCTATTTTGTCAAAAAGTATGGGGTGAATAAAAAGGCTTTAGTCCTTCCGTGGACAGGAGACAATCCAAGTAGTATTGTCGGTCTTGGTCTTGTGCAGGAAGGTAGCGTTGCAGTGAGCTTAGGCACAAGCTTTACTTATTTTGGATATTTGACAAAACCCCAAGTAGATCCTCAGGGAGAAGGGCATCTTTTTGTTGCTCCTACGGGGGACTATATGACCCTCAATTGTTTTATTAACGGCGCTTTGGCGATCGAAAAGCTTAGAAACACCTACGGAATCAACTGGGATGAATTTGATGCTGCGCTTCTTTCGACAAATCCTGGAAATGAAGGAGGAATCCTTCTTCCTTATTTTGAAGCAGAGATTGTTCCGAAAGTGCTAAATCCAGGGCTTCATCGTTTTGATCTTCAGGAGATGGATGTGGCCGCAAATTGCAGAGCGATGATTGAAGCGCAAATGATGTCGATGCTCCTTCATTCAGATTGGATGAAAATTAAACCTAAAAGAATCTATGTAACGGGAGGCGTTTCTCATCACGTTCCCATTTTGCAGATCTTAGCCGACATTCACCATTGTGAGATTCTCTCAAGCGATATTCAAAAAAGCACAGCACTTGGCGCTTGTTTTACAGCTGTATATGGATATTATCAGCATACGAAAAAGCCTCACACATGGGAAGAGATCGTTGCAGACTTCGCCGAGCAGGGTATCAAAGACCACGTCTATCCAAATTTAGCTCATCGCAAAACTTACGATGAGCTCATGCACAAATATCAAATTTGTGAGAAAAAAGCTCTGAGTTAGCAGATTTTCTTCACTACACCTTCAAGCCATTCTTGACGGCCTGAGTGGAGCTTGGGCTCATGGGCTTTTTCACCATGTTTCGCAATTTCCTCAAAAGTCATTTCCCCTTTAAGGATCTTTTGCCCAAGACCACTTTTCCAGTTTTTGTAGCGATCTATCATGAAATGATCAAGCTTACCTTCCTCGATAAGGGCTGCGGCATCTAAAAGAGCTTTAGAAAGGGTTTCGATACCATTCACATGAGCGTCGAAAAGATCTTGAAGGTCGATGCTTTGACGACGAAGTTTTGCATCAAAGTTCATTCCTCCTGTTTTAAACCCTCCATGCTGAAGAATCAAGTACATGGCGTAGGTGTACTCTGTTAAATCAGTGGGGAAGTTGTCAGTATCCCACCCGAGGAGATAATCTCCTTGGTTGGCATCGATGCTGCCAAAAATACCATAAGCCAAAGAGTAAGCGACCTCATGAGAGAAAGTATGCCCTGCTAGTGTAGCGTGGTTCGCTTCAATATTCATTTTATATTCGTTTTCAAGGCCATATTTTTGAAGGAATGCAAACGCTGTTGCGCAGTCGAAATCATACATGTGCTTCATGGGCTCGCAAGGTTTTGGTTCAATCAGGAGAGTTCCCTTAAAACCAATCTTGTGTTTGTAGTCAGCGAGCATAGAAAGAAATCTACCATACTGATCTAGTTCTTGACGCAGATCTGTATTGAGTAGTGTTTCATAACCTTCTCGACCTCCCCAAAGGACATAATTATGACCTCTGAGTTGATGGGTCACATCGAGGGCTTCTTTCACCTGAAATACAGCTTTAGCAAAAACCTCAGGATCTGGGTTTGTAGAGGCACCCGCCATAAAGCGAGGATGCCCTGTAAGGTTTGCCGTTCCCCAGAGGAGCTCGATGTGTGTTCTATCCATTTCTTTAGCGAGAAGCTCAGCCATTTTTCGGAGCGTTCCAGGAGGAGCAACGTCGACATCGTGGAAGGTGTAGTATTTAAGGCCGAGCTTTTCTAAAAACTCAAAGCCCGCATGAATTTTATCTTCAGGGGAACGCAGCCATGAGCGGTCGAAGGTGGGCTGGCCGAACATATCTACCCCTTCCCAGCAAAAGGAGTGCCAAAAGCATACTGCAAAGCGGAGGTGCTCTTCCATCGTTTTGCCCAGCACTTTTTTCTTGGGATCATAATAACGATATTTAACAGGGGATATGTGGGGAAAAAAGCTCATAGGACTCTCTTTGTTATTATTTTCCTAGTTTGCGCCAAGGTTTCTTGGCAAATAAGTTGTTTTCAATTTCTTCTAGAGAAACACCTTTCGTTTCAGGAACGAGGAAGTAAATGAAGAAAAGGGAAGCGATGCTAAAGATCATATAAGTTGCAAAAGCGCCGCTAGCTCCCGCAAATTTCACGAGATTCAAAAATGTGACTGTCACTAAAAAGTTGCTGGCCCAGTTCACGCAGGTGGCAAGACTTGCCCCCGTGCCTCTGATTCTGAGAGGATAGATTTCAGCGATCATGAGCCACATAATAGGACCTAAGCTAAAAGCAAAGCAGGCGATGTAAAGGAGCATACTGCTAAGTGCAACCCAATGCATCGATCCCTCAATTTCCATCGAGTCCTTAAATAGATAAGAAAGAATCCCTAGAGAAAGAGCCATCCCAATCAGTCCTAAAAGAAGGAGAGGTCTTCGTCCCCAGTGATCAATTAAAGGGAGCGAGACAATCGTGAAGACAACAAAAACCACCCCGATACCCATTGTCGCAAGGATCGAAGTTGTGGCTGAGCCAAATCCTGCCATATGCAAAATCGTTGGTGCGTAATATAAAATGGTATTGATGCCTGTTACTTGCTGGATGAAAGCTAAAGCAAATCCAATCCAAAGCACTGGTCTCACTGTTTTAGAAAAGATAAAATGCCACTTCGTGTGTTTTTCTTGCTTAAGTGTTTCTTGGATGGATTCGATCTCAGCATCGATGTTTGCGTGGGGACCCCTGATTTTTTGAAGTGTCTTACGAGCCTGAGCGGCCCATCCTTTGGACAAGATCCATCTTGGAGAGTCGGGGAGATAAAGCATGCCGATAAATAGGCAAAGGCCTGGAATGAAACCAAGCCCCAGCATCCATCGCCAAGCGCCATAAATGGAGCAATAATAATCCACAATATAAGAGAGTAAAATACCGATGCTAATCGCGAGCTGATTTAGGGCAACAAGAGCGCCACGTTTTCTTTTAGGAGCAATTTCTGAAATATATAGGGGAGCTGCATAGGAGGCGACGCCGATCGCGAGACCGATAACAATGCGCCCTAGAATCAAAATGGGGATGGTTGGAGCTAAAGCTGTACCTACTGCGCCAAGCATAAAGATGATTGCGCTAGCTATTAGCAGTTTTTTACGTCCAAAATAATCAGTGATGCGTCCACTGAAGATAGCGCCGATAAAAGCGCCAAATAGAACTCCACCCATGACAATACCATTTGTGGTAGGTGTTAGATCAAAATCTTTCCCTACAAATAATATTGCCCCAGACATTACACCTGTATCGTACCCAAAAAGGATGCCAGATAAGGCGGCCACAAAGGCCATCAATAAATAGTAATAGTTTCTCATACTTCATCATGTAGATGAATAGGAAATAATTTACAAGGAGCGATTCATCTTAACTGGATGAATCAGGCCGATCCAGCCCCTGCGCTGGCTCCCGATCCACCTGCCGCTCTTTCAACTGCCAAAGAGGGGGCTATGGGCTCAAGACTAGGAATTTCTCCCTTGCTCATGGCGATAGCTTGCATCACTAAAACCCGAGTGATAGTTTCGTAATTTCTTCCAAGGCTAGCCGCTTTCAAGTTGTTTAAAAGAACAGGAAGGAATCGAGCTTGCTCATCAGAGCTTAATTTATCAAAGGCTGCGCACCAATTCCCTAAAAGCTTAAGGAGCTGAGCAGGTTTTTTAGCAAAATCTGGATTTTTTGGGACAACAAGATCAGGAAGGTCACGGTGGCTTAAAGTTTTTGAGATCAAATCATGCATTTCATGGATTGATGTTTTATTTGCACCTTTTTTGATTTTTGGTGGATATGAAGAGGCGAGGTACAATAGAGAAGCGGGAGTCCTGAGCAAAAATAAGAAAAGACTTTCAGGGAATAGCTTTTTGATGTCTTCATCAACACCAAAGGCGGGATCCATTAAACATGTGGTCAGAGTTTTTCCAGAAGCTGCAAACTCGCTAGCTAGCCTCTCCAACTCCTCTCTTCTGAGGGGGTAAGATTTTTGATATTTTAAGCTAAAATCATTTGCATAATCATACATAACGTGGTCGCCTGCCTTAATGTGCGTTATGGCAATCAGATAGGTTGTTAGAGGAAGCCCAGTAAGATTGGGGAGGTTGAACATTTTACAATTGGGAAGTCCGTCGTCTATCATGGGGCCGAGGCCGCGCTCTTCCTCAGCATAGCCCGATGGGTTTGAATATTGAGTGGGAGTGGCCGCGCCGCCACCTGCTGCTACTTTGTCTGCTTGTCTTGTAGCATGCTCTACGTTTACATCTGCGCAATAAACTGCTTCAAATTGACAGACCACTTCTCCAACAGGTATGTCCCCTAGAGCGTAGACGCTGAGACCTGTTACCGGATGAGGTTGCAAGTAAACTCTTGGGGAGGATGCATGGTATCTTTCGATGCTTTCTAATAGAGTTCGATAAACTTCTGGGAGAGGCGCTTTAGGGTCAGGAAGATCTGATGGCGCGGTGCTGAGCCAGTCCATAAACAGAGCTGCCGGTGTTGTTACGGTTCTGGTTAAAAGCCTAGCTCTAGTGAGACGGCTAAAATCTTCAGCGCTTCTCTCTTCAACGCTAGCTTCTGGAGTCGGCTTAAAGAAGAAAGTTGGGGGTCTGGCATCTGGGATTGCTTCAGTGAGTCGAAATAAGTCGTCAGGAGTTCCTCTCCTTAGATTGACTGCCGATCGATCAACTCCTTTACTTATTATTAATTCTCTGAGAGCAGCAGTATGAACAGTCATGGCGAGAAGGTGAAGAGTGTTATTGCCTGAAGAATCTCTAGAATCAATATCATACCATAGACCACTTTCAGCAATTACGGTTGCTATTTCATGAGCGTCCAGCATCAGAGCGATTTGAAGAGGGTTTAATCTTCTTCCTGAAAAAATGGAGTTTATCTCTTTTCGAGCTTTGTCTGGATGTGTGCTAAGATAAGACTTTGTTTTTGGAACGTTTCTTTCAAAGATAAGGGAAATGATCGTGGCCATTCTACCATACGGGGCTAGCTCTGATCGGAATAAAGCTTTAAAGGACCCTAGAACATCGATTCCTCCAGCTGTGGGGGTCATTGCAGTGACCACATCATGTAATCCCATCCGGGAAAAAAGATGGCTAAAAAATTCATGAGAGGGTGCTGCCTCAGCAGTTGATGCAAAAGATCGAAGTGAAGATGCCATGGTAAACTCTTTATTTAATTAAGGCTAAAGAGTATACAGAGTCGTTAGATTTTGAGAAATAACAATAGCCCCAATTTTTCATCAACCAGGGCAAAAATCGAAGAAAGCCCAGTAATTGTCAAAAGAGCCCTAGACCACATTGCTTGCTCCCTATGAGGATTGTCATCATCGGTTGTTTTTGAAGAGAGATGTGCTTTATATGCTTCAAACTGCCTCTCAGCAAGAACTTTACATCGTTCCACGCCTGTCTCGAATTGATCAATAAGCGCTAGAGACTCTTTCCATAGCTTGTCCGTCTTGTCAGTGACTGATCCAGCCCCCCTTCCCGATGCTCCAGTAGAAACTTCTTTAATAGCTCCAGGTAAAATGAGATTATTCAAAACAATTCTAGTGAGTGTGCTTAAACATTCAAGAAAAGCAGCTTCAAATTCTGTCGTAGGAGGAAGCTCATCCCGAGCTATTGTGTAATGAGGAACTGTTAAAGAAACTTTAATAGCTCCTAGTTGTAGTGAATAAGTGATCGGATTAGAAGCGTCGTCTAGTAGAGCAGAGGTTCTGGGGCTAAATGGGGATGTGTGTGTAAGAGGAGCTGCCATAAAGGTGCCTTTTGTGATTATAAAGGTGAAAAGGTAGCACAGCAAAGAATATTTTTAAAAGAGAAAGGCCATGATTAACATGGCCTTCGAGAAGATTTTTTAAGCGTTAGAGCGGCTACGCTTGCGATCTGTTTCTTTAAGGATCCCCTTTCGAATTCGAACAAAATGAGGGGTGACTTCGATCATTTCATCATCTTCAATAAACTGCATCGCCTTTTCAAGATCCATCGTTTCTGGAGGGATCAAGATGAGGTTTTCATCACTGCCTGAAGCGCGAACGTTAGTTAGATGTTTTTCTCTTGTGATGTTGACAACAAGGTCGTTATCACGGCTATTGCGTCCTACGATCATTCCTTCATAGACATCTACGCCCGGGCCAATAAAGATCACGCCACGCTCTTGGAGGTTAAAGATCGCATAAGCTGTTGACTTCTCTTGAGAGTTGCTGATGAACGCTCCATATTTTCTTCCAGGAAGTTCTCCCTTGAAAGGGCCAAAGTGGTCAAAAACGGAGGTTAGAATTCCTTTTCCTTTAGTTACGTTAAGGAATTCATTACGGTATCCCATGAGCGAGCGTGTAGGAATGATAAATTCTATCATCGTGATGTTGTGCTCGTTTTTGAAAAGGTTTTTCATTTCTCCTTTTCTCTTCGAAAGCTCCTCAATAACAGGACCTGAAAACGCTTCGGGAACTTCAACGTGAGTTCTTTCGTAAGGTTCAAGCTTTTCTCCGTTTTCTTCTTTGATTACAACTTTAGGTTTTCCAATTGAAAACTCGTAGCCTTCACGACGCATTGTTTCAATTAAAACAGAAAGGTGAAGCTCTCCTCTTCCATAAACACGAATAACGTCATCTTCTGATTCTTCAATGCGCAAAGAGACGTTTGCTTTCTTCTCTTTGAGAAGGCGGTCTCGAAGTTTGTTCATCGTCACATGTTTTCCATCTTTTCCACAAAAAGGGCTGTCATTTACAGAAAAGTCAACCGATAGAGTAGGTTCACCAAGAGAAATGGGTGGAAGCTGTCTTATATGATTTGAAGAGCAAAGAGTGTCTCCAATCATCACTTCTTCAATTCCAGAAATCGAAATAATATCTCCTGCACCACCTGAGTCGAGATCAATGCGGCGTATTCCTAAATAACCTTCTACTTTCGCAATTTTGTGTTTTGTAGGGTGACCTGTGTGGTCGATTCTTGTAATTGTGTCGCCTGCTTTCACAGAACCTTCAAGTACACGACCTGTAGCTTGTCGTCCTAAAAAGTCGTTGTAAGACAAGGAAGCAACTTGCATAAGGAAAGGTAATGATAAATCTCCAGGAGGAGGAGCTACTTTTTCAATAATGAGATCAAAAAGAGGATTCATGTCTTTTCTTTCATCATTCAAATGGCGAATTGCAAATCCGCCTAGACCTGAAGCGTAGCAATAAGGAAAATCAAGTTGTTCATCATTAGCGCCAAGTTCGACAAAGAGATCAAAGGTTTTGTTGAGAGCTTCATCGGGAGCAGCGTGGGGTCTGTCGATTTTATTAAGCACGACGATCGGTTTTAACCCTTGTTTGAGAGCCTGGGAAAGAACAAAACGTGTTTGAGGCATGGGGCCTTCTTGAGCGTCAACAAGGAGAAGTACGGAGTTGACCATTCCTAGAACGCGCTCTACTTCAGCAGAGAAGTCGGCATGCCCTGGAGTGTCAATTAAGTTGATAGCGAAATCCTTATAAAGGATGCCAGTGTGCTTAGCAAAAATGGTGATGCCACGTTCTTTTTCAAGATCAAAATGATCCATTACACGTTCTACTACTTCTTCGTTTTCTCTAAAAATATTGCTTTGTGCAAGCAAACTATCAATCATGGTGGTTTTGCCATGGTCGATGTGGGCAATAATGGCAATATTACGGATTTTTTGGGGGTCTCTCATATACAATTTTCAGGGTGAATTTTTTGCTATAGTATGAAGGTTCTTCCTTCAAAAATCGAGGTAAATCGTTACTGAGGAAAATTTTTATTCAAAAATTGATTTGAATTTTCAAATCCAACCCCTCTTCTTGAGGGCTTTTTTCAAAGTAGAGCACATGAGGGGCATTTCTTGAGCAAGAGACTTTTCAGCATCAAGTAGGCGAGTTGTTTTGACAGCGTAAAATTTCTCATCGCTTAGCGCTTCTCCTTCTGATCCTGCACCTGCACAAGCTAAAGAGAATCCTTTTGGCTTTTTGGGTTCGAAGACTCTTACAGATGTCGCCATTTCTGTGTAGCGTGCGTTGTTTCTGCGTCCTTTCGCACTTCGTAGGAACCCCAGTTCTTCTGCTGTGAGGTCTCTTATGTCGAGTTCAAGAGCATACAGGTCGAGTTGGTGAGCGGGTGCAGGGCCTGCGGCTGAAGCAGACTCAGCTTCCCAAGAGGATTCTTTAAGAGCTTTTTCTAAAATTTCTAGCAAAAGAAGTTTGGTTTGACCTTGCATGAAGTCCCTTAATTCAGGAACCGCAATGTGACTTATACTGTGACCTATTCGCTGAGCTTTATGTCGCAGAAAAGAATTAAATGAGAGGGCTTTTTTATGAGAAGACTTCTCAAGTTCATGAATGATTTGTGCCAATACAATAAAACTATCTTCAATCGGTGCTGGTAGAGGATTTTCTGCTTTCATAAAAGGACTTTCTAAAGGCTCACTTTTTTGCGCCGACCATGTAAAGAAAAGATCGGCGTCGATAGAGGTTGCTACTGCAGGGATTGTCATGGCTATGTGAAAAAAAGCCATTAAGGTGTCTTTGATCCTCTTTTGCACGTCAGAAGCAATTTTGGAAAGATTTAGATCGCTTTTGCCTTCATTCAAAGCCACCCATAAGGTTAGATCAGGTTGTCTTGGATCCACTTCGGGAAGAGCTCTGATCCCATATTCAAGTTGAGAGTAAACGTTAAGGATTTCTCTGATTGTGCTTTGCTGGAAGGGGTTAAGTCTAGATAAAATATCGGTTTTTGCGATTCGATGTTTAGACTCATGACCACAATCTGCAATCAGAGTTTCCAAATCGCTTCTTGAAGAGGCTTTATGATCTTCTAGCATTTTTGCTGTAATGATCTGCTCAAGACATAAAGACCCCATGCGCCCTGCATCAAGCAAGTAATGAGAAATTTCTACAGGAGAAAGTGAGAATCTAAATAACTCATGAAGCTTAAAAAGAGCTTGAGCGTAGCTGAGTGAAATTTGTAAAGCCTCAGCAGATCCAAACGCTTTTAAACTCGAGAATGAAATAGGGCTCAGGAAAAATTGATGTAAAGATGAATAGTATGCTGGATGTGCAATTTCAGGTGGGGCCGCTTCCTCTTCTGTCGCAGCAGCAGCGGCTGTCGTTTTCATTCCAGAGACAGGTTTCGGAAGCACTCTCCTTTTTGTAGGTGATGGAGATTTGGGCGGTGTCAATAATGTTCTTGCAATTTGCCGGAGCCCATCTCCCGCCTTGCAGCCTGATCGAAGATGAAGCGCAAGTATTTCTCCAAGTCGTAGGAGACCTTTTTGCTGCTGGTAATAGAGATAGATTTCTTTTGGCAGGGGAGGTAAATCAATAGAGTCTAATTTCCCGGTAATAAATGCAGTGGCAGCTTTTTCTACTTCCATCGTTGTCAAATGATTCGATTTTTCTCGTAGCACATAGGGAAAGGAGATAATAGCAGCGAAACAAAAAAGACCTTCACGAATTTTTTCGAGCATGCTTGAGAATCCAACAAGTGAGTCATCGGTATGATCCAAAAGGAGTGATGAATGAGGCATGAGCGCGGCTAATGTTTCTTCCTGGGTTATCATTCCGTTTACATATCTTTTTCGTATTGAAAGGATGTCCATAACAGAGTCTTGGCCACATAAGGTATGAGAAATATTTCTTAGTAAAGAATTTGGATAGGGCTCAGAAAATTTAGAAATAATTTGCATGATCCATGAAGAATAGGCGGAAGATTTTCTCGACCTCGCTATGATTTCTGGAAAGGAAGAAAGAGATGATCCACATAGCTCATGATATTTCATGAATTCTTTTGCATTAGACAGTAAATGCAAAAGAAATATTTTGAGATAAAACAGAATTAAAAATCTCTCTGCCGCATGGAGCAAAGCAGGAGATCGCTGAAACTCGGCCATTTTTGAAAAGTCTTTACGGGCTATGAGTTTCTTAATGCTCATTAAGGGGTACTTAACAAGCAAATGACTCAGTTCGAGAGAAAGTTCATGGGTGATCGGCTGAATACCGTCTCGCTCTAAAATAGGATTAAGTATAGGGCTTGCATCTCTAAAGAAGCTTTCAAAGATTGCCTTCTTTTCCTCCTCACTTCCAGATAGGAGCATGAGTCTTGCAAAGCGTTGATGAAGAGCAAAATGAGCATCTTCTGCAGGGCTAAGCTGGCTAATTAGGAGAAAAAATAGCCCTAAAAAAAGAGAGAATTCTCCTTCTATTGAAGAAAAGGATCTTATTAGGGAGATAAGCTCTGAAGAGGGCTCCGGGTGCAAGGGCGCCAAATCTACAGCCCCTGAGAAAGGTAGTGGGGAAGGCCCTCCCTCTCTAGCGATCATGCTAATCGGAGTGCTTGGAGTGAGTGAAAGCGCAGAGATCCTCCCTTTCAAGGGGCTGACAGACCCTTCTGTAGAAGCGTCTGATGCGGCAGGTGGTCTATAGCTGCAAGGAGGGGAATCTAGTAAGCCCGCCATCAACGAGCCTTCAACGGCGCTCGAAGTTCTGGCTAAAAGAGAGTCACTTGTAGCTGCTTTTCTAAGCCCAGCTTCAGCGGCAGCCGCTGAAGAAGGACCATGAGAAGGGTGTAATGAAATTTTGAAAGCAGTGGAGCAATCCATGATATCTCTGATTTTTGTGACTAAAATAGCACAAACTTCAGTAAATAAAAAGCTTGTAAAAAGAAATTAAAGCTTGAGTTGGTAAGTCTTTTTTTCGCCTAAAATTTTCAATAAATTTTTAGAACCCAAGTCCGTATTGAAAAGTAAAGGTAGGCCAGCTTTCCCATTTGAGTGAGGAGCCGCCTTCTAACCGTGCAAAATTGGCGCTGACTTGCCAAAAGTTCATTCTTTCTTCGACAAGAAAGTTTTTGCCAAAAGCCATGCCATTGATCAGTAGGGGGCCTGAGTTAAAATCAATGGAATTGGGCCCTAGAAATTCAGAGATATGGTTATACCCGAAGCAAAGATAGGGGCCCATATAGTAGGATTCAAGGGGAGTGCTTCTGTTTAGGTATACGGGAAGCATTCCTTTAATGAAGTAGTACTGGCTGGCGAAAGTTGCTGTGTAGTTCGCTGAAATATCAACACCTACAGGCATGTTAGGTGCTGCCGATCTTGTTCCAATGCTGAAATTTCCTCCATAAGGAAGGAAAACAAACGTCGAAAACCCTGCTCCAAAATAAGGGTGATAAAAACTCTCATCTAGTTTCGAGGCAGCTTCGGAGTGTTTTAAAGGCATATGGTATGACGAATTAAATGAAGAATCGGCTGAAGCAAGAGAAGAAAGAGCAATCGAAATGAAGCAAATGAGTTTTTTCATAAAAATTTCACAAGTTGTAATTTAAATGATAGAATTTTAATCAAGTTAGTTTGATTTTTTCTATTTAAGAGATTTTTTTAGATTTAACAATTAAGTGATTTGCAGAAGCTATTCTTTGCCATCAACTATTGACGTTGCAATTTTAAAGTGTCAGAGCTATAGTGCGCATTGGGCCTTATGCCCATGCAGTGCTATGAAAGAGAAGTTCAAACGTATTCCCAGAAATTATGATGGAACCCGCCCCACCGGAAGAGAAATCAAACATCTTCTCCCCGAGCTTGCTGAACATTTATTCAAAGGAATGGACCAAAAAAGAGATCCTATTTTTGATAAGTGGAACGAGCTTATGGGGAGTAAACTAGCTCCCATGGCGACCCCTGTCGATTTTAAAAATAAAACCCTGTTTGTACAGGTGAAAAATTCGTCTCTTTATAGTATACTGAAGAATCAGCAAAAAGAGATGTTGCTGAAAAAACTGAAGGAAAGTCTTCCCCATATCCCGATTGAAAATATTGTATTTCACATCGGTGTATGATAGATTTTGCTTTTTATCAAATTATGAGAGTGAAAGGGTATGACCACCATGACAAAAGAAAAAGAATATGACGCCAGCTCGATTACCGTATTAGAAGGCCTTCAAGCTGTACGTGAACGTCCCGGTATGTATATCGGTGATATAGGAATGAATGGTCTTCATCAACTGATATATGAAGTTGTCGACAACTGTATTGATGAAGCGATGGCAGGATATTGCAATACGATTTGGCTTACCTTTCGAAAAGATGGTTCTGTCAGTGTTGAAGATAATGGACGAGGTATTCCTGTAGGAATTCACGACTCTGAATCTAGGAAACAGGGAAGAAAAGTCACCGCTTTGGAAGTCGTTATGACGATTCTCCATGCCGGTGGAAAATTTGACAAGAATACCTATAAAGTATCTGGTGGTTTGCATGGCGTGGGTGTTTCTTGCGTAAATGCTCTTTCTAAACTTCTTGAAGTGGAAGTTCATCAAAATGGAAAAGTTTATAAAATGGACTTTTCTCGAGGTAAGCCTCTTGGTGAATTGAAGCAGATCGGAGAGACAACAAAAAGAGGTACGATCGTTACCTTCATGCCAGACGACCAGATTTTTCCTGAAACTCGATTTGAATATGATGTCATTTTTAAACGTCTTAGAGAGCTTGCATTCCTCAATAAAGGAATTGAAATCCATCTTAAAGAAGAGAGAAACGATACAAAAGAACCCGTAGTTTTCAAGTTTGAAGGGGGGATTTCTTCTTTTGTTTCTTACCTTAACGAAAACAAACAACCTCTATTTCCTACCCCGATTTATATTCATGGTTCTAAAGAAACTTCAGAGGGGCCGATTGAATTTGAAGCGGCTATGCAGTGGAATGAGACATATACAGAAAACACTTTTTCTTATGTCAATAACATCCATACAAGACTTGGTGGTACACATCTCACAGGATTTTCAACGGCTTTAACGCGCGCTGTTAATACTTACTGCAAAAACCACAACATGCTTAAAGGGGATAAAACAAGCATTACCGGAGATGATATTAAAGAAGGGCTTACAGCCATCATTTCTGTGAAAGTTCCCAATCCTCAGTTTGAAGGACAAACAAAACAAAAACTTGGTAATAGCGAAGTGAGTACTGTAGCTCAGCAGGTCACAGGAGAGATCCTCACAACCTTCCTCGAAGAGCATCCACCGATTGCAAAGCTTATTATCGAAAAAGCAACTCTTGCTGCACAGGCGAGGGAAGCTGCCCGCAAAGCGAGAGAATTAACTCTTCGAAAAACAGCTTTAGATAGTGGCCGTTTACCAGGAAAACTGACCGATTGCTCTGAAAAAGATCCCGCTCTTTGCGAAATTTATATCGTTGAGGGAGACTCAGCGGGTGGTTCTGCAAAATCAGGTCGTGATCGCAGATTCCAAGCGATTTTACCCATACGTGGTAAGATTTTGAACGTGGAAAAAGCTAGACTTCAGAAAGTTCTGCAAAACGAAGAAGTAGGAGCCATGATTTCTGCGTTTGGATGTGGAATCGGTAAAGAAGGATTCAATTTAGAAAAGCTTCGTTATCATAAAATCATCATTATGACGGACGCTGACGTCGATGGATCTCATATCCGTACTCTTCTCATGACTTTTTTCTATCGCCATATGCCCGATTTAATTGAAGGAAACTATATTTATATTGCTCAACCTCCTCTTTATAAAGTCACAAGAAAAAAGGTGAGTCGATACATTCACTCTGAGAAAGAGATGGATGAATATTTGCTCCACTTAGGAACAACAGATATTACCCTACGTTTTGCGGCGCAAAATAAAACGATCGAGCAAAACGATCTCCTACATCTACTCCAAGCAATTTTGTCGGTAGAAGGACTTATGAATTCCATCGAGCGAAAAGGGATGTCATTTAGAGAGTTCTTAACAACCGCGAACAATGAAGGCTTTTTCCCTCGCTATCTCGTCCGTTTAGATGAGGATTTAGAGTATCTTTATACAAACGAAGAAGTAGAGGCGTTCAAGCAAGCTCACATTGAAAGACAAAGGGAAAATCATCAAAAAACAATCCAAGCGATTCCCGAAGCTGAGATTACTCCTGAAATGATGATCTTCAAGCCTCAAGCTGTTCATGTGACCGAACTTTATGAAGAAGATAAGCTCAAAGATCTTAAACAAGCACTTGCTGATTTTGAGCTCGCCATCAGCCAATACCTCATTCCAAGTGGAAAGATCTTTGATATCTTGGAAGAATCTGGAAGTGAGTATCCCATCTTTACTCTCAAAGAGATTGTAGACTATCTCCGCGAAAATGGAAGAAAAGGGATCGAAATCCAACGCTACAAAGGTCTTGGTGAGATGAACGCTGACCAACTTTGGGAAACAACAATGGATCCAGCGAAGAGAACACTATTGCAAGTAACAGTTCCCGATGCGGTTGCGGCCGATCAAATGTTTACTATGCTCATGGGCGAAGAAGTTAAGCCCCGACGTCTTTTTATTGAGACCCATGCTTTATCTGTAAAAAACTTAGATATTTAATGAAGAGGTTTACCCATGTCATATACCGAAGGGGAAATTGTACAACATCGTAACGTAGAAGATGAGCTCAAAGAGAGCTACTTGCGCTATTCGATGTCGGTCATCATCTCCAGAGCCCTACCTGATCTACGTGACGGTCTTAAGCCTTCACAGCGAAGAATATTATTTGCTATGCGCCAGCTGAACCTAACACCCGGCGCTAAGCATCGTAAATGTGCTAAAATCTGCGGAGACACCTCCGGAGATTATCACCCTCATGGTGAAACAGTCATTTATCCAACACTTGTGCGCCTTGCGCAAGAGTGGGTAATGCGTTATCCATTAATCCAAGGACAAGGTAACTTTGGATCAGTAGATGGTGACCCCCCAGCTGCTATGCGTTATACGGAGGCAAGACTGACAGCTTCTGCGATCTCCCTCATGGAAGATCTTGAGAAAGAAACAGTCGATTATTCTCCTAACTACGACGAAACAAAGAAAGAGCCTAATGTCTTTCCTTCGAAGTTCCCTAACCTTCTATCGAATGGTTCTTCGGGAATTGCTGTAGGTATGGCGACAAACATTCCTCCTCATAATCTCGGGGAACTCATTGATGCAACAAAACTTCTCATTAATAATCCAAAAGCAACAGTGGATGATGTAATGCAAGTCATGCCTGCCCCCGATTTTCCTACAGGCGGTGTGATCTGTGGTTATAGAGGAATCAAAGAGGCCTACCATACAGGAAGAGGAAAGTTGATGCTCCGAGGCCTCCTTCATGTAGAGGACAATAAACAAACAGATCGTCAAAGACTCGTTATTGATGAACTTCCCTATAACGTGAACAAAGCAGTTCTCATTAAGAAAATTGCTGATTTGATCAACGAAAAAGTGATGAACGGGGTTTCTGATATCCGCGATGAAACGGATAAAGAAGGTCTTCGCATTGTTCTCGATTTAAAGAGAGGGGAGATCCCTGATGTAACGATTAACCAGCTTTATAAGTTTACTGAGCTCCAAACAACCTTTGGTTGTATCATGCTAGCTCTTGACAACGGTCTTCCCCGTACGATGAACATCCGCCAGATGATCCTCGGTTGGATCGATCACCGTATCGAAGTGATCCAGAGAAGAACTCGTTTCGAACTGAAAAAAGCAGAAGCGAGAGCTCACATCTTAGAGGGGTATCTCAAAGCACTAGACCACTTGGATGAAATTGTAAAACTCATTCGAGCCAGTAGCGATCGAAAAGAAGCTAAAGATCAGCTTATGAGTCGCTATAGCTTCTCAGATAAGCAAGCTGACGCTGTCCTTGAGCTTCGCCTTTACCAACTTACTTCTATGGAAAGAGGCAAAGTTGAAGATGAGTACAACGAGCTTCTTGAAAAAATTAAGCAATACAAAGCGATCCTTGCTGATGAAAGACTTGTTCGGGACATCATCATCGAAGAGCTCGATGAGATCAAAAAACAAGACAAAACTCCTCGCAAAACGAAGATTATTGCAGCAGAAGGAGAGCTTGAGATGGAAGACCTCATTCCTGATGAGACTGTCATTATCACCATCTCTTCAGATGATTATATCAAACGCATGCCTGTTTCTACCTTCAAAGAACAAAGAAGAGGGGGGCAAGGGGTTATTGGTTTTGATATGAAAAAAGAAAATGATGCGATTAAAGATGTCTACACAGCCTCAACTCATGAGCATCTTCTTGTATTCACAAGCTTTGGACGTTGCTATTGGCTTAAAGTATGGCAAATCCCCGAAGCGGGTCGCAAAGCAAAAGGTAAAGCCCTAGTCAACTTACTAGAAGGTATTAGCAAAGATGAGAAAGTCGCTGCTGTCCTTAATGTAAAAGACTTCGAAATGAAAGCTTCCATCCTTTTTGCTACGAGAAATGGTGTCATTAAGAAAACTGACCTAGTTGCTTATAGCTCTCCTCGTAAGAAAGGGGTTTATGCGATCACGATCGATGAAGGAGATGAGGTGATTGCTGCACGTCTTGTCAAAGAAGATGATCAAATCATGCTCTTTACCAAAAAAGGGATGGCTGTACGCTTTGATAATGAAGCTGTCCGTGAGATGGGAAGAACTGCCCGTGGAGTTCGTGGGGTGCGCCTTAAAGACTCTACAGATGCTGTTGTATCTTGTGAATCGGTCAAAGAAACAGATACAGTTCTCATCGTTTGTGAAAATGGTTATGGTAAACGCTCTCAAGTCTCTGATTTCAGACAAACCAATCGAGGCGGGGTGGGTGTTATCTCTATTATCACAAACTCAAGAAATGGTAATGTTGTAGGAGCTCTCTCTATCAGTGATGAAGATGGAGTGCTTATGATGTCGAGCCATGGCCAAACCTTAAGAACCTCTATGAAAGATGTAAGAGTTATGGGACGCTCCACTCAAGGAGTGCGCCTTGTACAGCTTTCAGATGGAGATATCTTAGTAGGTATTCAAAAAATCGAAAAAATGGATAAAGAGGAATAAGCTTGTCAGCTCATAGCTACAAAGGCCTTTTTATTACATTTGAGGGGGGAGAGGGTGCGGGTAAAACCACACTGATCAACTCCCTCTATGATGCAATCCGTGAGGAAAAGCTCAAAGCGATCAAAACTCGTGAGCCCGGAGGAACTCCTCTTGGGGCTCACATCCGCTCTATTCTTTTAGAAAAACATGAGCTTGCCATTTCTTCCAGAGCTGAGCTTCTTCTATTTCTTGCGGATCGAGCCCATCATGTCGAAGAAATCATTTTACCAGCTTTAGGAAGAGGAGAGGTTGTCCTTTGCGACCGCTATAGTGACTCTACATTTGCTTACCAAGGAGCCTATGATGTGATCAAAAATGAAGACCTTGTTACTCTCACAAAATTTGCAACGAAGGGCCTTGTTCCCCATTTAACAATCTATCTTGATATTGATCCTGTCGTCGGTATTGAAAGGGCAAAGAGATCTTCTTTTGATCGAATGGAACAAAAGCAATTGGATTTTCATTATCGAGTTAGACAAAATTTCTTGCACCTCGCCGAAAAAGAACCTCAGAGATTTTTTACGGTAGATGCAACATTACCTCCCGATGAAGTTTTTTCTATCGTTTGGACTCATTTTAAAAAGCGATTTTATGGTTAACACATTTTCTCATCTTATCGGTAATCAGCCTGTCAAAGAGATGCTCACCTCCCTTTTAGAAAGAGGCTCTATACCCTCTGTTTTTCTTTTCTCAGGTCCTGAAGGTGTTGGGAAAGCTTTGTTTGCAAAAGCTTTTGCTTACGCTTTAATGAATACAAGGCAGGTGAGTCCTATCGATTATTTCCATGTAAAACCTGATGAAAAAAGTGGACTCCACTCCATGGAAATGATCCGTCACATCATTGACCATATTTATATTTTACCTCATGAGGCTCCCTATAAGGTTTATCTGATCGAGGATGTCCATGGGATGCTTCCTGTTCATATGAACGCTCTTCTTAAAACACTTGAAGAGCCACCTCCTCATGCCAAGATTATTCTTACCACGCACCGCAAAGAAGCTTTGCTGGATACAGTCCTGTCCAGAGTTGTGGAAATTCCTTTTCAGCAGATCCCGGACCAGGAACTATATACCTATTTAGAAAAGCATCACCCTCAATCTGCTGAGCAAGCAGCAAAAAAGGTTAAAAATCTTGACGGTAGTCTAAAAAACCTCTCATTTTATTTAAGTGAAGAATTCACCCAGGTAGAAAATACCCTTTTAAAAGGGCTGCAGGCCTTTTTTACAAGGCATCATTCCCTTTCTCTTCTTTACCTTGATGAAATGGAGCAATATATTCAATCGCTAGACGAAAAAGAGAAAAACCTCGCTGAAGATTTTGCCCTTCGTACTCTTCTTTTCTGGGTAAGGGATCGCTTGTCTATCCAATTTAAGATAGATCAAGAGCTCTTTTTTTCGGAAGAAAAAGAAAGCTTTCATCAAATGCCTCCTTTCCCAGAAAGAGGACTTGAGAAGCTTCTTGAGCAGTACCATAAAGCTTACGACGCTTTAGATAGAAATGTCTCTTTCCGCTCAGTTTTCGAATCGATCCTTTTTGCTCTTCGCTAAAAAGAAAAAGGAACGCTTTAGCGTTCCTTTTATCATGAAACTTTGTATGAAAAAATTAAACTCGTGTGCCACCATGCAGTGCAGCTAGGACCGGATCGCTCGTACCTTGTGCTCTTGATGACCCTTCTCCTGATTTACAAGGGGCACAGCAGCAGCAACAGAAGCAACAAGAAGCGACCATAACACCAATAAAGATCGCGCCTATTGCGCTAGCAATGGCTCCGGCTATTGGGAAGCCAAAAGTAATCGATGCTTGAGAAAAGAAGTTCTGATAAAGAAAACTTTGCGCCTTTTTACTACGATCAAAAATAAGATATAAAGCTGCAATAGGAGAAAGAGCAGCCCGGGCTACTTGTTCGGTTAGAGCTATCGGATAGGCAAGAATTTCTAGTGCAACAGCAAAACCTTTTACAATGGTGTTCT
Source organism: uncultured bacterium (assembly GCA_964429005.1). Lineage (GTDB taxonomy): Bacteria > Chlamydiota > Chlamydiia > Chlamydiales > JACRBE01 > JACRBE01. The sequence goes on along the minus strand of CAYSAJ010000001.1, from coordinate 119,114 downwards.
TTGAAGCGTACATACCTGTTCTTGTAAGTACTCCCATCGTTCCTTGGATGGTCAAATTATTTCTAAGGGTATTGAGAGATTGTAGAGCAGCTTCTTTTGCGTAACTACCTTCGGGGCTAGAACTATATTGTTTTTGAGTTGAACTAATAAAATAAGGAAACATAACAAATTCTGTTTTAATTTTGAATATATTATAATTCAAATGTTAATTTTAAAACAAATAAATCAAAGAAGAAAGTTATATTTTCAAGTTTTTAAATAAATAATTTTACAATTTTGCTTTTTTAAATGTAAAAGGAACGCTGAGGCGCTCCTTTTGTGATAAAACTTTGTATACGAATGGGTATACCCTTATTTTGGATGTGCTTGCTTGGTGTACAAACTACTAGAGCGCTCCTGGACTACCTTGTGGTGCAGCAGCTCTTGATAACACTTCTAATTATTTAGAACCGGCACCGCAGCAACAGCAACAGCAGAAGCAGCAACTAACAGTTGTAGCAACAAGCAAAAGGGCACTTAGAGTAGGAAATGCAATAACCCCCAAAACCGTAATTGCTTGGGCAAAAAAGTTGTTAAAAAGAATGGTATTCAATCTATCATTTTTCATGAATAAGAACAAAGCAGCAATAGGAGAAAGTGCCGCACGCGCTACTTCTTCAACAAATGCAAAGGGAGCAGTGAGAATCGTGCAGATTACTTTCACAGCATACGCTGTTTTTGTTTGAGACTCTAATATCCCTGCTCTACCAAGAAGAAAGTTCGTTCCTTTGATAATAAATGTATTTTGATTAGAAATTGCTCCTATAGCCTGATACTGGTCGAGTAATTGTACAGCTGGATTTGTTGCAGTACTCATAAAAAACCTATTTGTTGCGTTTGGTTTAAATTATATCTTATCATTAAATCTTTAACAAGTCTTAACAAAGCTTAAAAAAATCTTTATTATTTAATTTTGAGTGGTTAGGGCTATGAACAGCTTTTTGCCTGCCTCAAACCCACATTGAATAATAAGCAGAAGGGGGCTGACCCCTATAACAACCCCGCAAAGAGCAGCTACCAGCGCCGTAATGACAGCTAAGGCTAGTGTAGTGATCGCTATGAAGGCAAATAAGACTCCAAAAGGGTGAAATTTTCTGTTGTAAAAGTCTTGGTATGAGGGGTTTTTGCTAAGAAGGCCTAAGGCAGCAATAGGCGCCAAAGCAGCCCTTGCGATCCCCTCTATAAGGTCAACGGAAGTGAATACGGCATGGGCTAAAAGAATGCCCCCTTGAAAGAGGAGATTGCTAGCCTTGCAGAGGCCATAAGCCTCAAAAAAGGGTTTGTGGACGGTTTGGTAAAAGTAATGGTTTTCAAGAGCCTTCTCTGATTGCCTATAAGCATAGATTATTGAATTGCCTACAAAATTCATTAAAAATTCCCTGTTGGCTCCGATTTTAAAGGGAATTGGATTTTGTTTTTATATTAAAAATATTTTTATTATGTTTTTGTTGGTTTTTTTCATCCTCTTCTTTTTTTAAAGATTTTTGTTTGTTGAGATGCTATAGTTCCCCTTTTTTATTCATGGAGCTACCTTATGAAAAAACCCCATTCTTGCCCTTGCAAAAGTGGCAAAACCTATAGCGATTGCTGCCAGCCTTTTCATGAAGGGGCGCTACCAGAGCATGCAGTGCAGCTCATGAGATCCCGCTACAGTGCCTATGCTCTTGGGCTTTTAGATTATATTATCAAGACGACCCATCCCGACAATTCCCATTATGAAAAGGATACAAGGAAGTGGAAAAAAGAGCTGCTGAGCTTTGTAAACCAAACGAGCTTTTTTGATCTCAAAATCCTCTTTGAAAAAGAAGAAGAAAACACCGCAGAAGTTACTTTTGTCGCCATTTTGAAAGTGCAAAAACAAGATGCTTCTTTTATCGAGCATAGCATTTTTAAGAAAGAAGAGGGAAGATGGCTCTATTATTCTGGCAGAGTGCAAGAGGATGGACTCTCAAGCCTTCATAGATAAAGCTTTTCTTGCCTAACATTGAAAAAAATCGTATTTCAATAAATATGAATAAGAAGCATTTTTTTCAAAGAGTTCTACATTTTAGGCACATCATCGCCATTTCTGTCGGTGGAACTATTAGTTCTACCTACTTTCTAGGGAATGGTTATATCTTAAGCCAAATTGGCCCGTTTGCTTTTTTAGCTTTTATCTTTGGTGGACTCATCAGCTTTTTGACCATGGAATGTATGACAGAGCTCGCCGCTCATGAAGATCCAAGCCACCATTCTTTTGTCGGATATGCTAAAGAGTACATTTCTCCGAGCTGGGCTTGTGGTGTAGGCTGGGCTTATTGGGCAAACTGGGTGATCTATATTCCCACAGAATGTATTGCAGGAGGACTCCTTATGCAAGACTATTTCCCAGGGATCCCTGTCTACATGTGGGCAACGATTTTTGCGATCCTCATTATGCTCATTAACATTTGTAGGGTCAAAATTTTTGCAGACACCGCTTTTTGGCTTACATTTACCCATATGGCTCTTTTCATAGGATTCACTGTTTTAGGTTTATTGATTTTCTTTGGGATTGTAGGAAACCAGTCTGGGGAGATTGTTGGAACAAAATATCTCATCGATGAAGGTGGAATGTTTCCAAAAGGATTTGCCGTTTTCTTCATTAATATGATCATATTGCTCCTGAATTTCCAAGGGACAGAGATCATCGGCCTTAGCGCTTCGGAATCCCATAAACCTAGAAAAGATGTGGCTCATGCGATGGAGGGGATCGCAGGAACAATTACCGCCTTATATGTTCTTCCCATCTTCGTTTTAGCTCTGATATTTCCATGGAAGAATGCAACGTTAGAGGGAAGTGTCTTTGCGATTGCGCTTCAAAGTTATGGATTCAAAAATATCGGTCACATCTTCACCTTCTTAATTGTAGCAGGGGTACTCTCTTGCGCCAATAGTGGCCTTTATGCCGCCTCAAGAACGTTGCATGCCATGTCAGCTTTAGGCCTAAGTCCCAAAAAGCTGGATAAGATCAGTCATAGAGGGACTCCAAATCACGCTACGATTTTTACCTTTATCGTTGTTTGGCTCATCATGCTTGTAGCCTATTTCTTTCCGTCTAAAAAGGTGTATGAGAACTTCTTAGCCTTGTCGGGATTTTGTGGGTCTATCGCCTGGATCTCTATTTGCTGGTCTCAGCTTATATTTCGAAAAAAACGAGGGGAAGGATCCCCTTTAAAGTATAAAATCTGGGGCTATCCCTACATTACCTATTTTGCAATATGGGCACAGGTACTCTGCCTTGTTGTGATTATATATAGCCCTGATTTACGACCCTCTTTTTATATGGGGGTTCCGATTTTGCTCATACCTATTCTCCTTCATAAAACAAAAGATCGATGGAAGCCTTATTGGGCTCGTTGGACTAAAGGTAAATTATAGCTTTTAAAGAGAGGTGAGAAAATATCCAATCAGTTCATCTTTAGGATATTTGCGTTGAAGAGCCACAAAAAGCTCTTTAGCTAAGGCTTTATTTTGATTTTTATAGGCATCATGAGCTTTCTCATAATCCTGCAACAGGGTTTCGTAGTAATGAGATTCGCTGTGAAATAGTGGGCTTTTTTTGCTGTCTAGAAGTTCATAAACATAGATTTTGTCATCCTTGCCTTTCAGTGTAGCCATATCAACAGGTCGTAAATAAAAATCATCAGATAGTGTTTTAGCGACGCTTTCAGAAACTAAAATCGATGTATGGTAAACTTTATTGAGGTTTTGCAGGCGAGAAGCTGTATTGACTGCGTCGCCAATCACAGTATAATTCATTCTCTCTTCAGTACCAATGTTCCCTACGATCACATCACCCGATTGAATCCCGATCCGTGTGTAAAAGCAAGGAGCATTTTTTCTTAGCTGCTCTTCATTGAACTCATCAATAAACTTTTTGCAGTGAATCGCAGCTACTGCGCAGAGTTGAGTGTGGTTGGGCTGAGCTAGCGGGGCTCCCCAAAAAGACATGACAGAGTCCCCAATATATTTATCAATAGTTCCCTCATGGGCAAGGATAATGTCTGAAATACCTCTGAAATAGACAGCAAGCATAGCCATCAGCTCATCAGTGGGAGTCTTTTCTGATATATGAGTGAAGTCCTTAATATCGGAAAACATCATGGTCAAGTTTTTCTTAGATCCACCGAGCTCAATTTCCTTTTGTGTCTTCATGAGCTGCATCACGATGGTTTTCGGCACATAGCGAGAAAATCCTAGGACGGCAGTGCGCAGAGATTGAATTGAGTTAGACATCTGGGCGATTTCTTTGATGTTGGACTGAATCTTTGTCTCTATTGTAAAATCGAGCTGACGTATCCGGTCCACTTGCTCAGATAAGACAATGATCGGTACAGAAATTTTCTTAGAAAAATAGTAAGCTAATAAAGAAGCGAAGGCTAAGATAATTAAGGAAATAATAAAGGCGTTTCTTTGGATGCGGATCATATCCCCATAAAAGTCTACTAAGGGAGCATAAACGATAAATTTCCATCCTCGCTCTAAATTGAATGAAAGATCGTGCAGAGCCACTAAATATGTTTCGTCATCAACATCTAAAATGACCTCAGCAAGGCTTCCTTTTTGCGTTTCAAGTTTTTTAAGAATTTTTTCGATTAATGCCTGATCATTGGTTTGCTCTGGAGGAAGTAAGATTTCATTATTTCCCCTGATGAGAAACGCTTTTCCTGTTTTTCCGACAGGAAGATTAGAAATAAAATTGGATAAGTAAGACGTAGTGACATCAGCGGCTACAATCGCGGTGGGTGTTCCGTTCATTGTAACCAGTTTGGAGGCGGTGAGTCCTACATCATCAGAGGAAAGAAATTGATAAATATCTGACCAAACAAGGGATTGTGTTTTTGATTGCAAAGCAAGCTGAAACCACGGCCGAATTCTCGGCTGAAAACTAAGTTTTTGGTAGCATTCAGAAGAAACTGTCTTGAAATCTTGATCTTTATATTGCCTACACTCTTTGCCTTGAGGTGTTTGGGTGAGGACACAAAAGAGGGCATTGGGTGGAAGAGGAGTGCTTGGATCACTGACCAAACTACGTTGGCTCATAAGACGAAGGTTGAAAGCCCCAATAAAATTTCCACTCATGTCAGCTGTGTAAATTGCATAAAGCTCGGGATGATATTTTATCGATGAGAGGAAAAACAATATAAGGTCTGGGTCTCCAGTTTTCAGTGGGTTTTCGCTGTAAAAGAACCCTGAAGAAATAGCGGGAAATTGTGCGACCATCTGAGATAGATCATTGACTTGCTCATTAATAATGGAAGAAACTCTTGCGATTGTCGATTTCGCAACATCTAGCATCGCCTCTTTTTGACGATTATAAGTGTAAAGAATGATCCAAGTGGAAGAGAGAAAAAGAAGGCAAAGTAGTATAGTGAGAATATCAACTTGAAAACGCCGATATTTTAATGAGCGCAACTTATCAACAAAACGCAAAGCCATCCCCCATGAAGCCTTGCCTTTGATCTATGATAATTCTCTTTATCTATCAATAAGAAAATCAGCTTAGCTGGAAGCCTACAATCTTTTCATAGCAGGCAATAAGATGGTCTACTCCATTCATAGCGCGGTGAGGACGAGCCTCAGGTTTGATTTTATAAAAAGAGGCAATACGATCTTTTGAAAGGCCTATTTCCCAGGGTAGAGGGCATTTTTTTTCTCTATGATGGTAAATGGCGAGAGACCAGTGCATTGATGCAAGATCGAGCCAGTGATAGGGCCACTCATATTTTTCTTGGATATCGGGATGAACAAGTTGTGTAAAAAAAGAGCGGTCAAAAGAGGGGTTTTGGCAAATAAAGACAGCTCGACCTCTTCGAATTTGATGGGAATTAAAAATTTGAATGATGTCAGCGCTAGCGTTTGATTCTGGAATTCCTTGTTGAACGGTTTCCCATTCGATTCCGTTCACCTTCAAAGATATTTTATCACTTTTCTCCCAAACTTCTATGGGTTGGAATAATACGCTTTGATAGGAGGCGACTTCATTTCCTCTCTTTAAATCGATAATTTTAAAAGCTATTTCAAGGATTCGGTGGGCTTTAAAATCAAGGCCGTTGGTTTCAGTATCTAAAAAAATTCCTAGCATAGTCTCATTTTTTTGTGGTGTATTGAATTTTTTCTTATGGTTCTTATCTTTTCAAAATAAAAGATTAGGATATTCTTTGCTGTTTTTTTTTACTTTTTTTTGTATGATATTTGCCAGCTTAAGGGAAATTATGGAACTACCTATCCAAAAACATCGAGAAATCATTTTACTCATTTTGTTTGCTCATGATGTGTCTGAAGATCTATCTGATGATCCAACACCACTCATTATGAGCGAGCTTAAAATATCTCGAAGAAATGTGCACCTAGCTCTTGAAGAAGCCAGAAAGATCGAATCTAGCCTTACTGACATTGATGAAATGATTCGTACCATTAGCAAAGAATATGATTTCGAAAGAATCTCTCTTTTGGAGAAAAGTGTCATTCGGCTTGCAGTCTATGAAATTTGGAAAAAAGAGCTAGATGTTTCTATTGCGATTTCAGAAGCAATAAGACTTTGCAAAAAATTCGGCAACATGGAATCTTCGAAGTTTGTTAATGCCATAATCGACCAAATCTATCATGGATGCATCACCAGCGCAGATTCAACAGCAAGTACCTCTGAAGTCTTACTCCACCTTTAAAATTGGCGGCCCTGCTGCCTATCTTATTGAAGCTTTTTCTTTGGATGATCTCCTTTTTGCTCTTCACTTTGCACGCGAGCACTCCATCTCTTATTTGATCATCGGTAAGGGATCTAATACTCTTTTTGATGACTTAGGTTATGAAGGTCTTGTCATTATCAACAAACTTTCTTTCAAACACCAAGAAGACCATATTTGGAGTGTAGGAGCTGGATATTCTTTTGCTTTGCTAGGAATTCAGACAGCAAGATCTGGATATAAGGGCCTTGAATTTGCTTGCGGGATTCCCGCAACAGTCGGAGGCGCTATTTATATGAATGCAGGGGCAGGGGGGATGGAGACAAAAGACTTCCTACTCAGTGTGACCTATTTGCGCGACGATGGGGTCATACAAGAGTACTCAAAAGAAAGTCTCCAGTTTTCATATCGTTATTCATCTTTCCAAGAAATGAAAGGATTTATTATTTCTGCTCGTTTTGCTCTGGAAGTTGATTCTTCAGCAAAAAAAAGGCAGGAGGATATTTTACAATATCGCTTAAAAACTCAACCTTATGAAGTCCCCTCAATTGGCTGCTGCTTTAAAAACCCTTCACCTGAACTCCCAGCCGGTAAAATGATAGAGAATCTTCAGCTCAAAGGATACAAAGTGGGAGGGGCAATGGTTTCTCCACGACATGGTAACTTTATAGTGAATGATAAAGGGGCTTCAGCTCGTGATGTCCTCACACTCGTTGAAATAATTGAAGATAAAGTGAAAAAAGAATATGGGATCGAGCTTCATAGAGAAATAAGAGTTGTGCCTTATGCCCCAAAATAAAATTGATTTGCATCTTCATTCCACTTGCTCTGACGGCACTTTGACTCCCATCGAACTCATCGAGACGGCGCGAAATTTAGGACTTTATGGCATTTCCATTACTGATCATGATACTGTGGACGCTTACACTCTTGAAACCACAAATCATGCAAAAAAATGCCATGTTGAATTGATTCCAGGTGTTGAATTTTCTACTGTTTATCAAGGCATTGGTATACATATTCTGGGGTATGACTTTGACCCCCATAATTTTGTTTTAAGACATTTTTGTGAGCAGCACGCTGAAAGAAGGCTTGAGAGAAATCGAATGATCATCGCGAATCTAAAACGGCATGGTCTTTTTATTTCGGAAGAAGACCTTTACGGTACTAAAAGTAAAAAGCATATTGTAGGTAGGGTACACATCGCGGGGCTCTTGATCAAAAAGGGTTATGTAACGTCGATGCAAGAAGCTTTTAAGGAATGGATCGGCGACGAAGCTCCTTGCTTTGAAAGAGGTCAAAATTTCTCAATTCAGGAAACCATCGAAATCATCCACGCGGCTAAGGGAAGAGCTTTCTTAGCTCACCCTCATCTTATCAAAGAAAAAAAATGGATCAAAAAAATACTTCAAAATCATGATTTCGATGGTCTCGAATGCTACTATGCGAATTTTGGCAAAGATGAGAATAACCGGTGGGTCAACATGGCTCATAACCTCGGCCTTCATGTTTCAGGAGGTTCAGACTTCCATGGGGAGCATCGCCCTTTTAATCGGATGGGAAGTGCTTATATCGAAAAAGAACTCTACGAAGCAATTAAGCTCTCTTTCTAATTAAATTTTTATTACGTATTAAATCAATTTTTAATCGTATATCTATTTCAAAATCCATGAAATTAATGAATTGAATCAGTATGATGGTGCTCATTAAAAGGAGATTATTATGGCTTCACCAACAGCAGCAGCACTAGGATCACCCCCCCCAATAAGACCGATGCCACATAGGGACGAAGGCCATGGAGATACTCCACTAAGAGTAGATGAAGCTGCAAGAGGATCTCTTGATGAACCCAGAAGGACGGCTCAGACTAAAACAGTATCTCGGTCTTGGAATGTATGTAGTTGTATAGGAATCGCAGGGCTTGCGATTTTTGGAGCTATCTGGCTCATCGTATCAAATATAATACCTTGCATCTCCTGGACGATTGGGCGCCTTTGCTGCTGCGATCTTTGCTGCAGAGATGTAGCCATTTTTGCTAGAGAAAAGGATTATAAAGCTCCTTAAGCTCCAAACTAAAGAAAGCAGCCCCTATAGGCTGCTTTCAAAGAAAAATTAAGAATAAATTTCAGATAGGTCGTTGAGTACTTCAAGAGTTTCATCGATCGAAGGGTAGGAGATCACTTCTCTATGGTTTTGCTCAGCAAACCCAATTAAAGCCTGCATTGCTCCAAGCTCTTTCCCTTCTTCTAAAGCACCCCCGCAGAGGGAGATGTGTCGAAGAAGCTGAAATTTGTCCTTTTCAGAGAGTAGAGACCATTTGTTTTGGAACTTCTTTCTTTCCTTCCGATATAAATAAACGGCCATTTCATAGCAAAGATCTGTAAGATCCGAAAAATCAAGGATTTCCACTACAGAATCAGGGTAAAGAGGGATGACCTTCTCGTCACCACAGTTGGCCTCATGGATCTTTCTTTGTTCTTCAATTGTTAAGTTATAATTTTGTTTAAACTCTTTCATTCTCTCTTTTTGGAGATCAATAAGCTTCGTATCACAAATTTGTGCAAATTGCATTTTTCGGGCCTGGTCGTTGCATCGCCCAGCGAGCTGGGTCAGTTCATCTTTTTGGGTTAAAAGGACATTTCTTTCGTAGTAGGGCAAAGAAGGCGCTTGGAGATGAGATTCTATGAAATCGGCTACGATCGAGAGGTGCTGCTCAATTTCCAAAAGATCTGGGTTTTCAATGTTATTCAATTGAAAATGAATCTCTTGCAAATCGCAATTGATCTTGTAAAGATCAGGATTAATTTGAAACATGGTTTTCCCCCTCCTGACATTTGGCATGCCAGGCACTGAGCTTTTTTAAGGTAAAAAAACTCAATATAGTAAATTTGTTATTATAATCAATCTATTATTCTATTTATTATGAAGAACTCGTGGAAAAAGAGATCTCCTATAATTATTGTAGAATAAACCTATTATCAATTCAATAATTAAAAAACTTAATATTATAATTTTATAAAATTAAAATTATTTTTTATTGATATTTTAACAAAGTTTAAAAAATTTAATAAAACCCCAAAAGTCAATAGCTTTTTTCAAAAAAAGGGGGCTTTGAGTCAATCCTTATAAAACTTTGTAAGTGTCTGATTTTGAATAGAAAAGGAGTATCTTATTTAGGTATTTACCTGAAAATCAATAGGTTAAGGTCAATTAGGGCATAGAGTCTTCTATGATGAAGCAATAAAAGCTATTATTTTTATAAATAATCATTTTAATTTGTTTATAAAATATTTTTTTTGATATTATAGTTAATAACTTCTTAATTAAACTAACTTTTTGAGGTTTTTATGGCAATTGTTCTCCCAGGATTTTCTGTTGCTGCTATGCAGCAAGCAAAGGAATATAACCAGGTGGTATTAACGCCTGTCACAGAAGGGTTTTATAGCTCTGCAGTCGATATTATTGGAAAGACTGCAACAGTTATAACTTACGAAGCCCCTCGATATTATTTAGAAAGTGATACTATGGAGCCTACTGATATTGAACGTATTGTAGCTGTTGAGCCCGCTAAATTAGGGGTGGGGATGGGGGAGTTTGAAAGGGTGTTACCTGCTGGTGAGGATCGCTTTGTTCTCTATGTATATGGGCAGCCTTTTCTTACTGAACACTTTTGGTCTCATAGGGAAGTTGATGTTTTCGCGGAAGCGCTCAGCGGGGGTAGAACAGACATCGCAGATAGAATGTTAGAAGTTATTGGAGGAGCTGGTTTTCGTGGAATCCCCAAAGCAAGGCCGACTGGTGCGGAGGGAAGTCTAAAAGTTCTTGTTTGCAACCCCGTAGCACATTTTTTAATGATGCGTTTAACAGAAGGGGCGAGCGCATCTGATGATTTTTTTAGTCTGAGTACACTAGAAGGTCTTGATTATTTGATTGAAAGAGGGGCTTCGTTTGAAGTGGGTGTTGAAGGTATGATTCTGCGAAGAGCCTTAAGTAGGGCTTTTGAAGTTCTTAACAACCATGAAACTAGAAGAACCTGTCCTCGTCAATACCGTGTAGCTTTAGCGATTGCAGCTAGAATCTTAGCTGGATTGCATTATTCTTATAAAGAGCGAGGGTTGATTAGAGCGCTTTCTACTAAAGTTTTTGAAGCGCCTATATGTAGAGAAGTGCTTAGTAGGTTCCGTGCAGATGGTTTTACTCGTGAAGAAAGTAAAGATCTTGTTAGAAGAGCGTATATTGACTTAGCTGAGCATACCTCTAGAGATTTTGCATCGATGGCTGCAGCAGTTTCACCGAGAGAAGAAAGTGCTAGTGTTGCTGCTGGTGGGAGAACTCGTACTGTCTTGGATGACTTGATCGAAGAAACTTCAAAGAGTGATTTCGTGTGGATGCGAAGAATGGCTGCTGTTGCTAGTTGGACTGAAATGCACACACATACTGGCTAAAAAATAAGATTGTTATTCTTACTAGAAGGTTGATCATTTGCGAATTTGCAACTGATCAACCTTTTTTTCTCTAGATAGACACTAATTAAAAAAGAATAGTGTCTAGGCCGAATCATACAAGGTTAGTCATCACGGCAATTTTTCTTGCCAGAGCAGCAAGAGTTGCTGTCTTTTTTTGGCATCGATTTGCTGTCGCAACATTTGCTCGTAGAGCAAGAGCTTGAGCAGCGAGCTCTGAGGCAATAGCCAACCGCAATACCAATAATGGCTGCCGCAACGAGTAAAATAGCTAATAATGTTGTAGAAATCATCATACTTATCACCTTATCCTTTTTTTCTTCCCTTCTTGGGGATCATTGAGTCATCTCTTAAATCTACCCATATAGGGGAGCTCCAAGCCATATGCCCGTCTTCCTGAATAACACGGATATAATAATAAACAAAGAGTTTCTCAGTTTCCGAGTCTTTAAGACCGATTTTCTCGAAGGCATCGGCATCGTCAAGGGTGGTAATGAGAGAGGAGTCTTTTGGGTGGAAGGTCTTCATCACTTCACCGTTGCGTATGATCTCAACTTCTCGGATGATGGATGTTCCTGCAACAGTGAGCTCAATATGGCGGTTATAGTAAAGGCCAGGTTTGGTTGTCGTATTCAGCTCTGAGCCCATAGGTTGACCTGCGAGTTTAAACTCTAGAATGATCCGTTTCCCTGTAGTGGCATAGCATTTTCGGTTATATATAGCCTGGAAGAAACCATCCCTTGTATGCTCAGCAGCTAAGATGCAAGTAAGGCCTGGAGAATATTGAACTTGATCTGAAGAGAAAAAGGTAGAATATACCCCTCTATCATCTAGACCGCCTGCTACAAAACCAAACCGTTTATTTAGGTTCAAAGCATTTCGAATGGAGCCTTCTTTTGCTTCTTGCCCACTCTTTTTCCCCTCTTTTTTAATCGGTTTGAGGTTTCCTTCTTTTTCAAGGCATTCTGAGGATCCCCAAGCATTATAGATCTCCACTACTCTTTCGTATTCAGGCTGAAAGTCCTGGAAGTTAAAGCAAGTTTCCTTGTTTAAAGTAAAAGAGGGTATTGAAATAAAATCTTTTGGAGAGTGGCTTTTGTAGATCTTTTTGAGATTGTTCGATTTGCTATCCTTGAGTCGAAGGATCGGCTTAGCATCTTTTGCATAGATGATGTGGTGAAGTCCTTCTTCCCCTGGAATTCCCATCCATTGGAAGCCAAGGAAGGTTACGAAACGATCAGGCTCATTAAAGTCATTGATTTGTGTCGTTACATGTTTCCATTCATTGTTAGAAACTTCTTGTTCAGATTCAAAAGGAGAACTTCCATAAAATTGAAGAGCATTGTCATCTCTAAAGCTGCGCAGAGTAGACTCCATATTTTCTAGAGCATCAAAACGCTCCGATTCTCCATGAAGAAGCCCCCATTGTGAGTAGTGTTCTGCTTCTTGGATACATAAAACAGGATCAGAAAAGAATACTTTTTTGTTTTTGAGGTTTGTCAGTTTGAAGCGGTAAACGCCAGGTTCATTAAAATAGAGGTTCGGAAGCGTTGTAAATCCTGTTTCGGGGATGAAAAGCTTCCAGCTAAGGTTTTCTCGAAGGTGATTGTAAGAGAGCTCGATTAATGTGTCCTCATCGGGGCAAAATCCAGTTAAATTGCCAAAAGCATCTTCAAATCGAATCACGACATCAAAACGTTGGTTTTTAGAAACAATTGAAGGAGCAACAACACGGATAGAGTGTAAAATATTTCCCCTTACATCAACCTGGAAAGTCTCAGGGTCTTTGAAGTCACCTTTCCCTTTGGGATCAATGTAAAGTAAGAAAGGGCGCCGTCTTTGGATGTATTGTTGAACTTTTGTTCCTTTGGCAGCAGAGTCTAGTTGAGGACATCCAATAAAAATAGAAATTTCTTCTCCAACTTTGACTTCAGAGGGAAGTTGAAATTGAAACTGGGATGGGATGCCAAGCTCATCTTCGAATGCGGTGCCTAGGACCACTTTTTGATCGGGCATCACGAGCCAAATCGCATTTTCGTTCTTTTTTGTACTCGTCTGCGGCAGTTGCCAGTCAATATCTCTTCCTTTGGTCAATGTGTCGAAACGAAGCAAAGTTTTTGCGGGGATATTATTCGCAGGAAGGTAGCTAAATTTAAGGGTGGAAGGCTGGCCCGCTAGGACTGTTTTAGGTTCTGAGATGCAAATTGATCTGCGCATGAAAGGGAGTCTCCAAAAAATATGAATTCACTAAGACAGCATAGCAATTTCAAAGATTCTTTTCCAATCCTACTTGTCAGATAGATCTTCTCTTTAGTGCTTTGATGGAGAAACGGGGGTTATTTTAATTTTTTCAATAAATCTTGGAGTGGAGGAAATGACTTCCAAATCAAAATATTCGTGATGAATGCACCATCCCTTTTTAGGTATAGAGCCTGCAGTATGAAAAATATATCCCCCGATCGTTTCATATTCAGGGGCTTCAGGGATTGAAATGCCAAGCTCTTTTTCAATCTCCAAGATGCTCATTTTTGGATCTACAATCCAGGAGCCGTTTGGAAGCTGGGTGTAAAATTTTTCTTCCTCAAGGTCGTATTCATCGGCAATTTCTCCAACTAGTTCCTCAAGGATGTCCTCAATGGTAACGATTCCTTCAGTGCCTCCATATTCGTCGACGATGATAGCAAGGTGGGTTTGGTGGGCTTTAAAGTCTTGGAGGAGTTGGGAAATCTTTTTAGACTCAGGAGCAAAGAGAGCGGGGGTGAGAAGCTCGCGGATTGGAGTTTTTAGGTAGCTTTTGTCGACATCGCCTAGGTGCTTTTGGACGAATTTAAGAAGGTCTTTATAAAGCAATACGCCAACAATATGATCAATGTTTTCTTCAAATACAGGAACTCGGCTATACCCTTCTTCAATAAATCGATCTAGGCAGGAAGCGACGGTTTCATCCGCTGCAAGAGCAAAAATAACGACGCGAGGGGTCATTACTTCTTTGGTAACCCTGTCTTTAAAGGAGGCTAAAGAAACAAGAAGTTTTTGATCAGCATGAGTTAATAGCTGCTTGATTTCGGGTTCAAATAAAAACTCTTCAAGTTTGCGCTTAATTTTCTTTTCAGATGTTTCGGTTCGTTGGTTCAAAGGTTTGATGATAAGCTTTTTCTCTATCGTCAAAATAGGATAGGTCAGCCAAGAAAATATCAGAACGATAAAAGAGACGGGGATTGTAAACACTTTTAAGGCAAAGTAAGGAAAAGAAAAGGCGAGGAGTTTAAAAATAAAATCAAAAAAGAGGGAAAATAGAGCAATGAAGCTAATCACACCCACAAGAGAGAAAAAAGTGACGAAAATTTGATGCTCACTCGGCGAAAGATCAAAATCAATCAGATGATGGTCAAAAGCAAAAAACACAGACAAGGCAGCGAAAAAGAGCCTTGTGATTTGAGAAGTCACACTAAGATAGTGAAAGAGACCTGACCATCTCTCTTTATGAAAGTTCCGATGGATCCAGATATAAAGAAAATAGAACGAAGGATACTGCTGGAACTCACTGACAGTAGCGATAGATCCAAGTTTCATAATCGCCGATCGAACTGATATAATCAGACTCGTTGAAAAAAGAAAAACAAAACAAAGGATGGTAAGAAAAGGGTTCATGATTTCAAGTTTTTTTAACTTTTATCTATAACATCGGTTAATTTATCAAAAGAGAATGTTTCTTAAGATGAGCGATGGACCTTCTTTCTTCTTTTCGCATCAGAGCTCGATCTTTGGGGTCAATATCATCAAAGCCAAGGAGATGAAGAATCCCATGAATCACGTAAAGAGAAAGCTCCTCATAGGGATCTATTTTGTGCTTTTCTGCGTAGTCTAAGGCGACTTTGGGGCAAACAAATACTTCCCCTAAAATCTCACACCCCTCTTCATAAGGATCGTCCATGGGGAATGTAATACAATCAGTGATTGTGGGGTCTTGAAAGAACTGCTCATGAAGATCGCAAATTTCCTCTCCATCCACAAAAAAAATTGAGATAAGGGAAGGCCTTATCTCATAAAATTCTAAAAGAGCTTTAACAAGTTTTTTGACAGAGAGCTTGCGAATTTTGAGGTTTCTCTGCTTGTCAACGATTTCTATTTTCACTCTACGGGAGTTTTGGGTAGACCGGTGACTTTCTTGTTTTCGCCGTCTTTCCAACGACCGAGAGATCTCAGCACGTCGATTCTTTCGAAACGCTTAAGGACGTTTTTCTTTTTTCCGCCTTTGCTGGACTTTCCGTAACTTTTGTGTTTTGACATGGTGCTGTATCCTTATTTTATCTTTGGAATAAACATCGTTTTAGTGGAAGATGCATTTTCGTGCATTTTGTACCCTTCTGGGAGAGAGTCTTTTAAAGGGCCTGTTTTTTTTGCAGGATAATGACGTTTTCTAGGAGAAACAGATCGTCTCTCTTGCTGCTTGCTCATTCGTGTCATGTTGGGTTTTCTCCATAAATGAATTATGGGTGGAGATTATATAGGAAACTCTCAATGGAATCAATATCAAATTAAAATGATGTTATAACCCTTTTCTTTATAAAGGGTGTATTTTTGTTTTGAGGTTTCTGAGCCCTCTTCAAACTCATGGATCACACCATAAGGTAGAGAGAGAGTCGCCGGAGTTAAATTCAAAATATATTTGATAGAAGGATCTTCTTCAACAAGGATATGAATGTATGAAAGGGGGGAAATTCCTATCTGGTGGGGGATGAATGAATAGGAGGGGTTTTGCCAAAGTGATCGATCGACATATTCAGCAATTTTTTTACTGCCAGCCAAAATTTGCAAAGAGCGGGCTGTTTGAGAATAGCGGGAGGAGATTTGAAATAAAGTCAGGAGCTTTTGTTCAGGCTTTTTCAGCTCGTGAAAAAAAACTTTAGTCTTTAGGGCTTCCTTCGTCATTTTTTTCATCATCGGCGTTGTAAACGCCACATGATATCAACGTCTTGAATATGTCTTCTATAGAAATATCGACATCTTCGACCATGTGCCCCTTCACCATAAAAAGAAAGCCTGAAATGGGATGGGGAGAGGTTGCAAGAAATACATTTTTCAAAGTAGGGTCTTTTGCTTTTTCAATAATTTCCTTTGGCGCATCCCCCGTGTAAAATCCGTAGCTGAATGAATCAGCGTTAGGGAAGCGGATGAGAACGCTTTTTTTGAAGGGCTTTTCTGTGGTTTGAAGAAAAGATTTGGTGATCTCTCCGGAAATGCGATAAATCGTTTTTACCACTGGGATTTTTAAAAACATTTTTTCCAAAGAAGAGATCAGCCACTTAGAAAAATAATGATGACCTATCATTCCAAGAAGTGTGATAAAAATGAACATTCCAACAAGAAACAGAACCTTTAAGATCACAAGCATGACGTTATGATAGGCAGGGTTGATCGAAAGAGTCTCAAGCTCCCATTCGATGATCCCTAAAAAAGGATCTGTCATAAGTCTAAATAAGAAGACGATGATAACTATCGGAATTCCTATTGGGAGAAAAAGAGCTAGACCAGTCAAGAAGTACTTTTTCATGGGCAAGTTGGGGGTTATGATTCTTTGGGCTGGTAAGGAGGGGTGATGACGCCGCAGGAAACGATGTATTTGATCGCGTCCTCAGGCTTCATGTCAAGGAAGATCATATCCTCTTCGCTGTACATCAAAAGGAATCCTGTAGTGGGGTTAGGAGTTGTAGGGACAAGAACTGAGTAGAGGGTTTTGCCAGCACGATCTGAGCAGATTTGAGGAGACTCTCTTGAAATGAGTCCAATCACATAAGTCCCTTCATGGCCAAATGGGACCATGACAACTTGTTTGAAGGAATTCTTGTCAGAGGCGAAAAGAGTCTTAATGATCTCTTGAGATGTTTTATAAACCTTATTAACAAGAGGTATACGATGCAAAATCCGATCACTTAAATTAATCAGAGATTTAAAGAAAAACCATCTTGCGATCATTCCTAGCAATACTGTGGCTAGAAAAAGACCGATCAAGATCGTTGCTTGCGAAATATAACGGATGGCCTGTTCTTTGGGGATAAACAAGAACCCTCTATGAATAAAGTCAGCGTCGGCAAAAATTTTTAAAACAACACCCATAAATGGTTGCGTTAGAAAATCTACGATAAAAGCGACGATGGCAATCGTAACGGCAAGAGGAAGTAATATGATGATACCGGTTATAAAATATTTTTTCATGCACACCTCTTTTTGGAGTCATCTTTTATGACTGCTGAATAAAAGTAAAGTATTGTTATGTCTTCGAAAGAATCCATCCACATTCTTTGTAAACAAGGTCTATTGATTCAAGCTCAACAAGAATTGTTTGCCCTGTTGCGAACCTTTGCTTTGTTCTGTCACCTTCTATGATTTCGGTGGCAGGGTAGAAAATGTAATAGTCTTTCCCAATTTCAGAAATATGAATAAAACCCTCTAAAAAGAAGTCTTTGAGTTCAAAAAAGAATCCCATCGGCTTACATTTTACAATAGTTGCCTCATACTTTCGATAAGGATCTTTGTCAAAAAAATGGTCAATAAGACGAAGCTTTTTCAAGTGTAAAAGAGAAGACTCTGCTTTGAAGCTATTTCTTTCTTGCCCCGAGACATGTTTTGCAACAGATTTTAAATTATCCAAAGGTTCATCAAAAACACCTCTATGGACGATTAAGTCGCTATAGCGCCGAATCGGCGAGGTAAAATGGAGATAATGATCAAGGCTGAGACCAAAATGACCTACATTTTCTTCACTATAGTAAGCAAGTTTCATGCTTCGGATGAAATTAACGGAGAGATGATAAGAGTGTGGGGAGTTTTTAGCCTTTTCAAAAACATCACGTAAATCATCAAATGTGGGTTTCATTGGGAGCGAAAAGCCAACTTTTCGAATGAAATCATAAAGATTGTCTATCTTATCTTCGGCTGGAGAGTCATGAACCCTAAACAGTGTAGGTTTGTTTTGCTCTTGCAAATAGACGGCTACCATTTCGTTAGCCTTCAGCATAAACTCTTCTACAAGTTGATGAGTAATGTCATACTCAACACGCTCAAAATGGGTTGGGTTTCCTTCTTTGTCGATGATCAGTCTGAGGTCTGGCATCGCAAAATCAAAACTTCCCCTTTCTTTTCTCTTGAGTTTGAGCTTCTCGCAAAGTCCCACCATTTTTATAAGAGTTGGCGCGTGCTCGCTTTTCTTTTGACCATCAAGAACCTCTTTGGCTTCTTCATAAGTGAAGCGAGTCTGACTTTTAATCACACTTCGGTAGACCTTGTAATGAAGAAGGTCGCCACTTTTATTAAAATGGAGCTCTACAGTAACTGCTAAACGCTTTACTTTTGCTTTGAGTGAGCAAAGATGGTTCGAGAGGTTTTCTGGGAGCATAGGGAGGCAACGTCCAGGAAGATAAGTGGAGTTTCCCCGCTTTTTTGCTTCAATATCAATCGGTGTCCCAGGTTTTACATAGTGAGAGACATCGGCAATATGAACATAAAGGATGGATGAATGGTCTTTTTCAATCAAAGAGAGCGCGTCATCGTAATCTTTAGCTTCTTTGGGATCGATGGTGAATGTTTCTAGACTAGTAAGGTCAACTCTTCCTTCTTCATCTTTTTTTGTGACGACTTCGCCAAAATCTTCTGCTTGCTGCAAACATTCTTTGGGGAATGAAAGAGGGAGAAAGTAATCGATGGCAGTAGCTTCAATATCACTTTTTGCCTCGTCAATGCTTCCGAGCATTTTAACAAAAACGCTTTCAACATCCTCAGTTTTGCTCCCCCATGAGAGGACGGTGACGGCAACTCTGTCTTTAATATTTAGTTTTTGAGGAGAATTTTTGATTAAAATGGTCTTTTCAGGTCCAAGAATAGGGCTATAGCCTAAATATTTTTCTTTTCCCTTTTTATCGATAACAATTACATGAAGGAGGCTGCGCTTTCTTTCGATAATGGAGGTGATTTTGCCTTCGTGTCCCTTTTGAGTTTTTTGAGCTGGGTCATATTCAACTTCGACGATATCGCCGTCGATCGCTTCTTCAACGTATCTTTTGGGGATGAAAACTTCTAAATCAGTTTCTAAATGTTGGACAAATCCATATCCTTTCGGATGTAAACTCAGTCTCCCGGTCATTAATTCTAATGTCATATTTTTCCTAAGATGATAAACCTCTTTTCTTGAAGAAAGAGGGGGTAAAAAACAAAGTAAATTGTCTTTTACTAGATTTTATCCCATTTTATCAATTCTTTCCTTTCTTCCGATAGAAGAACTTGCTGAGGAGGAAAAAGAGTTTTTAAACGCATGCCATGTATTATACATCAGCATAGCAATCGTCATCGGCCCCACTCCCCCAGGGACTGGGGTAATATGAGAACATAGAGGGGAAACTTTTGAAAAATCGACATCCCCAACAATTTTTGCTTCACCTTCGAATCGATTGATTCCTACATCGATAACAATCGCCCCCTTTTTAACATGGTGCTCTTGTATAAAGTGAGGTCGGCCCATAGCGACAATAAGGACATCTGCTTCTTTAGCAAACCTTTCAAGGTGGGGGGTTCCTGAGTGACAGAGTGTAACGGTTGCATTGAGCCCTGGCTTTTTTTGCGCAAGAAGCAAGGAAAGAGGTTTTCCAACAATCGCGCTGCGACCGACGACAACAACATGTTTCCCTTCTAATGAGATATGGTACGAAGATAGTAGTTTTAAGATGCCAAAAGGGGTACAAGGGATAAAGCCACTTTCGTTCTCTAAGGCCAATTTACCCACGTTGAGCGGATGAAAACCGTCAACATCTTTGCTGGGATCAATAGAGCATAAGACATTCCAATTATTGATATGGGCAGGGAGAGGTTGCTGTACTAGGATGCCATGCACCTCTGAAGATTGATTGAAGGCTTGAATGAGCTGAATAAGAGATAGTTCTGTTGTCGATGCGGGCAATTTTTCTACAAATGAATTAAACCCCAGAGCTCCGCACTGTTTTTGCTTCATCCGGACATATGACGCCGAAGCTGGATCTTCTCCAATAAGAATAAAAGCAAGGCCTGGCTTTTTTTTCTCATAGAGAGGCATTTCCTCTTTGATTTGTGAGTAAATTTCGTCTGCAACTTTTTTACCATTTAACAGGATCATAACCAATTCTCCTGAATGACTCTGACGAGCTTTTCGTGGACGAGTTTATTGCTGGATAAAATTGAAGACGATTGCAAAGGATCTGGATCGCCTCCTCCTATTGTAGTAACCATCCCTTTTGCTTCTTTGACAATAAGAGCCCCAGCGGCGAAATCCCAAGGGTGGAGAGTGGATTCCCAATAAAAATCAAAGCGACCAGCGGCTACATAACAAAGGTCTATAGCAGCAGATCCAAGTCGTCTTAAGGGAATTCCAAGTTTAGAAACAGCCACGAACTGATCGAGGCATCCGTAGGGGTTTTTCTCTACATCATAGGGAAATCCGGTCGCCCCCACTGAATTTGGGAAAGAGGTCTGGTGAGAAACTTCAATAGATTCGTCATTTAAGAACGCGCCAAGACCTTCAGTGGCATAGAAAAGTTCGTTCATCATCGGATGATAAACACATCCTGTTAGAATTCTTTTTTGATAACAAAGAGCGATGCTCACCGAAAAAACCGGGATTTGGTGGGCAAAGTTCACTGTGCCATCTAGAGGGTCAATGACCCAGCAATAAGGAGAGGAGAGGCCTAAAGAGCCACTCTCTTCGGATAATATATCGTGATGAGGGTATTTTTTTTTGATCTGCTCGATCAGATAACTTTCAGATTTTTGATCATACTCAGTGACTAAGTCGTGACGGGATGATTTAGAGTGGATTTTGAAATGAGACCCATATCCTTGTCTTAAAATTTCTCCAGCGCTCAGGGCCAAAGAGCGGCATGTGTTTGAAAAATCTATGAGCTCTTGGGTCGAAGCCATTTTTTTAATCCGAGTTTTTTTCCTATTTTAATGGCTTGAATGAGGGATTGCAATTCTTTCCTTCCTTTTTGTTTAAGTGAGGGTAGAGCCATCCAGAGGTAGCCATAGAAGAAATGAAGAAAGAGATTTTGGAGAGCTAGTAGGAGAAGGTGGTGTAAAGTTAATGAAAAAAGGGGTCTCTCCAGGACATTAAATAAAGCATCAAAAATAAAAAACACAAGCGAGAACACAGAGACCATCAGAGCAAAAGGTATGGCTTTAGAAGAAAAAAACAGATTTCGGATGCGATACATAACCATGGATGTGAGGACATAAGAAAGAGCAAAGCTGCCAAAAACCAAATGAGAAGAAACTAAATCAATAAACAACCCTAAAAAGAAGGCACAAAGGATGACAGTTTTGAGAGGCTTGTCTGAGCTCAGCAAAAAGCAGAGATAAGGGGCGAAAAACACAAGGGGTAATGAAGGGAAATAGTAAGGAAACAAGATAACAATCAATAAAGAACAAAGAAGAGGGAAAGAAATTTTCTTAGTAAGATCCATGAGAAATAAAAATGAGTTTAATTGTTTTAAAGATAATCTTGATATCTAGAAAAAAGGATTGAGTTTCAAGATATTTTTCATCAAGAGCAATTCTTTGCATGATCGTTAAAGTGTTTCTGCCGGAGGTTTGCCAAATACCAGTGAGTCCAGGCTTAATCGAAAGGATCATTGGCGCCTTGTCTTTTACGTAGACATCGATCTCTTCTTGAAAATAAGGTCTTGGCCCCACAATGCTTAAATCCCCTTTGAGAACGTTGTAAAATTGAGGGAATTCATCAAGAGAGGTTTTTCGTAAAAATTTTCCAAGGGGAGTGATCCGAGGATCGTTTTGCATTTTTCGAAATAGATTCCATTCTTCCTTAAGAATCTTGTCTTTTTCAAGGATCTCAGCTAATCGGCGATCTGCATCGATATACATCGTCCGAAACTTCCAGCAAGGAAACAGCTCAAAGTTCTTTTTTACTCTAACGCTTTTATAAAAAATCGGTCCATCAGAGGAGAGTTTTATGGCAATTCCTATTAACAGATAAAGAGGGGAGAGAGTGAAGAGGACAAATAGGCTAAAAGCAATGTCAAAGAGACGTTTAAAGGTCATTCTAAATCGGGAAAAAGGTGGTTAAAAACATAGGTTTTCAAACTCTCATACTCATTAGGCAGACTCAAACAGATTTCTTTCATCTGCTCAAAGTGAAAATTGCATCTAGCTTTTCTTTCTAAGGGTGAAATTAAAGAAAAATGACTATCTTGATCTTGAATGTCATCAAGGTGTTGATACAAAATACCCATATGGAATCCTAGATTTTGTAGCGCCATCCTTCGGCTTAGATCAGAGCAAAGTAATGCCCCAAAATCGAGAGCACATGAAAAAAGGGCGGCTGTTTTTTTTGCATACATAATCTCAAGATCGTGATAGGAGCTTGCCTCTTGCGCCATGTCTTCTATTTGACCTCCTATTAAGCCTTTACCACCTCCAAAATGAGAAAGAGAGTAGATGAGCTCTGCTTTTAGAGTAGCATCGAGATGACGACTTTTTGCAATTAATTCGAACGAATAGGTAAGAAGGAAGTCTCCTGTTAGAATCGCTGTCGATTCTTCATATGCTCTATGAAGGGATGGCTTGCCGCGGCGAAAATCATCATCGTCCATACTCGGAAGATCATCATGGATCAGTGAATATGTATGGATCAATTCTAAAGCGCAAATGACATCCAGAAAACTGGAGATGTCCCGTCCATGACCTGCCAGGATTAAAAGGGGAAGCATCGGGCGTATTCTTTTTCCGCCCGATAGCAATGAATAGTATCCCGCTTCCTGAAGAACTTTTGAAGGGCCTTCAAGTTTAGGTAAGAGCGTGGACAGATGAGAATTGATTTGCTCTATGTAATTTGATAGAGGAAGGGTTTGTGCTCTCAAGGGGTACTCCTATGCCAAAATAATCATAACCTAGCTCTAGCATCTCTTCTGATGAGTATTGATTCCTTCCATCAAAGAACCCTTTTCCTTTCATTGCAGAGAGAATTTTATGATGGTCAACAAATCGAAATTGTTTCCACTCTGTTACAAGAGCAATAGCATCGCTATTTTTTACAGCTTCATATTCTGAAGTAAAATAAATCACTTGGCTAGAAGAAGGAAAGATTTTTTGCATATTTTTGCAGGCAATCGGATCAAATAAATGGACTTTGGAACCAGCAGCAAGCAGCTCTCCAACCAGTGTGATGCTAGGCGCTTCTCGAATGTCGTCAGTTTCAGGTTTGAAGCTAAGACCCCAAATTGCAATGGTTTTGCCTTCAAGTTGCCCCTGGAAATAACGATCAATTTTCTGAAATAATATCTGCTTTTGTCTTTCGTTCACCTTTAATATGGCGTCTAGCATCGGCATCTGAATTCCTCTTTCCTCAGCCATATGGCGAGCTGCTTCCAAATCTTTCGGAAAGCAAGAGCCTCCGAATCCTACTCCGGCATAAAGAAATTGATATCCGATGCGCTCATCGGATCCTATTCCCACTCGTACATCATGAATATTTGCTCCCATTTCTTCACAAAGAAGAGCTAAATCGTTCATAAGAGAAATGCGAGATGCAAGCATGATGTTCGCCGCGTATTTTGTCATTTCAGCTGATCTGGGACTCATGACAAAAAAGCGGTCATGACTGAGAGAAAATGGCTTATAGAGTTTTTTTAGTTGCTCGATGGAATGTGGGTTGTGGCTTCCGATAAGAATTCGGCTTGGTTTCATACAGTCGGCGATCGCTGACCCCTCTTTCAAAAATTCAGGGCTAGAGACTACATCAATTTCCCAATCGACACCTTTTTTAGCAAGTTCCTCTTGTATCAAAGAATAGAGTCTATCTCTTGTTCCGATAGGGGAAGTGGATTTAGTAACTACGATTAAGGGTTTTGATAAACTTTGAGCTAGAGTTTTGGTCGCCGCAAGCAGAGGCCCCAAGTCTGCTGAACCATCTTCTTTTTTATTTGTTGGAAGAGCAAGAAAACAAAAATCTGCTGCTTCTAGAGCTTGTTTTGTATCTTCGGTAAAATCGATTCGAGATTGAGAGAGGTTTTTTTGAAGAAGAGCCTCGAGCCCCGGTTCATAAAAAGTAGGGATTCCTGCAGAAAGAAGTTTGATTTTTTCGGGGTCAATGTCAACACAAGTGACATGTTGACCCATTTCGGCAAAACAAAGAGCGGTCACAAGACCTACATAACCTGTTCCAATCAGCGCAATTTTCATTTCAGAGACCTCAAAAAAAATTGGTCTGATTATAGCGGGATGAGGGTTTTGTTTTGTAATTTAAATTGACGATCAAGGCGCTCTGCAAATAACTCGTCGTGGGTTACAACAAGAAGTGTTTTGTTGAATTTGTGGGTAAGATCGATAAGAAGATCTTGGATCTCTTTAGCATGGGCTGCATCAAGGTTCCCTGTGGGCTCATCGGCGAAGATAATGTCAGGGTCATTCATGAGCGCCCGGGCTAGGGAGGCTCGTTGCTTTTCACCTCCTGATAAACAGTAAGCGGGGGCGCTCAGTTTTTCAGACAGGTCGACTCGTCGTAGAAGGTCTAAAGCTCTTGCATAGGAGTCAGAGTGAACATGTGTCCCTTTCCTAGCAATTTTAGCGGGAAAAAGGATATTGTCGATCAAGGAAAGATCCTCAACCAGGAAGTGAGATTGAAAAATGAATCCAAAGTGATGAAGTCTAAGGTCTGCTAATGAATAATCAGAAAATGGCTTCTCTTGAAAAAAGAGAGATCCCTTAGTTGGGAGCTCAAGTCCACCAAGCAAATGCAGTAGAGTGCTCTTCCCAACCCCAGAAGGTCCGATGATGGCTGTTGAGGTTCCCTGCTCAAAGGAGACGGAGAGATCTTCAATTAAGACTATATCCCCAAATTGATGAAAGCTCTTTGAGATGTTTTGAGTGGAGAGTATCGTCATCCTTCCGACCTGAGTATATCTGTTGTTGAGAGTCTCATCGCCATCGTAGCAGGTACAAGGCTTGCCACAAGAGATAAAATGGGTGTGCAAATCAAAAGGAAAATGAGACCGTCATGACTGAGATTGCTAGGTAAGTGGTGGCCATAAAATAAAGGGTTAAAAGCAGCGCGCCCTTGAACGTAGCTTAGCCAGCTGACAATGGTGTCGATATTTTGGAGAGTGAGATAGGCAAATAATATGCCTAAAAGGCAGCTCATAAGTCCAAGAAACGCTCCTACTCCACCGAAGATGAAAGCAATACTTTTCTTCGAAGCTCCCATCGCCTGCATGATCCCAATTTCCCGGCGTTTGTCTTTTACAAGGATCATCAGAAGTGCGATGATATTTGAGCAGGCGACGCACAGGATGATAAATCCAACCAGCATAAACAGGGTCTTGTCACTTTGAAATTGTTCTAACAGATCTCGAGCAAACGGGTAGTCTTCTAATGAGGATACAGTAAAGTATGGGCTTAGCCCTTTATCTTTAAGGAGGAGTTCCAATTCATGTTTAAGAGCTGTGCGCTCTTTGAAATCTAGACTCCAAACCTGTATTCCATTTTTCAGCAGAGGATCGACACCATCTTCATATCCAGGCATGCTTGCGGTGTGAACAAGGTCATAAGGGGCAAACAAAGCCCTCGCCCCTACAGCCATGATCCCTGGATCATAGAAGCCGGCGATTTGAATCGGAAGTCGCTGTTCATTTTGAGCCGAAAAAGAAAAAGTTCCTGTTGAAATATAGCCTACATCTCCAATCCGAACATCTTGGTCCCTTAAATGCTTTGGCGCTAATATTGGATCGCCCGAATCACAAGTTGGGAATTTAATGGAACCCTGAACTTTGTAAGCCCAAACAGGTTCTATCTCAGGAGAAGCTTCGAAATGGGTTTGAGGGGAAGCTTTTGTGATTGAAACTTCAAAAGGACTGACTTTGATAAGGGCTTTGGAGGGGTGGTTTGCTTTTGCATGCCAAAAGAAAGCAGGGAATATTTTTTCTATGATTAAGGTGAGCCCATCATCAAAATATATAGGTGTTGATAGAGAAAGAAAGAGGTTTTCATTTTCACAAACAATCTTTTGCGCAGAAATTTTCCAAAGGGGTAGAGAAAGATCCTCTTTTATATGTAATGCTCCATCTTGAAACAATCCCCGAACGGCTGCTTCTTCTACGAAGGCTTTAGCAAAAACGGGTTTCTCAGAATGAAGGGCTACTTCTTCTACATGTCCGTGCTGGAATAGAGCCTCAAGAATTCTGTGAGAAGATTCATCTGAGAATTCTTTCCTCATTTCATAGGATGGCTGGTCTGCTAAAGGAGATTGTATTGTAAAACGAAGTTTAGATAAGAGTTGATCCAGGTCGTCTTCTGTTGGAGGAAGGAGCACTTCGCCAAACGACGGGTTCTCATCCATGATCGATTGAAGGTAGGATGCTTGAGTGATTACATTCTGTGATAGAGAGACACTGGATGAGAGCCTTGAGGGCCTAAAGAGCTTTACTTTGAGGAGAGTTGGAGCTACTTCAAAATCTTGAGCCCCTAGGTCAGGGTGTTTGCTCTTTAGGGTGTTAACGCATTCAAATAGTTCTTTAACAAGATCCTTGCCCTCTGCTTTGGGAAAGTTTCTTGGAAGGGCAAAATCTACAGATGGATCATAAGGATCGAATTGGGAGTTCTCTTTTTTTTCTCGAAGAGTTTTTGCGTGGTAAGAGGAAGCTGAGGAGTATTGGTCAACGAGGTAGTAATATGAGTGGTAATAGCGATGGGTGGGTGTGATTTGCACCGGAGCATTCAGCTGAGTGAGTTTAGATAGCCAGTTTTGCTCGATTCCGCTGGTGACAGATAAAAAAATGAGGATAAGCCAAACGACGGATGCAATAACGAAAAACGACATCATTCCGATCAATGAAACGGAAAGATGTCGTTTTTTAGGGATCAAATACTTCCTTATTACGGAAAATTCAAACATTTACTTGGCTTCTTTAAAAACCACATGTTTTTTTAAAGTTTTGTCGTATTTTTTGAGTTCCATGCGCTCTGTTGTCGTTTTCTTATTCTTCATTGTCCAGTAGCACTCAGAACTTTCTGTACTCTTTAATTTAATTTTTTCTCTAGCACCTTTTTTGGCCATGGGTAAAATCCTTTCACTTTTTTATACAAAATAAGGGGACATTGTAATCATAAACTCTTAATTCGACAAGTATTTTTACTCTGCAAAGGAAAGTCTTGGAGAGACAGAAAGTCTAAAGTCTGGATGAGGGCCTTTTTGAAGAAAATTGTGATAGCCAAGGCCTGCAATCATTGCAGCATTATCAATAGAAAGTCCTTTTGGGGGGAAATGGATTTGAAAGGTAGGGGGAGCAAGGGACGAAAACAACTCACGGAGTTTGGAGTTGCTACTCACACCTCCCCCTAAAAAGATATCGCTGCAGCCCTCTTGATGGGCCGCTAAAATTGTCTTATATATAACATCGGAAATTGCGGCTAGTTGAAAACTTGCAGCGATATCACATTTTTTTTGATTCTCGAGAGGAAATTCACGAATTATTTTTTGATTTTTGCCAAAAAGAGCATGCATAACTTGAGTTTTTAGGCCGCTAAAAGAAAAGTAAAGTGGCATTCCTTTTACTTTAGACGGTTTAAAAGGGTGTAAGTTTGGATCCCCTTTCCTAGCCAGTTTTTCGACCTCGGGACCACCTGGGTATGGAAGAGATAACATTTTAGCGACCTTGTCGAAACACTCACCGATCGCATCATCCACAGTAGTGCTTATCAGTTTATACTGACCTATACTTTCAATTTTAACAAGTAAGGTGTGACCTCCGGAGATTACAAGACCTAAGGCAGGAAGTTTATAGTGAGTGGATTGCATCATTGCAGAATAGATGTGCGCTTCGACATGGTTTACTCCGACAAAAGGCCTGTTTAGGGAGTAAGCTAGTGTTTTTGCAACATTAACTCCTATTATGAGGGCGCCTACAAGACCTGGCCCCTCTGCTACACTAATAAGATCGATCCCACTTAGGGATAAATGGGCCTCATCGAGCGCTTTTTGG
This sequence comes from uncultured bacterium, assembly GCA_964429005.1. Classification (GTDB taxonomy): domain Bacteria; phylum Chlamydiota; class Chlamydiia; order Chlamydiales; family JACRBE01; genus JACRBE01. The sequence goes on along the minus strand of CAYSAJ010000001.1, from coordinate 90,893 downwards.
ATCATAGGAAAAATCATATCGAGATGCTTTCTGCAAGCCAGTTCGGGCATGACCCCACCTAGAGATTGATGAAGCTCTGTTTGTGAAAAAACAACGTTTGATAAAATTTCATGCCCGTCTCGAACGATCGCAACAGCTGTTTCATCGCAGGTTGTTTCGATGCCTAAAACAATCATATTTTTTCCTTTTCCATGGCTCTGCTCAGCCTTTCTAATATGGTACGGTAAAGTCTCTCGTGGGGAAGGTCAAGGTCGATCCAAGCGTTCTTAATTTTGTGTGAATCAAGAGATCTAAGGATTGTAAATAAATTTTTTGCGATCATTTCTGGATTGGAATCAATCCCTAGGGAATAAAGGGGCAATGGGGAGGGGTAGGTTCGGTTTTCAAATCCTATAATAACTTCAGCTTTTGATAAATCATCAGGGTTAGAAAAAAGCTCGGCATTGGGGCTGTAGTGCTTGAGCATTTTGCCGGGGCAAATGGCCAGATCAGATTCTTCCATTTTTTCACAAAGAACTTCTTCTATCGATTCCTGAGAGATAACGCCATGTCGAAGGATTTTCCATCCATGATCTACAAAGCCTATAATGGTAGACTCAACACCAAGATCTGGGGATGGGCCCTCTAAAATAGGGAAAGAGGAGCCAAAATCATCTGTTACATGCTCTACAAGAGTTGATGAAGGCTTGCCAGAAAGATTTGCGGAAGGGGCAACAATAGGACCAACTTTTTCAATTAAAGCAAGAGTTGAGGCATGTCTAGGCATTCGAACCGCGACAGTAGGTAATCCAGCTGTTATCAATGAAGAAACTGAATCTTTGGCTGGAAGAAGAAAAGTCATAGGCCCCGGCCAAAAACTCGCACAGAGTGTGAGAAAATCACTGGGAATGTGTGAAACAAATTCTTCTATTTGTGAAATATTTGAGATGTGAACGATTAAAGGGTTTTTTTTACTCCGCCCTTTTGTCAGATAAATTTTTTCAATCGCTTTTGGAAGACGAGCAAGAGCTGCAAGACCGTAAACAGTCTCTGTAGGAACGGCGAGAATTTCACCTTCTATTAGGAGAGCTTGAGCTTCTGAAAGTTTAATGAGCATAGAGGCTAAATTATAGCAAAAGTCTCGATTAGAAGCAGTGAGGAAAATTTAGAAGGTAATTTTTTAGAAAGCTTAGATTCAAATATTTTATTACAAGCAGCTGTATAAATTGTTTTACATAAAAAATGGGGTCACTTATTAGGAAGGGATTGGGGGAGATCTATGAAGAAAGTGACGTGCTTTGCATGTTTTTTTTTACTTTCATCATGTATGTCGGTGAAAGATTATACGACAGATGTTCCTCTTTTAGATCAGACGATTTGTGTCGATGATTCTTCTTCGCTCTTTAAAGTAGATGAAAATGCTCTAAAAGACCCCAAATGGTGGACGCTTTTTCAAGATCCCAAATTATCCACTTTAATAGAAGTGGGTTTAAAAAATAATCCTTCATTACAGAGTGCCACTTCCAAATGGAAAGCAGCTTACCAAGAAGCTCTTGTTGCAAAATCAAATTTGTTTCCTAGTGTGAATTTTGGTTTTTCTGACCAATACCAACATTGGTCCCAAAATGGAGACCTTGTGATTCCGGGAATTCCACTCACAAACAACTTGATCAACCTTGGTCTTAGCTTTTCTTATGAACTTGATTTTTTTCAAAAAAACAAGAATCTGTTTCAAGCTTTTTTAGGAAGAGCAGGGAGTATTCTTGCTGAAAAAAAACAAGCGGATTTACTTGTTTCAATTTCTATCGCAAAAGAATACTTTAGTTTGCTTTCTTCCCGTGTTACAACTCAGCAACTTCGTGCTCTTCTTTCTTTATATCAGCAGTATTATGAGCTTATTTTCCTTCGAAAAAAATATGAGCTTGATAACCAGATGCAAGTGCTCCAAGCAAAAATAAAAATTCAGGAGATAGAGCAGAAAATCAGTGAAGAAGTTGCGCAAGAAAATGTAGTTCTTCATAGGCTTAACATCTTGCTCGGTCAAGACCCTCTGGAAATTGTCGATGTAAATTACTACTACACGAATATACCTACACTTCCCATTCCCGCTAATATAGGAAAAGAACTTTTACTTCGAAGACCTGATTTGAATGCACAAATGTGGATGGTGGAGGCTTCAATTCATGAGATGAGAAAAGCTAAGGCTGATTTTTATCCAACAGTAGACTTGATGATGGGAGCAGGATTTCAAAGCTTTACACTCAGTGGCTACAATCTTTTTTCTTCTGCAGGTGGTGCTTGGGTGATCAATCCTACTTTGAATTTACCCCTATATACCGGAGGTAGGCTCACTGCAAGTTTGGCAAATAAACTCGCAAAGCTTGAGGAGAATATGTACAAGTATAATCAACTCTTTTTGCAAGCTTCAGCCGAAGTGGCAGATCAGATGACTCTAATGAAAAAAGTTCGTCTTGTTTTGCAAAATGAAGAGGAAATTTATCAGGATGCGGTTTCAATTTACCAACTCTATCTTTCTCGGTTCAACCATGGTATTGACCCATATCAAAATGTACTCGTGCACAATATTACCATGGTTGAAAAACAAATTGACCTGATTTCAGTCCAGCTTATGTATCAAACACAAGCGATAGAATTAATCAAATCTCTCGGAGGGGGATTTTACGAACCCTTCGATCTAAGGTGGGAGGCAAAAGGTGACAGACGTGGATAAAACAGAAAATTCGGGTAATGGATCATCCTCTAAAAAATTCATCTTCTATTTTACGATCTCAATCCTTATTACCTGCCTCATCATTGCAATCTACTGGTGGGGATGGGGGAGATATAGAGATACAACAGATGATGCTTATGTCCATGGAAATATCGTTAACATATCACCTCAGATTGAAGGGATCGTGACATCGGTTAATACAGACAACCAAAGATATGTCAAACAGGGCCAAATACTGATTGAGCTTGATAAAACAGACTATCAAATTGCGTATGATCGAAATTATGCGATTCTCTCTCAAACGGTAAGGGATGTTTCTAAGCTCTTTGAAGAGTTTTCTCAGATGAACTCAGAGCTGAGAACTTATCAGGCACAAAAAGAATTAAGACAAATTGACTATGATAATCGAAAAAACCTAGTGAATGAAGGAGCTGTTTCAAAAGAAGAATTCCTCCATGCTAAACTTCACTACGAAGAAGCCTCTTCAAATGTAGACGCTTCTTTAGCCAAGCTTAAACAAGTTTATGCTCTTATCCAAAACACCACGCTTGCAACTCATCCTTTAGTTTTAAAAGCAATTGCTGATTTCAAAGAAAGCTACGTCAACTTAGAGCGTTGTTTAATCCGTGCGCCAACCCATGGGATCGTCTCTAAGCGTATTGCCCAAGTTGGGTCTATGGCCAAACCTACAGAAGTATTAATAGCGCTTGTCCCTCTAGATCAAATCTGGGTTGAAGCCAACTATCGTGAAGTGGATGTTTCACAAATTCGTATTGGTCAAAGAGCGAAGATTACCTCAGACCTTTACGGTTCTTCAGTCACCTATAATGGTGTTGTAACAGGGATCGATGGAGGAACTGGCGCTGCTTTTTCAATCATACCGCCTCAAAATGCCACGGGGAATTGGATCAAAATCGTTCAGAGGGTTCCAGTAAGAATTGATTTAGACCCACAAGAAATCGCACGCAACCCACTTCGCATCGGTTTATCTCTTTATTCAACAATAGATACAACAGATCAATTTGGCCCAAGAGTTCCTGCAGACTCTCCAGATCTTCCTGTTTATCAGACGGGCATTTACGGTGAGCAAGAACAAGGTGTTGATGAAATTGTTAAGCAGATCCTGTCAGCGAACGCGATGTTCAATGTAAACGCCCCCGCCATGTGGAACTTTTAATGACTACGCAAGCGCAAGACAAGTATTTGCCAGGGCCTCAAAGAATTCTTTTAAACATTCTGATTTCTTTGACAACCTTCATGTATGTGCTTGACTATTCTGTTGCTAATGTAGCGCTTCCTTACATAGCGGGAGATTTGGCAGTGTCTGTGGATCAAGGGACCTATGTGATCACGGCGTTTGCTGTAGGGAATGCGATAGGCCTGCCTTTGACAGGATGGCTCTCTAGGACTTTTGGCCGAGTTCGTGTGTTTGTTGCATCGGTTGCACTTTTCACTTTTCTATCATGGATTTGTGGTATTTCATTCAGTTTTGACATGATTATTGTCGGAAGGTTTATTCAAGGGCTCGTTGCTGGTCCTATTGTCCCCCTTTCTCAAGGGTTTATTGCGGAGGTAAATCCTCCCAAAAGCACGACAAAAGCGATTGCAGCATGGGCATTGATTATTATGGTAGCCCCCGTTATAGGTCCAGTGCTCGGAGGTTGGATTTGTGTAAACTACACCTGGCCTTGGATTTTTTTGATCAATGTTCCCTTTGGGGTCATTTGCGCTTTAGGAATTGCGATCCTACTCAAAGGGCGAGAGAGCGTAACGATGAAAAAAAGCTTTGATTATCTTGGATTTTTTTTATTTGCTCTAGGAGCGACCTGTCTTCAGGTCTTTCTCGATAAAGGTCAGGATTGGGATTGGCTTAATTCACACCGGATGAGAATCCTGGGTGTTACCTTCATTCTTTGTTATATTTACCTGATCCCCTTCCAGTTCATAAAAAAAGACCCTTTTCTTAACCTGCGGGTGTTTCGGTTTAGAAGCTTTTATCTTGCTACGATTTTGATGGCGATTTCCTACGCTTCTTATTTTGGTTCGATCGTTCTGATCCCTCTTTGGCTTCAATCTTACATGGGATATGATGCTTACTGGGCAGGAGTTGCTATCGCACCTTTAGGTCTTTTCCCTGTTCTTTTGTCTCCTATCATTCCAAAGCTTATTGACAAACTGGGCATCTTACCTCTACTCATGATTACGATGTGCTTTTTTATTGCATCGTTTATCTACATTCTCACCTTCACTACCAATGTTGATGTGATCCACATTGGGATTTCTCGGATTATCATGGGAATAGGTTTTGCTACTTTTGCTGCTCCTTTGAACTTGCTAGCTATGAGGGAAGTTTCTGTTGATGAAATGCCAGGCGCCTTAGGTATATTTCACTTTGTGCGCAGTATGTCCGGAGGAATCGGAACCTCTCTTTTTACGACGCTATGGCAAAGAAGAGGGATTCACCATCATTTTCGAATCTCTGAGAGGATCAATGACTACAGGGAGCCTGTTGTCCAAGGAATGGAGACTTATAGGGAGCTTTCATTTAATGCTCCTCAATCTACTGTTATGATGAACCGTCTTGTTGACAAACAGGCCTATTTCCTTTCTCTTCTCGATGCTTTTTATGCAATGATCTGGGCTTGCGCTTTTCTCTTAGTCTTACTGATCGTGTTTAGGTTTATGGCTAGCAGAAGGATGAAAAAAGAAGAAATCAAACAAGAAGAAGAGAAGCTTAGTCATTTTTCTGTGGAGTAGTCACAAAAAAGGTCATCCACAAAAAGCAAATCAGAGCCGATAAACTCCCCACTAGCAGGGGAAGTTTGAGCGCTAAACCAGATAAAAACCCTCCCAAAAGCCCTGAAAGACACTCTGATAAGACCACAATCGCTTGGTTGGTCCCAAGAGCTTCTCCTTGTTTTTCTTTAGGCATCAAATCCGACACTGTGAGGTTAGAATAGGTAAACCCACTTGCTATGCAAAAGGAGGGTATTAAAAGGGCAAAAACGAGAGCTTTTGTGGAGAAGGTTAAGCAGAGGACTAAAAGGGAAAGGGAAAAGAATAAACCTGATAAAGCGGTGACTTGCTTCGGCACAAAGTGTTTGGAGAGCTTTTTGTAAAATAATGGAGTGATGCAAATGCATAAAGAAAGATAAGCCTCGATTTCAGCGAGCATGGAAGGATTAAAATGAAAGGCTCTGACTAAGAAAACGGGAAAGAAAGCAAAGAAAAAGAAAAATGCCATGTAGAGGTTGAAATTGCCGAAGAAAACTCCTTTAAGATGGGGGTAGCGAAGGGCACTATACATTTTCCTTATTTCATGAAGGGGTTTAAAAACTCTGCTGTGCTTTGACTGCAAGGTCTCTTTGAACATGAAGTAAACACACGCCCAGGTGATTGCTACAATCACTGCCGATAGATAAAAAGGTGTAGCAAAAGAAAACCAAGAGACAATTTGAGAGTCGATTAATTTACCCCCCAGCAGAGGCCCAACGATAAAACCGCTTGAGCTGATTGTCGTAATCCATCCAAAGTTTTTGACTTTGGCATCAGGGGTTTCACTAATATCGGCGATAGCAGCAGTTGCAATCACTATATTTCCTTCAAATAGACCAATCAAAAATCTAGAAATAAAGAGCATAGAAACGTGAATGTGAGATAATGAAAGCCCCGAAAGGATGTAGCAGGGAACGATAAAAGCTAAAGAGATAAGTAAAATTTTTCTTCTTCCAAAAAGATCTGAAAGACGACCGAGCAGAGGGCACCCTATGACTTGCCCTAATGGGTACATGGAGATCAGCAATCCTAGCACGATGCTGCGCATCATTTCACTTGGTAGATGGGGAAGGAGACCATGATCTGGATTAAAAAGGAGTGGGGCAAATATAGGAAGAACAATCGAAAATCCTACATATCCCAAAAAAAGAACAAGAAAAATAGGAAGAGCTTGTCTTTTGAAGGAAGTTTCGGGTGTCTTCATGATGGAATCTCCTCAAGTTGCAAGCTACTTGGTTTTTCTTGGAAGATCAAGGTATTTTCCACGCCAGGAAAAATCCTATGTCGCGCTCTTTGCAAATTCCTCTGCTTTGTCAACAGGGTATTTGAGTTTGTTCTTTTCAATTTTTTGCAGGGAAGCGTCTAAAAGATCGACTTCTAAAAGCATAGAAAGATGAAGGAGATTGTTAAAGATATCTGCCATTTCATCTTTTATTTCTTCTTCAAACTTTTCTTCTTCGAGACTCGACAAGATTTTCTCATCTGTTTTCCATAAGAAAAGTCTCATGAGCTCAGCGACTTCAACGGTTAAAGAGATTATCAGATTTTTTGGTGTATGGAAACTATGCCAATTTCTTTCATTGATAAAGCTAGCAAGGCGCCGTTTAATCTCATGCAATTTCATTTCATCTTGGTTCATAAGCTACATTTCTCCACTAGTCAATCGATAAGGAATTATTTCATTTTTGAAGAGATGATATCAACCAGAATGTGAGAAAAATCAGCGAGACATATTCCTGTAAAAATCGAGAGAAGGAGGGGTTTGTTTTGAATAAAGAATTCATAAAGAAGGCTTGGTTTTGGGTAAGTGCGAAAAAAGGCTGCAAAAAGGATTAAAAACAGGAGTCCTAGCCATAGAATTCTTGATATGGTTCCTACAGCTATTATGTGTGACAAGCCCCTATGACGAAAAAAGCGAGAATAGAGCCTAAACGGGATTGAAAAGAGACCTCGCCAGGAAAAAAGAGGGATTTTGTGAGCTAGATCTAAATCAGGTGATAGAAAAAAGGTCGCAAAAATAAAGGAAGAAAATAAAGCTCCCTGTTCAAAATATCCAAGCTTGGGAATGATATAGAATAAAGCCCAATACACAGGAAGAAAAAGAGCGAAATTGAGAACACAATGTGTTCTATACTGAGCCACTAAATTGCCTGCTAGAATCGGCTGAGTAGCGGAATAAATCGGTCGGTTCTTTTAGTGTAAAATGCTCATTCCAATCTTCTATTTTTTCATGAATCATAGAAAGAAAATGAACCGAATCTTCTTTTGCTTCTAATTTGAGGAGATATCCTACGCAAAAAATATCATAGGTTGTCATCGAAGAGGTAACGAGATGTTCAGCAAACCTGCTGTTCTCTACTTTTTTTGTGATAGAATCCTTTAGAGAGGAGTGGATAGCGCCAACCATAACGAGCAAATTGTGCTCATCTACATAGGACTCAAACGAATAGGGAGCATGATTATAATCATGGTGAAGGGCTCTGTGGAGCATCATGTACATGTTTTTCAAAAGCTTGGGAGAGAGTAAGCTTTGCATGTAAGCGGGTGTGATAGAATAAAAGAAGTTTTTCAAAAGGAATTCATTGCTAAGACCGTTTTTCTTTACAAGGTGGGTCAGCTGTTTAAACACCTCGGTCTGTTTCGAAATCATCCCTCCATTATAATCTCTTATATCTCCTAATACATCAGTAAGGGTTGTGTAAACTTTTTTTCTCGCTTCAAACAAATCAAGGGAATAGTCCTTTCTAAGGAATTGATCTTTGGGAAGGAGAACTTCGAAAGCGTTGGCTTCTTTTGGATATTTTTTTCGAAGCTGTCCGACGATTTTGGAGTCAAGGTTGTCATATTCCATTAATGAAGTGGAAAAAAGAGTTTTTAAGGGAACCGAGCCACTTTTTAACAACCGAACTAAAACAACGGTAAAACTGACCATTTTGTCAGTTTGCTTATGAAAGGTGATAATCACTTGAGGGAGATCATGGACGTAACGAAGTTGCTTGGATAGGGTGAGAATGTTTCTCATCACCTCTTCTTCGTTTCGAGGCATAAAGACGGGATTGATCATACTTTCAATACTACTTTTGAGCTCAAAAGGAAGTTTGCTGCGGAGTAGCTTAATTTCTTTAATATTGAAATGATCATGATTGGATTTTGCGACTTCCAAATATAAAATGCGAACCTTATCAGATCCTCTTCGATCAACAAAAGAGACTTCCTGGACAAACTCAAGTTCGGGAAGGCAAGAGCGCATAGCATCTAAAATGTGCTTTTCTTCAAAAATTTCATTCTCTCTAAGTAGGTTTATACCAATGATAATTCCAAGAACATGAGAATGCTTTCCCGAAGCTTGGATCGTCGTCGTTAAAATTTTAAGACTTAAATGGCGCTTGTAGGGTTCTGCAATCACAATATTGGTTAAGTTTTTGCGAAACAGATACATATAAGCTGCGATCCGAGTAAGATGCTTGACTTCCCTTACTGCCATGAAGGGCTCTTTAAACAAGGAGATAAAATACTGGAGCTCATTGAAAACATTCCGTTCAAAAACTTGAGATCTTGTCTCATACAAAGAGGCTACTTGCTCACGAACTTGCTTGACCTTTTCTTCACCTAAGATTTTCATGATCGCATGGTGCATTTGATCGAAGGTGCTCAGGTCAAAGTCTTTTGTGGGACGATCAAGAAGTCCAGCTATGTTTTCTTTAACAATCATCTTTTTTTGGTCGATTGTAAGAGGTTTTAAGGCAACAATCGTCCTGGCATGCTCTACGGCCATCGTGTTGAGCTTGATTTCATGGGTGAGCTTTTCGATGTTAGCTTTGGCTGACTTTAGGTCGTTATCACAATCTATTTTCAAAAGAAGCTCATGGACAAAGTAGCTCGGAGATTGAGGTTCATCGAACTCAAAAACGATCGAATTCGTGTTTACGATGGGGAGCTGCTTCCCGGGGATAAGCCACCTACTGAACATGTCAGACACAAATCGGCCGACACCTTGAGTGTGCTGAGAATGGCAAATCGCACTGACAGCGACAATATAGGGAGCTTTTTCTGTGATTGAATAACGAATATAAGGGAGCTTTTCGCTGAAAAGCTCATAAAACTCACGAAGAGAGGAAGATTTTTCAATGAGATCTGGAAAGAGATGTGTGATTTGAGATTCAAGAGAAGAGAGATAGAGCTCGTAAGCTCTGGAAGTGTTTTCTGGACTTTGGAAATTGATTCGAATTTTGATTTTTTCTTGCATAAGTTAACTTTTCTTCATGGGTACAGCATAGAAAGTAGTATGTATATTTGTAAAATGTAAAGATTAATGAAAATTTTTGTTAAGAAAAAAATTATTTTTCTTCTACTTTTGCATGTAAGAAGTCAAATCCTCCTATGGGGAGAAGCTCAACATTTTTTACCTTCGGATGCTTTAAATATAAGGCATTCCAATGATAAAGAGGGGTCAGGGGCATTTCTTCCGCCAGGATTTCTTCTGCACGTACAAGCAGCTTTTTTCGCTGTGGACCTCTTCCAGCTTCAAATGATGATTTTAGGAGATTAATATATTCCTTATTATACCATCCACAATAGTTTTTAGAATTGTCACTGTGTGAGAACCGATCTAAAATGGTCATCGGGTCTTGGTATTGAGCAAACCATCTGGAAATCCCTATTTGGAAATTACGTGTTATGAGCTTATCCAAAAATGTTTTGGAATCGTAGGTAATGATTTCAACAGTTACTCCAAGGGTTTTTCTCCACTGATCTTGGAGCGCTTGGACAATTTTAATCGATTTTTCTCCGTAGCAATGGAGGAAGTGGATAGTACCAAGCTCTTCTTTCGTAATTCCAAGTTCTTGAAGAGCCAATTTCAAATGATAGCGAGCTTTTTCTACAGCATCATCCTCAAATAATGTGTCACTCTTTCCGTTTTTCAGAGTAGGATGGACAAAATCAAGAGCTAAGTCTTCCCCTCCTTGAAGGACATGCTCAATCAGTTCTTTGCGGTTGATCGCATAAGAAAAGGCTTTTCTCATGTTTTTGTTGTGAAAAGGGTATTTTTCTACGTTAAATAAGCAAAACGTAGTCGCTGAGCACATCGATTTGTGAAGAGCATCGGACTCTCTGAGTTCTTTTAAAGAGTCCATAGGAACGCTTGAATAGGGGATGCCTATCAAGTCAAGTTGTCCCTGCTCGTAGAGATGAAACGCTGTATTTTCATCTTCGACAAGGCTGATCACTAATTCTTCGATCTCTTGAGAATCTTTATTCCAGTAATAAGGGTTTTTTTCTAAAACAATACAACCTGATCTTTGCCATGATTTTATTCGAAAAGGGCCATTTGTTATAACAGAGCTTTTTTCAACATCAAAAGAATAATGAGTGGGAGAAAATACGCAAAAACTGATCAGTTCAAGGAAATAAGGGACGGGATACTCGAGTTCAACTTGAAAAGTTCTCGCATCAATAGCCTTGATTCCTAGGGATTGCTTAGGTAAAAGACTTCGTTTTACTTTTTTTGCGTTCTTAATAGGATAAAGGAGATAGGCGTGGGGAGCGGGGAAATCAGGGCTTAGTATGCTTTGCCACGCTCTCTCAAAGTCATAGGCTGTTACAGGGTCTCCATTGCTCCAGTAAGTTTCTTTGAGATAAAAAGTGTAAATTCTTTGATCTTTAGAAATCTTGTGAAATTCACTTATACCCCCGATAACGCCTTTGGGGGATTGGACCTCAAGCCCTTCATAGAGTAAAAATTGAATAGCAGAAGAGGTAATGTCTCCACCCTTTCTGGGATCAATCGTTGTGGGCTCTTGATGGAAATTTAATCGAAGGGTTTTTCTTGAAGGAGCCTTAGGTTGTGAATGGCACCCAACAAGAAGTGAAGATGATAGTAATAAAATAGCTGGCCATTTCATGGTCAGCGAGGATAGTCGTTCTTTCAGATTTTGTAAAGAAAAGGAGATTAAGCCTGAGTTACACGATCTTCGTAGGGAACGCTTTCGTATACGGCATAATAAAGATTGCTCTCAATAACATCTTGTACAACTCTTTTATAGTTTGCTTGGAGCATCCCGTAACGACTTAGTTCTTCAACTGAAGCTTCTGCTCCGGGTGGATTAGGAATCGTAAAATAAGAGACTGTGCGGTCATCGTATCGGATAACTTCCGATCCTTCGATCCGATAGGTCACAAAATGACCTCTTCCAATGTCGTGACCGAAATGACAAATGAAGGTCGTTGGTTTATATCTAGCAACTTTCCAGAGGTCTGCATTTAATGACGCACCAGTTTCTGGAGCAGCTCCTTGATAGTAGGGGAAAGAGATTTCTGTCGTCATCACATCGGTCACTCTACGATGAGTATTGCCTCTCGTAGATGCCCCATGTTCAAACCCTGTTAGGTTAAATTGTATTGGAAGCTGAGAAGGTAAGCGTGACGACGGGTCAAGTTGTAAAAAATCGAGGATTGTAGTTTGGTTCAAATCAAGAACCCTATCTCGTATCCTTCCTACAGTGTCATCCATGGTTCCTGAAATTTCTACGCCATGAACATCTAAAGCGCAACGTGAAACGATGGATTGTGTTGGTTCTCTGGTGTTAACAGGATTTTTAGTGATCAATAGCTCTCTATCTGGAGGTCTACTGTAGTGTCTTCTTTCAATTGCAACTTGGGGTGTAGCGGCGTCTGTCTCTGTAAATCTCACATTAATTCTTAAAGACGTAGGTGCGGCAGTTGGGTAAACTCTTTTTTCGAGGAATTTACGAATCAGATAAGACATAAGCTCATGGAGAGTTTGAGTTAAAGGATTTTGAGCAGGTAAGAGATCAGGTGGCAGGCGCACAGGGGGAGTCGTAGCAGTCACAGAGATGTTATTCAGGGGAGAAGTGGGGTCATATGTTGCCTGGAAGGGGAAGCGAAGTGTGTGCTTCATCTTGTTAAAACCATAAAGGGATGCAAAGCCTAAACGAGGAGCAATGATACGGGCTATCAACTCCGAGGGGTCGTGTTGCTCCCTTGTTGTAAAAGGGGGTCTGCGGTAGGGGATCGGTTGTTGCGACGGCTGTCCTGGTATTGAGGGCATGAGAGCTTCTCGATCTGCGCTATCTCCGCAAAGGTGTATGGCTCTAGATGGTGAGCCGAAAGTATACCTAATCAACTTCCCACTGAGAGGGTCATATTTTGAGAAAAAAGTGTGGATGAAGTAGCGGAGAGGTTGATCCTCAGCTTGGCGTAAAATCGAAGGATGCGTTGCTGTGATGGTTCCTTCTTCGTTTCGAACAATTCTTGGCTGAGTGATATCAGAAAGAAATTTGTTTAGAGAATAAAATTTGCGCCCAGAAGGAGTTTGCGCAGTGGTTTCTAAATCATCGTAAAAATTGGGAATCGACCAGAAGTAGTTTTTTAATAGAGATTCGATAGATCTGTTCTTTTCTTGAATTTGTGAGGTAGTTAAGGGACCTCCCAAAGTATTGACGGCCAGATTTTGCAATTTGAGAAAAATGTCAGCAAATGTAGAGGTTTGAAGATCTGTTATTAATTTGTGCAGGGTCTCTATCGCTGTTGGTAGATTTTCTAGTTCGGGTTTAGAGGTTGCTCCTAGACTCCCAGTATTGCGATGGTATTTGTGGATAAGATAAACGGTGAGAAGCTGGCCAATGACCTCGTAGGATAAATTGATAAGGGTGAATTCACTATTAAATCGATCTGTTGATAGTTCACTATGAAGCTGGGTTGATAGGCCTGCTTGTGTACTTCGAAGGAGGGCTAAGTTTTCTAAAAGAGAGTTTACAAGGTCACAGCCTTGGACTTGTATAGCTTCCTTGAAGTATCCTGTCATTCTTTCTCTGAATAGACGACCAGCAACTTTTTGATAGAGCTGTCTGGATTGATCGGGTGAAAGTCTAGATAAAGTGCTCTCTTCTCCATCTAATCGATATGAGCCATCACGAGAGATTTTGACTCGCTCTGGCAATCCTAACTCTGTTTGTTCATTAGATGTTAAAGAGATTATTTCGTTGCTTGCTACTAAATCAGCTTCGAGAGAGTCGATCAGCGTGCAGAATCGGCCCAAAACTGCAGGGATTTGATCTTTTTTTGCAGCGCAGGTCTCGCTAAATTCTGTCAGACTCATAAGCATCTGAAGCGTTGCATTCCCATAGCATGTTCCCCCAAAGTTTGGCAATCCCATCGTTTTTCCAACCCGCCCGGCCATTTGTAACCAACTTTGAGGGGTCGTCATATGAGAAAACTTAGGTATAGGAGGTGGAGTAGTTGCCTTAAAATCAAAGAATAGATGAACAATAGGCTCGAATAAAGCGACAACTATGTCCATGATTGTGCAAGCGATTTCATAGACTACAGTTCCTATGCATTCGGCAACGAGTTTAATCTTGCTCTTTTCATAGAAGCTGTACAGCTCAATATTGAGCTGATAGTGGGTTGTTGCAGAATTTGTAAATCTTTCTGGACTGATCATTATACTAATTTATTTGATTTGTTTGACTTGATTATAATTTGTTATCAGATAAATAAAATTATAAAATAATTTTTAATCGGATGAAATTGAAATGAAATCAAAATGAACAGACCCTAATGGAGATATATAGAAGTCTTTGATCTTATCGTGAACAAGATAGGTATATTCATAGTGACAGATGCAAGAGATCGGGGCTTCATCGATCATTACCTTTTCAGCTTCCTGTAGAAGTTGCTTCCTTTTATCTAGGTCTGTAGTTGCTTCAGACAAGTCAAGAATTTCTTGGAAAAGAGAATTTTCCCAATGGCAGTAGTTTTTTGGATTTTCCTTAAAGCGAAAGCGATTAAAAATATCCATGGGATCTAGATATTGTGCAATCCAGATGGCTTGAGCTACCTCATAATTGCGGTTAATCAGCTTGTTAATAAAAATTTTTAATTCTGCATTTTCAAGCTGCGCTTCTACCCCCAAATTTTTTCTCCACTGAGCCTGGATCGCTTGTGCCAATTTTTTATCATGCGGCGTATTGCGATAGGTAAAGTAAAACTTTGGGAAATCCTTGCGTGTGATTTGAAGCTCTTTTAAGCCCTCTTCAAAAAATTGATTGGCTTTTTCTATATTAGATTCCTCAAAATAAGGCGCTTCATCATCCCACTTAAGACAAGGTGGAATGATCTGTCTTGCGACAGAGGTCTCTTTTTGAGCTATAACACTGACAATTTCTTTACGATCTATTGCTAAGGATAGGGCTTTGCGGATATTAAGATTGTTGAAGGGATACTTCATCAGATTAAACGAACAAAAGATGGTAGAATTCACTGGGACAAAGTGAATCTTTGATGAGAGTTCAATATCATTGATAACCTCGACAGGGATTTGAGAAAAACAAGCCCCAGTGATATCTATATCACCTCTTTGGTACATCGCATTGGCGACGAGGTCGTCTTGGATAAATGAGATGCTGATCCCGTCAATTTGGATCCGATCCTTAGCGTGATAGTAAGGGTTTGGGATCACCTGAGCATCTACATCTTTTTTCCAGTGAGCAAAAATAAAAGGGCCACAGCAGACAAGCTGGTTTGCAGAATCGGCCCATTGAGGATTTGACTCTGCGACCTTGTGGTTCACAGGAAAGAATGTGCAAAAGGAAGTAAGTTCTAAAAAGAATGGAGTGGGTTTTTCTAATTGCACGATTAGAGTTTTAGAGTTTAATGAAGCGACGCCAAGATCTGAGCTCGGGAGCACACCCTTTTTAATGGCTTTAGCATTCTTGATCGGAAAAAGAAGATGGGCGTTTGGAGAAGGGAAGTTAGGGTCTAACAATGTTTTCCAAGAATAAATAAAATCTTCTGCTGTGACAGGATCTCCGTTGGACCAATAGGCCTCTCTGAGATGAAATGTGTATGTCTTGTAATCTTTGGATATTTCAATTTTATCTGCAAGACCAGGAGAAGTTGTAGATTCGGGAGTGATTTTTGTAAGGCCTTCAAACATCATGAAGATAAATGTAGAAGAAATAATTTCTCCAGATTTTCTTGGATCTAATGTGAGGGGAGATTGAGTAAAATTGAGAGAGAGGATTTTACTGCCTTCCTTTTTTGGCTGGATAGGCCCGCATGACGCCAAATAAACAGATGTAAATAATAATGTTAATTTCTTCAACATAACTTCATATTGATTTTAAGCAAAAAAAAGCATATTTATTAACTCGAAAAATGTAAATTATTTTAAGATCACGTAAAGATTGAGGTTTTATGGATCTTGTTTGGATAAGCCGTAGAGGGGGATTGGATGCGAAAAAAATTCGCGTGCTTTTTTCATCCTGTCTTGGATTGTCTATGATCTTTCTTCATACCAGTATTCTTCCTCCTGCGATTTCAATGATGCAATCACAACTCATGACAACAAACATGATGACAAGGTGGATTCTCAATATATTCTTTTTAATGGCAGCTTGTTCAGTCATTATTTGTGGTAGAATAGCAGATGCTTTTGGTCACAAAAACAATATGATGTGGGGATTTATTCTTTCAGGTTTTTCGTCACTCATCGCTTGTTTTGCCGATCATGCCTACATCGTTTTAGTTTGCCGGGGTGTCCAAGGAATTGCTGTGGCCCTGCTCAGCCCTTCGATTACTGCAATCCTTCTTGAGAATTTTCCAAAACAAGATCAAGGGAAGGCTATGGGTTTTGTCACAGGACTCAGTTCAATATTTATGGTGCTTGGCCCCTTCATAGGGGGATTGTTGACACAATTCTACTCATGGAGATGGACTTTTTTTGTTTTTGCTCCATTATCAGTCATCGGGATGGTTTGCAATCGGTACATTCAAGAAGCTTCTAAAGAGGGCAAAGTTAACTTAGCTCTCCATTTTAAAGAGTTTTTGCTCTATTCATTGCCCATAGCAACTCTTGTATTTGGATTTATGAATGTTAAAGGGTGGGGGTGGACTTCATTTCCCTTTTTTTTGTGTGTAGGATCTTCTCTGTTTTGGTTTGGGTTCGGAGGGAAATTTTTGAATTTGCAGGCGGCATCAATGCCCCATTTGGAACTCCTTTTCATTCCTACATTCAGTCTCAGCCTCTTCATTCTTCTCATCTCCCAATTTGTTCTTATGAACTCGATATTTTGGGGGATTTTTTTCCAGAAGGGGCTAGGGTATACTCCATTTAAGATCGGCTTAATCGCTTTTGTTTTTTCATTGCCAAACATCATCGTTTCCCCTTATAGCGGCCATATTTCAGATTCGAAGGGTTCTTTTATGCCGATTGCTCTCGGTCATTTTTTGATCGTCACGGGTATATCTCTCATTAATTTAGTTGTGGTGAAACAATATTACCATTTGATGTGGGCTCTCTTTTGTATATGTGGGGCTGGGGTTGGACTATTACTGACTTCAACAGGAGCCCTTTCTATGAAAGATGTCCCTGCAGAAAAAAGGGGGATGGCCGCCGGCATCTACAATACTGTTCGGTTTGCAAGTGCGGCGATAGCGATTGCTCTTCTCGGCTCAGTGAGCGCTTATCTTCGGACGGAAGGAATGGAGAAAATTATTCACCAACTTCATGAGCTCCAGCCATTTTCAGTAAAAGAGGTTGTGGACATTCTTTCTGGCCGCTTCCCTCTTTCTTTTCTAGAAAGTCAAATCTCTGAAGAATCTCTATGTTTGGTTAAGCAGGGGTTCTTTTCTGTATCTAAAGAAGGATTTCAGTTTTTAAATGTTCTTGTTGTTTTTTTAGTTCTTTTGAGTTTTTTTTATTCTATTTCTTTCTTTAAAAATAATAAATATCACAATTTACTTTCTCAAAAAAAGAGAAATTCATAGGATGACGAATAGTTAATAATAGCATTAAGAAGGCGTATTTTATGAAAAAAACTTGGACTTCGCTCGTAATTGGAGTTTGTTTAGGGATTCAATCGATGGCTCAGGCTGATGGTGTGCAAATACTCCCGATGGCTAATTCCCCTGTTAATGAAGCGATAGTGCTCCAAATTCTTTTTCCAGCAAATGGCGACTTTTTACGAAAATATCCTGTCCATTCCCAATTGCGTATCGAAAGTTTTTCATTAGGGAACCCTTCCCCAACTTCTGCAGATCTCCCCAAGCTTCCTCAGGATCCAGATGGGCAAACAGTTCATGTCGTGATTGACGACCTTCCTTATTTCAAAGTGACGGTGAATAATGAAGATTCTTCTGATGCGAATTTCTCTCTTTATAGAAAGATGTTAAGTTTTGAGATTCCCTATAAGCTCGCTCCAGGTAATCATCTCATACGAGCTTTTCCTGCTCTTTCATATAAAGAGTCTGTTAAACTTAAAACAGCTTATGAAGTCCATGAGTTTTACTATCGAAAAAAGACAGACAATTTTAAATTCAATCCGAAAGATCCCCTATTGACCTACAATGAACCTCAAGGACAATTCATAATAAAGCCCGGCGATCCTATTATGCTCGATTTCTATGTGAGCAACGCCCCTATTACTCCTATTGATTACAAAGTTGTTGTGACAATTGATGGCTCTGTCATTGCAAAATTGACAAGCTGGCAGCCCTATCTCATTTATGGACTTGATTCAGGTGAGCATATAGTTGAGCTTTCTCTGATTGACAAAACAGGTAAACAAGTTGATGTCCCTTTCAACCCGGTTCGTAGAAAAATCACTGTTAAAGTGTCGGATAAAAAGAAGTAACTCCAGACATTCTTTCTTTTTGAATTTGAGAGATGGACTCATCAACGGCCTTCAGTAAATTTGGATGGGTGCATCGAAGCCATACTCTCAGATCTTCCATCGATTCACTCAGCTTTGAGCAAAATGCCTCAGGGGTTGTAAAGCCTGGATTGAATCGCAAAGATCCAATATCCAGCTGAAAAGGTTCGTCATCCAAGATGCCGAAATTTGTCCCAAAACCAATATCATGGTCCTCAATACATAGACTGATTCGATGAGCGACATATCTTGTGATTTTTTCCAGCATCACTTTGGCTTTTTCCTCACTTTTTTCGACTATTAAATTATCGAAGTAAGCAAAAGTTAGGGTTCCTTTTTTTTGCAATATGAAAGCGTGACGATCTAAATCAATTGGGTGTTCAACGCCTAAAAGATCTACTAAGACTAGTTTTTGATCGAGATCATCGGTTTGGTTTAAATGAAGATAAACGATCCCTGAAAAATCACGAAGATGGTCAAAGGCAATCAGATAACTTGCAAATGTTGCATCAAGTATTCGCTTTTTTTTCTCGATTTTTTTTTCTCGAAAACCAGCGAGTCTTTTGGGTAGGGGAAGAGGCTCTATCCAAATCGGAATTCTCATCCTCTTATACTTAGTCACTTTTAATACATAGTTTTTATCTTCACTAATAAATGCATAGTTTTGTCCACCTGCTCGAAGGAAATAAAATTTCTGATTTAAAGCGATGCTTGCTTTCTCCCAGTTCTGGGCTGATGAGGGTTCCCATTTAGGATCAAAGGAATATGAATCCCAAATATTGAGGAGGGTGAACCCCTCAGTCCTTTGATGGACAAATCTCTCAGATCCCCAGAAAAAGAGGATGAGAGTTGAAAAAACAATTACACGTCGAAGCCAGTTCATGAGGCGTAAGTCTAGCGCATCATCTCAATTTTCTTCCACAGGAGTGATTTGTTTAGTTTTCTATTTAGATTGTTAATATTTTGTTAATAAAGTTATCACATAAACAACTAAAGCGTAATTGATTCAGAATTAATAATTATTAATTAATTGATAATTATTAATTAAAATGAATAATCACGATCAAGAAGAGTGTGTAATAAATTTAATAATCTAATAATGAGGAATTTATGAACAGATCAGCTGTGCGCAAGGATGATGCCATCCTTCAAGAAGCTGTCGACCAATTAGCTAAAATCATAGAGATTGATCCTAATGATTGGATAAAAGCTAAATCAACAGAAAAAAAGCGATTTTGGATCGATATAACAAACGCCAGCGAAATCAATCAGTCGATAAAAATGACGCTTCATGTCATTTACGACCATCTGAGGAAAAATTTCCCTGCAAAAAAAGATGAGCTCGATTCTTTTTCTCGAAAAGGTTTTTCAGCGATTTGGAAGCTTGCTCAAGAAGCTGTTGATAAAATCGATCAGATAAACAGTCTTTTCCATACCGAAATTACTCAGAGTGTTAGAGATTCTAAAGAATATAAAGAACTCGAAATGGCTCTTTCACAGAAATTGTCTAGCAGGGTCGATGAAGATGAATTGGATCTTCCAGAAGAGCTCTTACAAGCCACCTCCGATGAGACACATTTGACAGTAAAAACGCTCGACAGCGTAAAAAAAGACCAACAATACGAGCTTTTTTTTATTAAACAAGAGGATGGAAGCCCTTTTTTCGCTCCCCAGCTCATTAATAATATCAAATTACTGATAGATTTTGAAAAAATGATGCTTGCATCTCAATTGCAAGATCCATTCATTTCTTTGCCCATCTTTCAAGATCGCCTCATCTATTCCCTAGCAAAATCGATCAAAGAAATCGCTCATAGCTATACATCAAGCTTTATGAAAATTTACCACAGATTTTCCCAGCAAGATATTGCGCAAAATATCTACAAAGCCATTATTGCCTTAGACCTTGCAGCGATTACTGATAATAGAATGGATGCCAAGAAAAGGAAGATCTGCACCCAGTACTTTCAAGATTTTCTCTACTTTCTTCACAAAGCTCTTTATGACAATGACTATAAAAAGTTCAGTCAGGATTCTCTCGATTCAACTTCAGATGTATATCGAATTGTTCAGACCGCAAGAGCTCTTTGTTTTGCTTTTTTTACAGCAGAGGCCAGACTCCAGTTCGAAGAGCAATTTCTGCAAGAAATGAAAGCTGGTATACACCCTCTTAAAGGACACATATGGCAAAGAATGGCGGATGAATATTCATTCATCCATGATAAGTTAAAAGCTTTTCCCTCTGGTCCGTTAATGAAAACATTAGATCTTTGGACTCACGAAGGAAGGTCTCATGATTTTAATCCTCTTCCGATGAAAAACTACCCTCGTCTTGCCTACCGAGGTAAGCATGAAAAAGGTCCTTGGGAGTGCATTCATTTGCCAGCTCCCATTCATCAAGCTCATATCCAAAAGGCTCATATCCTAAAAGAGTTTACAGAGGCCTTAGCCTATATGGAAGAAAATCACATGAGGAAATGGGTGGTTTTTAATCTCCAAGACCGCACTTCGTATTATGAATCGGCCCGCTCAAAAGCACTTGAAGAACTTCAATATATTGCCCCCTATAACAAAGTACTCTCTGTCATTACTTTGCCGAAAGCCTCGGAGTTTTACTGGCAAAGTGGGGGATATGCAGAGATAAGCGATGCAAGGGGGTTTATTAAAGCCTTTGAAGAGCAATTTACCGATCATGAGATCAGTGGATTTTTCTTTCCTAGAGACTTTGATTTAAATGAATTTTTCAGCTTTAGCAAAAAATTGCTCCACTGGATGCACAAAAATTTGTTTCATCAGATGGAAATCATGCATAAAGAGATCCGTCAAGATTTTATAGAAATTTACTTTTGGGCTTTAGCGGCCAAAATCGTCGGAATGACACATCCTTCTTTCCTATCCTTCACATCAAAAGATAGTGTAGACTTAGGCGCTGCCGATGAAGCGGGGTTTTTAGCCTTTTTACAAATTTTGCAGCGTAAGTTGACCTTGGACTCTGGGAATAAAATTGAAATCTTGAGTCTTCTCCCTGCTTTTTTTCAAAGAGAAAGACTCCTCGATGAGCCTATTTTCCAAAGGATGACAAGGGCTTTAGCAACACTTAGTAGTTATTTGGAAAAGGAGCCAGAACTTGGCAAAGAGCTTTTACAGCTTCTTGGACTCAAAGACTGGCGCCTCTAACAGCTTAGTTGAGCTCTAAATTGTCAGGAATGGACGTGAGTGTTCCAAACGAGCCTCCCATTTGCTTGAGAAGATCGCTCCAAAGAGTCCTAGGATCACTTTGGAATATGCTTTTTTGGGAAGCATGACTTACAACCCATTCTCCTGAAGCGAGCTCATGTTCTAGCTGACCTGCAAGCCACCCACTATACCCAATACAAAGGATGATCGAAGGAGGCTCTGCAGCTTGGCTTGCGCTGTGAAGAAAATCTATATCGCCACCTAAATAGACTCCATCAAGAACCTGAAGAGTTTGATCGGGGATCGCGCCACTTGTATGAAGAAGCATCATTTGAGCAGGCTGCATAGGACCCCCTATCCTCATTTCTAGACCTTCAGAGGGGAGTTCATCAGGTAGTTCGGCCACTGAAGGATCGATTTCAATCGGTTTATTTACGATCAGACCAAAAGAGCCTGCTTGAGAATACTCGCAGAGGAGGATCACAGTTTTTTGAAATAAAGGTTGTTTATTCTCAGGCGAGGCAATTAAAAACATGCCACGCTTTAGATCTTGATGTGAAAATGATTTAATCATGGCTGTCCTTTTGACATTTCTATGAATTCTTGGTTATAGAGTTTTAACTGACTTGATAGCTCGTTCACCTTTTTAAGTAAGTCAGCAAAATCTGTTTGAAATTCTTTGTTTTGAAGTAATGGAGAATCACTTGGCAGCTCTTGAACTTTGCCAACTACGATGGATATACGGTTCATCGATTCGTTGATCGAAGCTAGCTGCTGAGAGAAATAGGATTTGAAGCTTTCTGGGGTCCGAAGAGAATTGATTAGATTCGTCTGCAGGAGTCTCGATCTTTGCCACTGCTTGTTGTAATTAAATAAAATACCATATTGGTTGATATCATCCATCATCACATCAACTTTAGACATAAGGCCACTAAAACGGAGGTACATATCATCAGATGTGATCAACTTCCCAAGAGTGCCTGTGCCATCAGCAATATCTTTTGAGGCAATATCTAGCGAGTTGCTAAAAGATTTGATGGAAGACATGCTACTTGCTAAGTTTTGAAAGAATTGTTGCTTCTGAAGATTGCCCACTTCGGTATCAACTTTCGTGAGGATCCCAGACAGATGTGTTGTGCAACTTTTAAGATCATCCACCATTTTGGTCTCATTAACATCTCTGATCATGACATGAATTTGATCCATCGCTTGCCCAAAAGATTGGATCGCAAAAGATAGGTTGTCTTTGTTCTGATCAAACCATGAAATAATGTGCTCGAGGGCTTCATCCACCTTTTCTGAGAGGTCTGAGAGCTCATTGAATGCATTTTCTAAGGGGTCGGTGGAGATCGCATAGACTGGAGTTTTTGCTGTGATCAGTTTTGGTTTTACACCCTTTGGGGGTGCTTTGGGGATGATCGCAATCGATTTTTCTCCTAGCAGCCCTGATGTTTGTAGAGTGATTTCATCAGTGTTGTAAACTTGTACAGAAGAATCGATATGAAGAATCAGCTGATAGTAGTAAACATTTCCTGAATGGTCGATGGGTTGTTGTCTAGCGTGTGGTATCGTTTCAATCGATGTCACTTCTCCCACAGCTTTCCCTGCAAAAAGAACTCTTGTGCCTACAGAAATCCCATTAATATTTGAGAAGCGAACGACAAGGAGCTGCTCTCCATCTCCTACGCTCGGCTCTATAAAAAGAATCATCCCTACGATAAGGCCGCAGGCGATGATTACAAAAAAGCCGATCATCATGTTTTTAATTTGATCTGTCATCTCTTCGTCTCCTAATCTCTCTTGGGTCTTGCATGACTACGTTGCGCAAAGCTTGGATCGTCGGGTGCTGAATTTCCATGAAAGGGTCTGGTTTTTCTACATAGGCGATTTTGCCATTTTCTACTAGAGCTAATCGATCTCCCACATAAAGAGCTGAAATAGGGTCGTGTGTGACTACGATGCTTGTTGCATTGAGCTCTTCTTGGGTTTTTACAATCAGTTCATTAATTTGCATTGAAGTTATGGGGTCAAGGCCAGTTGTCGGCTCATCATAGAGTAGGTAGGTAGGGCGATAGACAATAAGGCGTGCAAGCCCCGCTCTTTTTTTCATCCCGCCAGATAAATCAGACGGCATTTTTTTTTGCTCTCCCCCAAGACCTACAAGTTCGAGGGCATGGTCGACACGATCTTTGATTTCAGCTTTCGTATATTTCGCGCCCGTCTCCAAATTTCCATGTTGTTTAAGATGGAAGGCGGTGTTCTCTTCGATGTTCATCGAGTCAAAGAGGGCAGCGCCCTGAAAAAGCATCCCCATATTCATCACCGCTTGATAAAGCTTAGACCCTGACAAATCGGTGATACACATTCCATCAACGATCACACACCCGCTATCAGGTTTTGTGAGACCTAAGATGTGTTTGAGCAAAACACTTTTCCCGACACCTGATTTTCCTAAGACGACGATCGTTTCACCCGATTCAATGGTTAAGTCAAGGCCGTTCATGACTTTATTTGAGCCAAAAGCTTTATGAAGGTCTTTGATTTCAATCACAGTAAAAACCTCTCAATTTGGGCGCGAATTGTGTTAAGGCCGACAGTAATGAGGAAGTTTGTAAAAAGGATACAAGTATAACAAATAACTACAGAGTTTGTTGTTGCCCGTCCAACACCCTGAGCGCCACCTTCAGTTTTCATCCCTTTATAGCAACAAATTGTTACGATAAGGATCGCAAAGACAAAAGATTTAGTAATCCCAATAAAAAAATCAAACGGTGTCAAATAGATTGGCATGGGATCAAAATAGGCAGCTGGAGCCATTTTAAAGAAATATACGGCAAGAAGATATCCTCCAAAAATCCCCATTAAAATGCTAAAGATCGTAAGGAGTGGCATCATAATTATACCGGAGAGAAATCTTGGGGCTATGAGATATCGATCGGGGTTAACAGACATCGAGCGAAGCGCATCGACTTGTTCTGTCACTTTCATTGTCCCAAGCTCGGCGCACATTGCAGCGCCAACTCGTCCGGTCACCATGAAGGCTGTAAGGATGGGACCAAGTTCAGTGATCATCGCCTTACCGACCATAATACCTGTAGCGCTTGCGAGTCCCTTGTCACTGAGCTGATAAAACGATTGAGCGGCGAGGACGAGGCCCGTTGAAAAACCTGTTAAGGCTACAACGGGAAGAGATAGTACGCCGATTTCATAAAGTTGGTCTCTGATTTGCGGCCAGCCGGGTGGCTTTTTGAGGGACGCAACAATGACCGACCAAATGAGCCGGATATACTCACCGATAGAGGCAAGAAATTTTAATCGTGATAATAGTAAACCCATAATCCTTTCTTTTATCGACTTTGTCGTTTTTTTTGAAAGAAAAAGGATTATGGGATGAAAAAACCTTACGCCTGCGACGCAGCCGTGTGACTTGTTTGGGAAATTTCTCGATGGATCGCCTGGAAGGTTTGCCATGCTCTCATTGTGAGCTGATCGATGTTGCCCATTTTGGTCTGGTCTTGCTGCATATCAGCTTCTATAGAGCGAATGCGGTAAGCGTTTTCTCCTTGGATCTGCCCTTCTTGCAATGTAGATACGCAATTGCCGATCGAAGGAAAAATTTCTCCTAAAGCTTTGCCGATCGCTTGGCCCGTAGCTCCAAATCCAGCTCCAATAATCTGGGAGCCACCACCTAAAATCCCTGCGCCGAGTGTCACAAAGGCTTTTATAGTGTGAGCTTTTTTTTGCTCTTCATAGGCTTGGCGTTGAGGTTCTCTTAAAGAGTAGTACATTTGAGTCGACTCAGCTTGTAAGCTTGTCAGGATCTCGTTGAGGCGTGCCATCAGCGCACTTAGGGCGTATAAGTTGTTGGCAACCCGCTTTGCTGCTGCTTGCTCTTCAGCATCCGCTTCTGGATCTTTGCTTTTGTCTTTTCTAAGATGACGCGTTACGCTATCAGCGAAAGATTCTCTAGTCATATACTTTTCTAAATCATCTGCAACATCTTGAAACCTTGTAGATAATTCATTCTCAAGATCAGGATATTCCTCCGCGAGCTCCTCAGGATCGCAGGATCCATCAATATAGTGAGGATCAGCTACTTTGTGAAGAGCTTTGGGATCTTCATCCACCTCAGCTCTTAGTGAAGAGAGGTTTTGGTAGTGAGGGTTGATGATGTGTCCATCTAATTGTAGAGACATAATATTACCTTATAGTTGCTTGTTATCCCAAATAGGTTTGAGAGATATATCTAGTTAATTGTTGATACTCCCGGGCAATGGCGGCTGTAGTTTGCGCTGATTGCTCAAATTGCCGAGTGAGATGCTCCATTTGACCTAGCTCCATCTGAATATCACTCTTGTGAAGAGCGATAGCTTGGTCAAAGTCTGTATTTTTTGCATCCATCAAACTGATCCGGTGTTGATGATATGATATTCCAATTTTACTTGTTCCTGTGCCTATTGCCGTGATAGCTCCTGCTACACTTGTCATGATCGCTGGCAGCTGCTGAGTCATGAGAGTAAAGCTATAAATAGAGGCGCCAAGACCAACAGCTGCCCCTGCGATGGCAAGGCCTCCCACAATCGCCGGATTCACGCCCACCTCGCCGAGAACAAAAGAGGTGATGCCGAGAGTTCCTGCGACAATTAATGCCGCGCCTGCTGCAGTGCCTGCCCCTGTAACGATCAGAGCTCCGCCTAGCACTATAGACAGAGCCGAGCCGATACACGTAATAATCTTGCGGAACAAATCCCAGTGAGATAGCTCTTTGTGCTCATTCATTTTATCAATGTGCAGCTGGGTCGCTTTTTTATTTTCTTCCATCAGCTCATGCACCTTACTGTCGATAAGAGATGTTTGTTCTTCTGTTGAAGCGTTTCTTACATTTTGCAGCGTGTCCACGATGTTTTTTACAATCTCAGCCAGATTGGTTTTTCTTTTTTTCGCCTCAGCTTCTCTTGGAGTCGCAATCGAAATGACATGGGAGGAAGTAGCGACAAAGCGAGATCTGTCTTCTACAGCACTTGCAGGCTTTAACTGGTCTGCTCCAGAAAAGGGTGGTGTGATCTCTTTAGGTTCGAGTAGAGGTGAAATTGCATAAGGGGCTCTTGTTTCATAGCCAGTAGGGACGGGATAGAAAAGATCTTCTGTTTTAGTCATGGCTACGCTCCTGCATAGTTAACAGTTTTTCAATTTCAAAAAGAAGAGGGGAAGAAGATTCTTTTGCAAGATGATGCGCCTTTTTTAGTGCAACCATCCCTTCTTCACCATCACCTAGCGAGAAAAGACATTCAGCAGCTCTGAGGTGAGGAAGGGGGTTGTCTCCTTCAATCAGCGCAGCTAAAGCCCAGCTATGGAGAGCCTTCTCATATTTTCTTTCCATTTGAAGGCAAGCACCGTGCCCAATCCAATGATCTATGTGAAGGGGTTGAGCCTGTACAAGTCGCTCAAAAAGGTGAAGAGCCTCGCTAAACGAGTGAGATGAATAAAGAGCGAATGCTTGTGAATAAAGTGTTTCACACTCTTTTTCTGTAAGGACATTTTTCCCATAGACTGTACCATCATTTAAGAGGTTTTCACCGATGATTGTAAAAGAATCTTCTTTCTGCATAAAAATTAACTCGTTTGTTTTTTCGTCCAGTACCCTTGCGATTCACGCACCGCTTTGGCAATTTGGACAAAGATTTCAAAGATCATTTTTTGGGCAGTGATGGCTGTTTCAAGATTGGTCATTAGGGTTTGGATTTGCCCTTGGTGTTTACTTTCTAAGTTGCGCATACCCATTTCTACCCATTCGAGATCTTTTTTAGAAACCGAGGATAGATTTTTGCCGCCAAAAGGATCATCATCCGCGCGGACAATCGGATAGCGCTCAGCACATTTCTCCCAAATTTCTTGAAAGTGACGAATTTTGCTCTCAAGGTGAGAAACGTTCACATGATCTCCGCCTTGTTCTTTGGCTTTGCGAAGTTCTGTTAAAAGATCCATGATGGCAAAAAGGTCGTCGGAAATGCTTTGGATGTCGTTTTGGATTCCATCGATAGTGTCTAAAGCTGTATCTTCATAATTGCCCGCAAGATCAACAACTTCATAACCGATTGGATGAAAGCCATAATCATCTTTTCTAGTTTCTTCAGTTGAAAAAGTAGGATTAATTCCTAAAGTCATACAATACCCCGTTTACAACCTAGAGAATATTTGCGAGTTAATTAAAAATCAATCATTTTTTAAATAACTTAATAAATACAGCGAAATTATATTAAATTGTAATAAATTCAAAAAATTATTAGATTAATAAACCTTAATCTCAGAGGCCCTATGGAAAGACCCATCTCTTTAGAAATCTACGAAACTATGAAAAAATTGATCCCCGGAGGGGTCAACTCTCCTATCAGAAGCTTCCCAGGGCTAGGAGTTCATCCTCTGATAGCTTCTCATGGGAAAGGCTCCTCTCTTTATGATATGGATGGACATCGCTATATCGATTTTTGCATGAGCTGGGGCTCTCTACTACTAGGACACTGCCCACCCGCTGTCATCAAAGCGGTAGAGGAGCAAATTCGAAAAGGTTCCTCTTTCGGCCTCTCGACGCAAGTCGAAGAAAAAATGGCACATCAAGTCATAAAAATGCTCCCATGGATTCATATGATCCGCTTTGTTTCTTCTGGAACGGAAGCAACAATGAGCGCTTTGCGACTAGCTCGTGGCGCTACAGGAAGAAAAAAGATCGTAAAATTTATCGGAAACTATCATGGACATGCCGATCATTTAATGGTTAAAGCAGGATCGTATCTTAATCTCATAGATAATCAGCCTTCAACGATGGGCATCCCTAAAGAGATCGTACAACACACCATTTCTTTGCCCTATAATGACATAGAAGCTCTAGAGGACTTTATTAAGAGCTATCCTGAAAAAGAGGATATTGCTGGGATTATTCTAGAACCAGTTGCAGGAAATATAGGAGTTATTCCTGCTTCTTTTTCATTCATTCAAAGACTTCGCGCCTTTACTCATGAGATTGGAGCCGCTCTCATTTTTGATGAGGTGATCACAGGATTTCGAGTGGGGAAACAAGGAGCTGCTTCTTTATATCAAATCGAGCCGGACATTGTATGTTTAGGTAAAATCATCGGTGGTGGCTACCCGGCTGCAGCCTTCGGTGGAAAAAAGGAATTCATGAAACACCTTGCTCCTTTAGGAAGTGTTTTTCAAGCGGGGACTCTTTCAGGCAATCCTGTCGCGATGGCAGCAGGTCTTGCGACTTTGCGCGCAATTGATCAAAAAGGATTTTATGAATTGCTTGAGCATAAAATGAAGCTGTTTCTAAATCCGCTAGAGGACTTTATCAAGCAAAACGATCTCCCCGTGGCTCTAAATAGGCAGGGGGCTATGTTTACTCTTTTTTTTGGAATTAAACAAGTAACTACTAGTCACGATGTCGCTAGAATTGACTCCGGCTTATTCCAAAAATTCTTTATTCATTTACTCCAAAACGGCATTTATTTTTCCCCTTCTTCCTATGAGGCCTCCTTTATTTCAGCGGAGCATTCGGAAGAAGAGTTGTTATATACCAGTCAAATAATCAAAGATTTTTTATATAAAGAGCTTTTATAAAACTAATTAGACTTGAGTTATTTATTTAAGTCTTAGTAAAATCTCTGCAAAAAAAAGAGTAGTTTATGATTTCAGTGTTTCATACGTTAATGAGACCATGGAATGGGCTTGATGACCCTTCTACCCCACATGCAGCAGAGGTTTGTGAAACATCTTATAACTCCTCTGAATGGAAATGGGTCGAGGTTGTTGCTGAAAAACCCTATCTTACTTCTACGAGGGGTGCCTTTGGAACAAAACATTATTATTGTCACTACAATGTGCGAACTAAGAATGCTTACCACTCTCACGACTCCTCTTATATTGTCGCTTTAAAGTGTTTAGTGGTTTTTTTATCAGCGCCGCTATTTGTCGCGACTAAAATTGTTTTAGAGGCCTCTCTTTTCGTTTTTCATGATCTCTCTTGTCTTGTTATTGGGCACCATTTTCACCACGCTCATCATGACGTTGTTGAGAATAAAGAGGGACTTGGGACTGCTCTTTCAGAGCATGGAGGGCAAACTCTTCCAGATCTTTGTACCCTTTTATTTTCTCGCATTCTTCCGATACTCCGAGCGATTTATTATCTGCCAGGTCTTATGGTCGCTGCTCTAGGGGGAGTCTTTGTTGACCCTTACCTTGGAAGACATCATATTGGTCGGATTGAAAGGAAAATGAATGATCTCGCGATTTGGAATACAGATATTAGAATATTCCTTTCAAAGCCTGAATCAAGGACGATCCCACTCGTTGAAACAAAGCTTTTCTTAATGCATAGCTTTCAACCACGATTAGTTGTTGGGGATTCAGCTTATGCCAATTTCTATAGGAATGTAGCAGTGACGGAGTTTGCCAGCTATCAAGCGATGAAAGATCATCAACGACCTGTCATAGAAACAACTGCTGAATATTCTCCTCGATATAAGCTGAATTTGCCTTGTCTTAGCTTGTTTCTGACTCTTCGAAAAAATTAGCAGCGTTTTTGCTATCTTCTCCAATTTGAACGTGAGATCTCACCTCCAGCTGCGACTCGGTCAGCAAAATTTTTTGGCTGCCAACCTGAACAAGGTAAAGAGAAGTCTTAGCGCTCAGCGGTCTTCTCTCTATCACCTTTATATGACGCTCTCTATTCAGTTGAAATGTTTTCTGAGATACAAATTTTTTCAAAATAAAAATCGTCAGTAAAATAAATCCAATAAGACCTAGAACCATTAGGGCGGTCTCTGTGAGGATTTTTTTATAATTTTCTGATGCTTGAGAAAGAGGGGGAGGAGAAGGAGTGTTACTCATATCGATAGATGATCCATCACAGAAAGCAAATGTTGTCATTAAGCAGCACGCAAATAAAAACCATTGAAGAGCTTTCATGGGGATCTTTCCTTTTGATTGTCAGGTAAAAATGTAGTATACTGCTTTTTTCTTTTAGGAGAAGATGTGAAAGGTCTAATTGCTTTAGATATCGATGGAACCATTACAGGAAAAGATAAAAAGATCCCTCCTGCCGTTGTCGATTATATACACGAGTTGCAAAAAGAAGGGTGGCTTATTTCCCTCATTACCGGACGCTCCTTTCAATTCGCCTCTCACACGGTGCACTTTCCTTTCCCCTTCATACTCGCCACCCAAAATGGTGCGAATATTTTTCAAATGCCGGAGCAAAAAGCCCTTGCTCAGCACTATCTAGATAATTCTGTAATCCCTTTTCTAGACGAAATTTATAAACACATCCCCGAGTCTTATCTTATATATTCCGACTACACAAAAGGAGATATTTGTTATTACAAAGAGGCTGATTTTAGCAAAGAGGGTCTATCGTACATACAGCTTCTCAAAAATCTTACTCCTTACCCATGGAAAATCTTCTCAAGCATTGATAGTCTCGAAGTCTCTTCGTTTCCTATCATCAAATGCTTTGGCTCAAAGAGCGATATGCTCAAAATTCAAGAACTATTAAAAGGGGTCTTAGTTTCTACATCTGTTATCAATGACCCTATTGATCCTTCTAAGTATCTTTGTTTAATCACTTCTGAAAAAGCAGACAAAGGGCAAACTGTACGATGGCTACAGTGGGTTTCTCAAGTTCAATTTCCTGTAATCACAGCTGGTAATGACATGAACGATGTTCCTTTGCTAGAAGCAGGAACCATAGCAATTTCATTCGATGATTCCCCCTCAGAGCTTCTTTTCCATGCCGATATCATCGTCCCTCAAGATGAAGGTCATGGGATAATTTTAGGACTACAAAAGGCTTTAGCTTTATGTTAAAACTCTCCCCCGATCAAAAAAAAGCATGGATAGAATCCTCTCTTTCTCTCTTTTCTACTTTGATAGACCCTCACACTAAATGGGTTCATTATTGCCATGAAGACACCGCTGTAAAAACAACCATCCCTGTTTTTGAAAATGCTCTTTATCTTCTTGCGCAGCTTCGAGATCACCATATCGAAACTCTGCAAGGGACCATCCACCGCTTCTTTGATCTCTTGCAGTATCAAAATAGCGATGGCTCATTCCCTTGCTATTTCCACGAAAGAGGATATGGACGCCATAGCACTTCAATCAACATGATCCTTCCCTTTTCTATTATTTGGGAGCATTACATCCAGCTATTTTCAGAAGATGGCAAGGAGAAGATAAAAGAGTCTTTTGCCTCTCTTCTTTCATTCTTTGAGCGAATTGTTCCCCATTCTCCTTTAGATTTGCTCTGTGTTCAAATAGGTCGCTCTATACTATATAAAGAAAGGGTCACACCGTCCAGTTGGACAGATTGTGACTTTCGCTCCCTAAAAGAAGCCATTCAGTATTTTCTCTTTATGCAGCTTTTGCCGGAGAAAGAAATTCAAGATCATTTGCTGAAAACTTTGCAACGGTATTGGGGGTTTGGATTCTATCTAGGTCCGCTATGGGAAGAAAGAACTTCAGCAGGGTATATTTCAGGTTGTTTACTAGACATGCTAGAAGGAAAGCCAACCAAGGACGCCTCTAGTTTAATGCTAGCCCCTTTACTCCTTCCAGATAACCAACCTAAGTTTACACCCCACCTTCCGGCAAGTGTCGCATGGAAAGAATTCACATGGCATCTTTTTCGGCATGAGGGCGCTTTTATCCATGCGATAGAAAACTATGTAAAAATCGATGAGGTAGCCCCTCATTATTTGCAATTACTCCGTATGGCATTCCCAACTCGTGATAGCCTCGTTCTTTTTGCCTCGCGTTGCCAAATTTCCACATCCTATAAAAAGGGGCAGATCACTTTATTTGGAACCTGGCAAGGTGAAGAAAAAGATGGAGAAGAGCTTACGTTTTATCTAACTAAAAGTCCTGGTTCTTTATGGGAAATTGACGGAGGGCTAGCTACTACTTTTACCTTAAAAGAAACGCTTTCGTTTTTTCTATCCGGCTATAAAATATCCCTGAAAGGGGAGATTATCGAAGGGTCCGCTGATCTCTTAGGAATGATTTCTCGTGGATCTCGTCCTACGAATGAGAAGAAGGTATTTGATGGGTGTGATTGGATGGTCTCTATCCGACCTCAATATCGAACAGAGACCTTTGTGTGCAAATGGACTCTTACTCTTGAGAAGATTGAAGAGCAGGAGAGTCTAAAGCAAGTCCCATAATATGCATCCCATTGTCTACATAAAGAACGACGCCTGTAATAGCGGCGGCTAGGGGAGAGCATAGAAAAGCGGCTGCGTTTGAGACATCGTCAGACTGAAAGTCACGGGTCAGAGGTGCATTTGCTTTAGAATAATCGATCATAGATTCGATAAATCCAATCGCCTTCGCAGCGCGAGATTTCCAAGGGCCTGCGGAAATGGAGTTCACTCGAATCTGATGCTTTCTTCCCGCTTCAAAAGCGAGCGTTCTTGTGTCGCTCTCCAAAGCAGCCTTAGCGGAGCTCATGCCGCCGCCGTAGCCTGGAACAACACGCTCTGAAGCAATATAGGTTAGGTTCAAAGCAGCGCCACCAGCGTTCATAATCGGAGCAAACTGTTGCAACATGCTGACAAATGAGTAGGCGGAAGAAGAAACAGCAGCAAGGTATCCAGCGCGTGAAGTTTCAAGTAGGGGTTTCTTAACTTCGGGGCCGTTTGCAACGGCGTGGATCAGTATGTCAATATTGCCCACATCACGCTCTATAGCAGCTTTGACCTCGCTAAGGGTATAGTCTGATAGAGCCTTGTACCGTTTGTTTTCTTTGACCTCTTCAGGCACATCGGCAGGGTAGTCATAAGAAGCATCCATAGGATAAACTTTTTCAATCTCAAAAAGTCTACCGTCAGACAGTTTTCTCGACTCGTCAAATTTTCCGTTTTTCCAGGATGTTTCAAAAATATTTAGAATAGGGGCCCAGGTGCCAACATAGATTTTGGCTCCCGCTTCATAGAGTTTTTTTGCGATCGGCCATGCATAACCTTGATCATCACCTACGCCCGCTATAAAAACTTTTTTTCCTTTCAGATTCATGGTACTCATAGTATTTGCTCCTCAAAAACGAGGTTACCATACCAAAAGCGGCTCTTCTCCACAACCTTTTGGGAAAAAAGAAAGAAGAATTAAATCTCTTTTTCTTGGTGGAAAGAAGATTTCTGCTTAATTAATCTCATCCAACCTTCAGCTGTATGAATCTTTTTTTGAGATGAAGTTTCCTGAGGGTTAACTGCCGCATCTTGCGGGCTGATTGTAGACTCATTTTTTTGTTTCATAATTTCTCCAAAGTAAAAAAATCGGCGAGATCATACCCTTCAAGAATGGATTTAGTCAATAGAGAGTCTCGAAGCAGGTGAGATCAATCTTTTGTTGAGATGGAAAAAACAAAAAATGCATAATGCGTAGATTATGATAGTCTATTCGCGTGAAACATTTTTCAAATCTCTAAGTCAGCCAGGTCACCATCTATTTCTAGCAATTTTTGCCGGGGATGAGAGGGATGCTAAGCACCTTGCCAAAGAAACTCTAGCCTCCCTAGCGCAAAAGCATCCGGGTCTTGAGGCCGTTTATATGACAGGCGGGGATTCTGCTGTAGATGGTTGGATTTCAGAATGGACGGCTGAGGATTTATTTGCTCCCCATCGGTGCTTTGTACTTTCAGGACTCGACTCTCTTTCTGCAACTTCCGTCGAAAAAATTTTAACCTCGCTATCTCACTGCTCTTCGTCAACATATTTTTTGATTCTTTCAGAGGGCCGAGTTGAAAAGCAAAAGAAGTTTAGCTCTGAAGCAACAAAGGGTCTCATTCTTGACTTGAGAAAAGAAAAACCATGGGACAAACAAAAGCGCCTTTGTGAAGAGATGGTTTTTTTTGCTAAAGAGCAAAAAAGGAAATTGACCATTGAAGAAGCGATGAAATGGCTTCAAGTAATAGGTCTTGATATTTTTCGCTTAGAATCAGAGATCTTTCGCTATACACTTCTATATCCAGACCATAGAGAGATAAAGGCCCCCTTGTCATTTTTTGCTACGCAGAAAGAATATAAAGCGTGGCAGATTGTTGATCAGATTCTTTTTGGAGAGGCTCATTTTGTAGCTCCCGATATGGAAGGGTATGAGCTAGTCTCTCTGTTTTCTCAACTGAAGTCTCGACTACACCTAGCAATTGCAGTGAAAGAAAAAAACGATGAGGCGATGAAAAAGTGGATGATTAGTGAATCGATGCTTGCTAAACAAAAGCCCTTGATCGATGCTTATCCACTTACATATTATTTGCGAGCTCTTCAGACAGTGTACGAAGGAGAGAGGCTTTCAAGAACAGCCCCCCTTAAAGGATCACAGCTGCTGAGTTTAGCTTACTGCAAATGTAAAGAGGAAAGAGAGAGATGTCTGAAGAAATCGTAATCCACCTCTTACCTAATGTCTTATCGCCAACAGCCGATCTTTCTCTCTCTTTGCCTCCAGGTATCCATCATATCGTTCATCAGTGCAAAGGGTTTATTGGGGAGAGTAAAAAAGAAACAATAGTCTTTATTAAAAGATTTCAAAGAGCTCCCCAAGAAATCCCCATATTGCTCTACAATGAACACACAAAAGAAGAAGAATTCAAAGAGATTTGTGAAACAATTCTCTCGCAGAAAGGTCACTGGGGGCTTGTGAGTGATGCTGGTCTTCCTTTGATCGCCGATCCAGGGGTGAGACTGGTAAGATGGGCTCAAAAACAGCACATTCCTCTTCGCGTCTACCCAGGTCCAAATTCAATAATAATGGCTCTTATGCTAAGTGGTTGCAATGGGCAATCTTTCACTTTTCATGGTTACTTTCCTTATGAGGAAAAGGATCTGCAAAAGCTAAAAGATCAAATCGTCCCGCTTACGCGCCAAGGAATTACCCAAATATTTATTGAGACTCCTTACCGGAACGCACAAAGACTGAAACAAATTCTTTCCTTGTTCCCGGAAGATTTTTCTTTAACAGTCGCTTTGAATTTAACCGGCTCAGATCAGGAAGTGTATACATTCTCTATTAGAGAGTGGAAGAAAAAAGATGTTATTTTGGGTAAACAGCCTGCTGTCTTCGTTTTAGGAAAAAACTAGATAAGCTCCACAGCCACACTATCGTAGAAATCAAGACCTTTGCGTGTTAATGAGAGATGAGATCCTTCCCAGTTTAGGTAGCCCTCCCGCTCTAGCTTCTCTAGCTTGCGCTCAGTAGCAAGAGGAAGAGATGGGAATAAAGAAAGGTCGACCCCCTGGGTCATGCGAAGAGCGACAGCTAAGCGCTCATGGATATTTTGGGGATATTCAAGTTTTTCTGAAAAGCCTATAGGGTCTTTCCCTTCTTGGATCATAGTAGAGTATTCTTTCCAGTTTGCGCTATTCTGAAAGCGTTCTCCATTCATAAAGCTAAACGCAGAAGGGCCAAGGCCCACAAAAGGTCTTCCTTTCCAATAACCTGTGTTATGCACAGATTGCTTCCCTTTTTTTGCAAAAGCAGAGATCTCATAGCGCTCTAGCCCAAAAAGAGGAAGTCTTTTGAGAGCGAAAGAAAGCATTTCTAAAGATTCGTCGTCACTAGGCAGGTGGGGCGCTAATACACTTTTTTGTGAAAAAAACGGCGTTTGGGGCTCTATGGTCAAGTTGTATAAAGAAAGGTGAGTGATGGGTAAAAGCTCGATCTGGTTTATGGTTGCACAGAACGATTCGACAGTTTGGTGGGGGATGTCATACATCAAATCAATCGAGATGTTTTTAAATCCTGCATCATAAGCCAAAAAAAGCTTTTCAATGGTCTCTTCAGCTGTGTGAGATCTGCCGATTTTCTGCAGCAAAGGGTTGTGCAACGATTGCACGCCAAAGCTTAATCTGTTGATGCCGATTTGTCGATAAGCGAGAAGGTTTTCTTTGGTTGCATCTTCCGGATTTATCTCCAAGGTGACTTCGATTTCATTAGAAACTGAATACCGCTTTTTAACAAGCTCAAGGATAGATAGGATTTGATGAGGCGCTAATTGAGAAGGAGTGCCCCCTCCAAAATAAATAGAGGCTAATGAAGTAATTTGCTGTAAATAGGAGCTTTTAAGCTCCCATTCGCTAGCAATCATTTGAAGATAAGAATCGATTAAAGATGTTTGGGATTTTATGACAAAGAAATGGCAATAAGGACACTTCTTTCGGCAAAAAGGGACGTGAAAATAAAGACTACCAATCATTGGTTTCGGGGTCTTCTAGCACGCCTCGTCGCCAACGGTTACGATCGCTGAAGGGGTCTTCATCCTCTTCTTCGTAATTTGTTCGCTCATCTTGTGGTTCATCAAACTCATAGTTTGTGTTTTCTGTTGTATAAGAAGTGCTTTCCATATCGAGAGTGCTCTCTTCAATTTCAGTTTCTTCCATATCAATATCAGGAATTGTATGAGAATCTTGGAAAGGTTGTTTTGTGGCAGAGCGCTTGGGCATTGTATATTCTTCTGCGTCGCCGCTTTCTTTAAGATGGCGGAGTCTCTCTTTTTCCTCTTCTATTCTCTCTTTGAGGGATTCCATTTCAGCGAGGTGTTTAGTCATGTCTTTTTTAGGAACAAGACCTAGTTTATACCATTGCTCGAGGTCGTGAAATTCTGTTTCGAGTTTTTTGAGTCGTTCACTTTTCATGGGCATTCCCTTCTTTTAAAAGCTTCATTCAATCGAGTCTGTTTACTGAATAAGGCTATTTTTTAAAAAGTTTTTTGTGGTGAAGGATGAAATTTTATCCCTGAAAAATCAAATCTACTGTAGAAAGGATTTTTACGCTGAAATGATAAAAATTCCCTCTTTTTTTGGCTAGCAAAATAGGAGAGGCCACGAGGTAAAATGAATTTTTCAAATTATTCATATGTGCAGGAGCTTTTTGAGCTCTACAGTCAAGACCCAGAAAGTGTGGACTCTTCTTGGAAACAATTTTTTGATGGATATCTCTTAGGCTTCTCAAAAAAAGAAGAAGAACCTGCAGATGGATCACTACTTCGGCTTTATCGCACAAGGGGTCACTTAGCAGCTCGCTCAAATCCTCTAAACCCACATCCAAAAAAAGGAAAGCTTGCTCCAAGCTCATCTCAGCTTGAGGCTACCTATGAGTGGAGGGAACATTCTTCTATTTCAGGAAACGAGCTTGCTACGGAGCTTGAAAAAATCTATTGCAGCACTATTGGTTTTGAGTGTGAGCTCTCAGAATTTCCTGAAATTTCTGAGTGGCTTTACAAAAAAATCGAAGAAGGGATCCACTCAATTCCAGCTGGTCATAAAAAAGAATTACTAGAAAATCTAGCGAAGGCGGAGCTTTTTGAGTCTTTCATTCATAAACGATATCCAGGTCAAAAAAGATTTTCTGTAGAGGGGAATGAAACCTCTATTGCTATTTTGAATTTTTTAGTTCATGAAGCGGCTCATTTACATATTGAAAAGCTGATCTTTGGGATGTCCCATCGGGGTCGCCTTAACGCTCTAGCTCATGTTCTTGAAAAACCCTACAGGGAGATATTTGCTGAATTTGAGACGGGTTACAGCGGCTCAGGTAAAGAAAAACGAGGGGATGTCAAATATCATAAAGGGTATCAGAGAACAGTTCAAAAAGAAGGGCATGCCTTAGAAGTTTCTTTAGCGGCCAACCCTTCTCATCTTGAATCTGTGGATGCTGTCGTTCAAGGAATAGCAAAAGCTACTCAACATAGAGCAAAGAAGCCTGAAAATGTTTTGCCTGTACTCTTGCATGGTGATGCTGCTTTTGCAGGGCAGGGTGTCGTTTATGAAACATTTCAGCTCTCACGAATCCACGGCTATAGCACGAAGGGGACGATTCATCTTGTTGTGAACAATCAAATTGGTTACACCGCTTCGGAGAGAGAGTCTAGGTCTACAAGGTATTGTACTGATATCGCAAAAACCTTTTCTCTTCCCGTTTTTCATGTGAATGCAGAAGATCCTGAGGTAGCTCTCTATGCCATGAAGCTCGCTTTAGAAGTCAGACAGACTTTTGGGATTGATGTGATATTAGATGTTATAGGCTATCGCAAATATGGGCACAATGAAACCGACGAACCGAGCTTTACTAACCCAGCTCTTTACCAAACGATTCAAAAGCGCGAAAGCATTTATCAAATTTATAAAAGCAAGCTGATTAGTGAAGGGGTCATTTCTAAAGCAGAAGCAGAGCTCATTGAATCCAAGATCCTTCAAAAGATGGATGAGGAGCATGGAGAGGTGGCAAAATGCCTTTCTAGTAGCATGTCAAGTGGCTTTACAAAAGATTTTGCGCAAGCATTGCCTCTCATTTCTGATGCCGATTTAAGAGAGCTCATTGTTGACATGACGAAAGTTCCTGAATCTTTTGTGCTCCATCCAAAGATTCAGAGATGGGTTAAAGATCGTGAAGGGCTCTTTCAGCAGGAAAATCCTTTAATTGACTGGGCACTCGCAGAACATTTAGCTTATGGGTCTCTTTTAGTGCAGGGCACTCCTATTAGAATATCGGGACAAGATTCTATTCGGGGGACATTCTCTCACCGCCACGCCGCTTTTTTTCATCAGGAAACGGAAGATGTCTATTTTCCTCTTCACGAAATTGCGGCAAAAAATGCCTATTTTCATGTGTTTAACTCTTGCCTCTCTGAATACGCCGTCATGGGCTTTGAATATGGTTATACTTTAGGAGACCCTAAAGCTCTTGTGATCTGGGAAGGTCAATTTGGGGACTTTGCAAATGGTGCAGAGATCATCATCGATCAGTATATTGCTGCAGGAGAGGCGAAATGGGGGCAACAATCTGGGATAGTTCTCTATCTGCCTCATGGTTATGAAGGAATGGGGCCAGAGCATTCCTCAGCTCGCATGGAAAGATTTCTCCAGCTCGCTGCCGACGATAATATGAGAATCGTTTATCCTTCAACCCCAGCGCAGTGGTTTCATGTTATTTGCCTCGCCACGATCTCTCCCCATTCAATCCCTACCATTTGTTTTACTCCAAAAGAGATGCTTCGACATAAGCCCTCGTTTAGTTTCCTATCCGATCTCTCTTCACATGGTTTTGAAGAGGTTATTGATGAGCCTCTTCAGGATAAAAGGCTAGTGCAGCACCTCCTTATTTGCACAGGAAAAGTGTACTATGACCTCTTAAAAAGACAGCAGGAAGAAAAACACAAGGATGTTGCTCTTCTTAGAATTGAGCAGCTCTACCCCTTCCCTGAAAAAAAGTTGTCCCAAATCGTTTCTTCTTATCCCAATCTTCAGCTTGTCACTTGGGTGCAAGAGGAACATCAAAATATGGGAGCCTACACATATATAGAACCTCATCTTCGGAAGGCTTTTTCAAAACCTATCCATTACGCGGGCAGAGAGGCTAGTGCATCTCCCGCTACAGGAAGTAAAAAAGCTCATGAAATCGAATTAAAACAATTTATCGATGAAGCTTTTAGAAGGAAACCTACCTCATGAAAAAAGATATCGTTGTTCCCTCATTTGGAGAAAGCATCTCCGAGGCGCAAATTTCGCAGATCTTAAAACCTTCAGGAAGCTTTGTAAAGAAAGATGAAGAGATCTTAGAGCTAGAAAGTGAAAAAGTGAACGCGGCTGTTTTAGCTCCCGAAAGTGGAGTTGTGTCTTTTGCAGTAAAAGTAGGTGAGAGTGTCAAAATAGGGCAAGTCCTTGGCTTTATTGATACAGAAGGGAAGGATCGTGCTGAAACTCCTTCAGCGCCTCTACCAGAAAAAATAAAAAGCCCTGCGCAAAATG
The DNA here is from genome assembly GCA_964429005.1 of uncultured bacterium. Classification (GTDB taxonomy): domain Bacteria; phylum Chlamydiota; class Chlamydiia; order Chlamydiales; family JACRBE01; genus JACRBE01. Next base: position 50,769 of record CAYSAJ010000001.1, on the reverse strand, counting down.
AAGTTATTCAAAAAGTAGAGGCTCCTTCTTCTTATCTAAAAGTTAGAATGACGCCTGATGAATTTATGACAAGCCTTACTGCGCCAGAAAAAGCGAAGATCGAACAGGTAAAAAAACCAACCTCGCCTCAACTCTTAGAAAACGCATCTCGCAAAAAAATGAGCTCTCTTCGAAAGACCATCGCTTCAAAGCTAGTTGGAGTGAAAAATGAAACAGCGATGCTCACTACTTTCAATGAAGTAGATATGAGCTCTATTATGCAGATTAGAGATCAGGAAAAAGAGGCTTTTCTCAAAAAGCATGGAGTGAAGCTTGGGTTTATGTCTTTTTTTGTCAAAGCTTGCACTTTTGCTCTTCAACAATTTCCTGAGGTAAACGCTCTGATTGATGGGGATGACATCGTCTCTTTTTCCACATGCGATATCGGAGTTGCTGTTTCAACAGAAAAAGGTCTTATGGTTCCCATCCTTCGCGCCTGTGAAAAAATGACCTTCGCAGAAATAGAATCTGCCATCGCTGATTATTCAAAAAAAGCTCGAGAAGGCAAACTAGCTTTGTCTGATCTCAAAGGAGGCTCCTTTACGATCACAAACGGCGGCGTATTTGGATCTCTTCTTTCAACACCGATTTTAAATCCTCCTCAAAGTGCCATATTAGGGATGCATGCGATTAAAGATAGAGCTGTTGTTGTAGATAGTGAGATCAAGGCGCGTCCTATGATGTATCTAGCGCTTAGCTACGATCATCGCATCATCGATGGCAAAGAAGCGGTAGGTTTTTTAGTCCACGTCAAAGAGCATCTTGAAGATCCTGCTAAACTGCTACTGAACTTCTAGGAGAATTATGGAAGAATACGATTTAATAGTGATCGGCTCAGGTCCTGGAGGGTATGTCGCAGCGATCAAAGGAGCGCAGGAGGGACTAAAAACGCTATGTATTGAAAAAGATCCTTATCTCGGCGGAACCTGTCTCAACGTAGGCTGCATTCCCTCTAAAGCTCTTCTTCGCTCGACAGAGGTCTATCACGAGATCAAAACAAAAGGCGGCTTGCATGGAATTGAATGCAGCGCCCTGTCGATGAATTTTGCTACCCTCATGAAAAGAAAAGAGGGTGTCATTGACTCTTTTCGCATAGGTGTTCAAGGCCTCTTCAAGAAAAACGGCGTTGCCCTTAAACACGGCCTCGCTTCTTTTATCGATCCTCATACACTTCTTGTAAAAAGCGATTCTTTAGAAGAGCAGGTTAAAGCAAAGTACATCATTATCGCCACCGGCTCAGAGCCAGCTCCTCTTCCCTTTATCTCCTTTGATGAGAAAACAGTTCTTTCTTCAACGGGCGCTCTCTCACTTTCTAAGCCCCCTAGTTCTTTGCTCCTTATTGGTGCAGGCGTCATTGGTGTAGAAATAGGTTCGATTTATCAAAGGCTAGGTACACAAGTAACCTGCCTTGAATTTCTAGACAGGGTTACTCCGACCATGGACAAAGATATTTCTCGCGAGTTTCAGAAGATCCTTGAAAAACAGGGGATGAAATTTCACCTCTCGACCAAAGTCACCAAAGCTCAAATCGACCAAAACGGAGTCACACTCTTTGCTGATTCTATGGGAAAAGAATCCTCTTTCAGTGCAGAAAAAGTGCTTGTAGCTATCGGCCGTAAACCCTACGCCCAGCATCTAGGTCTTGATAAAATCAACCTCCCCCTCGACCGTGGATTTATTCCTGTAAATGGCAGCTTCCAAACTCTCCATCCTCACATCTTTGCAATAGGGGATGTGATTGGGGGAATGATGCTCGCTCACAAAGCCTCCGAAGAAGCGATCGCCGTCATCGATCTCATCACAAATCATCCAAATCCCATCAACTATGCAGCGATTCCCTCGGTTATCTATACCGATCCCGAAGTGGCCTCGGTAGGTTTTTCGGAAGAGGAGCTGATCCAAAATAAAATCCCTTACAAAAAAGGACAGTTTCCGTTTAAGGCCAACTCTAGGGCAAAAGCTGCCCTCCAAGATGAAGGATTTGTTAAAATTCTCTCCCATGCAGTGACTTCTCATCTTCTTGGGATTCACATCATCGGCGCCCATGCAGGAGAGCTCATCCAAGAAGGGGCTTTAGCCCTTCACAAAAAACTAACCGTGTCAGACATCGCCTATACATCTCACGCCCATCCTGCTTTTACAGAAGCGCTCAAAGAAGCTGCTTTAGCCAATCTCAAAAAGCCCATCCACCTATAAACAAAAAACCCTTCTGAGATTTCTCTCAGAAGGGTCCATGTTTCATCTTTTAACCAGATGGTGTTGACTCCAATCTATGCGAATGGATTGTCACCGCCATCACCGCCACCTACTACAGCATCTGTTGAGCCCGCTGCGCCGCGTGCAAGAGGCATTTCTGCTGCAGATCTTGATCCTTCACCAAGAGTGCTAGCCATCAGCATCAGCGGTGGAACTAGAACTCCTCCTGCTGCAATAGCTGTTGGCATTGAAGCGGAAGCAGCAGCGGCTGCTGCGGCTTCAATGCCTTGTGCGGCCTGTCTTGTTGAACTGCCTAATAAAGCGCCTACGCTAGTGTGGTCTCTTCTTGCTGTAAGAGGATTCGCTCTTGTAAAGCTTAAATCAGCAGCTGGGGCAGGAAAACCTACAGCATCTCCAGCTTCAGATGATGAAGATCCAGAGCTGTCTTGTCTTTCTTCATATCTTGGCTTTGGAGTTTCAGGAATGTCTCTAAGCTCTAATACGTTTCTGTTCAAACTTCCAAACAGAGGCTCTAAAGTGTGGAGGAAATTAATTACAGCTGTAGTCCAGTTGAAAGCTTTTCTAAAAGCTGCTTCAACACGTTGGCCGCGAGTTCTTGTGTCTTTACCAACAACTCGAACCATATCTGTATTTTCTTGAATTACTTTCTGTAACAGAGCATTTTCTTCTTTAAGCTCTTTTGTTACATCAGCGTAGTTCACAATTGCGTTTGCAATAGCTTTTGCGACTCTTGCAAATGGAAGCTTGATAAGGTCTACTACGCCAGCAACCGCGATCGTTGCAAGAGCAACGAATGGTGCTGCTACAGCTCCGGTGACAACAACACCTGCTGCTGCTCCCATTAATCCGGCGATGATGAGAAAGCCGATGATAACGAAGGCAATCGCTGTTACAGCTACTGCAAGGCGAGCAAGAGGGCCTAGAACGAGGTTAGCAATATCCATACCAGCAAAGAGAGCTCCGATAACGGCTCCTACTGCAATCGTTGTAACGATTCTTGCAAGAGGGGCAACGCCACCTTGCCAGAATAAGTTAACAACTGGGATTTGGTCTAAGAAAGGAATGGTTAAAATCGCTGTTGAAGCAATTCTTCCTGCTCTTTCTGCAATTGTTGCTGTTACTCTAGCTTGGGCTGATACAGCTGCTGGAAGTGTTGTATAAGGAGTGCCTACACCAGCAACAAAGCTTCCGAGAGCTTTAGCGCCTTGCGCAAATTTCTGTGCAACTATCTGTGCCGTGGTTTTCTGTTCGGCAGAGGTTGAAGCTGCTGCAGCTGCTGCCATAGCTGCTAGAGAGCTGCTTGAAGCTGCAGGGGCTGCTTGAGGTTGTGAAATGCCTACGATACCGCTAAAGCTTGCTCTTAAATCTTGGGCAAAACGATCTCCTAATCTAGACATAGGTCTAAAAGGAGCTGTAAGCATAAAGTTCATGTCAGAAGTTCTTGCATCAACCATGCCCACGATTGCTCCGAGGGGTGTTCTAGTTGAACTATAGCCTCGATCTTGAACGCTTTCAATAGCAGAAAGAACGATTCTTTGGGCGCTAGAAGAGCCTGCATCACCTCTAACCCAAGAAGAGCTAAAACACTTAGCTTTGCCTTGAAGTTCGAGTCGTAAAAGAGCGTTTTGAGAAAGGTCCATAAGAAAATAAATCAATATTTCACGTCTAATATCTAAAGGTGCATTTGCAAAGTCTTTTTTATTCGCGCCAACTCTTGTATAAACTTCTTCATCCAAGTCCCCATTAATAAAGTTTGTTAGAAATTGGTAAGCGTCTGGGGCTATTGTTGAAGCTGCGAGATCAGTGGCTACTTGTTTTGTTCTTGCTGCTGCTGCAACTGGAGCCGAAAGACTATCCATTGCTTCTGTTAAAGCTGTAGCGCTATCTGTTGTAGCAGGTCCTGCTAATGAAGTGCCTCTTGGCGATCCAGATGGGCTTCCTAAAGAAGCTGCTGGTGCTGCGGTGAAAGCATCTAATGCTCCATCTGCTACCACTGGTCTTGGGCTTGAAGCGGTTGCTGTTGCTCCGAGTGTCCCTAATGCTGATGTTGCCATAATATTATACTCCTAATATGTTGAATTTTTTTAAAATCATATCAATTATAATTAAATTTATAATTAAGAGTGAAGTATAATTTAAAAAATAATTGATTTTATTATTATCAAATTAAATTTATTACAAATTAGTTTAATTAAATGAGGTTAATCGGTAAAATGAGCTCAGATTAATACCTCGTAATAATAAATAATAGGAGAAAAAGTATGCAAAACCTAGATTTAGAAGCTCTTAAGACGAAAATCGCCTCTTTGGAGAGCCAAGTGGACCATTTAGAAACTGAGCTAACTTTCTTAAATGAAAGACTTATAGCTTGTGGGTTTCCAGAGGGTATTGAATCGCTCAAAGCCTCTGTTGAGGAGATTTTAGCCGATCAAGAGAGCTATCCCTTCTTAGGGCATCCTTCATAAACTTCAGGTTAGCAATAATCTGGAAGTCAAAAGGCAGCTTTTTAGCTGCCTTTGTTTTTTCCCCTTCTTGCATTTTCTAGATAAATCCGTTATTCTTTTTCGTTTTTAGGAGGTCTGGCAATGGCAAAATTAATTATCAATGATGAAGAATCGCAAATCGCTGATGGAGAGTCTATTAAGGAATGTTGCATGGAAAAAGGCATACCCTTTGGCTGTGAAGAAGGAGTCTGTGGGACTTGCATCGTTGAAGTCGAAGAAGGAATGGAGAACTTATCCCCCTACGCCTCTGAAGAAGAAGACTTTTTGGGGGACATGGGCTGTGAAAGACTTGCTTGCCAATGCAAAATCCTCAAAGGAACCGTTAAAATCCGTTATTAAAGGAAATGAAATGATCGATCGTAATATGACTATCGAGGAAATTTTTGAAACTTTTCCTCAAAAAAGCCAAAAACTAGCCCAGTTAATGCAAGATCTTGGTCTTGAGTGTGTTGGATGCAGCGCTTCTTCTTATGAAACCTTAGAATCGGGGGTTCTAGGTCATGGATATGAAGAGCAGGATCTTGAGAATCTCATCAACAAGATGAACAACATTCTTTCACAACCGCTTGATCTTCAGACGATTGCAATGACTAAAGAAGCAGCTGGTAAATTTCAGCAAATTTGCACTTCTAGTGGCAAAGAAGGTCACTCGCTCCGTTTTGCTCTTCGCCCCGGCGGTTGCAGTGGTTTTGAATATGTTCTAGGATTTTCAGACGCTCCTTCAGAAGAAGATCTCGTATTCACTTCCCATGGTGTAGAAATCCATGTTCATTCTTCTATGGTAGAAAAGCTTATGGGGTCTGAAATTGATTTTATTGAAGGTCTTAATGGGTCAGGATTTAAGATTTCTAACCCTAATGCCAAGAGCTCTTGTGGCTGTGGTAGCTCACAATCTTATTAAGCTATGATTTAAGTGCTGCCAGTTCCGCTAGCTAAAGCGGCAAAAGCCGCCGCCACAGCTTCAGCTCCGGCCACGATTCTAGGATTAGTCGGTGGTCTACCATGTCTGCCGCTACCAGCTCTTATAGATGGTGCAGCAGTAGCTGCTTTAGGCTGGCTGGCTGGCGGCATTCGACTGCTTGCTACTGCGGGCGGTTCTCCCTCAGAATCGCTCTCAACAGGGGCAGGAGCTGGCACACCTCTTAGCGGAGGGGCTGCTGCTCTTGGGAGAGTAGTGCCTCCTTCTCTTCCTCTAAAAGCATCAGAGCAAAGAGCTCTTGCTTCATCTTGGGGTCTTCCTGGGGGTCTTAGGGGCGCTGCATGAGCGGCAGGTCTTGTTGCAGTGGGCGATGCGCTGCTGTCACTGTCTGAACCATCACCTGAAAAAGAAGATCTACCTCTAGTTGGCAATGCAGGTGGAAATCCACTCACAGCCCTTCTAGGGGGAGGCGGGGATGCGGCTCTTAGTGGGGTATGTGCCCCAGATCCACCACCAGAAATTGCATGACCTCCAAAAGGGGCTGCTGGCATAGCTGTGGCTGGTAAGCCTCGAACAGGCGCTGGAGATCTCATAGATGGGCTTGCTCCTCCTGCAGAAGATTCTGTATCTGATGAATCTGTGCCATCATCGCTTCCTGATCTAGCTACAGAGCTTGTCGCTGCTCTGGTTGGAACAAAAGAGTGACCTCTTGCGCTAGCTGCCGGTGTTCCTGTCTCTGAATCTGATCCGCTCGAAGCTCTAGCTGCTCTGCGGTGTCTTGGTGCTGGCGCTGGAGATGGGGAGTGTGTGGCTGTTCTTCTGCGTGGCGCAGAGGCTCTTGAGGAGGTTGGAGTAGCTGCTACGGATAAGTCTCCATGAAGAGCTTTGAATAGAATCTGTGACGCGAGATAATGAATAGTTCTAGATCTTCGTAAAGTAATACCGCATTGCTCTGCAAGGTGGGTGATTTTTCGCATTTCTCGTTTTTGGACTCTTGAGGCGGCGTAAGGTGTTGCTGGTTCAGAGCTTCCGTTTCTGTAAACAACTGTTCCTGATTCAGTTAAGTCAATTCTTTGCGTGTTGGGGTTGCTTTGGAGAGCGACTTTAGCGATGCTTTCAATCGTTTTTTTTACAAGCTCTTGAACTTTAGCGTCTTGTAGACTCGAGGGAATCCCGTCTTTGGAAGTAATTGTAACTTTGTAGCTTACGCCATTGATGACAAGGGAGCCTAATGAGAGTGTCGTAGACGGAGAGGGGCGTGCGCCCATGGAAGGGATTGAAGGTAAGCCTGGAAACATAAGGTTTGTCTTTAGTTAAATATTATTAATTATATTATACCATATTTTAAAATTATTATTAACATTTTAATATTAGTTATATAAAATTATAATTTTGTATTATAATTATTACTTCTCTCCAATGAGAGGTGGTATATGGAAAATACAGGAAACATTAATCCAGGGTTAGAGGGGTTGATCAGAGGGGGACCTCTTGCAGAGACTCCAGCTGGAAAGCCTTCTACGAGTCTTTTGTCTCGTATTCGGTTTGACCTGCTCGCGCAAAATTACTTTGTTATTCAAGATTTTCCATGGGCCGTGACTTCGCTTTATTCTTTAGGGCAGCATGCCGCAGGAGGGACTGACGATCCTGGCATGCAAGCAAGTTTTGGTTTGACCAGCGTTTTTAACTTTGTTTTTGCCCCTTTAGGGATCCTTTCTCAGGTGAGAAACTTCATCCGCGCTCGAAAAATAGGTGATTTTGTAGGGCAACTCTTTTCAGGACTTCTCATAGGGCGATTCATAGGATCTTTTGTCTCTGCTGCGGTAGGGGTGCCAGCAAAAATGATCACTCTTATCAACACAGCGAGAGCGGGAGTGGTGTCTACTGCTGCTTTACCTGTATTGCAAAAAATAGGGGCTTCCTGTTTTGGATTTGTGTCTTTAATGCTCATTATTCCTTTTGCAATCAAAGGGCTCCTCAGTATTTATCAGTTTAGCAAGATCTCTGATGATGCAGGGCAGGCTTATGCTTATTTGAAAAGTCAGCTTGAGATCAGCGATGATGAAAAAGAAAAAATTAGAGCACTTAAACCTGAAAACCTTCCAAAAGGGAATCTTACTGATGAAGAAAGAGCTATATTAACTGCAGCTGAAAGAGATGCTTCAGATAGCTTAGCGGTAAAAAAGGCGATTGCACTCCAAAAACTCTCAAAGCAAGCGAGTTTTGATCGAGTTGTCGGGGTAGAAGCGCGTGAAGCTCTTGTGGCTGCGATGAAGGATTCAAATACAATTGATGAAGCTCGTATGGGTGAAGTTGTTCAGGTCGCAAAAACAGGGTCTCAGCGTAGAGCTTTGATCAATATCGCTTGGCTCGCTCTTTTTCTTCTTGGACTCACAAGCTTTATCCTCAGCGTGGTTGCAACAGGAGGGGGAACGCTTCTTGCAGGAATGATCATATCAGCTATTATCAGCGTGGGGATGACCGCTTTAGACAGCTATGACCTAGCCAGCGAGCTTTCCAAAAAGCATGTTTCTAAAGAAAGTAAAATAATGATCGGCATGATCAATATTGTGATTGCGATTTGTACAGCTGTGGCCTCAGCCCTCAGCGCTGGTCTAGCGCCTCTGCTCATTTCTGCGATTGGCGGAACCTTGCTTCTCTTGCTTCAGCTGATCATTACTTACATTATTAGTGGTAAACAAGAGTAAAATCCTGTAAAAACAGAGGTAAATACACCTCTGTTTTTACTCTATGGAAGTTGATTCTTTTTTTCTTTACATCGCCTCTGAAAAAGGACTCTCATCAAATACTCAAGCCGCTTATAGAAGGGATTTAAAGCTCTTCTTCAATTTTTTAGCAGTCAGCGAAATGAACATCGTGACAATCGGACCCGATGAGCTGATCGTTTTCTTTGATACGATGAAAGATCGAGGATATGCTGAATCTACACTCTGTCGCCTTCAAATGACCTTAAAAGTCTACTTTCGTTTCCTCAAGAAAGAAAAGCATTTACCCCATGATCTTGGGAGTTATTTTGAAGCTCCTAAAATGTGGCAAGTGTTGCCAGGGGTGTTGACTCAGGCAGAAGTTGATAAGCTTATCCATTTACCCCTCTATGATGATGTGATTAGCTACCGGGATCACGCGATCATGCTCCTCCTTTATGCTACAGGGGTGAGAGCTTCTGAAGCTTGTGGTCTTCTTGTAAAACATATAGGAGAAGATGTCATTAAAGTTAAGGGAAAGGGTGAAAAAGAGAGAATGGTTCCTTTGGCGTCATCAGCTTTGGAAGCGATAGAAGTCTACCTTGAAAAAAGAGGGGTTAAAAGCCCTTTAGAAGTCCTTTTCTTGAGTAAAACAGGAAAGCCTCTTTCACGAGTTGATGTCTGGAAAATCGTGAAAAACAGGGTAAAAGAAGCTGGGATCACAAAGAGAGTTTCTCCTCATACTTTGCGACACTCATTTGCTACCCATTTGCTGGAAAACGGGGCTGATCTAAGGGTTATTCAGGAAATGCTGGGGCATAGTCATATTAGCACGACAGATCGATATACCCATGTGTCGAAGAAACATCTCAAAACGAGCTTTGAGATGTTTCATCCTAGGAATTAATTTCCCATTCGTTTTTGAGCTGAGCTAGTGACCCATCTTCTTCCATTTGAAAGAGGATTTGATCGATCAAAGCTTTCACTTCCATAATAGGATTCATCTTGCTTGCAAAGTTCGGATAGAAGACCTGCTCTGACTCTTCGGCGATTGGAGTGAGCATGTGAGGGGTCTTGCCAAAAGAATCTCTATTAGCAGAAGTGGTTAAAACAGACGGGTATACAAACTTTTGTTGATCTGCAAGGCCGTAAGGATACTCTGTAATAGAGTATTCCTCTGTCAATTGCAGATAAATTTCATTGGCGAGATCGATTTCAAAGCTAATTCGATCCATTTTACCCTTGCCCTGAAGGGATGCTTTATTATCTCCAAAAAGAGGCCAGCCTAGGAATAAAAAAACGTATTTTACGATAACATCATGGTTCATACTTCACCTCCGTAATAGAGAACTTCACAAATCTGCTGGAATACGGCTTCTATCGAAGCAATACTTATAGGGCTTACAAACACCACGTTTTCACCTGCCAAACATCCGATGACATCTTGACCCACGTGGGTGTCAATATAATCTCCCACGAAATCGGCAAGGCCATTGATGGTATGGACAACGATCATAGCCTCATTTCTCACAATTTTCACAACGCCTAGTCGGAGGATTTCAATTTTAGGGTCAAATTCTCCAATTTGGTAAATCAGCTCGCCGTTGACTCGTTTTTTGAGCGCACCGATCTTGTGAAGATCTCGAGAAATAGAAGCTTGATTGGTCTCGATATTGTACTCGTTTCGTAGGGCTTCAATCAATGATTTTTGATCACTAAATTGACCTGACTCAATCAGCTTTTTTAAAGCTTCTAATCTATTATCCATAGTTATAACGTATATTTATTCATAATGGTTAAATTATACAGAATAAAAATGCAAAAATCCAGTTAAATAATGGATTTTTATTCAAATAATCCATATTAACGAAGGATAAAAGACTAGATTAAAGTCGTTTAAGAGGAGATTTGTGGCTTAGATTCTTTTTTGTTAAATCTTTTTTTGAAAGATTGACGCATCCTTTCCATATAAATATATGTAACAGGAGTCAAAAAAAGAGTTAACAATTGAGAGAAAAGGAGGCCACCCACGATCACCAAACCAACAGGCTGGCGGGATTCGGCCGTAAGCCCACCAATTCCTAATGCGATGGGCAGAGCCCCCATAAGGGTAGAAAAAGTGGTCATGATAATCGGTCTAAAACGAGTGACAGCAGAATACCTAATCGCTTCTTCAGGATCTGTATATTTCCCAGTCAGAAGAGCTTCGTTAGCAAAGTCAATAAGGATAATCCCATTTTTCATCACGATACCAAGAAGCATGATAAAACCTACGAAGGCGTAAAGGGAGATCGTTTGTCCAAAAATAAGAAGTGTAACAAGGCCACTTAAGGCGGCAGGGGGAAGAGTTGACATGACTGTAATAGGGTGGATGAAGTTCTCATAGAGGATTCCTAAAATGACATAGATTACGAAAAAAGCAATTAGGAGAAGAAAAATCAAGTCTTGGAATGTCTGAAGAAAAGAGGAAGCCGAACCAAAAAGCTGCCTTGAGACATTGGGAGGTAAGATTTCCCCAGCGAGGCTATCTAGTTCAGTAAGGGCGGTGCTTAGTGGGATGTCTTCAAGATCGAAAGAAATTAAGACGGAGGGCATGGTGTTAATATGGTTTACAGTCAAAGGGCCTACTGTCGACTCCCAGTGGGTCATTTGATTTAAAGGAACTAAATTTCCACCACTATCAGGAACGTAGATTTTATTGAGCATTGTAGGGTCTTTATACGCCGATGGAAGAGTTTCTAAAATAATGTAATATTGGTTCAGCGGAGTATTCATTAAGGAGATTTTTGTTCCGCCATAAGCATACATGAGCGACTTTTCAATAGCCTGAGCGGTAACGTTAAATGATGATGCCATATCTCGATCGATCGTGATATTGATTTGGGGCTCATCAATATCGAGGTCTGATACAACGTGCTTAAAGCCGGGCAATGATCTCATCCGGTTGATGAACTGAGGAGCATATTTATAAAGATCCTCTTGGTGAAAGCTTTGCAGCGCATATTGATATTGTCCTTTGTTAACCTGAGTTCCAATATCAAGGTTGATCAAAGGGAACGACTTCATAAAAATTGATATGCCTGGGATAGGAGCGACTTCCTTGTAGATCTCCTGCATAACGACTTCAATAGGCTCTCTTTCTTTGATGTCTTTGAGGCCTATATAGAAGATGCTTTGGTTGTCATAGGGCTGAGCTCCTATGAGAACGACTTGTTTAACATTTGGATTGTTTTGGATTGTGCTAGAAATCTGATCCAGGGCTCGCATGGTTTCAAACGGAGAGGTCCCATCTTGCATGACAGCAAACCCTTGGATGAAACCTAAATCGTCAGGAGGAAGAAAGTCCTTTGGCATCGATTTAAAAAGCATCGCGCTAGCAAATACAGAGATGATTCCTAGAAAAATAGTCAGTATTTTATGACGGAGAATGACATTGAGTCCCTTTTCATAGTAATGGATCATCGAGTGGTTGATTTTTTCAGAGCATTTTTCGATCCAATTTTTCTTTTTCTCTTTATTGTTTTCAGTCAGAAATCGACTGCAGAGGAGGGGAGTGAGTGTCAAAGCGATGATTCCCGAAATAGCTACTGCAATCATGATCGTTGCAGCAAACTCCCTGAAAATTCTTCCGATGATTCCTGACATGAAAAGCATCGGGATGAAAACGGAAATCAAAGAAGCTGTCGTTGAAAGAACAGTGAAACTGATTTGTTTAGATCCTTCAAGAGCAGCTTCAAGACGAGGTTTTCCCATTTCAACATGGCGAACGATATTTTCTAAGACGACGATTGCATCATCAATTAAAAACCCGATAGCTAAAGTGATCGCCAGAAGAGATAAAATATCAATGCTGAATCCGATGATGTACATGCAGATAAAAGTCCCTAAAATCGTGATCGGCAATACGACAACAGGGATGATCGTGTCGATCGTTTTCCCAAGGTAAAAAAGGGTGACGAGTCCTACAAGGATAAAAGCGATGATCAAGGTAAATTCTACATCATCAACCGATTCAAAAATCCACCCTGATTGGTCAAAAATTGTGTTAAACTGAATGGTGGAAGGCAAGTCTTTTAATAGATCGGGTAAAAGATCGTTAATGTTTTTAGCTACTTGAACAGTGTTGAACCCTGCCTGTTTGCGGATCGCTAAAACGACTCCAGGAGCAGAGCTCGTGTGGTCGTAGTACATCAAGGACATCTTGTCGTCTTGAAGGGAGTCAAGAGCCCTGCCTACTTCTTTCAATTTGACCATTGCGCCATCTTTATTCCGAACCACAAGTTCATTGTAACCATCGGCGGATAAGATCTGTCCTTGGACGTTGATGTTGTATTCCTTTTTTGGACCATAGAGTGTTCCTGTGGGGAGATCAGGGTTTGATGCACTGATCATATCAGCCACTTCTTGCAGAGAAATATTTTTCGCGACAAGCTCATCTGGATCTACTTGGACTCGGACAGCATAAGCAGGGCCGTAAACTTGCACTTGAGAAACCCCGTTGACCATGGAAAGACGGTTGGAAAATAGAGAGTAGCCATAATCATAGATAGTTCCTCTCGTTTCTATATTAGAGGAGAGGGAATAAACAAGGATCGGCGTTGATGATGGATTTACCTTTGTATAAGTTGGATTGCTAGGGAGGTCGGAGGGAAGATAAGCCATGGCCTGGTTAATCGCTGACTGGACGTCCGTTGCTGCCGCATCTAAGGATTTATCAAGGCCAAACATCAGCACAATTGTCGAGTTTCCATTGCTGCTTGTAGAGGCAAGAGTCTGCACGTTTTCTATTGTGCTAAGCTGCCTCTCCAAGGGAGAGGTGACGGTGTTTGCAACTGTTTCTGGGTCAGCTCCAGGATAGGATGTTGTCACTTGTATCGTTGGATAGTCGATGCTAGGCAAATCGCTAACTGGCATTCCCAAGTAAGAGATGATCCCAAAAAAGATGATTGTAGAAATGAAAAGGGATGTTAATACAGGTTTGCGAATGAATGGCTCAGAAAGGTTCGTCATCGAGACGCTCCTTGCTTGTTTTTGATCACAACAGGAGTTCCGGGGAATAGCTCGAATTGGCCTGATGTAACGACCACATCATCATCTGTAAGTCCTTTCGTGACCACATAAGCTTCGTTGATAAAAGTCCCTAATTGGACTGGCTTGATCTTGGCAAGGCCATTATCGATCACAAAAACAAACGCACCACTTGAGTTTCTCATCACCGCTTCAGCGGGGATAGTGAGTGCATTTTTTTGAATGGATAGGATTAATCTTACATTCACAAAAACCCCAGGCCAGAGGATTTGTGTTTCATTAGGAAGGATTCCCTTTAACAAGATCATTCCTGTGTTTTCTTGCATTTGATTGTCAATAAACTCTAAATACCCCTCGTAACTTTCCGCAAAGTCAGCAGAGTAAGAAACGACGACTTTTAATGGATCTTTTGAGGCATGAGAGGCTTTAATCACGCTGGGGAAGTCTTTCTCTGGGATGTAGAATGAGGCGTAAATAGGGGAAATCTGATTAATCGTTGTGAGAGTAGATTGACTACTGTCTTTCACAACTAAATTCCCTACATCAATCTGTTTATTACCAACAATGCCCGTAATCGGAGCTCCAATGTAGCAATATTCAAGATTAATCTTCGCAAGATCAAGCTCTGCTAGAGTTTGCTCAATCGTTGCTTTGAGAACAGCTACGTTCGTCCCAAGGTTTTCAAAGCTTTCTTGTGAAATAAAATCTTCCTCGGCAAGAGGTGTGTTCCTATTGTAGGTGTCGATCGCATACTTCAGTTGGGCTTTGTTTTCTTCAAGGATTGCTTCATACTTTTTTACGTCAGCGACATAAGGGCGATCGTCGATTGTGACCATGAGATCACCTTCCTTGATCAGTTTTCCCTCCTGATAAAGGATTTGAGTAACTAGGCCACTTGCCTGAGGGCGGATATTAACTGCTTGGAGAGCTTCCATATGACCCGGCACTTCTATAAATAAGGGAACATCTTTGATCTGAGGTTTTTCTACAGAAACAGGGACTTGGCGGACCCCTTCTTTTTTCGGTTTAGAGCAGCTTGAGAAAAAAGAGCTTGCTACAATGACAGAAATGAAGAGGGTCTTTTTCATAGGTCACCTTGGGGTATTGTTTGATGGCGATATAGAGTTCCTACCGCACTGGTTAAATTTGCTAGAGAAGAAAAATAATTGCGCTTGGTAGCGATGTATTTAGCACTGGCATTAGCCACTTCTGTTTGTGCATTGATCACATCGACAATAGTATTGGTTCCAGCTTTGTATTTGCTGATTTGAATTTTGAAATCTACGTTAGCCGATTCTACATATTGTTTAGCCAAATCAACAGCTTCCAGTGAGAGGACAATATCTTGTCGATAGTTGGATACTTCTCTCTCGATTTCAAGCTCAAGCTGCTGAAGCTGAAGTTTCGCTATCGAAAGCTGGCTTTTAGCAGCTCTTGTTTCGTTAAAAATATAAAACCCCTCAAATAAGGGCATCGTAAGTTTGAGGGCAGCAGTAAAATCATATTTGTCGTTGACTCCGTCGACAATCGTACGGCCATACTCTAAATTTCCAGTGAGGGTTGGATAGTTTTTTGCAACGGTTGCCTTTACGGTCTCTTCATTAGAAAGGACGCTTGCGATCGCTGCCTGGAAATCAGGTCTTTGCGCTTTGGCAAGTGCATAAAGATCAGGAAGGTTTGCAAGGGTTGGATTTTCTATTTCTGGAAATACTTGCACTTTCATGCTCTCTAGAGGAGCTACTCCAATCGTGTCAGTGAGAGTAGTCGTTGCTGTGTGAACAGATTGTTTTTGCTGAGTGTAGTCAAGCTGATTTTGGAGAAGATAGGTTTTTGTTTGCATCACATCGCCAAGATCGCCAGTTCCAGTGCGAAGTTTTTCTGAAGCTGCATCAAAAGAAATGTATGCGTTTTTTACATCTTGATCTTTTGCGACAAGAAGCTCTTGCTGATAGATCAAACCATAATACTGATTCATGATCTCTTGAACTGTCGTTTGAATGGTTCTTGTATGTGAGAGGTCTACATTTTGCAGCGAGTAAAGGGCAGCATTTGATGTGGCCCTTGTTTGACCGAAATCAAGAACGATGTAGCTGAGCGATAGATTCGCAGAATAAATCGTGTCAAAAAGGGATTGGTTTGTAGGACCTATAAAAGGTTGCTTTTGGCGAAGAGCCTCTGCGCTTGCATTGATTTGAGGGAAATAATTTTGTAAGCTTTGACCATATTGCGCTGAAGCAACACGTGCATCTTCCCAAGTAATTTTTGTATTGGGATTGTTGAGGAGTCCAATATCTATGAGCTCGCCTAAAGAATATTCATGAAGAGGATCTAAGCTCGATGTAACTGGATCGAGTCTTTTTTGTTTTTTTTCCGGTATTGTGTAAGAAGAAAATGTTTGAGGGTCTGAAGGAGCTAAAGAATAGGGTGACATCGCACCTTTGAAAGTGGAACAAGCACAAAACAAAAGAGGTGTTAAGATAGAATATCTAGTGTGCTTCATGAATCCCCCAACTCCGCACACTAGAAAAAATGAAAATATTTAGGAAGAAATAATTTTTTAGCTCATCTTTCTAAGCATGATGTCACGAACTAGGCTTGGCGTAGCCTTCCCTTTGCAAAGTTTCATGACTTGCCCTACCAGAAAGTTAAAGGCTTTGTCTTTTCCTAATTTGAAATCAGCGATCGATTCAGGATTTTCGCCAAGCACTTGATCAACCATCTTTTCAATTTCATCTGTATTATCAATAGGCTTGTAATCAGGGTTAGCATTAACGATTTCCTCAGGAGATCTTCCTGGTTTTGCAATCATATCATCAGCAACAGATTTTGCAATCTTGCCTGTAATGGTTCCGGCTTCAATCATGTTCACAAGTGAAGCGACATGCTCAATTTTAACCCCAATTTGCGCTAGAGTTTTGTTCATTTCCTTGATTCTTCCTGCAAATTCTACAGTAAGCCAATTGCATAGACCTTTTGCATTGCTCGTGTATTTTAAACCTTCTTCAAAAAGATCGCAAAGAGGCTTGTCGTTGATAAGAAGATTTGCAAAATATTCTCCCAAATCTAATTTTTCAACATAGCGACTGAACCTCTGCAAAGGAAGTTCTGGAAGATTTCTTCTAAGTTCTTCTATGTAGCCTGGAGAAACTCTTATAGGAGGAAGGTCAGGTTCTGGAAAATAACGATAGTCGTCAGCAGATTCTTTTTTTCTCATCATAACTGTTTGATTTGTTTCAAGATCAAATCGGTATGTTGCTGGCGGGATGAGCTCATCCCAGCTAGTATGAGGATGAGTGACGTAGAGTTTAATTTGCCTGCGGATCTCAGATTCAAGAGCAAGCTCTAAATTCGAAAACGAGTTCATGTTTTTAATTTCAACTTTATTCCGAAGGATCGCCTCTCCCTTTTTGCGTACAGAAACGTTGACATCGATACGAAGAGATCCCTCTTCCATGTTACAATCAGAGCAATCAAGATACAGCATGATCGCACGCACCATTTGGGCATAAGCGGAAGCTTCTTTAGGGGATCTCATGCAAGGTCCCGAAACGATCTCGATTAATGGCACACCCGCTCTGTTATAGTCGACTCCAGCAAAGTGATTAAAATGCTTCAGCATACCGGCATCATCTTCAAGGTGGGCGTGATGGATTGCAAATTCTTTTTCTTTTCCATCCACTTTTGCAGTGATCGATCCTCCTTTAATAATAGGATGAGAAAACTGTGTGATCTGAAAATTTCTGGGGCTATCAGGATAAAAATAAGACTTTCTATCAAAGCGGCTGATAGGAGAAACGGTGGCGTTGGCTGCAAGGCCAAACATCACAGCTTTTTTTACAGCTTCTCGATTTAGGACAGGCAAAGATCCAGGTTGCCCTGTATCTACAATCCCGATATTCGTATTTGGCTCAGCGCCGAAGCTATTTGGGGCGCGGCTAAAGAGTTTAGTCCTAGTATTTAACTGAACGTGTATTTCAAGCCCAATAACAGGTTCAAAATCATCATATGGAATGTCGCTCATCGTAACCTCTACTTGTAATTGGGGGGTATAGTTTGCTTAAGACCTAACGCCTTTTCAAATTGGTAAGCAAATCGAAGAACTCTTGCATCTTCCTTTTGCGGGCCAATAAATTGTATTGAATAAGGAAGAGAGTTTGCTGCGAAACCACAAGGTACGCTAATCGCTGGCATCCCGGTTAAATTCGCGTTGATTGTATAGATGTCTTGCAAATACATTTGCAGCGGATCTTGTATGGAGCCTAGCTCAAAAGCTGGGCCAGCTGTGGTTGGCATGACGATCGCTTCACACTGCTCAAAAGCTTTGTCAAACTCCTGAATCATAAGTCTACGTACTTTTTGCGCTTTCCGATAAAAAGCATCTTGATATCCTGCAGATAGAACATATGTACCAAGGAGGATCCTTCTTCGAACTTCAGCCCCAAAACCATCATGTTTTGAGAGTTCATAGACTTCATCTAGAGTAGTTGCCTTATTACTTCTTTTGCTGAATCCAATTCCATCAAACCGAGATAAGTTTGTCGAAGCTTCTGCGGTGGCCAAAATGTAATACATAGCAACTGAGTATTTAAGCATGTTCATTTGAAGTTCGATGACATTTACGCCAATTCGCTTTAAATGATCGATAGATTTATAAAAGAGCTGTTTGCTTTCTTCGTTTAAGGCGTCGATTCCAGAAAAATCTACACCAATTGTTTTTCCTGCAATTGATGTGTCAAGTTCATCAAGATAACGAGGGTTTGGGTCTACAAGAGATGTTGCGTCGTGAGAGCATGAGCCGCCAATCACTTCCATAAGGAGCGCGATGTCTTCTACATTCGTTGCAAATGGGCTGATTTGATCGAATGAAGAGCCAAAGGCTACAAGTCCATAACGTGAAACACGTCCATAAGTGGGTTTAAATCCTACGATTCCAGTAAAAGCGGCAGGCTGTCTCACTGAGCCCCCCGTATCTGATCCTAGGGCAAGTGGAGCCATGCGAGTAGAAACTGCAACAGCTGATCCACCTGATGAACCTCCAGGTGTGCAGGATAAATCCCAGGGGTTTTTCACAGAAATAAAGGCTGAGTTTTCAGAGGAGGAACCCATAGCGAATTCGTCCATGTTCGTTTTTCCTATAAAAAGAGCATCTTCCTGTTTGAGGCGTGAAATGGCTGTCGCATCAAATAGAGCTTGATAATTCTCCAAAAATTTGGAGGCGCAGGTCGTTTTTCTGCCCTTAATGTGGATGTTGTCTTTGATAGCAATAGGGATGCCAGCTAACTTTCCTAAAGGTGCCCCTTTAGCTTTTTTTTCATCGATTTGCTCAGCCTTCTGATGTAGATCATCTGAGAAAATTTCTAAAAAAGCTCCAAGGTCAGGATTGAACTTTTGAGCTCTTTCGAGAAAAAAACGAGAGATCTCGACGGCACTGGCCTTATTTTCATCAAACAGCTTTTTGATTTGTAGGGCAGAAAGGGTATGCATGTTCACCTAAAATTTAATAACAGGAGGGGTTTTGATGAGATTGCCCACATGAGAGGGAGCGTTTTTAAGATATTCGTTACAGGGGATCACATCGTCGATTTCATCTTCCCCAAACACATTTTCTCTATAAGAAACAACCTGGAAGCAAGGCTCAACGCCTTCGGTTGGAACTTCTTTTAATTGTTCAACATAGGCTAAAATAGACTCTAAATCTTTGAGGATGGCTCCAGCCTCTTCGTCAGAAATCTGGATACGGCATAGTTTAGAAAGTTGTTGGATGTCTGACTTTTCCAAAGTATATATTCCTTGCTTAGATTCAAATAGCCAAGAGTTTACTGCTCAATAATTATGATTGTCAAGGGCTTTAAAAAGCAGTATTCTAAGCGCATGAGGTGATTATGAAAAAATTCGAAAAGGTTGCGCTCGGCGTCATGGTGCTTTTTGCTTTAAATACAGGGTTCTGGGGGTGGTATCAATTTGATTTCGTGGCTTGGATTTTCCACTCAAATACTTCATGGATTAGTAGATTTGTTTATTCTTTAGCTGGCTTTTCTGCTTTATATTTTATGGTGGGTTTGTCTCGAAATTTCAAGATTCTGCAAAGAAAAAATAAAGATATTTTTAATTGAAGCTTGCGGTTTAAAACTTTTTTTTTCAAAATCTTTTTAAAAGCTAATAAGTATTTGGTATGGATGTCTTAAGGCTGATAAGAGGATATGATGGTGTGCCTTCGGCGATGTCGGGCGCTGAAGGGAGGGCAACGCCCACATCGACTGACTCCCTTGCATACACCCCTCGAGGCTCTTCAACTCCAGCAGGATCTTCAGCTGCTGACGCACTAGACTTAACCCCTTCGGGCTCATCCGCTGTAATGACAGCCGCTAAAGTGGGGGCCGCTATATTACTTCCCTTAGGGCTAGCTTGGTGGGCGATCAGCTCTTATCAATCTAGGATCTTTCAACAAAGGGTGGAAGCAGCTCTTCGCACGGCCTTAGATCCTTCTGGAGAAACAACTCCTGTTACGAGTCAAGAGATTACCTCTATTGCCAGGGCTGCTATCAATCTTTGGCAGTCGAATCTTGAACGCGGAGTTTTGCCAAAAAACTCTTCATACATAGTAAGAAGTGGGTGCTTTGGTGATTCTACAGCAACCGCATCAGCTATGATGGTCAAAACAGGATGGCGTAGTGTTATGATCATCCCAAATCATTTGCTAGGAGGGGGGATTACTCGTTTAGCGTTTCCTGGCGTACAGATTGACTCCGCGCAAAATATAACGCAATATGTAATAGGTGTTCCTAATGCACGTACAAATGGCGCTCAAGTTCTGATTAAAGAGGCAGAGAAGGCGCGATTGGTTAAATCCAAAACGGGGGAAAAAGCAGCATTATTTGCAGCCCCCGCAGAAACACTAGAGCTGTGGGGTCAAGTGCTTCACTACTGGCGAAGGGAGGAGTTTGATCTGTCGATTGTAGGGTCTAAGTTGTCTTTGCCTCAGCTGCGTCATTATCCGACATTAATCTTAAAAGCCTTAATATCTTGCCTCAAAGCGATGATTGCACTTTTCGAAGTGGGGTTGGTACATAGTGATATCAAGCCCCCCAATGTTTTCATTTCGTGTTTTGGAATGTGCTATCCTAGTAAGGTAGACAATCCGCATGTAACTGTAGGAGATTTGGAATGTGTTGCTGTCATCAGTGAGAAAAAAGAAGAAGTCGCCAGGCAAAAAGCTAGAATAGAAGCTCATCTCAGAGTCCATGAAGTGCTCGCAAAATTTGACTGCCAAGCTCAGTTTATTCGCTTGCTTGGTGAAAATCCGCAAGAGCGTCATTATTATATAAATTTAACCGATTACGAAAGGTTCCTTCAAGCGAACCAGTTAGTTTCAGAGACGCGAATAGGTGAAATTTCGGCTGCGTTTTCTGTTGGCAACCAGGGAGTTTTGACGCTAAGTGGGTTTTGGGAGGAGTATCTTGGGTTTTTATTAGAAAGTAATCTATCGCCTGCAGAAGAAAGGGTGATGATTATGAATCGCAGGAACATTCCACGGTCTGTAGCAGCTTTTAGAAAAGAAGTCAGGCTTTTAACTCTTTTTCGCTCCAATAAAGCTGGTTTGGATTACTACCCTTCAACTCGCGATTATATTAGTTTTTTGGAAGAGAATTCATTCATGTCTAAATCTCGTTATGAAGAATTTAAGTCTAGGTTTTCTGAGGGTAGAGAGGGGGAGCTTGCTCCAGAAGGTCACTGGGAAGCTTTACTCTTTTTCCTTTTAACTTTTGACAAGGCTACCTTAACAGGGACTGATAGTCATATTTCTGCAAGGTATGCAAGAGAGAGATTCCCGAATGTTGAATCAGACCTTTTTGCTCTGGGGGAGACTATGGAACTCCTGAGAGGTGATATGGAAAGAAAAAAAGTGTCTTTATGGGGGTTTTCAACCAACACGGAATTTTCAAACATCATCCAGGAATTAAAATCAGGAAGGCTCCTTTCAGTCGCAGACGCTAAAGCTATATTAGCGCGTCTTGAAAGGTTGCTTAGCTATCAAGAAGCTAAGCCTGCTGAAGAGTTTCATTCCTGGCCGGTTACCCCAAGAAGTTCCATTTCGTCCACAGCTTCTTCAGCTGCATTTGTTTAGTTGTTCTTTTTTATTAAATTATAAATAGTTAGTTTGTTTTATTAAGATTTTTTAAACAAATTCTAATTAATAATTGTTTTATTTTATTTTTAATTATAAGGTGAGGTTATAAGATAAAAAATAAAAAGGCTCGGCTATAGCCGGTGGAGTGCTCATGGAAGAAAAACAAAGCTGCCCTTGGAAAACAATCTGGTTTTCGCCAAAAAAGACAGTTGAGCAAATCGTCCTAACAAATAAACGAAGAGGGTTGCATCTTCTAGCGTTTCTCTACGGCTTCGCTTTTTGTCTTGGTCTGGCTCGTTCGATGTTTTTGGGTACAAGCTATTCAGCCTTATTTATTTTTATCGCAAGCGCAATTCTGGCATGGCCAATTGGTTACGCCATCTTATCAGTTTCAAGTGCTTTATTTTACTGGATTGGAAAATGGTTTAAGGGAACTGCGACATTTTGCGAGGTGAGAGCTGCCATTTTTTGGTCAAACGCTCCTTCACTCATCACAGCGATAAGCTGGATGGCACTGGTTGGTTATTTTGGGGGTGTCGTATTTACTCAAGAGTTTATGGTTATGCATGCCTCTAAAGGGCAGCTCGTTTTTGCTCAAATTGTGAGTGTTGTTCAGATGGCTATGGGTGTATGGGGGATTGTTATTTTTCTAAGCGGATATAGTCAAGTTGAGGGGTTTAGCCGCTGGATGGCTCTCTTTAGTGGAATATTAGCCACAATACTATGGTTTGTCTTGTTGATTATTTGTGTTCTTGTAACTTATGTGTTGTTAAAGAGTGCAACCATTGCATCAATGTTTATATAAAATAATAAAAAGGGTATTTATGAAAAAAATCATTCAAGGGATCATGGTTGCGACAATGCTCGTTTCGCCAGTGGCAGGTGTTTGCTCTAAAGCAAACCCTTCCAATCAGGCTCAACCATCTACAGGGATTAACTGGCAAGCAACTCACTCAAAAGCGGGAAATTGCAAAGTTTCTTTTCCGACTGTTCCAGAGCACATGCAGCAAATGCTTCCAGTGCCTGAGCAAAATACACATTTATCTTATGATGTTTACGTTTCGGGTTTTGAATCGGATTCTGTTTTTATGATGCTTATTGCTGAGTATCCGACTACGGGCATGGATAGTTATGCTGAAGTGAATTTAGAAAACTTTCTAAATGGAATTCTTTCTCAAAATCCAAATAACAAGTTAATTTTCGCTGACATGACAGAAGTTCACGGTCATAAAGCATTAGATTTTTTTATCAGAACTAAGGGTGTTTTTTTCAAAGGACGTGCTATTATAACGAACAAACATCTTTATTTGCTTGCGATGGAATGTGAGATGAAAAATTATAGTGAAGAGAAGTTCAACCTCTTCATCAACTCATTTGAATTTACTAAATAATATATAATAATAGAGCAAGACTGGATCACGATGATCCAGTCTTGATTTTTTTAGAAAGCAAAGTCTAATTTACCGCCGGCGTATGGAGCGCCGTTGAAGTGGTAATACGTTTTATCGGTTTTGTTATAGTTTTGAGTAAATAGCCACCCTCCAAAGTCCCATCCTGCAAAAGCTGAGAATTTAAGCCCATACCCATCAAAGTATACTCCACCGTCAACTCCCTGGGAGGAGATTGTCATTAAAGGACCATCGCCAGGCCCATCAATTTTTACTTCATGGTTTGCTCGGTACCACCCGCCGAAAGAGCGCCATTTAACCCTGAAGTGAAGCTGTCTTGAAACCCAATAAGCTAAAGAAATATCAAGAGGGAACACAGCGCAAATTTGAATATGCTGAGACACAAAAGTGTCGAGTCCTATAATAGGTAGTATATAGTAGCTCTTGACTCCAACTTGCCCTAAGAATCCGTAGCTGAATCCCATGTAGGGCTTATAGCTAAGCCTTCCCCATAAAAAAGCTGTATAGAAAGTGTTTTTTGCTAAATTCCAAAAGTTTGTGTCAATGTGGGCTCCAACATCCATGACCCATCGCCAGTTGGGGACAGAAGTAGATACCCAAGCTATGGATGTAACAAAGTCGTTGAAGTTTTTTTGGTCAAAAACGGGGTTTTGGTTCCAATTAACACGAAGAAGGTTGTAACCAGCTTGGAGCGAGACGATATTGTCTTTGTTGGGGTACCATCCAACATAACCTGAAGCTCCAGCTTCAGAATAGTATAATTTGGATGGCATAGGCTCATCCCTTAAATTAGCGCCGCCAACAGCGCTGTAAAAACCTTCAGCTTCAAAATGTCTTTTGCCGTCGAAGAAGAAGTAGTCATTTAAATGGCTTAAATCGAGCGCAAACACAGAAGTGGAGGCTGCGATTAGGCCAAGAGCGACAATACGTTTCATAAAACCTCAATGAATGAATCACTTAAACAAATGAATTATGAAAAATAAAGCGTTTTTTTTATAGAGAATTTATTACTTGTTCGTAGGTTTTGAAATGGACTTTCGCTACATCTCTAAGAAGCTCTATGGAATGCCGGTTAGCAAATTTTCTAGCAGCTTCAAGGACTTGTGCGCTGGCACCCTTCGGAAGATTGATGTCAAATTGTCGACTTAAGTCTTCTATTTTAGTGACAAACGCGTCGCGAGCTAAAATGGATGCCGCAGCGACAACGATGTCACTTTCGGCTTTAGTAAATTGCAAGAGCTCAACATCAAGTTTTGATGAATTAAGATAGGAGTTCATCAGCGGAGCAGGAGCAAATTGGTCTAAAGTCGCTTTTTTACATCCTGTTTTTTTCATGAACTTCTTTTAAAGCAGCCATATGAGCCCAGGCGAGTAATCTGTTGAGGTTGTGGATCTTCTCGTAGAGTTCGTTATACTTGCTTGGATTAAGAACGAGAATTTTATATTGGCAAACACTTTTAATTTGCCCCGCGAGCTTATGAATGGTTGTGTCGCTGAGTTTTTTGCTATCCTTTACACCCCATTTGCTGAGTTGCTCAATAGCTGGTGAGTCAGCATATAGACAACAAACGCAGAGGGGGCCAAAAAAATCTCCTTTTCCAGCTTCGTCACATCCCATTCGGGGTGTTTTGTCAACAAGTTCACTGGCGTAAGAATAGCTGATGTTTTTGAGAATTTCTGGTTCAAGATAAAATTCTATCCATTCTTTTTTGTTTTTGCCTTGAACTGTGATTTTGCCGTTTTGATACAAGTTGATGGATATCCCTTCTTTTTTTGCGCTAAACACCATATATGCGGGCGCTGAAAGAATGAATCCTTGAGAAATTAGATCGTTTTTGATTTTATCAAAATCTGAAGGTGACACGTTTGCAACAAAGCAATCAGACATATTAAGACTCCTTGCGATGAAGATAATGATTTTAATCAGAAAAAGCTACAAGGAAATTCAATAAATTCGATAACCTACACTGAGACCATAACTATAGCTGGTGTCAGCATGAATGCAGAAGCGAAAGAGGTAGGGCAAATCTTAAAAAAAAGACGCACAGACCTCAACTTAAGTCTTAAAGAAATAGAAAATTCCACATCGATACGACTAGGATATTTAGAAGCGATTGAAGAGGGAAATACAGAGAACCTTCTTACAGAAGTTTATATGATTGGCTTCTTGAAGCAATACGGGTCTTTTCTGGGAATGGATATGGAGGAGCTTACTCAAAGATATCCCGAGGTTTTTAAGAGTAAGGGAGAGCAATACCATTTTGAATATGGGATAGGAACTTTAGAAGTTCGAGGCAGTGTTGGAGGAGGAGTTAAGTGGCTTCCGAATCTAGTTTGGGCTGGTATCGCTGCAGCAGCTCTTGCGCTAGCTTGGTTTTTAGCTAAGTATGCAAACATCATCTAAAATTATGGAAAAAAGGTAAGATCGTCATGGAAGGATCGTTAGCAAGCTTAAATCGTCACGCACTTGGTGATTATGATATTATCAAAGAAATAGGTAGAGGCCCTCTCGGCGCCGTTTTTCTTGTAGAGCATAAATTTATTCGAAAACGATTTGTTGCTAAACTTCTTCCGTCGTCTATCCAAGAAGATTCATCGTTTTGTGGGCGTTTTGTAAAGCATATCCAAGACATTTCAGCACTTTCACACCCTCATATTGTTAAAGTTCAAAATGTTTCTTCGCACGGGGATCGTTATTTTATTATTGCTGATGCAATCGTTCAAAATGAACAATCGATGCATTTAGGGCAGTATTGCAAATTGCATCCGAAGATGACAGAACAAGAAATTTTTCTCATTTTGGAAAAAGTTGCTGAGGCTCTTGATTACGCTCATGAAAGAAACGTAGTGCATGGGATGCTTAAACCCCAAAACATTTTAATAAAAGAAAGCCTCTCTGGCCTAGATCTTTATATTTCTGATTTTGGCCTTGCTTCTATTTTAGGTGAAGGGTACTTGCTAACTCAGATGTATCGTCATATGGCAAACTCTTTATCTATTCATTTTGATGAGCTTCATGTTAAAGAAGAGTATCTTCCGATTCTCCATCAGTCGTTCATTAGCTCCTACTTGTTTATATCGCCAGAGCAAAAATTAGGAATGACTCCAACTGCTGCGTCAGATGTATATGCTTTTGGAGTTTTAACATATTATCTTCTCACAAAAGAGTACCCTGAAGGTCTTTTTGATATGCCGTCAAGCAAGGCCAAGTATTCTTTAAATTGGGACAGTGTAATTCGAGCTACTCTTCGCAAAGAGCCTATGCACCGAAGCAAGAAGCTTGCTGTTCTTCTTCAAGAAGCTGCAAGCATGAAGCCCTCTGAAATTAAGCGAGAAGAAGTTAAAGAGTTTGTAGCCTCTCAACCTGTAAAATCAGAGGATTACATTCGTCAGATATCGATTGAAGATCTTTCAAAAATCAATATTACTAGAGCGAAAACAGGGCTTGAAAACTCTTCACAATTGAATGAAGAGCCTAGAATTGATAAACCAGTAGCAGCAATAAACCCCTTTTCTGATCGTTTACAGCCAAAGCCTTTGCCTGTGCAAACGATCAAGGCCGCAGCTCCTTATAGATCTCCCACTGAAAAAGTATTAAAACCAGTCATTGAGCCACAAAAAATACAAAAGCCTTCCTATGACCCAGATCCTACAACTTTTTTCACAAGCGAGAGTGTTGTAGCGCCCTATAAACCACAAGAAAAGGAAGAAAGACAGATTGATCCTCTTTTATCTGATATGGTGATTATGAAAGAAGGGGAGTTCACAAGAGGTTCGAACGAAGGAGCTAGGGATGAAAGAAGAGCTCACAAGATCTATCTGAGTAGCTTTGCTATAGATATCCACCCAGTCACAAATGAGCAGTATGTTCGCTTCTTAGAAATGCTTGGTGGAGAAAAAGATCATAACAATAACGACATCATCAAATTGCGTGATTCTCGAATTCATCGCAATGGTGGAAAGTATGTGATTGAATCAGGATATGCTAAGCATCCTGTTGTTGGCGTTACTTGGTACGGCGCTGTTGCATATGCAAAGTGGGTAGGTAAAAGACTTCCTACAGAAGCTGAATGGGAGGTTGCTTCTCGCTCAGGTCAGACGAATATTATCTATCCCACAGGTTATGAAATTAATAAAGAGCAGGCTAATTATTTCAGCTCTGATACAACGCCTGTTTGTACTTATCCTCCGACGGCTATCGGTCTTTTCGATGTGGCGGGGAATGTTTATGAGTGGTGTGAAGATTGGTATGATTACAACTTTTATGAGGTCTCTCAACAAGAACCTGACAATCCCAAAGGACCTCATCAGGGGGTCTATAGAGTTCTTCGAGGAGGTTGCTGGAAGAGTTTAAAAGATGACCTTCGTTGCTCTCATCGTCATCGGAATAATCCAGGCGCTACAAATAATATGTATGGATTTAGATGCGCCTCTGATGTTGCGTGATTAAGCTGGAGATTGTTTTATTGTGAAGGGTATTCCTCTTTGGATCTTATTTTGCCTAACTAGTTATGGAGTCTATGCCGATCAATCTGCTCCTCCAGTTCCAGCTCCTACGCCATGGCTAACCGGGCCTTTGATTGCCCCCACGGGGACTGTGGTGCCGTATGGAGATTTTGAAATAGAGTCTTATGTTTATGCGACTACAAATGTCGCTGAATATAATTCTAATTGGCATGCTGTGCCCAGTGAGCATAATTTCTTCAGTTTGAATCCTCAATTCTTGATGTTTTTCGGGCTAACGCCCTGGATGGATATCAATCTCAACCCGCAGTTCTTCTATAATACGACAAACGACCAGCACTCATGGAATTTTGGGGATTTCCCCGTAGCGTTAGATTTCCAACTTTTAGATGCAGCCTACACGCCCTATTTTCCTGGGATTAAGTTCACAGTAAGAGAAACGTTCCCTACGGGTCCCTATGAAAATCTTAATCCTGAAAAACTTCTAACAGACCAAAGTGGTGCTGGGACGTTTGGAACAACCTTGAATTTAGTTTTTTATAAAGTCTATCACCTGGTGGACCATTGTTTTTTGAGCACCACCTATAGCGCTGCTTATACAGTTACGACACCAGTACATGTAAAAGGTTTCAATACATATGGCGGTGGATATGGGACTGATGGATGGGCTTTGCCTGGCAACACCTTTCAGACCATCGTAAGCTTTGAGCTTTCTTTGAGTCAAAATTGGGCGCTTGCCATAGATAACGTATATACCCACGTCGATGAAACCAAGTTTTTTGGAACCCCAGGAATTAACTCTTCGGGCGCTCCAGCAACTGTAGGGGTACCTTCTTCCGAGCAAATTAGTTTTGCGCCTGCCATTGAGTACAACTTCAGCAGTCATTTTGGCATCATTGCAGGTTGTTGGCTCACAGCTTGGGGGAGAAATAGCACGAAATTCTATAGCGGTGTTGTTGACTTCTGTTATACCTACTAACAAATTAAATTTTTGATTATTAATCATATTCAATGGCTTTGTATTTAAAAGGTTTTTGATTTATTCTTTTTTTATTCAAAAGAGGAATGTATGAAGTTATTACTTGCAAGTCCAAGAGGCTTTTGCGCCGGCGTAGTTAGAGCTATTGACACCGTCGAAAAAGCACTCGAGCTATGGGGAGCTCCTATCTACGTTAAACACCATATTGTCCATAATAGACATGTTGTTAAGGATCTTGCCAGCAAAGGAGCTATTTTTGTTGAGGAAATTTCTGAAATTCCAGAAGGCCAAAGGGTAATCTATTCAGCTCATGGTGTCTCTCCACAGGTGCGAGCTGAGGCTAAAGCGAGAAACCTTATAGAGATCGATGCGACTTGTTCTTTAGTCACAAGAGTTCATTCAGCTGTTAAACGATATGCTTCAAAAGGATATCAAATCATTCTTATTGGCCATAAAAAGCATGTGGAAACGATAGGAACAGCAGGGGAAGCTCCTGAAGTGACCACGATCATTGAAAATGTGAATGATGTTGATTCATTACAATTTGAGCCAAATACTCCACTTTTTTACGCAACTCAAACAACACTGAGTTTAGATGATGTGGAAGAAATCGTAAGAGCTCTCCAAAATAAATACCCTCATATCGAAACTTTGCCAACCTCATCGATTTGTTATGCTACGACTAATAGGCAGATGGCTTTAAGAGAAATCACAGATGAAGTGGATGTTGTTTTTGTTGTAGGAGACCCTCTTAGTTCCAACTCAAATCGTCTTTGCGAAATCGCGAAAAACCGAAATATTCCGGCTTATCTGATCAATGGAAAAGATGAAATCGATGAAAAAGGGCTTGAAGGAGTAAAGGTAATCGGTCTCACAGCAGGGGCGTCAACCCCAGAGGGAGTTGTCAGAGATTGTATAAGACGTCTTTACGAACTTGGCGTTTCTGAGCAAGAAGAGATTACTCTTACCGAAGAAAATGTTCTGTTTCAACTTCCTCGCGAAGTTTTGATTGAAAAATAATTGCTTAAAATTCTTTTGTTTTGCATACGGCAAAATATGGAAACAAAAGACACTCGCTTTAAAAAGCGCATCATTCCTCGAATAGATCGTGGAAGCATGGACCGGATTCTTAACGTATCCGATATTTTCGCTATAGGTTATGGCGACCTTGGCTCATCCATTTATTATGCTTTAGGGATTACTGCTCTCTATGCTCTTGGAGCAACACCTATAGCTCTTATTCTGGCAGGGTTTGTTTTTGCTTGCACTGCTCTTACTTATGCTGAAATGTCCTCCGTGATCCATGAAGCAGGAGGTTCAGCTTCTTATTCACGCAGAGCTTTTAATGACTTAATTTCCTTTGTTGCAGGTTGGGCTTTGATGCTTGACTATATTGTGACAATCGCCATCTCCGCTTTTTCCATTCCTCCTTATTTATCCTACTTTTTTCCTATTTTGAACGATGTTGGCGTCCAAATCATTTTTACAGTTTTCGTAATCTTCATTCTTGTTGTTTTAAACATTGTCACTGTAAAAAGCTCAACACAGTTGAGTGTGATCCTTACAACATTAACAATTGCTACTCAAGCAGTGATCATTGTTATAGGCTTTTTGACTATTGTTCATCTCCCATCGTTTTTTAGTCATTTGAAAATTGCTGCGGCAGACCCGCTATGGTCTCCAACCTGGCCGAATTTCATCAAAGGTCTCGCGATGGCCATGGTTGCCTATACAGGTATTGAGTCGATGGCTCAGCTCAGCTCAGAAGCAAAAGACCCAGGTAAAACAGTTCCTCGTGCTATAGTAATCGCTATGGTCACTTTGCTCCTTATGTATGTTGGGATTTCGACAGTGGCTCTTTCAGCGATGACACCTCAAATGTTATCGGGTCAATATATCTCAGATCCATTAGCAGGGGTTGTGGCTCAGCTTCCTTTTGGCAGCAAAGTTCTTGGTCCGTGGGTTGGTCTTTTAGCGGCAATCTTACTTTTCGTGGCTTCAAATGCAGGGCTCATCGGCGCTTCTCGCCTTTCATTTAATATGGGGGAGTATTACCAACTTCCGAGAATCTTCTATAAATTACACTCAAGGCTCAATACGCCTTATGTCTCTTTGATTATATTTGGAGTGTTTGCTTCATTGATCGTCGTCTGGAGCAGGGGGCAACTGACCTTCTTAGCAGACCTTTATAACTTTGGTGCTATGCTTGCCTTTTTCTCAGCGCATATCGCTCTTAT
>CAYSAJ010000001.1:0-20130 GCA_964429005.1 uncultured bacterium | reverse complement strand
ATAGAGCTCGTTATCCAGAGATGCATAGACCTTTCAAGATTCCTTTCAGCGTTTCAATACGTGGGGCTAAAATCCCATTGACTTCGATCATTGGCGCTATTGTCACATTAGGAGTTTGGTTAATCGTTGTATTTACAAAACCAGACGGCAGGTATTTAGGACTCTTTTGGATGATAATAGGTTTGATTATGTACGCTATTTATCGTCGCAGAGAAAAGATCGATGTAGCAGGCAGTATTGATATTCAAAAAATCAAAATCGAAGATTTGCAACCAGTTGCAGTTAGTAAAATTCTTGTGCCAATCAGCCATCAACCTGACCCTGATCTGATTCAAATGGCTTGCCTTCTTGGAAAAACCTTTAATGCTGAAATTAAAATCCTATATATTAAGGAAATTCCTTTTTCTTTTCCTCTTCACACGTCAGTTTATAACCCTGAAAAGGAAACAAACAAAGTCCTCCAGCAAGTAGAAGCTATTTCTCGTGACCTAGGGGTTGTAGTCGAACTTGAAATCGCAAGATCGCGTGATTTTGAGAAGGCCATATTAACTAAAGTCACAGAAGATAAAATCGACCTTGTATTCTTAGGAAAAGACCATCTCCATGCAGGTCCGACTCCCATTGTAGATGAGGAAAATTTCAAAAAGCTTCATTGTAGAATTTGGCTTTGCAACAAATAATCTTTAGATTTCATTTGGGTCAAAGCATCTAACAAATCCATCTCCGCTACACTTCTCTAAAAAAGGTTTTTTTCTCCTGCATAAGGGAGTAGCCATAGGGCATCTTGTGCTAAAATTGCAACCTGTAACTCTAGACAAATCTAATTCATGATCTTTCATAATGTTTGGTTGCACGAGTCTGCGAGGGTTTGGAATGGGGACTGCTTCAAGAAGAGCTTTCGTATAAGGATGTTTGGGTCTTTTAATAAGCTCATCTGTGGGTCCCATTTCGACAATTTCACCAAAGTACATTACAGCAATTTGGTCACAGAGATAACGCACCATAGCAAGATCGTGTGAAATAAATAGATAGGTTAACTTATATTCTTTTTGAAGATCTCTCAGTAAATTGATAATTTGAGCTTGGATAGAAACATCTAAAGCAGCAATAGGCTCATCGCAGATGATAAATTTTGGTCTAAGAGAAAGAGCTTTAGCGATGCTCACTCTTTGCCTTTGACCTCCACTGAGCTCGTGAGGAAAAAAAGAGGCATGATAGGAGCTAAGGCCTACTTGTTCTAGTAAAGAGTGTAAAGTGTAGAGTCTTTCTGTTTTGGTAAGCTTAGATTGATGGATTCTGAGAGGCTCAGTAACGATTTCCTCAACGGTCATTCTTGGGTTTAGAGATGCATAGCTATCTTGAAAAATAATCTGCATCTCTTTGCGAAAAGGGCGCAGAGTTTTTTGTGAGAGCTTGCAGATATCGGTTCTCTGAAAGATGACCTTTCCTCTAGAGGGCTCATAGAGACGCAAAAGGCTTTTTGCAACGCTTGATTTTCCACTGCCACTTTCTCCGACAAGACCTAGAGTTTTTCCCTCAAAGATGGAAAAAGAAACATGGTTCACAGCTTTGATTTCCTGATTTCCACTAAAAAATGAGAGACAAAGATCCTGTACGCTAATCAGAGGTTGATTCATAGCAGCTCTTTTTTTAATCTAGGGTCATGAAGCCAGCAGTTTGTTTTTTGGTTTTCTTTTCGAAAAAGAGGGGGAGGACTTTCTGCGCAAATTTTCATGGCATGAGAGCATCTTTTCGCAAACGGGCACCCCTTGAAGAGTTTGATAGCGTTAGGAGGCGACCCTTTAATAGGCTCGAGTCGATCCTCTTTACTGTGGTCAATTCTTGGAATTGATTTAAGAAGTTGCTCAGTATAAGGGTGGCTTGGGCTCTCAAATAGATCAACACAGGGAGACTCTTCAACGATCCTCCCAGCATACATCACTAAAATGCGATCGGCAAAATTCGCTACTAGGCTTAGGTCGTGAGTAATAAAAAGGATGCTCATCTTCATCGACTTTTGAATTTCCTTAAGAAGCTGCATGATCTGGGCTTGAATCGTTACATCAAGAGCGGTAGTGGGTTCATCGGCAATAATAATTTTAGGGTGGCTAGAAAGAGCCATTGCGATCACAGCTCGTTGCTTCATTCCTCCGCTTAATTCATGAGGGTATTGATGAAGTCGTAGAGAGGGATTAGGGACTTTTACAAGATGTAAAAGATGAAGGGCGCGCTCCATTGCTTCGTTTTTTGATACACCTCTGTGGTGAGAAAGATATCCTTCGGCAATTTGGTGCCCAATTTTCATTGTTGGATTTAAAGCAGTAGTTGGGTCTTGAAAAACCATAGCGATTTCATTACCCCTAATGAATCGCATTTCTTTGTCAGAAAACGTTGCTAAATTGTGAGCTTCATAAAGGATGTGGTCTGCTGTGATCTTTGCAGAGTCTGAGTCTAGGAGTTTTATGATCGATTTTGCGGTAACGCTTTTTCCGGAGCCTGACTCACCTACTATAGCCAAAGTCTCTCCTCTTTTAATAGAAAAGCTGATGCCTCGTAGTGCATGTATAGGGCCATAATCGGTGTGAAAAGTAACAGCCAAATTTTTTACATCGAGAATTTTATTCATGAGATCCTGGGGTCGAAAGCATCTCTAAGAGCATCTCCTATGATATTAAACGATAAAATCGTCAGGCTGATAAAGCAAGCTGGAAAAAATAATCTCCAGGGGAAATATCGTAAAGCTGGCAGTCCATCGTTTGCCATCGTTCCCCAGCTAGCCAGAGGGGGTTGAACCCCTAGGCCTAAAAAGCTTAAAAACGCTTCTGTAAAAATGGCCGAAGGAACTGTTAGAGTCATCGTGGTAATGATCGAGCCAATAGTATTCGGAATCAGATGGTAAAATATGATTCTTCTTTTTGAGGCACCGATGGCTTTGGCAGATAGAATGAACTCATTTTGTTTGAGCTGCATGACTTGGCCGCGAATTATGCGAGCCATGTTAATCCATCCAGTGAGGGTCATGGCTAGCAAAATCGTAAAAATACCCTGTCCTAGGACGACCATCAAGAGAATCACGATAATGAGACGAGGAAGAGAATGGAAAATATCAGCAATCCTCATCATCCACTCGTCAATTTTATCTCCAAAATAGCCTGCGGTAGCTCCATAGCACACACCAATGACCATGTCAATCAGTGCGGCGCTTATGCCGATAAATAGTGAGATGCGAGCTCCACACCATGTTCTGACAAACATGTTCCGCCCCAATTCGTCTGTGCCGAACCAGTAATTGAAGCAAGGGGGGATGTTTTTGTGTTGGAGCTCAGTTTCAAAGTATTTGGTGGGGTGTAGTAAAGGGATTACAATTGCTAAAATCATTAAAATTGATAGAAACCAAAGGGCGCTTAGAGCTAGCTTGTTCTTTTTTAGTCGATGAAAGCTGTCACGAAAATAGGAATGATGATTATAGATTCTATCATCGTCGTCTTCAATAGATGTTAAAGGTTCGAAAGCAGAGGTGTTAACGGTGTCCATGTCCTAATTTTTCTTTCTTAATCGAGGATCTATGAAATAGTATACAATATCCACGAATGTTACAGCTAGCATTAGTATTAAACTGTAAAACATCGTAACCCCCATGATCACCGTGTAGTCTCTATTGGTGATGCTCATAACAAACCACCTGCCAAGTCCTGGGATTCCAAACATTTTTTCAATAATAAAACTTCCAGTCAACACGCTGGCTGCTAGTGGGCCTAGATAACTCACTACAGGAAAAAGGCTGTTTTTAAGGACATGGCGAAAGATGATCTCATGTTTTTTTAGCCCTTTCGCTTTTGCGGTAAGGATGTAATCTTGCTTTAAGGTTTCTATTACGTTCGTTCGGGTCAGTCGGGCGATATAAGCTGTGGGTAGAGCGCTTAAAGCTAATGTGGGAAGAACCATGTGCTTTAACTCTCCCCATCTTGCAATTGGAAAAAGATGGATTTTGATGCTAAAAAAATATTGTAATAAAGAGGCCATAATAAAACTTGGGACGCTCATTCCGATGACGGCAATAAACATAAGAAGTTTGTCTTGCCATTTTCCTCTATAAATAGAGGAGGCTATCCCAAAGCTAATCCCGAAAAGGGTGGAAAAAACTAGAGAGGTTCCTCCTAAAGCAAATGAAACAGGAGCTCCTTCAATAATAATTTCATTCACCGTTCTTCCTTCATATTTAAATGAAGGTCCCAGATTAAAAGTAACAAGCCCTTTTAAATATTTAAAATATTGAATAATAAGAGGTTCGTCAAGTCCGTAATGACGGTAAAGGCTATTTAAGATCTCTTGAGGGATCGCTTGCTCTTGTTGAAACGGGTCGCCTGGAATGAGCTTCATTAAAATAAAAGTAAGGGTGGCCACAACAAGTAGAGAAGCAATTAAGTAAGTTAGTTTTTTAAGAATAAATTTTATTGGCATCCAATTATTTCAATTAGAAAGAAGTCTTAAAAAATATTATCACCTCACTTCGAATAACCTAAAGGAAAAATTGTTCTTTTTTGAATAGGGAGGATCGTGGTAGAATTTTTCAAAAAAAATGTGGCTTTCTTCATGAGCGGAAACAAAATTCATTTCATATCTTTAGGTTGTTCTAGAAACTTGGTTGATACCGAGGTTATGCTAGGTCTTGTTCTCAGGGCTGGCTTTGAAATCATTAACGAAGTCGAAAAAGCGGACTACTGCGTAATCAACACATGCGCTTTTCTTGAGGCTTCTAGAAATGAAGGGCTCGCGACTATTCAATCCGTTTTTGACCAAAAAAAGAAAAAAGCTAAAGTGATTGTTGTGGGTTGTATGGTTCAAAAACATCGTGAACTCATCGAAGAAAGATTCCCGGGTGTTCATGCCTATCTTGGTTCTGGAGATATGGAAAAGATCCTAGATGCTATCCAATCTAAAGAAAAAGATCCTGAGCTTGTTGGAGAAGCTAAAAGCTATCTTCAGCAAGGTGAAGTTCCACGTGTTGTTGTTTCTAGCAGTCGTTTTGCCTATTTGAAAATCGCTGAGGGTTGTAGAAAGCGTTGTTCTTTTTGCATTATACCTACAATCAAAGGAAATCTTCGCAGTAAGTCTCAGGAGCAGATTCTTAAAGAATTTCATGCACTTCTTAACGAAGGAGTCCATGAGGTGATTTTGATCGCTCAAGATCTTGGTGATTATGGAAAAGATCGTAAAGAAAAAAACGGACTTGCTCAGCTTCTCAGAAAAATGCTTGAGACAGATAAACAATTTTGGCTTAGGTTGCTCTATCTTTACCCAGATGAAATCGATGATGAAATCATAGAAATCATGAAGAATGATGACAGAATTTGTCGATATTTGGATATGCCCATTCAGCATATCAACGATGATGTTCTTAAGGATATGCATCGCAAAACAAACAAAGCTCAGCTCATCAGTATCCTTAGCAAATTGCGAGCCGAGATGCCTGATATTATCATTAGAACTTCTATTATGGTTGGCTTCCCAGGGGAAACTGAGGAACAATTCGAGGAGCTTTTGCATTTTATTCAAGAGTACAAATTGGATAATGTAG
This sequence comes from uncultured bacterium, assembly GCA_964429005.1. Taxonomy (GTDB): domain Bacteria; phylum Chlamydiota; class Chlamydiia; order Chlamydiales; family JACRBE01; genus JACRBE01. The sequence continues at coordinate 14,552 of CAYSAJ010000001.1, read as the reverse complement.
GCTTCTTTAAATACTCTCGAGAAAAAGAGTCATTCTCCCATCACTTAGATGGACATATTCCTGAAGAGGTTAAACAAGAGCGGCTTGAAAAAATCGTGAATGCGCAAAAGAATCAACTCGACCAAATCCAGCAAAAACACATCGGCAAAGTTTATACCGTTCTTGTTGAAGGATATCATCCAGACTCACCTTTCCTCATGAAAGGGAGATTCTATGGTCAATGTCCAGAAATCGACGGAGTCGTTATTATTAACGACGGTCGTAAAGTCAAGGAATTTGGACAGCTCTATGAAGTCGAGATCACCGATGCTATGGAATATGATCTTATTGGGAAAGTCATTAAATCTTCCCCAAGAGCTCTTCCAGAAACTTCACCGTTTGTCATTGTATAGGTTGAGTTAAATTCTTTTTTTTCAGAAGATGACCCTTTGAACTATATGCACAAAGGGTGATCTATGTCTCTATCTCAAATTGAAAAAATACTTGGTAAAGAAGGTGACGGTCTTTTAAAACATGTTTGCAAAACAATGCCAAAAGAGAAACTTCATCACCCAGGGCCTGATTGGGTCGACCGAATTTATCTTCCTTCAGATAGAAACATCCGCGTTATTCAAAACATCCATAGTATTTTTCACCACGGACGTCTAAGCGGTAGTGGATATCTTTCAATTCTTCCGGTAGATCAGGGGATCGAACACAGCGCTGGAGCTTCTTTTGCACCCAATCCCGACTATTTTGATGCTGAAAATATTGTTAGACTCGCTATTGAAGGAGGGTGTAATGCTGTTGCATCTACTTTGGGAGTTCTCGGTTCTGTAGCACGTAAATACGCTCACAAAATCCCTTTTGTGCTCAAGCTCAACCATAACGAATTTTTGACTTATCCCAATTCCTACGAGCAAATCATGTTTGCAAGTGTGAGACAGGCCTATGAAATGGGATGTAAAGCGGTAGGTGCTACGATATATTTTGGATCAGAAGATTCCAAAAGAGAAATCATAGAAGTGGCAAGCGCCTTCCATCATGCGCATGAGCTTGGTATGGCAACTATTCTCTGGTGTTATCTACGCAATCCTGCATTCAAGACAAAGGATCAAGATTATCACCTTGCCGCTGACTTGACTGGACAAGCCAACCACATTGGGGTGACAATCGAAGCCGATATCATCAAGCAAAAACTGCCTGAATGTAATGGTGGATATACAGCCCTGAAGTTTGGGAAGAGCCACGAAAAGATGTATAGCACACTTTCTTCTCCTCATCCAATTGATCTTACTCGTTACCAGGTTATGAATTGCTATATGGGTCGTATGGGGCTTATCAACTCAGGAGGCGCTTCTGGGGAAAATGATCTGGCAGAGGCTGTGGCCACTGCAGTCATCAATAAGCGCGCTGGCGGTATAGGGCTGATATCGGGAAGAAAAGCTTTTCAAAAGCCGATGAAAGATGGTGTTGCTCTTTTGAATGCGATACAAGACGTGTATCTTTGCAATGAGATAAAGCTCGCTTAATTTTTCTTGATTTGGGGGTTGTCACGGCGATTGCCGATAATGACATCCCCATGATCGTCATGGACAACTTCTTTCGTATGAGCTTCTTCCTGAGGCGATCGGTGCTCTTCTTGCAATTCTTTAGGGAGCCTGTGTAGCTTCTCTTTAGAATTATGTAAATCTGTAGGTTTAACTTTCATAAAGCCTCTCATCTTCTTACTTTTCTTCAGTGTTTATAAAAAACTGATTGTGGTCAACGGCAAATGATGGATGAGAAGCACCGTTTGGCGCTGTACTTTAATAGGGAACTAGCTTGAAAGGGTGCTAGGTGGTTCGAAATTTCGTCACACGAAATGCGATAATAAAGGTGGTTTTTTTGATTCCAATGCCAATTCAAAGCCCCTCCAATTCTAAACAAATAAGAGAAATGATTTTGAAATTCCGGAAAAAGGTCAGAGTCAAGAGTTCCATAAGGAAAGATGAAAGAGTCGACCCTGCAACCAATTTTGTCTTCAATCATTCTTTTAGAATAAACAACTTCAGCATCAAACGAGTTTGAAGAAATCCTTTTGGGGTGGGTGTGGGAGTGGCAAGCGATCTTAACAAGAGAAGAGTCATGCATTTCCTTCAATTCATCCCAGCTGCAATATAAGTCTTGTGAAAAGTCTCCTTTAATTGGGGATTCAAACTTAGACAAAGCCGAAAGGCGCTCTGAAAAATTTCTTTCTACTTTGTCAGGAATGTAAGAAGTAATAGGAGCTAGCAAAGCTTTTAGTTTGTATTTTTTGAGGAGGGGGAAAATTGAGAAATAAAAATCTACATAGCCATCGTCAAAAGTTAAACAAATTTGAAGTTTAGAAGAAGGTTTGTCTCCAGGAAAAACAGTTTCATAGCGCGATGAGATATAAGAAAATTGAGCTTCAAGAAGGCCTAGAGGTGTGACAGAGCGCGCTATCCCAAGAGTTCTATGGTATAAAAGACAAAGGATCATAATTGCTTTTGCCTCTCATAGAGTTTAAGGTATTTGTAGTAGGCTGTCTGAGATTGATAAAGAGAAATGATAAAACCTTCCTTCCCATCTAAGAATCCTTTTTTTATAAAATAACTTTTGATAAAAGCAAAAGCGCCATGTACAACAGCTTTTGAAAAAGAAGATTTTTTGCCCGTTTTGTTTTGCTCTGCAAAAAGCTCCGAGTAAATTTGCATCTTATGGATAAAATCACTGATTGATTGATAAGAGACATGATAAATGGGGCACTTAAGCTTTTCTTCCGTGCAATCAGGAGCCAGTAGTTTTTCATGCACTTTATCAAGAGAAAATCGCCCTGTTTTTTTGCTATAGAGTCTGCAGTGATAGTCTGGATGCCAACCACATCCCTTAATTCTTTTTCCTTCAAAAAAATTATGAAACGGGAAGGTATAGACTTTTTTTGGGCTAAGAGGGGTTAAGCGTAAACATTCTTGCGTCTCTAAAGGAAGGGATTCGTCGGCGTCGATCGCTAAAATCCAATCGTTTTTTGCATGATCGGCTCCTAAATTTCTAAGCTCTCCAAATGTTGTAAATCTAGTTTTGAGAATTTTAACTTTAGAATAGTTTTTCGCTATCTCTAAAGTTTCATCTTCAGAGCCATTATCAACGAGGATCACTTCATCTATAACAGATAGGGAGTCGAGAAGAATTTTAATGGTTTTGGCATTATTTTTAGTTAAAACAACAGCTGAAATCGGAGATGGCATGATCTATAACAATTACTTTTCATATACCGAAAAACATACTACAATATGTGAATCTTATACAAGTTTCTAAAGGAAAAGCTTTTTTATGCCCTATCCCCTTAAACAAGGTGACATCATAGAGTTTTTAGTCCACGATCTTGGGAGCCAGGGAGAAGGGGTAGGTTCCTATGAAGGTCTTAAAATATTTATTGAAAGAGCGATTCCAGGGGAGCGAGTTGTAGGAAAGGTTGTTGAGGTAAAGAAAAGCTATGCAAAGGCGTCTCTCCACAAGATTCTTGAAACCTCATCGCAGCGTGTGGTCCCTCCTTGTCCTTTTTACAATGAGTGCGGGGGATGTCAAATTCAACATCTTTCTCATGAATTCCAACTTGAAATGAAAACAAGGCGCGTTGAGCAAGCAATAAGAAGAATTGCCAAAATTGAAGATATACCTGTTTTACCCTGCGTTCCTTCACCAAAAAATTTTGGATATCGTAATAAGATTCAGTTTCCTGTCTCTCCTCAAAATAAACTTGGACTCTACAAAAAATCCTCACACGAGATCATCCCCATCGACTACTGTTTGCTTCATCTGCCAGTAGGTGAATCATTATTTAGCTGGCTTCAAAAAGAGATTCCAGCTTCTGGAATTGAACCTTATGATGAAGTGACAAAAAGAGGGGAGCTAAGACATGTCCTCATTCGTTCTACCATCCATACAGAGCAAGCTCTTGTTGGATTTGTTACCACAAAACGGCCCACGGCTCCTTTGCTTGAACTTTCAAAAAAACTCAGGGAAGCTTTTCCTCGCCTACAAGGGGTTGTTCAGTTACAAAATGCTGAAGAAACGAATCGAGTTCTTTCGTCTCAATCTACTCTTTTGTTTGGAAAAAATGAAATTCAAGAAAAGATAGAGCAGTTTACCTTTGCCTTCTCTTTAGAATCCTTCTTCCAAGTAAATCCGCTTCAAGCGGAAAATCTTTATAAAACAGCCCTGCAATGGGCAGATGTCACATCAAGTGATAGAGTTTTAGATGCATTTTGTGGCGTGGGTACTTTAGCTAGTTTCTTTTCTCAAAAAGCGGGGAAAGTCTTTGGGGTAGAGTGTGTTCCTCAAGCGATTGAAAATGCTAAAAAAAATGCAAAACTCAATCAAATCACCAATTGTGAATTTACTTGTGGTGATATCGATCGAGTCATTTCCCGTTTTTCGAATATGGATTGGGTCATCTTAAATCCACCTCGCAAGGGTTGCTCTGAGCAGACACTAGCCCGGATTGCTGCTTCAGAGCCTAAGGGAATTGTTTATGTTTCTTGTGACCCTGCAACACTTGCGAGAGACCTTGCCTATCTTTCGAGCAAGGGATATCAAACTCTTAAGATCCAACCTTTTGATATGTTTCCTCAAACGATGCATGTAGAGACTCTTGTCATTTTGAAAAACAGGCGGAGAGAGCCTCTTTGAGCGATTTCTTCCTACTCAAATAAATCGAGAAATGTCATCATCCCCCTTCTTTAAAGGAGTTCAATTATGAAAAAAGCCTATACATATGATGATGTAGCTTTGGTTCCTCAATTTAACAATGTTCCTTCAAGAACAGAGCCTGATTTGACGACATGGCTCACTAGAGACCTGCAAATCAAAATCCCCATACTAGCCGCTAATATGGATACTGTAATTGGCGATGAGCTTGCAGATATCCTGATCGAAGAGGGGAGTGTGCCTATTTTTCATCGATTCAAACCGTTTGATGAACAGAAAAAATGGGTCATGAAGTATGGCAATCAGATGTTTATTTCTTGTGGCATTCAAAAACTAAAAGAAGCTCAGGAGCTTCTTGATTTAGGAGCAAGAGGAGTATGCATTGATGTAGCTCATGGGCACTCTGAAAAAATGATCCATTTTATTCGCGATATTAAGAAAACCCACCCTAAAGCAGATGTAATCGCAGGGAATGTTTGCACCCCGATGGCTTATCATGATCTAGTGAATGCTGGAGCAGATGCTGTTAAGGTAGGGATCGGCCCCGGCGCTGCTTGTACGACTAGGATCGTTACTGGATTTGGCGTCCCTCAATTTACCGCTGTCTATGAATGTGCTAAAATCGCAGAAAAGCTTAGAGTGCCCCTTATTGCCGATGGAGGCATCCGCACAAGTCGTGATGTCGTATTAGCATTAGCAGCTGGCGCCTCTACTGTGATGATTGGAAAACTCTTTGCTTTGACCAAAGAAAGCGCTGCACAAAAAAGACCGAGCGCTACAGCCAAATCGGGGCTTGAAGCGAAATATAGGGGTCAGGCTTCCCATGATTTTCAGACAGATTATTACGGAGGGCTGAAAGAAAAAACTGCAGCGGAAGGGATTGATTTTTGGGCACCTGTATCAGGAACTGTTAAAGAATTACTCGGTCAATTGCTAGGTGGAATTCGTAGTGGGTTGACATATGGTGGTTCAAGAAGTATTAAGGAATTACAGCGGAAAGCAGAATTTGTTGAAGTAACTCTCGCTTATCTGCAAGAAAGTTATCCAAGGCAAACATAATCAATGAAAAAAATTTATGATTCTCTCCATGGGTTTGTTTATCTCGATGCCCTCGAAGAAAGCTTAATCAGATCAAGACCTCTTATTCGTCTGCAAGGGGTCTTGCAACTCGGAACAGCTTATCTTGTCTACCCAGGAGCGACTCATACAAGGTTTGAGCACAGCCTAGGGACTATGGTTGTCGCGACAAAAATCTTTGATCATTTAGTGAAGTCATCCTTAGTTCCTATGTTTTGCTTCACCCCGGGACAAATCGAATATTACCGAAAAATCATTCGATTTAGCGCTCTTTGTCACGACCTCGGACATCTGCCATTTTCCCACTCTGCAGAATCGACTCTTTTAGGCGATGCTGGGCATGAAGGGTGGACAATGAAACTCATTTTCTCTGCTGAGCTTCAGACGATTTGGAAGCGACTTTCAGATGAAATCCAAACGAAATATGGACTCACTTTTTCAGAGGTTGCTTTAGATATTGCAAAATACGCTATAGGCAAAGAGAAGATGAAACTTATTGATTCTTCTATTGTATTTAGTCCCATAGACCATGTTCTTTCTGAGATTGTTACAGCGGATCTCTTCGGCGCTGACAGGATTGATTATCTGCTAAGAGATGCAAAAGCGACGGGCTTGCCTTATGGTAATATAGACTTTATGCAGCTCATCGATTCTCTCCATGTTAAGATCGACCTTTCTACAAAGCAGCCTCATTTAGTTGTCAAAGAAGAGGGGATTGAATCTTGTGAGGCTCTTCTTCTGGCTCGATATTTTATGCACCAAAGGCTTTGCCAGTATCCTAGCGTCAAATCGTATTCTTTTCACATCTCACGATTTATGAAGTCTTTTTATGATGAACATGGATTTTTAAATTCCCTAGATCAATATATTCAAGCCAATGACCATGTGGTTTTAGCAGACGTTTATAAAGCAAGCTACGATGAAAATCACCCTCGCCACTTCGATGCGCTCAGGCTTGTTAAGCAGCAGCCTCGATTCGAGGCTGTAAGACTTCCCTCTTCTATTGATTTATCTCAGATTGAAGAATTAAAAGAAAAACTATCCATTCCAGATCAAATGATGGGATGGGATTTTAACTCTCGAGAAAAACATGATTTTGATTTATCATTCCTACCATTCAAGGAACAAGAACAACTGACAAGAAACTGGATTTTTGTAGATTCTCTCTATAAACAATCTGTTTTAGAGTCGATAGGGTGGAATGAAAAAGCGGATTCAAGCCATTAAAGAAGAATATGGATCTTATTCGAAATTCGAAAAAAGATTTGTCATATTTGCTATGCTCGTTAGCTTTTTTGTTCACATGGAAGCCTCTATTGTCAAAGCAGTCAGTAATTCTCTTTTTATCACTTCCTATACCGTTTCCTACCTTCCTTACGTTTGGCTTGCTAGCGTTCCTTTTAATTTTCTATTAGTCCACTACTACAATCGCTGGATAGGGCATGTTGGCCCCGTTCGCATGCAGTCGATGGCTGTTGGTCTAGCCGCCATGATCAGCCTCATAGCTGCCTATTACGTTCAAACCTTTTCTTGGATGCCCTTTTTTCTATATATGTGGAAAGATGTGTTTATCCTGCTAATGCTCCAGCAGCTATGGTCTGTCCTTCATTCTACTATCACCACAAGTAGAGCTAAATATCTTTATGGAATGATCTTTGGAATGGGCGGGTTAGGGTCTGCTGTGGGTGCCACCATTCCTGGTTTTTTTGCGGTAAAGTTTGGTTCAGCGCATCTATTATTAACAACTCTACCCCTTTATCTCTTTATCTTTGGGTTTTATTTAGCTTGTATTAGAACAAGGAATCAATTTCCTTACTGCGAACCCCTTTCATTTAAGGTAAAAACGTCTAATTTTAAAGAAGGGGTCTCTCTGATATTAGGATCCCCCTATTTAAAATATATCCTACTTCTTGTCGCTTTTATGCAGGTCATATCGACCTTGCTCGATTTCAATTTCAACACGATGCTTCAGCAAGCGATTCACTCGCAAGATTTAAGAACTGAGTTTTTGGGGAGGATGTTCGGGGTTGTCAATACCCTCAATATTGCGCTTCAATTTTTAGGTGTCTATGTGGTGGTGAGGCTCATTGGAGTGGAAAAAAGCCATTTGTCGATTCCTCTATATTTTCTCCTTTCGGTAGCTTGTTTTGCAATCTTTCCCGCTTTTTCCTTAATCGTTTTTACCTACGCCTCTGTTAAAAGCCTCGATTATTCCCTCTTTAGTGTTTTAAAAGAGATGCTTTATATCCCGTTGAAAATTGATGAAAAATTCAAAGCTAAGGCGGTCATTGATGTATTTATCTACCGTACAGCCAAGGCCCTAGCTTCATTTTCCATCATAGTTCTTCAAATCTTATTTCCCTATCAAGTCACCCTGTCCGTTTCTTTACTGGTGATGGTCTTTTGCGCCTTTTGGTGTCTGTCCATACCTCGCTTGTTTCTAGAATATAAAAAAATTAAAGAAGCTTAATCACCTAACAAATACCTAATTATAATAAATAATAGTTAATATGCTTTTTTTTTAATTTTTAATTAAAAATATTTTTATGTTAATAATAAATTAACATTGTGAGGGGTTATGGATTCGGGGTTTGATCCAGTAAGTTTTGTGAGAGAGTATAATTCTGAGAAGATAAGCGACCCTTCTTATTTTAAGGGGTTTGAGCAAGATCTTTATGCGAACATTGTCCTATGTTTTACACGGGAGAATGCTCCTAAGCTAGAAGCCAACCTGTCTCCAGATGAGCTTGCTAATTTTAGAGAAAGCATCAATCTGTTGAGAACTTCAGGTGAATTGTCCCATGATCAAAAAGATCATCTTAATTCACTAGCAAACAAAATAGGCACCATTTTAGACAGGGCTTTTTCTTCAATTCGCCACCGGTCTGACTCTGAAGATCAAAGAAGAGTTTCCCCTATGATTTCTTTGTCATTAATGACCCCTAGAGAGCAACAAGTGATTGATACAGTAGCGAGACAAGCAAATAGAAAAATCGCCTCGTCAGGAATAGTAGGGGTGCGAGTTGACGCGAGAACCATGATGGAATATATATTCGCCCAAGATAGAAGGCCGTGGATCTCACCTGAAGGGTATGTCGAGTTCCATTTACCCTGGATCGTTAATCCCGATAATAGCGATGAAACCCTTGAAATTGTAGTAAAGGTGGACAAAGAAGGGCATTTCACCGGGGAGATGGTCGAGTTTTATTTGACCCCTTCTGAAAGAGAGGGGAATTTTAAACCCGATTAGGGTCTTATTTATCTAAAAATTTTTAAACCACTTAAATTCAATTGCTTACGCAACAGCTTTCTTTTTGTGTAAATTAGTTTAGGTCTATCTACACCTCCCAGCTGAACTAGCGAGCATTTCGAAATAAAAATTCATTCCAGCTAAATAGCTAATATTAATAATTTTAATTATAATATTTATTAAAACGTGATATAATAATATTTATTACTAAAATAATATTATGTTAATAATAAATTAATAAAATGAGGCAATTATTATGGCAGCAAGTTTCGACCCAGTAAAGTTTGTGCGGGCATTTACTTCTGAAGTAATATCAGACGTAAAAGAATTCGCAGGAATTGAGCCAATTCTTCATGATAATATAACAAAGTGTTTTACAGCTGAGAATGCCCCTAAGCTGCAAGCAAATCTTACCCCCGCAGAGATTCGGGCGTTTAGAGAACGAATTACACTTCTTACAACTTCTGAAGGCTTATCAAGAGTTCAAAAAGAAGAGCTTCTTTCGTTGAGGGGTAGATTGGAGGCGATTTTAAGTAGGACGCCAACCCCGCCAAGAATTCATGCTACGGGTGCAGCTCCTTCTGTTTCCACGATCGCTTCAGCAAAGGCATCTGAAAGAGAGATCAACGCGATCCGAGCGCTTGTAAAAGAAGCCAATAAAAGATTAGCTCCGAAGGGCATTCGCCTAACTGAAGCGAGTATAATGCAATATGTCGCACTCGGGGCTGATAAAAGTCCCCTAATTAATGAGCATGGTTATATCCAAGTTCATTTACCCTGGATTAAAAACCCTTCTAATAGCGATGAGACTCTTCAGCTTTTTGTCAAAGTAGATTCTAAAGGAAACTATGCCGATGAATCGGAAGAGTATTACCTCTCCTCATCTGAAAGAGAGCATTACGAAAAGTAATTCACTAAGACAGTATTAATAATCGCTGGGAATCCTCTCAGCGATTTTTTTATTTCAATTTTTCAAAAAAACTATTTATTAATAATGCACTTTTTTGTTAGTTACAAGATAGAAACAAACAAGAAATGATTTATGAAGAGAAAGAAAGAAAAAACGCAAAAAAGAACATTAATAGAAGATAAAGCGGCAAAAGAAGCGTTAATGGCTGTTAATGCTTGCCTTGAGCGCTATGGCAAAGCATCCCATAAATATGATCTGAGCCATTTAGAAGCTCACATTTCTAGAGAAGGGGATGAATCTATCTTAAGCGAAGGAAATGTGATTTCTGTTCATATCCCATGTATCCAGAAAAAAGACAGAAAAGGAGCTGCTCATACCATGCAGCTTTTTTTAAAAGTGGATGATGAAGGAAATCCCGTTGATTTTGAAGAGTTTTACTTCTCTGACGCCGATCGTCAGAAATTCAAAATCTAAGCTATCTTATGAGCTCTAAAGAAAAGACAGTTCAGCACCTTAAAGAATCAGCAAGGGAGATTATTAATAACCCTTTGCTGAATAAGGGCACAGCCTTCACTTTAGAAGAAAGAATCTCTTTAGGTTTGCTTGGGCTCCTTCCTGATCATATCTCGACGATGGAAGAGCAGGTCTATCGGAGATACCAATCTTTTCTAGCCATGCCAACTGGTATTGCTAAGTACAAAATGCTCACTGCTCTTCAAGACCGCAATGAGATCCTCTTTTACAGGCTCGTTCTTGAACATGTAGGGGAAATGCTACCTTACGTATATACCCCAACAGTTGGGGAGGCTTCTCAAACTTTTAGCCTTTACTATGATCAGCCCAGAGGCGTTTATATATCTTATCACCAAAAAGATCATCTTGATGAGATGATTCGCAATATTCCCAGCAAAGATGTTGAAGTGATGGTCGTGACAGATGGAAGTCGAATATTGGGCCTTGGGGATATGGGAGTAGGAGGGATGGTCATTCCTGTAGGGAAGCTTGCCCTTTATACACTTTTTGGAGGCATTCATCCTTCAAAAGTATTGCCAATTATGCTCGACATGGGAACCGATAACCCTGCGTTGCTCAGCGACCCTTTATATTTAGGTTGGCGCCATCCTAGAATTAAGGGAGAAGAGTATTTCACATTTATTGACAGGTTTGTTCACGCGATCAAGAAAAAGTATCCAAACGTTCTATTGCAGTGGGAAGATTTCTCGAAAGATGCTGCAACAGCTCTTTTATATAAACATCAAGAAGATATCTGCTCGTTTAACGACGATATTCAGGGAACGGCAGCTACTGTTCTAGCAGGACTTTACGGAGCTGTGAGCATCAGAGATGAGAAGTTGAAGGATCAGAGGATAGTGATCGTTGGTGGTGGATCGGCAGGGATGGGAATTGCTCATTTACTTGCAGATGGGATGATCCTCGAAGGCGCAAGCTTTGAAGAGGCAAGAAGACAAATTTATGTAATTGATCGTAAGGGTCTTGTTCATGAGAATCACGCTCACCCTACAAACCAGCCTCTAGCGATAGATCCCTTTATTAAGACACATGCGGAAACCAAAAATTGGAAAGCAGAAAATCAAGAATCTATTTCCTTTTTAGAGACGATTAAGAATATCAAGCCAACCGTTTTAATCGGCGTTTGTGCTCAATCTAAAATCTTTTCTGAAGAGATCATCAAAGAAATGGCCCGAGGTGTACAAAGACCTATTGTATTTCCTTTGTCTAATCCCACTTCGAAAGCTGAAGCAGATCCGAAAGATATCATTGAGTGGAGCGAAGGAAGAGCTATCGTTGCCACAGGAAGTCCATTTTCCTCCTTCTCTTGCCAAGATCAGGTATTTAGTATTTCACAAGCAAACAATGTCTATATTTTTCCAGGACTAGGTCTCGGGGTTATTGCAGTAAAATCCTCTAAAGTAACAAATGAAATGTTCCTTATCGCGGCAAAAACTTTAGCAGACGAGACAGCGAAACTGAGGAAAAACCCTTCGCAGCTTTATCCGGCATTTACTGATCTGCGTGATGTGTCTAAAAAAATAGCAACTAGCGTTGGAGAGTATGCAGCTAAACATAAGCTAGCGACCCTACAAACTGGAGAGTCAGTAGGGTCTTTAGTTGAAAAAGTGATGTGGTATCCCACGTATCCTACTTACTTAAGAGCTGACTCTAAGTGAGTGTAATTTGGCTCATGCGTAATTTCTGAAACAATTTCTATGTGAGTTATTTTGCCATGAGTATTGATCACAAAAACACTTCGAGCAAGAGCGCCTTCAAGAGGGCCATCTTTCACAAGAACTCCGTAGTCATGACCAAAATGTTTGTGACGCATCATCGATAGGGTTGTAATGTTAGAGAGCTTCTCTAAACCACAAACTCTCGATTGGGCAAAAGGGGTGTCAGCTGAAATGACTAGGAAAACAGTGCCCGGATGTTTTTTTGCCATCTCATTGAGGTGTTTCGTTGAGAGCAGGCATGTAGATGTGTCAAGACTCGGAACTACCCAAAGAACAATATGCTTTGCCTTATAGTCTTGAAGGGTTTTGTTTTTTAGCTCTTTGTCCACCAATGTAAATGATGGTGCGTCGTCTCCGACGTGTAAGACTCTATCCCCAATATGGGTTTTTTGACCTTTTAAATGAACGTGTTGCATGGGAAGCCTTGTTGTAATTCTTCTTCTAGATTGATTGTAGAAAGGTTTTAGGATTTCGTCAATGATACTTGGGGGAAATCTTCACACGAAATTTATGTAGATTTTTTTCTCGAGAATCTTATATTTTCCCTCTGTAAACCTCGCAAAGGAGCTTATTATGACCCACATGGTGCACTCAGATTTGTTGATGCGACAAAGATATTTTGAGAGAGTATTTCAAGTGTCACCATTAGATGCACAGCAAAGTCGAGAATTCGAGCTTTTATTATTCGAAAACTACCAACCTTCAAGACTCTCTGAAGAAGAAGTGGGCGAGGATTATAGAAAACTTGTTTCTATAACTGCAGAGATCAAGGCCATACATAAGCAACAAGTTCTTCTTATCGGAGAGAGAATCTACCAAGTAAGAGATCTGCTAAAAAACTATGGGGATGGACAAAATACTTTCACTAAATGGATTGAAAGCGTTTTTGGATCAAAAAGGACAGCATACAATATTCTGCGCTACTATGAATTCTACCATGAGCTTCCTACTTTAGAGCTAAAAAATCATCTTAAAAAAATGCCCTTGAAAGCAGCTTATTGTCTTTCCAATAGACAAGCTCCTCTTGATAAAAAACTGATCATTATAAAAAACTATGTTGATCAAAAACCTGACGATTTGATTTTGCTGATCAAAGAGCAGCTTCCGATTCCTGAGCATGACAAAAGAAGGAAAAGTGGAAATCAAGTAACGATAGAGAAGATGAAATTACTTTGTCAAACTCTTAAAAAAAGAAAGGATGTCCTTTCAGAAGATGATCGGAAAGCGATTCAACATATTATCGATGAGCTTAACGACGATTTTGATCTGGAACTTCTTTAGAAAATACTCTCTGGCATATCCTCAAATTGTTTTTATTGATCCTATATTAAGATTAAGTTAAGATCTTTTGATTATATTTGGAAAGTAAGAAATATGACTCAAGAAGATCTTAAGCAGCTTAGAGAGTATGCTAAAAAAGTGGCATGTATTTTTTACGAAAAGGCAATTATTGCATTTCAGGAACCATCTGAAACAGCACCAATTCCAAAGTCTATGTTGCATCTTCCTTTCGGAAGTGCAAAAAAAATCAAGTCTTTAACTTCAGAGGAGTTTTCTAATCTTTTTGATGAAGTTTCAAAAAAAACAGGGCCAGTAAGAATTTCGCGCCAAATTACAACGGATGAGCTCTTTGCAAAAAGACTTCAAGATTCTTCACAAGAACAACTTCTTCAAGTAGCTTTTGAAGCTCATGAATGCTGCAAAAATCAAGACATTCATTTGCATCTTTTTCGACGTCTTATGATGGAAAATGGTTTGTCTATCAGGCAAATTAAAAACTGGAAATTACCAGACTCTAACGTTATGGATGGGTATTTTGATAAAATGCTCTCACACCTTGAAAGTTTATACGAAGAACTCAAAAAAAAGCATGAAGTCAAAAACCTTCATGACGACGAGCAATCTCCCTACTCTACTCCTCTTCAGCCCTAGGCTTTTACAAAAAGCATATATAACCCTGCAAAAAACATCACAAAAGCAAAGATTTTTTGTAATCGATGACTATGGAGCTCATGAGAAAGCTTTACTCCAAGAGGAGCAAATAAGATCGTTGTAATTCCAATCATGAAAAAAGCAGGAAGATAGATGGGGCCTAGTGAATATGGCAGGGGGTTGATAGATGAATATAGAAAAACAAAACTCAAACTGCCGATGAGGGCTGTGAAAAAATTTGTCGCGGAAGAGATGCCGATAGCTTTTTTAAGAGGGAAATGAAGTTCCTGAAGAATGGGAACCATAAATAAACCGCCACTAATTCCGAGTAAAGTCGATAGAGCACTGTTAGCAAACCCTATAAAACCTAGAGTGGTTGTAGAAGGAATTTTTGGCTCTGGATGGGTTGTTCGATGCGAATTCTTGTAAATGTAAGCACTGATTA